>JBBECT010000004.1:320302-966218 GCA_040881665.1 Actinomycetota bacterium
CGGCCGGGTCGGGGACGGCCGGGTCGGGGACGGCCGGGTCGGGGACGGCCGGGTCGAGCAGGAGCTTCCCGCAGGGACCCCACTCGAGCAGCGTCGAGGAGAACCACTCCTCTTTCTGGAACCGAGCGTTCACGGCACGGTCGTCATGGTCGAGTTCCCAGAAGACGGTCTGCCGGCAGTCCCGCGGGACCCGAGCGAAGTTCTCCAGGTCGACATCGACGATGCGCCTGCCCACTACGCCGCCCGACGCCTCCGAGCGAGCAGCGCCAGCACCGATCCGAGGAGGGCCCCGAGGGCCGCGGCCCTGACGGCGCGCCGGAGCTCGGAAGGGTTCGCCGGTGACTGCATGCCGGGCATCATAGGTCGGGCTCGAGCCGCCCTCCTGCCGGGGTCGCCCCGGGACGGGCTCGGAGGTCGCGACCAGCGGCGTTGTTAGCATGGGACCCCCCATGGCCGAGTTCTCGATCGATCCCTTCGTCGACCGCTACGCCGCTCGCACGGCGGGGATGTCCGAGTCCGAGGTGCGGGCGCTGTTCGCGGTCGCATCTCGCCCCGAGGTCGTCTCCCTCGCGGGAGGGATGCCGTTCGTCCAGGCGCTGCCTGCCGACGAGGTGCAGCGAGTGGTGGCCGAGGTGCTCCGCGAGCGGGGCGCCGAGGCGCTCCAGTACTGCGGGGGGCAGGGGCTGCTCGAGCTCCGCGAAAGGCTCGTCGGTCTGATGGCTGTCGAGGGAGTGGAATCCGACCCCGAAGATCTCGTGGTGACGACGGGAGCGCAACAGGCGCTCGATCTCGTCGCGAAGATCTTCGTCGACCCGGGTGACGAGATCGTCGTCGAGGCACCGGCCTACGTCGGCGCGCTGTCGGCATTCAGCGCGTACGAACCGCGCTACCTCCAGGTCGACCTCGACGACGACGGGATGATCGTCGACCAGCTCGAGGATCTGCTCGTCCACGGAGCCCGGCCCAAGTTCGTCTACACGGTCCCCAGCTTCCACAACCCGGCGGGGGTGACGATGTCCGGGCCTCGCCGCGAGCGGCTCGTCGCGCTGTGCCGGGAGGCCGGTGTTCCGATCGTCGAGGACAACCCCTACGGCATGCTCCGGTTCGAGGGCGATCCGCTGCCGACGCTCCGTTCGCTAGATCCGCACAACGTGATCTACCTCGGCACGGTCTCGAAGGTGTTCTCGGCGGGCATGCGGATCGGCTGGGCGCTGGCCGAATCACATGTGCCGCAACGCCTCGTACTTGCCAAGGAGGCCGCCGATCTGTGTCACTCCTCGTTCACCCAGCTCGTGTGCGCGCGCTGGCTCTCGGACGAGGATCGATGGCGCTCCTCCGTCCAGACCCTGATCGACATCTACCGCTCCCGGCGGGACGTGTTGATCGGCGCGCTCGAGGAGTTCTTCCCCGAGGACGCCACGTGGACCCGCCCGGCCGGTGGCTTCTTCTCGTGGGTGACCCTGCCCGAGTACTTCGACACCCAGCAGTTGCTCGCGGCCGCGGTCGAACGACGCGTCGCGTACGTGCCGGGAACCGGGTTCTATCCCGACGGTCGCGGACGCCGGCAGATGCGACTCGCGTTCTGCTATCCGCCCGAGGAGCAGATCGTCGAGGGGGTGAAGCGATTGGCCGCCCTGCTCACGGACGAGGAGGACCTGTATCGATCGCTGCACCCATGAGCGCGGCCGTATCCGGGCGGATCGCGGTCTTGGCCGGAGGACGGTCCACCGAACGCGAGGTCTCCCTGCGGTCGGGCCATCGGGTGGCCGGGGCGCTGGGCGAGCGTGGATATGACACCGTCATACTGGATCCGGCCGACGTTCCCTTGGTCGAATCGCTGTCGGAGGGCGGCTTCGACGCATGCTACCTGGCCCTGCACGGCAAGGAGGGCGAGGACGGAACCGTCCAGCGTCTGCTCGACCTCCTCGGCCTCCCGTACACGGGGACGCCCGGATCCGCGTGCGAGATCGCGTTCGACAAGGTGCTCGCGAAGGACGCCCTTGCCGCGGCCGGGGTCCGCACGCCTGCGTGGGCCACGATCGAGGCCGCCGCCCTGCGCGATCTGGGGGCGGGCGCAGCCCTCGCGCGCATCGCCGAGACGGTGGGCACGCCCGCAGTCGTGAAGCCCTCCCGCTCGGGATCCGCGTTCGGAGTCGGATTCGTCGAGCGCGAGGCCGATCTGGCGGCCGCGATCATGGCGGCGCTGTCGTACGCGGAGGCGGTCATCGTCGAGCGCAAGATCGTGGGGACCGAGATCGCCGCCGGCCTGATCGGCGACGAGCCCGAGGTCCTTCCGCTCGTCGAGATCGAGCCGAAGTCGGGTGTGTACGACTACGCAGCGCGGTACACGGCGGGTGCCACCGAGTACCACGCCCCCGCACGGCTGGCTCCCGAGATCGCCGGGGAGGTTGCGTCCGAGGCCGTGCGGTCGTTCGAGGTTCTCGGTCTGCGAGACGTGAGTCGGGTCGACGTGATCGTCGACCGTGACGCGATCCCCTGGGTACTCGAGGTCAACGTGTCCCCCGGCATGACCGAGACGAGCCTGCTCCCGATGGCCGCGAAGGCTGCGGGGCTCTCCCTCGGAGATCTCTGCGACCGGGTCGTTCGTGCGGCCCTCGCGCGCGTTTGAACCCGATCCTCAGGGGCGATCGCAGCTCGGTCTCGGTCGCTCGGTCGCTCGGTTGCTCGGTCGCTCAGTCGGGCATCATGCCCGGTCCGGACCCGACGATCTCGGACACGATGCGTTCCAGGTCGTCGGCGGAGCCGAACTCCACGACGATGCGTCCACGTTTCTTGTTCATCTGGATCTGCACCCTGGTGGCCAGTTGTTCCGAAAGGATCTCTTCCACCTCGCCCAGGCCCGCGTTGGACGGTTCAGCCTGTGCAGCAGAGGCTTTCGGTGTTGCCTCCGGCTTCGGTCGATCGATGTAGCGGCGAACGAGTTCCTCGGTCTCACGAACCGAGAGGTCCTCGGCGGCGATCCGCAGCGCAAGGTCGTTCTGCGCCGATCCTTCGTTCAGCGAGAGCAGGGCGCGACCGTGACCCGCTTGGATCTTTCCGTCCGCGAGCAGCTGCTGACACTCTTTGGGGAGCTGCAACAGGCGGATCGTGTTCGCGATGTGCGAGCGGGAGACGCCGAGCCGGTCGGCGAGGGTCTCCTGCTTGAGGCCGAGTTCCTCGAGCAGCTCGCGGAACGCCTCCGCGAGTTCGACGGGACCGAGGTCCTCGCGATGGATGTTCTCGATCAGCGCCTCGCGCAGCGTTTCCGAATCCTCGACGTCGCGCACGACGGCGGCGATCGTGGCCAAGCCGGCGAGCTTGGCTGCGCGCAACCGCCGCTCGCCGGCGACGAGCTCATAGCCCGAGGCCGACTTGCGGACGACGATCGGCTGCAGGATGCCGACCTCCTTGATCGAGGCCGAGAGCGAGCGAAGCGTCTCGTCGTCGAAGTTCGTGCGCGGCTGCTTGGGGTTAGGAGCGACCGCCGTCACGGGGATCTCCACCAGGCCGGCGCCCTCCTCGACCGCCCCCGGGATCAGCGCGCCCAGGCCGCGGCCGAGTCCACCCTTCTTCATGCCTCTCCCCCTTTGCCGAGCTGCCACCAGCGCTTCTTCTTCCTCGCGGGTTCCTGGGGCAACCGCTCACCGATATCGGCGGCGGCGCCCGGATCGACGTCGTCGGTGCGAACCGGCCGCTCCTGCCCACTGAGCACGGCCGCCTCTTCGGCCCGCTCATCGATCACCACGACCCTCCGACCTCGTGGCCCGGACGGGTCGTTCCGTTCGCCCGACGTGGATGCTCCCACGGTTGCGGGGCGCCGCTGCGCGGGGCCCTGTGGGGGGGACGCTCCTTGCTCCTTGGAGTCCTGCTCGACAGGGGTCTGCGACCCGGTGGCCTGCTCACGACCCGAGGGTGCCCGACGCGGTGGGGGGTCCTCCCGAGGTGCCTCCCGTGTGACAGCGTCGTACGACGCAGACGGCGATCCCGTCTCGGAACGCTTGGCGGGGGGTGAGGCGACCTCGGGTGTAGTCGTGGCCTGCGTCGATCCCTCGGTCGCCGCGTCTCCTATGCCAGCAGCGGGGCGCTCGGCATCCGCCGCTACGGACGTCGACCCGCGGTCGGCAGTCTCGGGTCCGGAGGCGGTTCTCGCGGGATCGGCGGGCTCGGAGACGGCCTGGGAGCCCTCCGGCTCAGGCTCCTCGTCCTCGTCGTCCGGGGACGAGGTGGGCTGGGTGGAACGCGCCGACTCCCCCTCGACAGGGAGGATCACCTTGGGCAGATCCTCCATCTGTGGCATCGCCTCTCCCTCGGGGAGGGGCTTCTCCAGTACCTCCTTGGCGAGCAGCCGGTACGTCTCGGCTCCCTTGCTCTTGGGGTCGTAGGTCGTGATCGGCTGACCGAAGCCGGGGGCCTCCGACAGCCGGACCGTCCGCGGGATGATGACGTCATACACCCGGTCCCCGAAGTACCGCCTGACCTCGTCGACCACCTGCTCCGAGAGCTTGGTCCGAGAATCGAACATCGTCATGACGATGCCGGTGAGGCGCAGTCCCATGTTGATGTTCTGCTGGACCAGCCGCACGTTGTGGAGCAGCTGGCCCAGCCCCTCCAGGGCGTAGTACTCGCACTGGATCGGGACGATCAGCTCCTGTGCCGCGGCGAGGGCATTCACCGTCAGGAGTCCGAGCGAGGGCGGACAGTCCAGGAAGATGAAGTCGTAGGAGTCCTCCTTGAGCGGCTCGATCGCCTTCCGCAGGCGGAGCTCCCGGGAGAACTGGCTCACCAGTTCGATCTCCGCCCCGGCGAGATCGATCGTGGAGGGGATCGCCGCGAGGCCCTCGGTGGGGGTTTGGATGATCGCCTCGGTGATCGGCGCCTCGGTCGCCAGAACGTCGTAGACGGTGACGTCGCGAGACTCGTGCTTGATGCCCAGTCCCGTGGACGCGTTCCCCTGGGGATCCAGATCGATCACGAGAACCCGTTGCCCGAGCTCGGCGAGGGCGGCACCGAGGCTCACGGCCGTCGTGGACTTACCGACCCCGCCCTTCTGATTCGCGATCGCGATGACGCGGGAACCGGTATCGGTCGCTGGGGACGAACGGGAAGAAGACTTCTTCGTTCGCTTCGGCTGCTTCTGCTTCGAGCTGGAACCAGGAGAGACCTCGGACGCGGGGGCGCCGGGAGAGTCTCCGGAAGCAGCGCGATCGCGGGGGTCACGCTTCGTCACGGCCGACCCATGATAACGAGAGGACCGGCGCTTTCAAGGCCGGAGGGCTCCACGACGCGCACCTGGGGGGTTCCGGGGCCGTCCCTCAGCTCCGGAGAGAGCTGGTCCGGACCGCCGAACCCCTTGCCTCCGAAGTAGACAAGGCGTCCCCCGGGACGCAGGAGTGGCTGCGCCAGGCGCCAGCTTTCTGCGGCCGACTTCAACGCCCTTGCGAAGCACAGGTCCACACGCTGTGCCAGGTCCTCGATCCTTCCCGGACGGGCGCGGGCGTTCCGCAGCTCGAGATCGTCGATCGCGAGCTCGATGAACGCCACCCGGTTCCGCCGCGCTTCGACGCAGGTGATCGACAGCTCCGGCACGGCGATGGCGAGGGGAAGGCCGGGAATCCCGCCTCCGCTCCCGAGGTCGTAGGCGAGCCGATCACCTGTCTCGGCGGCGCCGGCCGCTCGAAGGGAATCCAGGATGTGCCGTTCGAGGATCCTGGGGCGGTCGCGTTCCGAGATCAGGCCGAGCGCGACGCCGCGGTCGGCCAGGAGCCGCTCCAACGCCAGAAGCTTCCGGAGGGCCGGATCGGGGAGTCCCCGTCCGAGGATCCTCTCGACACGGTCCGCGAGTTCCTGCACCCCGGTCATCGGATCGAACGGTACCGGGCCCGGGACCGGGCGGCCACGACGAGCGGCCTCCTCGGCGCCGCCCGGGAGTGCGCGGACGATCACAGGGGTTCCCTCGACGGTCACACCCGAGACGAGGGGACACCTGTGGCCCATGTTTCACGTGAAACATGAGGCTGAGCGATACGCTCCCCGGCGGGCCGAGAAAACGGAGCCCCCCAACCGTCGGCGGCCAACGTGCGGCGGTCCTGGGAGAGGTCGAGGGGTAGGCTCGGGACTCAGCTCGGGACTCAGGAGGAGCGGCTGATGACGACACGGCGTTCCGGGTCCTCGCCGCGGCTGGAGCTCTGGAGCCCGTCGAACCCGGCCACGACGTCGTGCACGATCTTCCGATCGTAGGCGTTCATCGCTTCGAGCTCCCGCTCCTTGCCGGAACTGATCACCTGCTTCGAGAGATCCCTGGCCCGGGACTCCAGGCGGTCGCGGTGTCGCTTGCGATAGTCCTCGACGTCCACCATCACGCGGCAGCGACCCTCGCTCTGGCGGCCGACGACCACCCGGGTCAGCTCCTGGAGCGACTCCAGGGTCTGACCGTGCCGCCCGATCAGGATGGCCATCTCCTCGTCGTCGGGGCTGTCTCCGAGGATGTCGACATACATCGTCCCGTCCTCGAAGTTCGGCTCAACGACGCATTCGATGCCCATCCTCTCGAGGAGCTCATCGAGGAAGTCGGCCGCGATCTCCGCCTGCTCCTCGAGCTCCTCCTGCGTGGGCGCGTTCGGATCGCGGCGACGGCGCACCCGGACGACCGCCTCCTGGCCACCACGGCGAAGCAGCCCGCCGGCCTTCGGCTCCTGGACGATCTCTACGTCCACTTCCTGTTCCGTCGCCCCGAGTGCCGCCAGAGCGGCCCCGAGAGCCTCCTCAACGCTTTGGGCGCTTCTTTCGACTTCCGCCACCACTGCCTCCGGTTCCCGGTTTCTGTCCGGACGGCTTCTTGGCCCCGGAGGATCCGGAGCCCTTCGTGCCGCCGGACGCGCCGGGCTTCTTCTTGTTGTTGGTCGATGATCCCGAGGACTGCGCCTTCTTGGATGGGGACGATCCCGATCCGGGACCCTTCTCCGGCGCCTCGCCCCGCTGGCGCTGCTGGTCGACGGAGTCCATCATCCGGCCCATGATGCCTTTCCGGGCGCCGTCCTTGGGCTTCTTGGGGGGAGCGGCCTGCGCGGCCGGACCGATGTGGCCCAGCCGCAACATCGCGGCTTGCTGCCCCATCTGCCACAGGTTCGAGGTGGTCCAGTACAGCACCAGACCGGACGGGAAGCCGATACCGAAGACCCCGAACAGGATCGGCATGAGCTTGAGCAGCGCCTGTTGCTGGGAGTTCGTCGCGCCGGGCGGAGCCGCCCGCTGCATCTGCCTCTGCTGGTAGAAGGTGCTGCCGATCATCAGCAGAAGCAGCAGGAAGTAGGGAGCCTTCGCGAGGACCCCCTCGCCGCAGTCGATCGTGAGTCCCGTGTCCTTGTCGTCGGTCGTCTTCAGCTGGACGTCCCCGGATCCCGCCTGCAGCGCGTTGCACTGCATGTTCATGAACAGGAACTCGGTCCCCTCGTGGTCGACCACGGTCACCTGATACAGCTCGCTGTCCTCGGGGATGTGGATCTCTCCGTCGATCACGGGGACCGGCTCCCCGCCGTCCGGGGGGATCTCGTACGTGGGGGGCCGCAACACCGCGTACATCGCGATCAGGATCGGGAACTGAAGCAACACCGGCCAGCACCCGGACAGCGGATTGACGCCGCTCTCCCGATACAGCTTCATGATCTCTTCCTGCTGGCGTTGCTTGTTCCCCTTGTACTTCTGTTGGAGCTGTTTGATCTTGGGCTGCAGGGACTGCATGTTGTGCATCGAGCGCACCTGCTTGATCCCGAGCGGGAGCAGGATCAGCCGGACGATGATCGTCAGGATGATGATCGCGACGCCGTAGTTGCCGACGACGTCGTAGATCTCGGCGAGGACCCATCCGATCGCACCGAGGATCGTCCGGAAGACGGGGGAGACGATCGGGATCTCGGCGAGCAGCCCGATCATGCTTTCGCTCCCTCACGCGAGTTCCGCTGGGCGTGGGCACCCCGGCGCGATCCGCGGTTCGAGCGCGCACGTGTGACCGCGTCATACCCACTCGCAGGGGTGACCCCGTCATACACACCGTGATACGAAGGCGCTCCGCGACCGGCAGGGGGGACCGGGTCGACGCCGCCTCGGGTGAACGGACCGCACCGCGCGATCCTCCACACCGCCAGAAGGGAGCCGCGCACCGCTCCGTGTTCGCGGATCGCCTGCTCGGCGTAGTGGGAACACGACGGGAAGAACCGGCACTGGCCGCCGAGCACCCCCGACAGGGTCCGGCGGTAAACGTGGATCACACCCACCAGGATCGCGCGCGCAGGGACGCCGGCGGACCTCGAAGCACGACGCAGCGTGTTCACCCGCGCGTCACCCGCGCTCCGCGGAGCAGTTCGGTCATCTCGCCCACCAGGTCCTGCGTCTTGGCGCCCAGGATGTCTTGCCTAGCAACCCAAGCGATGTCGTGTCCCTCGGAAACCTCCGGAGCGATCTGTTGCCAGGCCGCCCTCAGAACCCGACGGGCGCGGTTCCGTTGCACCGCACCTCCGACGCGACGACCAGCGATGAACGCCACCGCCCCGGAGCCGGGTGCGAGGAAGGCTACCACCCGTGCTGCGTGGAGTGGTCTGCCTCGCTCCAGCAGCGCGCGCACTTCGCGAGGACGCACAGCGTCACCCGCGGGAGGTCAGCCGGCGAGGCGGGCGCGGCCCTTGGCGCGACGCCGGGAGATGATCGCGCGGCCGGCGCGGGTCTTCATGCGCGCACGGAACCCGTGCTTCTTGGCCCGGCGGCGGGTGTTCGGCTGGAACGTGCGCTTCGACATCGGAGTCCTCGCGTGATCGGTGTGACACGGACGGCCGGATCCCCGAAGGGGCGGCACCTGGGCAGTATACGGTCGCCGGTCTCGGCGGGACAAAGGGACATCGCAAGCAGCACACCGCCGCTCACCGAGACGCATCGAGACGACGGGACCCGCCGTGGATCGCCACCGGGGTCGCTCCGGAAGAGAAAGACCGTCAAAACCGAGGCGCCGAGGGGGGTTCGGCTTCCGGTGTGGAAAACGCCGGTGCTATAGTCCGGCCCGCTTCCCCCGCGAGGGGGCCGCGCCGGAAGGGCCGGGTCCCCGCTCCCTTCCCTTCAGGTATTTCCACACATGTGGAAAGGTTCTGTGGAATCAGGGATGGTCGACGCATCTTCGCAGGTCAACAGTGGATCCGATCCGGAAGCGATCTGGACCCATGTTGTCGATCGAGCCCGCTCCGAACTCACCGAGACGTCGATCTCGATGTGGTTCACCGGCGTCCGGGCCGTCGGCCTTCACGACGGCGTCTTCGAGGTCGCCGCGCCCTCGGCCTACGTGCGTGACTGGCTCGCCCGCCATCACCTCCGCCTGATCGAAGGCGCGATCGTCGAGGCCACGGGACAAGAGCAGATCCGCGTCGTGCTGACCGCAGACGAGGAGGCGGAGCAAGCGGTCGCTGCCGCCGCGCCGCCGTCCACCGACGGAACCGCTGCGCTGCAGCCGACCGGGCCCACGACCGATCCCGTCGAGCGTCTCGGCGCTCCGGGACTCCCGTTCCCCGGCTACACCTTCGACGCCTTCGTTCCCGGCCCCAGCAACCGGTTCGCCCACGCGGCCGCGATGGCGGTCGCGGAGGCGCCACCGTCGAAGGCCTACAACCCACTGTTCATCTACGGCGGCGTCGGACTGGGCAAGACCCACCTGCTGGTCGCGATCGGTCATCACATGCACCGCCTCAACAACCGGCTCCGCGTGAAGTACGTGACCTCCGAAGCGTTCGTCACCGAGTTCGTCAAGGCTGTCCGTGAGCGGCAGGGCTATCAGTTCCAGCAGCGCTACCGCGAGGTCGACGTGCTGCTCGTCGACGACATCCAGTTCCTCGCCAAACGCGAGGAGACCCAGACCGAGTTCTTCCACACCTTCAACCACCTCCACCTCGCCGAACGGCAGATCGTGATCGCCTCCGACCGTGCGCCGCAAGACCTTTCGGGCATGGAGGAACGGCTCAAGAACCGGTTCCGCTGGGGCTTGTGCGTCGACGTGCAGCCCCCCGACCTCGAGACCCGGCTCGCGATCCTGCAGCTGAAGGCGCAGCGCGACGACATCCGCGTGCCCGACGAAGTGCTCGACTTCATCGCCAGCCGGTTCGATCAGAGCGTCCGCGAGCTCGAGGGCGCGCTCGTACGCGTCGTCGCGTTCAGCGAGCTCACCGGACAGGCCATCGACGTGCTGCTCGCCGAACGCGCACTGCAGGATCTGTTGCCGCAGACCGTGGCGGAGATCGCGCCCGAGACGATCCTCGACGAGGTCGCCACCTACTTCGGGCTCTCGCGCGACGACCTCGTCTCGCCGAGCCGCTCGCGACCGCTCACGAATGCACGCCACATCGCGATGTACCTGATCCGCGAGTGCACCGGGCTGTCGCTCGTGAAGATCGGTGAGATCTTCGGCGGCAGGGACCACTCGACCGCCTTGTATGGCATCAATCAGGTCGAGAAGAAGATGCGTGCGCGCGACACGACCTACAAGCAGGTCCAGGACCTGTCCCGGATCATCCGTGGCCGGGCCCGGGCCACCGGGAACTGAGGGGAGCGGAGCGTGGAGCGACATGGGGGAAACCGGTGGGGTTCGTGGGGACTGGTGCTCGCCGCGCCACGTCCCACCCCGATCCTCACCGCCCCTCCACATGTCAGCCGGCGTCGGTACGCTGCACGAACAGGGGGGTTCTCCACATCCTCACAGCCCCTACTACTACTGATAGAGAAAGAACCACTACAGAAGCAGGGCGAGCCCAGGGGGTGGACAACGTGAAGTTCCGGTGCGATCGAGACACGCTCTCCGAGGCGCTGCAGACCGTCCAGCGAGGGGTGTCCTCACGGCCCGGGATCCCGGCGCTGACCGGCGTCCTGCTCGATGCGGCCGACGGCGGCACGCTGACGATGACAACGACCGACCTCGAGGTTTCCGCCCGCCTCGCGATCGAGGTCACCGTCGCGGCATCCGGCTCGGCGCTCGTTCCGGCACGGTTGCTCGCCGACACGGTCAAGAGCCTGTCCGACGCCCCCGTCGAGATCGAGACCGATCAGGCTCAGGCGCAGATCCGTTCCGCGGCGTTCGAGGGATCGCTGCGGCTGCTTCCCGTCGAGGACTTCCCGACGCTGCAGGAGCCGAGTGGAACGAAGGTCACGTGCGAGGCCGGCGCCTTCGTCGAAGCCGTCGGGCAGGTGGCGCGCGCGGCGTCACGCGACGAGGCGCGCCCGGTTCTGACCGGTGTGCTGCTGGAGATCTCCCGCGAAGGCGTCACGCTCGTCGCGACGGATTCGTACCGCCTCGCCGTCCGCGACCTCGTCGCGACCAGCGCCGGCGAGTCGAAAGCGATCGTTCCCGAGCGGGCGATCTCCGAGGCTGGGCGGGCGGCCGCGACCGACGAGAAGGGCACGGTCGAGCTGCTCCTGGACGACGCGCAGGTATCGTTCAAGGCTGGCGACCTGATGCTCACGTCCCGTCTGATCGAGGGCGAGTTCCCGAACTATCGCCAGTTGCTCCCCGACACCTACGACAGCCGCCTCGAGGTCTCTCGCCAGCAGCTGATGGAGGCCGTCAAGCGGGTGGGACTGCTCGCCCGCGACACGACCCCCGTGCGCATGGAGTTCAACGCGCTCGGCGTCAAGCTGTCGTCGTCCTCGCCCGACGTGGGCCAGGCTGTCGAGGCCGTCGAGGCCCGGTACGAGGGCGAGGAGATCACCGTCGCCTTCAATCCCCACTACCTGTCCGACGGCCTCGCCGCCGCGACGGGAGAGACGGTGAAGGTCGAGGTCCGCGACGGCCTCAAACCGGGCATCGTCCGGGGCGACAACGACGCGTTCACCTACCTGGTGATGCCGGTGCGGCTCCCCGCGCCGGTGGCCTGAGCGGCGCCGGGGGCTCCACCCCGTGCGTCTGCTCTGGGTCGAGCTCCGCGACTTCCGAAACCACGAGCACAGCGAGATCACCGATCTGCCGACGGGTCTGATCACCGTCGTGGGCCCGAACGGTGAAGGGAAGACGAACCTACTCGAGGGGATCGACTACCTGTTCGCTCTCTCGTCCCCCCGCTCCACCGCCGGGGAGCCGCTCGTTCGCCGCGGCGCCGGCGCCGCGTACGTGCGCGGGGAGGTCGAGACCCGCGACGGCCGAGTGCTCGTTGAGGTCGAGATCCCCACGAAAGGTGCGTCACGGCTCCAGGTGAACCGATCCCCGCTGCGCCGCAAGCGCGAACTGCGCAGGCAGATCCGTTCGGTGTTCTTCGGCCCGCACGACCTGAGGATCGTGGCCGGCGAGCCCGGCGCGCGACGCGCCTTCATGGACGAGGCGCTCGGCGTGCTGAACCCGGTGAAGGAGTCGCTCGTCGCTGCGTACGACAAGGCACTGCGCCAGCGAAACCGCTTGTTGAAGGAACACGAGGGCGCCGGTGCGCCGCCCGCGATCGAGGTGTGGGACGAGGAGCTCGTCACCGCAGGGACGGCGTTGATGCGCGCGCGCGCCGAGGCGATCGCGAAGCTCGCTCCCACCGCGGACGAGGAGTACAGATGGCTCGCCGGCTACGGGCTCAGGATCACCTACCTGCCGAACGTCCCCGGGGACCCGTCAGCGAAGGTCGACGCGGCCTCCCTCACCGAGGCGTTCCGGGCGCGGATCGCGGAGCGGAGGGCGGACGAGCTCATCCGGCGGACGACGCTTGTCGGGCCGCACCGCGACGAGCTCGATCTCGAGGTTCGCGATCTCACCGTCCGGGGGTTCGCATCGCACGGGGAGTCCTGGGCCGCCGCACTCTGCCTGCGACTCGGGCTGGCGAAAGCCGTCGAGGCAGAGATCGGCGAGCCCCCTGTGCTGCTCGTCGACGACCCGTTCTCCGCGCTCGATCCTGCGCGGCAGCGCCGGGTCGCGGAGCATCTCGAGCGCCGCGGGCAGGTGCTGATCTCGGTGTTCGACGACGCGCTCATCCCGAAGAACACGATCGCGGTGTGGGACGTGTCGTCAGGTCGGGTCGCCGTCCGAGATGCGGCCGCATGATGGGATCCGCCGAACCCGAAATCCCGTCCCGAGAGGAACCCTGATGCCACACAGCAAAGGATGGTCCTCGCGTAGGGACGAGCGCAGCTCGAAGGAGACGCCGATCGGCGACATCGTCGCGGGGTTGCTCCGCGAACCGCTGTTCTCGCGCGGCATGGCCGTCGGCCGCCTCGCGGCCGGGTGGGAGGAGATCGTCGGTCCCAAACTCGGGTCGCAGACCGCCCCGGAGAGCCTGGACGAAGGCGTCCTGGTGGTCCGGGCGAGCACCGGGCCGTTCGGCGCGCAGGCCCGATTCCTGGCCGAGGAGATCCGTCTCCAGGCGAATGCGGCCCTCGGTTCCGAGCTCGTCCGTCAGGTGCGGATCGTGGTCCGTCCCGAGGGCTGAGAACCCCTGCTCCCCAACGGTATATCGACCCCCCTGACCTCGGTCGATAGGGGTCTGTGGTTGATAAGATGAGAACGTAGTTCTGGCCCCGCACGGCCCCCTGAACGGCACCGAGCCGTCCCCCGGCGTGGCCGGGTTTCTGCACGACGGAGGTTCCTTGGCGACGACGAGGAAGTCGACCGGCGCGAAGAAGGCGTCGGCCACGAAGAAGACGACCGCGAAGAGAGCGACGCCCGCGAAGTCGACGGCGACGACCGCCCGTGGAAACGCTGCGAAGAAGGCTGCAGCGGCCAAGAAGGCGACCCCGAAGAAGCCCACCCCCAAGGCCGTCGCGAAACGGCCCGCGAAGACCGGGACCCCCCCGCGCGCGAAGGCGACGACCGCGAAGCGCGCCGCCAAGGGGGGCAAGTCCGGCTACGACGCGGAGAACATCACCGTCCTCGAGGGCGTCGAGCACGTACGGCTGCGGCCGGGGATGTACATCGGCACCACCAGCGGCCGCGGCCTCCATCACCTCGTCTACGAGGTCGTCGACAACGCGATCGACGAGGCGATGGCCGGGCACTGCGACCGGATCATCGTGCGGCTGCTCGCGGACGGCGGCGTCAGGGTCGAGGACAACGGACGCGGCATCCCCGTGAAGCCGATCCCGAAGGCGAAGGATCGCCGTCCGGCCGTCGAGGTCGTGCTCACCACCCTGAACGCCGGGGGGAAGTTCGGCGGAGGTGGCTACCGGATCTCCGGAGGTCTGCACGGCGTCGGCGTCTCGGTCGTGAACGCGCTGTCCGAGCGGATGACCGCCGACATCAAGCGCGACGGCTTCAACTGGCACCAGGAGTACGCGCGCGGTCGCAGCACCGGCAAGCTCAAGAAGGGAACGGCCAGCACCAAGCACGGCACGACGATCACCTTCTGGCCCGATCCGGAGATCTTCGACGAGATCGACTTCAAGCGCGAGACGCTCGGCGAGCGGCTCCGCGAGCTCGCGTTCCTCAACGCGGGGATCGAGGTGCGCCTGGTCGACGAACGCGAGAAGCCTACGGTCGAGGAGTCGTTCCGCTACACGAAGGGCCTCTCGGACTTCGTCGCCTACCTCGGCGCCGGGAAGGATCCCCTCAACCGCACGATCGCGTTCGAGGAGAAGACCGCCGATGCCGAGGTCGAGATCGCGATGCAGTGGAACTCTGCCTATGCCGAGTCGCTGTACTCGTTCGCGAACACGATCAACACGCACGAGGGCGGTATGCACGAGGAGGGGCTCAAGAAGTCCCTGACGAACGTGATCAACCGCTACGCGCGCGCGAAGGGACTCCTCAAGGAGAAGGACGACAACCTGATCGGCGAGGACGTCCGTGAGGGCCTGATCGGGATCGTGTCCGTCAAGCTCAAGGACCCGCAGTTCGAGGGTCAGACGAAGACGAAGCTCGGCAACGCCAGCATCCGTTCGTTCGTCGAGAAGTCGGTCAACGAGCGTTTCGGTACCTGGCTCGAGGAGCACCCGGGCGACGCGAAGCGCATCGTCCAGAAGAGCGCCAGTGCGGCGAAGGCCCGCTTGGCGGCTCGCCACGCGCGCGACCTCACGCGCCGCAAGTCGTTCCTCGAATCCGGGAGCCTGCCGGGCAAGCTCGCGGACTGCTCGCTCAACGATCCCTCGCAATGCGAGCTCTACATCGTCGAGGGCGACTCGGCCGGCGGCAGCGCGAAGCAGGCGCGCGACCCCGCGACACAAGCGATCCTTCCGATCCGGGGCAAGATCCTCAACGTCGAGAAGGCCCGCCTGCACAAGACGCTGGAGAACGCCGAGATCCAGGCGCTTATCACCGCGATCGGCACGGGCATCGCCGAGGAGTTCGACCTCGAGAAGGCGCGCTACCACCACATCGTGCTGATGGCCGACGCCGATGTCGACGGCGCGCACATCCGCACGCTGTTGCTCACGTTCTTCTTCCGGAACATGCGCGAGCTGATCGACGCCGGCTACATGTACATCGCGCAGCCACCGCTGTACCTCGTGAACGTCGAGAAGAAGCCCCACTACTTCTATTCCGAGAAGCAGTGGCAGCAGTTCCGCAAGGCCAACGGCAACGGCAAGTTCAAGGCCGACCCCCAGCGGTTCAAGGGGCTCGGTGAGATGGACGCCGGCCAGCTGTGGGACACGACGATGGACCCGGAGAAGCGGACCCTGCTGCAGGTGACCCTCGAGGACGCCGCGACCGCCGACAAGCTGTTCACCGTCCTGATGGGCGAGGACGTCCCTTCTCGGAAGGCGTTCATCGAGCAGAACGCGAAGGATGTTCAGAACCTTGACGTGTAGGGGACAGCGTGGGCGGGTGGTGGGGACGCTCCGCCGGACGGTCCTCCTCGTCTCGCTGCGCGAGACTTCGTGCGGGGTGTCCGGCTCCGGTCCCCACCACCCGCCTCAGACGGGTTCCCGCGACGTTCGTGTCGGCCTGATCGCCGACAAGGGGCGGTAGCCGGTGGCGCAGAACTTGTTCGTGGGGCGGGTTGAGCCTGTTGCGTTGGAGGAGGAGATCCAGCGGTCGTACCTCGACTATGCGATGTCGGTCATCGTGGGGCGGGCTCTGCCGGATGTGCGGGACGGGTTGAAGCCGGTGCATCGGCGGATCTTGTGGTCGATGCTCGAGGGGGGATTGCGGCCGGATCGTCCGTATCGCAAGTCGGCGTCGGCGGTCGGCGACGTGATGAAGAAGTACCACCCGCACGGGGACACGGCGATCTACGACGCGTTGGTGCGGATGGCGCAGGACTTCTCGTTGCGGTACCCGTTGGTGGATCCGCACGGGAACTTCGGATCGATCGACGGGGATCCTCCGGCGGCACAGCGCTACACCGAGGCGCGACTCGCGCCGCTCGCCCTCGAGCTGCTGCGCGACATCGACGCCGAGACGGTCGACTTCGTTCCCAACTACGACGGGTACGAGCAGGAGCCGGTGGTGCTGCCGAGCCGGTTCCCGAACCTGCTCGTCAACGGTTCGGGAGGTATCGCTGTCGGGATGGCCACGAACATCCCGCCGCACAACCTCGGCGAAGTGATCGACGCCGTGATCCACACGATCGACAACCCCGAGTCCACGCCGAAGGACCTCATGAAGTTCGTGAAGGGTCCGGATTTCCCGACGGGCGCGGTCGTGATGGGCCGCGACGGCTTCAAGGATGCGTACGAGACGGGTCGCGGCTCGATCAAGGTGCGCGCCGTCACGAGCATCGAAGAGGGGACCGGGGGACGGTCGCGCATCGTCGTCACCGAGCTCCCCTATCAGGTGAACAAGGCGCGACTGGCCGAGAAGATCGCCGACCTCGTGCGGACCGGCCGCGTGAAGGAGATCGCCGACCTTCGCGACCACTCGAGCGGTCGCGCCGGCATGCGCCTGGTGATCGACCTCAAGCGTGGCGCGAACCCGCACGTCGTGCTCAACCAGCTCTACAAGCACACGCAGCTGCAGGACAACTTCAGCGTGATCATGCTCGCCCTCGTGGACGGCGTTCCCCGAACGCTGAATCTCGCGGAGATGGTCGGCTACTACATCGACCACCAGGTCGAGGTCGTCACCCGGCGCACCCAGTTCCAGAAGCGTAAGGCGGAGGAGCGCGACCACATCATCCAGGGTCTGCTGATCGCGCTGGACAACCTCGACGAGGTGATCAAGATCATCCGCGCGTCGCAGGACGCCGAGGCCGCGCGCAAGAAGCTGATGACCAAGTTCAAGCTGAGCGAGATCCAGGCGAACCACATCCTGGACATGCCGCTGCGCCGGCTGACCAAGCTCGCGCGCGAGGAGCTCGATAACGAGCATGCGGAGCTGCTGAAGCGGATCAAGTACCTCGCGTCGTTGCTGAAGGATCCGAAGAAGCTGCGCGGCGTGATCAAGGACGAGCTCACGGCCCTCAAGGACAAGTACGCGGACAAGCGCCGTACGGCGATCAAGGCCGACGAAGGAGACCTCGAGATCGAAGACCTGATCGCCGAGGAGGACGTCGTGATCACGGTCAGCCGCGCCGGCTACGTGAAGCGGTTCCCGGTCGACACGTTCCGGCGCCAGGGTCGCGGGGGCAAGGGCGTACGCGGGCAGAACCTCAAGGAAGAAGACGTGGTCAGTCACGTCTTCACGACCACGACGCACCATTGGCTGCTGTTCTTCACCGACAAGGGCCGCGTCTACCGCGTGAAGGTGCACCACGTTCCCGACGTCTCGCGCACCGCACGGGGGCTCTACGCCGCGAACCTGCCGGGGGTCGGTATCAGCGGGGACGAACGCATCAGCGCGGTGATCGACCTCAAGGAGTACGAGGACGGCCGGTTCCTGCTGTTCGCCACGAAGAAGGGGATCGTGAAGAAGACGCCGCTGCCCGAGTACGACTCCCCACGGACGGGCCTGATCGCGATCAACCTGAAGCCCGGGGACGAGCTGATCGAGGTCAAGCTCACCGACGGGAACGACCAGGTGATCCTCGTCTCCCGCCGCGGACAGGCCGTGCGTTTCAAGGAGTCGATGGTGCGCCCGATGGGCCGCTCGGCCGCCGGCGTGATCGGGATGCGCCTGGGCAAGGAGGACGACGAGGTCCTCGAGCTGTCCGTCGCCTCCCAGGGCGACGAGCTGATCAGCGTCACCGAGCAGGGATACGGCAAGCGCACGAAGCTCGAGCAGTATCCGGTGAAGGGCCGTGGCACCAAGGGCGTGATCGGCCACCAGCTCACGAAGAAGACCGGCCTGCTCGCCGGCGCCTACGTCGGAACGAAGGACCACGACATGTTCGTGATCTCCTCGTCCGGCATCGTGATCCGCGTCCCGGCGGGCGACATCCGGCGCGTCGGTCGCTCCAGTCAGGGTGTCCGGACGATGCGTGTCGACGAGGGCGCGAGCGTGGTAGCGCTGGCGCCGGTCGCTGCGCAGGTCGCCGGCGTCGACGAGCCCGCCGAGGAATGATCCCGTCGGAACGGGTTCGAGAGGGGGAGTCCGCGCCGCCATGGATCGTGCCGCCGGGATCGCGCTGATCGTCCTCGGTTCCGGGATCGGGCTGGTGACCGCCGCCGCCCTGCGGCAGCGGATCGCATCGGCCTACGCGATCGCCCTGTACGCGGGAGCGGGAGTGGTCCTCGGGACCGGTGCCTTGCTCGTGCAGAGCCGCCAGCCGAACCTCACGAACTGGGCGGTCACCGTCACGGTGCTCGCGTTCCTCACGCCCCTGCACATGCACCTGGTGTTCGGCCCGCCCCGTTCGGGAGCCGAGGCATGATCGTGCCTGGCCGCGATGTTCGGTCCCCGGCAGGGAACCGCCGTTGCTTGCCGGGCCGTCTGTCTGCGCGTACAAAGGCGTATCCGAGGTGTAGGCAGTGAGTGACGGAACGACGAGGGCGACCGACGCGAACGAGGCTGCGCCGGACGAGGGGAACGCGATGGCCAGCGAGGTCGATACGGGATCCGTCGCCGATCGGTCCGGCGAGCCGTCCAGCGACCCTGGTTCCGCCCAGCCCGCACCGCCGACGGCCGTGATCGGCGGCGGACACCCGGCGGTGGCCGGCCCCGCGATCCACGCGCCACAGCCCTCGCGCAAGGCCCGCGTCGTCGTGCGCAAGGTCGGTCCCTGGTCGGTGCTGAAGTTCTCGCTGCTGTTCTACCTGTGCGTGATGCTCGTCGTGCTGCTCGCGGGAACGATGCTCTACCTCGTGCTCGACGCCCTCGGTACGATCGATGCGGCCGTCGAGCTGGCGGTGAACCTGTCGGTGGTCGAGGCGGGATTCGCCGTCGACGGGAACTGGCTGTTCTGGCGCGCGCTCTCCGTGGGGTTGATCGGCGTCGTCCTATGGTCGCTGGTGAACGTGTTCGTGATCTTCCTCTACAACCTGATCTCCGACGTGGTCGGAGGCATCGAGGTCACCCTCGGCGAGAAGCGTTCCCGGCGCGGTTGAACGCACGACCCCGGGGGTAGGTCTGCGGCGCAGGTTCGAGCATCACCCGAGACGGTTCCGCAGGCCGATGCACCGATTGACACCCTTTCCGGGGCGTCGGTACGCTCCGACCAGGGCGGGGTGTAGGTTCATCCCGGCACCACTCACCTCGGGCCTGTAGCTCAGCTCGGTTAGAGCGCTTCCCTGATAAGGAAGAGGTCGATGGTTCAAGTCCATCCAGGCCCACTGGCCCGACCGGGAAAGGGGTTCCCCATGGCCGAAGAAGTCGAAGTGAAGCAGAAGAAAGGGTTCTTCCGGCGCCTGATGAAGCTCGCCGTGATCGGCGCGATCATCGCCGGCGTCGTCGCGTTCTTCAAACGACGTCGCGGATCGGATCTGGACGACAGCGAATGGCAGGAGCTTCCACCGCCGTCCGGCGGGTAGATCCTTCCACGCCCACCGTTCGAGCCCGCGCCCCTTCCGAGGGGCGCGGGCTCTTTCGTTCGTAGCGGTCCCGGGCAGCATCCTGGGGCGTGAGGGTGACCCGGAGCCGAACACCCCGCACGAAGCCGCGCGAAGCGCGGCGAGGAGGACCGTTCGGCGGAGCGGTCACCCCCGCGACCCGCTAAAGTTCGCGGTCTGATGGATGGGGCTTGGGAGGTTGCGCAGGGGGCCGCGACGGCTGCGGGGGTCGAGCTTGAGCCGTTGGAGTCGTTGGAGGACGCGGATCTGATCCTCGAGGTGATGACCTCGACGTGGGGTGTGACGGCGGGACTGCCGCGCGAGGTGATCCGGGCGCTGCAGGAGAGCGGGAACGTTCCGTGGGGAGCGTTCTCGTCGGGACGGATCGTCGGGTTCGTGCTCGACTGGGCGGGGTTCGACGATCTCGGTCTGCACGTGCACTCGCACATGCTCGCGGTCGATCGGGAGTGGCAGGGCAAGGGCACGGGGTTCGCGCTCAAGCTCGCGCAGCGCGCGGTCGCGCTCGACCGCGGGGTCGGGGTCGCGCGCTGGACGTTCGACCCGATGCTCACGAAGAACGCGTACTTCAACCTCGCGAAGCTGGGCGCCTTGGCCGATGGGTTCCGCCCGAACTTCTACGGGGCGATGGACGACGAGCTCAACCGCGGCGAGCGCAGCGACCGCCTCGTGATCCGCTGGGAGCTCGATCGCGAGCCCGAACCCGGCGCGCTTCCCGACGAGGGAACGATCGTGGTCGATCGCGAGGGCCCGGACGACGTGCCGCACCCGGTGGTCGCTCTGGATCCCGCCGACGTGGGAGCGGGACCGTTGCTCGTCCGGATCCCCGAGGACTACCGCACCGTGCGCGAAGCCGACCGAGAGCTCGCCGACCGATGGCGCGAAACCGTCGGATCGGCGCTCGGAACGCTCCTGGACGCGGGCCGCACCGTGCGCGGATTCACCGCGAACGCCACCTACGTCCTGGACTGAGCCGAGACAGCGAAGGGCACACGTGAGCCGGATCCGCGACATCGAGCTCTGCCTGATCGGGCTGCCCCTGGTGCGCCCGTTCCGCACGAGCTTCGGCATCGAGACCGACAAGGCCTGCGTCCTCGTCCGCGTCGAGACCGATGGGGCGGTCGGCTGGGGCGAATGCGTCGCCGGCAGACGCCCCGACTACTCCGAGGAGTTCAACGAAGATGCCTGGCTGACGCTGCGCGACCACCTCGGCCCGGCCGTCCTCGGCGAGGATGTGCGGCCCGAGGACGTCGCGGCGCGGACCGCCTGGGTCCGCGGGCATCGGATGGCGAAGGCGGCCCTCGAGATGGCGGTGCTCGACGCCTGGCTGCGAGAGCGTGATCGCTCGCTCGCGTCGCACCTCGGGGCGGAGCGCGACCGCGTTCCCTGCGGAGTCTCGATCGGCATCACACCGACCACCGGCGAGCTGCTCGAGCAGGTCGGGGGATATCTCGCCGAAGGCTACCGAAGGATCAAGCTCAAGATCGAGCCCGGCACGGACGTCGAACGTGTCGCGGCGGTGCGCGAGGCCCATCCGGAGATCCAGCTCTCGGTCGACGCGAACGCCGCCTACACGATCGAGGACGCGGACACGATGCGCGCCCTCGAGCCGTACGAGCTGCTGATGATCGAGCAGCCCTTGTCGCACGAGGACATCGTCGAGCACGCGAACCTCCAGCGGATGCTCCGCACCCCGATCTGCCTGGACGAGTCGATCCGCTCAGCCGCCGACGCGGCCGCGGCTCTCGAACTCGGCGCGTGTCGCATCGTGAACATCAAGCAGGGACGGGTCGGAGGACTCCTCGAGTCGCGCCGTATCCACGACCTCGCGCTCGCGCGAGAGGCACCGGTGTGGTGTGGAGGGATGCTCGAGACCGGCATCGGCCGTGCCGCGAACCTCGCGCTCGCCGCGCTCCCCGGGTTCACACTCCCCGGGGACACCTCGGCGAGCGCTCGCTATTTCGAGGCCGACGTGACCGAACCCTTCGTGATGGAACCCGACGGAACGATGGCGGTCCCGGTCGGTCCCGGGTTGGGGGTGGAGCCGCTCCCCGATCGGCTCGCCGAGATCACCACCCGGACCGAGCGTCTCGAAGGTTGAAGCGCGCGGGCATCATCGCGTTGCCGATGCGAGATACTGCCGGGGTCAGCACGAGGTAGGCACCAGCCGGAGGGGGCACACGGACATGGACGATCAACGACCGGACGCACCGGGGGCCGGCGAGGCTCCGCCGCCGCCGCCCGGAACGACCCCAGCCGATCCCCCCTCGGGAACCGCGTCGTCCGGGTCGACCCCGCCACCACCCCCGACCGAGGCGGGTGGTTCCGGCGGCGGCGAGGGGCAGACCCCCACCACCGCGGGGGACAGCTGGTCGGCGGGAGATCCGGCGCCGTCGTCCCGCAAGAAGCGCAGCACCGGCGTGGTCCTTGCGATCATCGTGGCAGCGATCGTGATCGTGGCCGGCGCCGCGGTCGCCACCACGATGTTCATGCTTCGTGGCGCCGACGAAGCGCTCGCGACGAAGGTGCCGGCCTCGGCGCAGGTGTTCGCCGCCGTCTACCTCGACCCCTCCGCGAGCCAGAAGGTCAACCTGTTCCGCCTCACGGAGAAGTTCCCGGCGCTCGGCGGGGAGGAGCAGATCGAGGCCGAACTCGACTCGACGCTCAACGATGCCCTCGAGCCCATGGGACTGACCTCCGACGACGTCACCGGTTGGGTGGGCTCGCAGGTGGGCGTCACCGCGCGTATGGGAGCCGACGCGAGCGATATCCAGGGAGCGGTGCTGATCGCGACCGACGACGAAGCCGCCGCACGGACGGCGCTGGAGAAGGCGCGTGGGGCCGAAGGCTCGGACACCACCTGGACCCAGCAGGAGTACGGCGGGGCCGATCTGTGGATCGGTGCGAGCGAGTTCGGTGACGATCAGGTGGTTGCGATCGTGGACGGCGTCGTCGTCTTCGGCTCGGACCGCGGGTTCGTCGAGGACGTGGTCGATACCGCGAACGGCGACCTCGAGGCACTCGAGGACACTCCCACCTACACCGACGCGATCGAGGAGCTGCCCGAGGGCAAGCTAGCGGCCGTGTACGTGGACGTCGGCGCGTTCGTGCGTCAGGGGCTCGAGCAGGCCACCACGACCGGCGAGTTCGGCGCGGCGCAGGCCGGCCTCGGAGGTCTCGACCCCGAGGCATTCGGCGGCATGGGGATGTCGATCTCGGCGCAGCCCAACGGGATCGCGATGGACGTGTCCGTCGGGTACGACCCGACGAAGCTGCCCGCCGAGCTCCGTGATCAACTGGGTGCCGACACGGGTCCGAACGAGCTGCTGAACGACACACCGACGGATTCCTACGCGGTGATCGCTCAGACCGGGATCGATCGCGGACTCGAGCAGGCGCTCGTGCAGGCCGGACCCATGCTTCCCGAGCTCGACGAGCTCGGACTGACCGGACCCGACGGTGTGGTCGAGAACCTCACGGGCGACCTGGTCGTCACCGCCGGCCCGAGTTCGTCCACCTCGGTTCCGACCGGCGCGGTGTTGCTCGGGACCGAGGACGAGGCGGGGATGCAGATATTCCTGGACACGGTCGCGCCGATGCTGATCCAGGGGCTCGGGGGTGTCGGCGCCGAGGACTTCTCGAACGAGAACGCAACGTTGTTCCGAACGCCTCTGCAGATCCGACCGGCGTGGCAGACCGAGACCTACGAGGGCGTCACGATCTCCTCGCTCGTCGAACCCTCCCTGAACGAGATGGGTGTGCGCCCGGCCTACGCCGTGACGAACGGGTCGGGCGTCCTCGCGACGAGCGTCGAGGAGATCAAGAAGGTGATCGACACGGCGAACGGTGAGTCGATCGAAACCGACACCACGTTCACCGAGGCGGTCGGCGCGGTCGGCGACGCGAACCAGTCGCTGCTGTTCCTCAACGTCGGGGGGATCGTCGACGCGGTGCAAGCCGCGGACCCTTCGGGAACGGCGATCCCACCCGAAGTCGGCGCGAACCTCGAGCCGATCGAGGCCTTCGTCGTCGGGGGCCGCGTCGACGACGACAGCCAGGATGCGCGGATCCTGCTGCTGATCCGCTGATCCGGGGCACGAGGCGGACCGGACCGATCGTCCGGTCCGCCGTGGCGGCCTCGTTCGGTGCTGGACGCGGCGCCGCGCAGGCGCGATGCTTACCCATCGCCACACGGCCGAGGGGTGACGATCGGTGAAGAAGCGTGTCGTCCAAGCGGGCGGCTTCGAGATCGTCGACGACGAGGGACGGGTCCGTGCGCGGATCGGGATGTCGAGCGACGACTCCCCGTTCCTGTCGTTCCACGACGCCGAGGGGCGCGTCCGGGCACGGTTCGGCCTCTCCGCGGACGGTGCCGCAGGTCTCGCGATCGGTGACGAAGAGGGCAAGGTCCGGGCGACGATCGGTCTGGCCTCCGACGGGTCGGCGAGCATGGCGCTCGGCGACAAGCGCGGGAAGATCCGCGCGAAGTTCGGTCTCGCCGCGGAGGGCGCGCCCACGTTCGGTCTGATGCACAAAGACGGCGAGGTGAAGATGGTCTACACCCTCGCGCAACAGGGTTCGCCGACGGTGGGGCTGCACGACGAGGACGGCAAGGTCCGGGCGCGTCTCGGTCTGGCCGCCGACGGCGCCCCGGTGATCCGGATGCTCGACGCGGAGGGCGAGCTGCGCGCGGTGCTCGGGATCGCCGACGACGGATCAGCGGTGCTGCGGTTCACCGATCAGAACGGCAAGCTCCAGTGGTCCGCTCCCGACTGAGGGCTGCGCGACCGGCTCCGGGCACGTACCCTCGTTGGCGATGACGGGCTGGTGGATCGTCGCGTTCGTAGCCCAGTGGCTGCTCCTCGTCGTGCTGGCGGTGGTCGTTGTCGCCCTCGCCCGGCAGGTCGGCACGCTGCACTTGCGCCTCGGCCCCCTCGGCGCGCTAGAGCTCGACGACGAGGGTCCCCCGCTCGGGAAGGCCGTGGATCTGCTCCACGTCGCGGGGCCCGACGATCGCCCCGTCACCCTCGGAGGACCCGCCGACCGCGGGAAGCTCGCGCTGTTCACCTCCCCGACCTGCCAGATCTGCCGCCAGGTGGCTCCCGGCGTGCCGGCGGTCGCGACCGCCGGCGGGCTCGATCCGGTCCTGGTGTCCGATCCGGGAGCCGAGCGCGCCCTCGATGTTCCGGGGACCCCCTATGCTCTGGTGCTGGACCGCCACGGTGTGGTCCGCGCGAAGGGAACGGTGAACAACCTCGAGCAGCTCGAGGGCCTGGTCGACACGGCGGCGCGACGCGTCGAGGAGGTCGGCCCGGCCGACGGAGCGCACCGGGAGGCGATGTGAGCACCCGAGAGCCGCAGACCGAGACCGCGATCGAGTGGGCGCAGCGCCGTCTCGCGCAGCGTTCCTCGCGCCGGTCGTTCCTCGGCACGCTGGGTGCGGGGGTCGTGGCGATCACGGGCGGCGCCGTCGTCGCCAGCGCGTTGAAACCCGACCGTGCCGAGGCGTATCACATCTGCGGGCACACCTTCACGACGGGATCGTGTCCGCATCCGTTCGCGCCCCTGTCGCGGATCGACAAGGCCGGGTTCCCGCTGCATCCGACCTACGGCTATCCGGTCGACGACGCCGGCAACGTCTACACCTCACGCGATCAGAAGCGCCGAAAGGTGTGTGAGCAGGTCGTTCCCGATCGCTACAACTTCGTGAACAACCCACGGTACGGCGGCGGATGGAGCCGGTGCTGCGGTGGACGGATCCGGCACATCTCCGACTGCTGCTCGAAGTCGGACCGACGGATCAACGGTGACGCCTCGGTGCGGGGCTATTGCCCGAAGGGCAAGAAGGTCTTCTGCATCACCTACCGGGATCTCCAGCTGCGGTGCTGACCGCCGGAGCCGAGCCGGTCGCGGTCGCGGTGATCGCCGCCGCGGTCGTCGCGGGCCTGTCGACCCTGTTCGGTCCCTGAGGCCTGTCGATGGTGGAAACCATCGCCCCCGTGGTCCACGGGGGACGCCGCGCCAGGTGGGCCCTGGATGTCGCGCTCCACGTCGTGGGCGCCACGCTCGCCGCCGCGGTGTTCGGAGCGCTGTTGGGTGGCATCGGCACGCTGCTGGGAGCACCGTTCGGCGCCGCCGGCCTGCTCCTGCTCGCCGCGGTCGCGGTCGTCTACGGCGTTGCCGAGGCCGCGCGACTGGGCGTGCCGATTCCCCAGGCGCGGCGGCAGGTCCCCGACTGGTGGCGCACGTTCTTCTCGATGCCGGTCTTCTCGTTCCTGTACGGGGCGGGTCTCGGGGTCGGGTTCCTGACCTACCTGTCGCGAGGAACGCTGATCGCCGTGACCGCCGCGTGCGTCGCGAGCGGGCGGCCGCTGACGGGGCTGGTCTCGATGGCCCCGTTCGGGTTCGCACGGTCGGCGGTCGTGCTGCTCGCGGCCGGCGCGACGACGCGCGAAGCCGCGGCCGCCCTCGTCGATCGTCTCGCGGAGGCGTCGCGTTCGGTCTGGTGGCGCATCGCCAACGGCGCCGTCCTGTTCGCCGTCGCGCTCACCGCCGGTCTGACCGCGCTCGACACCGGTGGTGACGGAGCGGGGCTCGAGCGACTGCTGCCGGCGGCGCTCGCGGCACTCTTCGGCTGGGCTGGCTTCGCGAAGCTGCTCCGCCCACGCGCGTGGCGCCGTTCGCTCACCGACCACCGGTTTCCCCGGCGCGTCGCGTCGGTGGCCGGGTTCGGCGTTCCGTTCGCGGAGCTCGCGGTCGCGGCGCTCGCCGTCCTCGGCTACGGCCGCGCCGCGGGTGTCGCCGCCGCGATCCTCACGGTGGTGTTCTCGGCCGCGGTGCTCCGTGCGCGGGGGTTCGCCGAGGGACAGGTCCCGTGCGGTTGCTTCGGGGGAGTGCGCTCCCGCGACTGGCGTGTGCTCGTGCTCCGCAACCTCGCCGTGCTCGCTCTCTCGATCGCGACCGCGCTCACCGGGTCCGACCCGAGGATCGAGTGGCCGGGAACTCCCTCGGGCTCGGAGGTGCTCCCGGCGCTGTTGGCCGTGGCGGGCGTGCTCGTGGGAGGGTGGGTGCTCGTCACGGCCGCGAACGCGTTCCGTGCGGGAAAAAGGAGGCAGGCGTGAGGATCCGGACGGACACGCGGTGGCGGACCGTGCCCCGGATCGGGGTGTCGGCGGTCCTCACCGCTCTGGCCACCTCGGCCCTGCTCGTGCTGAGCGCGCTCCCGGCGGCGGCCGTCCACGAGCAGGTCGCCGATCCGAACGACGCGGACGGCCGGTTCGACGTCCGGTTCGTCGACCACGCGCACAAGGCGCGTCCGCGGCGGTGGTTCGTGACGATGTACCCGAAATGGACCCTGCGGAACACATGGGACACGGGGTACATGGTCCTCAACCTCGACACGACCGGCTCGCCCGACCTCGACTACTACGTCGTGGTGAGCTCGAACGGCAAGCGCCTCCTCGCGCAGGTGCATCGCGACCGCGCGCGAGGCAGGGACCCCGTCATCGCCAAACCGCGGGCCTGGAAGAAGGGCCGGACGATCGGTCTCGAGGTTCCGTGGAGCAAGCTGAACATCGGCGACCAGCGCCTCCTCTACCGCTGGTCGGTGCAGACGCTGTGGACCGGGAAGGGATGCCTGCGCACGTGCTTCGACTTCGCGCCGAACGGCGGCGAGTGGGTCGAACAGCTCTACGAGGAGGAGGACCCCAAGGACCCGCCACGGCATAGCGACGCGGGACCCGAACCGACGACCGACCCCTCGGAGCCGTCCGCACCGTCGGAGTCGCCCGAGCCGTCCGAACCCGCCCCCGAGCCGACCGAGGCCGGCCCGTCTCCGACTTCGCCGACCCCGGATCCCACCTCTCCCGCGTCCACCGGCATCGCGTCACCCGATCCCTCGCCCGGGTGATGGAGGAGCGCAGGCTCGGTCGCGATGGCCCGGAGATCCCGGTCGTGGGCCTCGGCACGTGGGAGGTCTTCGACGTCGAACCTTCGCAGGTGCCGGCTGCCCGAGAGGTCGTCACCACGGTGCTCGATGACGGCGGCCGGTTCCTGGACTCCTCCCCGATGTACGGGCGGGCCGAGCGCGTCCTAGGCGAGGCGCTGGGCGATCGCCGTCCGAACGCGCTCGTCGCCACGAAGATCTGGACCGATTCCCTCGACGAGGGTCGCGCGCAGTTCGAGGCGCAGCTCGGCTTCTTCGGGGGTGTCGTCGACCTCGAGCAGGTCCACAACCTCGTCGCATGGCGAGAGCATCTCGACTGGATCGAACGGGAGCGAGACCGCGGGACGATCCGCTGGCTGGGAGCGACCCACTACGACACCTCCGCGTTCGACGAGCTGGAGACCGTGATGCGAACCGACCGCCTCGACTGCATCCAGGTTCCCTACAATCCGCACGAGCGCGAGGTCGAGGAACGCATCCTGCCCCTGGCCGAAGAGCTTGGTCTCGGGGTAATCGCGATGCGGCCACTCGGCCAGGGTTCGGTGGTGCGCCGCGCTCCCGCTGCCGATGATCTCTCCGGACTCGGCGTGCGCTCGTGGGCGGAGGCGCTCCTCACGTGGTGCCTCTCGGATCCGCGCATCACCGTCGCGATCCCGGCGACGTCGAGCCCGTCGCACGCGGCAATGAACCTCCAGGCTGGAACGGGCCCCTGGTTCGACGAGCCGCAGCGGGCTCAGGTCGCCGCCCTGACCTCCTGATCCGCCGGGGTCAGGGCCGCTGATCGCCACCGATGAGTTTCGTCGCGGTCTGCTGTCTAATGGGGAAAGGACGAGCGAAGGAGGAGCGATGGATCTCAACAGCGTCTTGATCGGATCCGAGGACCCGAAACGCCTGGCGGACTACTACACGAAACTCTTCGGCGAGCCGCAGTGGAACGAGGGCGGCTTCACGGGGTGGATGATCGGCTCCGGCGCGATCACCGTCGGTCCGCACGACCAGGTGAAGGGGAAGAACCCGCATCCGGGGAGGATGCTCCTGAACATCGAATCCCCCGACGTGAAAGCCGACTTCGCCCGGCTCGCGGCGGCGGGTGCGACTGTGGTACAGGAGCCGTACCAGCCGGAAGGCGCGCCCCAGGAGGCCTGGATCGCGACGCTCGCCGACCCGGACGACAACTACTTCCAGCTCATGAGCCCGATGACGGAGGGGTAGCTCTGGATCTAAGTCTCCTCGTCTCGTCCGGCGGCCGCGCTCGGATCCCAGCGGCCGTACGATCCCGAAACCGGATATGTGGCCGTGGAGACCAGATCGTATCCGCGCGGGAACGACCGTTTCGCGACCCGCGACGATCCCGAAGGAGGGCTCAACGCTGACAGGAGTGCGACAGCGAGAGCGTCGATCTCGGGAAGCGTCTCGATCCCGACCGCGATCCGAAGGAACGAGCGACGCTCGTTGGCAACCGCGTAGATCCTCGTCGTGTCGAAGCCGAAGCTCGTCCCTGCCACCAGTGGAACTCCACCGTCGCGCGCGGCACACAGGGCCGCGTCGACGAGCGCGTCGCAATCCGAATCCGCGGTAGCGACCGTCAGGAGGCCGCCGCGGAAGGGGAGCCCGCGACAGACCCGGTGTGAGGGGTGGCGCTCGAGCGATCCGTGCTGCACGTCGAGTGAGCCTGCGAGGAGGCGAGCGAGGTGCTCGGTATTGCCCCCGATCCGATCGAGTCGGCGCATCAGCATCGTCCGATCGGGCGGAGGCAGGACGATCGGCGAGATCGCCGCGACGTTGGCTCCGAGGTGTTCTCGGTACCGGTCCAGCCGCTCGGCGTCCTCATCGACCGCGACGATGAGTCCCGCGGTCGTCAGGTCCATGCCGAACTGCGGGTATTTCGTGAGGCTCTCGTGGACGATCAGCCGCACGTGAGCCGCATCGTCCGAGGCGAGCTCCCACGGGAGCAGGGACGACGACAAGCACGTGTTGTCGACCACGAGGTAGGTTTCGGACTCGACCTCACGCAGGGCCGCGCACGCCTCTGCGAGATCCGGAACGATCACGCCCGCCTCGTTACAGAGGGAGTCGAGGAACACCGCCACCGGCCGGTGGCGCGCAACCGCGGTTCCGATCGCCCCCGGGATCGACTCGTCGACGTCGATGAGCTGGCTCCCGAGGGCCGAGCGAAGCAGTCCGGCACACTCGTGATAGCTGTGCCGTCCCATGAGGACCGGGCCGCGGAGGTGCCCCTCCATGGCCAGGTACGTCATGATCGTGGTGAACGCGGACATGCCGCAGCTCGTCATGATCGCTCGTTTCCCGTGACCAGAGGGTCCCAAGGATGCGACGTAGTCCCGTTCATACCCAGCGGCATCGTGGTGACGGTCTCGCTTGTAGTCGTCGTGGCGTGCCCTGATCGAGCCCATGTGGCGGCCCGCCGCGGGCGTGCCGGAATGTTGCGTCGATGGCGATTGCCAGTCGGTGGAGATCACGGTCGTTGCCGAGAGCCCGACCTCGGTCCGAACGAGGTCAGACATCTCACGCCTGCGTCGTGACAGCTCACCCAGCTCACCGATCCCCGCCTCGCGTGCCGTCGATCCGAGGTTTCGGAGCGCTCGGAGCAGACGTCCGTGACGATCGATCGTGCGCTCGAGCTCGTGCTCGTAGAGCATCCTGGTGCCGGGGAAGAACCCGCCCCGGCTGCCCGCGATGTGGGACCGCAGGCGCTCCAGCCGCGCAAGCCCCGCGCCCACGACGAACGCGAGCGATCCGAAGTCTTCGGACAGGTCGGCCCCCGCGCTGCGTCCCAGGCGGTCCGCTTCGCGGGCTGATGTCATCGTCATGCCTAGGGGACCAGTTCGAGGGTCAGTTCGGTTCCCGCTCGGAACCTCATCATTCCTGCACCGGTCTTCCCCCGTATGAGGCGATCGCGTCTTGACGACGTTGCCGCACGCCTCGGAGGCCGCTTGATCGGGCCTTCAGGGTGGGCGTCGGGAGTCATCACCGACAGCCGCCTGGCCTCCAGGGAGACATTGTTCTTCGCCCTCCGAGGCCAGAGGTCGGACGGGCACGACCATGCCGCGGAGGCCCTCGGACGAGGGAGCTCCGCCGTGGTCGTCGAGGAGGGGCGGGTGCAGCTCGAACCGAGGATCGAGGTTCGCGACCCGCTGGCCGCTCTGGCGGGCCTGGCGGCAACCGAGCGGTCCGCCTCCTCGGCCCATGTCGTTGCGATCACGGGGTCGACGGGCAAGACCACGACGAAGGATCTTCTGGTCTCGATCCTGTCTCTGGCGGGACCGACGCACGCCAGCCCGGAGTCTTTCAACAACCATGTGGGGGTCCCGACGACACTGCTCGGGGCGGCCTCCGACCCGGCGTTCTTTGTCTGTGAGATGGGCGCCGGGGCCGAAGGCGAGATCGCGGACTACTGTCGGATAGCGCGCCCGGACTCCGGGATCGTGACCAACGTGGGCCAGGCGCACCTCGCAACGTTCGGCTCCGTCGACTCGATCGCTCGGGCGAAACGCGAGGTGGTCGAGGCCCTTGCGGACGACGGGCTGGCCGTCCTGAATCGCGACGACCCACGCGTGATCGCCTTCTCCCGAGGGCTCAGGTCTCGGATCGTGACGTTCGGACGCTCGCGGGCCGCAGACGTGCGCGCTACCTGCGTGCGTCTCGGAGCGGACGCAAGGGCGAGGTTCACGTTGGTGACGCGCCAGGGAGCCGTGCCCGTCGTCTTACCCCTGCCTGGTGCGCACATGGTGCCCAACGCCCTGGCCGCCTCGGCTGCGGCGTTGGGCTTGGGCCTGACCCCAGTGCAGTGCGCGGAGGGATTGAGGGCGGCCAAGACGAGCCGATGGCGGATGCAGCGGTCGGTGACGCCCTCCGGTGTTCGGCTCCTGAACGACGCCTACAACTCGAGCCCTCCTTCGGCCCGCGCCGCTCTGACAACGGCCCGTCTCATGGCGGGGAGCGGTCGGTTGATCGCGGTGATCGGAGAGATGGCGCAGCTCGGACCCGAGTCCGCGAGGGAGCACCGGTCCCTCGGCCGGTTCGCGTCCGAACTCCCTGTGGACCGCCTCATCACCGTGGGCGCATCCGCGAGAGCGATCTGGAGCGTTGCCACCGACCGTGGGATCGCCGCCTCGCACTCCGAGGACCTGGACGGCGTCGACGCAACCCTCGAGGCGATGTGCCGCCCCGGGGATGTCGTTGTTCTCAAAGCGTCCCGCTCGGCCGGCTTCGAGCGGATCGCGGCGGCGCTGTCATGAGTTCCGAGGCGGTCGTGGTCGGGGCCGGCATCTGTGGCGCCTCCGCGGCCTACCATCTCGCGGCCCAGGGGGTTCAGACGCTCCTCGTCGAGCGATCGGGTATCGGGTCGGGCGCGACCGGGGTGGCCCCGGGACTGCTGTGCGGGGGAAGCGATCCTCCGTCGCAGGCCCCCGGACTCGACGTCCTCAAGTCCTGGGCCCAGGCGCACTACGAGGAGACCCTGATCCCGATCCGCGACGAGCTCCCGAACAGCGCCCTCAGGTGGACGGGGGCCCTGCGCATACGCCGGGTCGCCGATCCCCCCGATCCTCCGACCGAACCGGCCCCCGGATCGATCGAGATCGTGAGCGCTCGCGACATCTCGCAGATCGATCCTTCGTTGCACGCACCGCTGGGGGGGAGCTGGTTCCCCGAGGACGGGAACGCCGATGCCCCGGCGATCGCGAGGGCCTTCGTGTCGGCAGGCGTCGCGACCGGGAAGCTCGCGCTGGATCATGCCGACGGCATCGAGGTCGTCGCCCCGGGGGGCGCGGTCACGGGGTTGCGTACGACGTCGGGCACGATCGACTGCTCGACGCTCGTGGTGGCGACCGGAAGCGACGAGCGAGGGCTCCTCGCACGGCTCGGCCCGGAGCTCGCACCGGTGCGGGGGCAACTGCTGGTCGACCGTGGGACGCCACACCCCCGGGTCGTGTGCCGCTACGGCCGCACCTACGCGGTGGCGCGAGGAGGCTGCACACTGATCGGTGCAACCGAGGAGCGTCTGGGTTTCGACACCACGCCGGATCACCGGAAGCTTCGGGTGCTCGCCGGTGAGTGGGGGGAGCTGATGGGACGGGGGCTCGTCGATCCCGAGGTGAGAACGGGCTTCCGGTCGGCGACCTCGGATGGGGCCCCGTTGATCGGTCGGCACCCCGGCGTCCGAGGCCTCTACATCGCCTCGGGGCTGTATCGGGATGGCGTCCTCCTCGGGCCCGCCGCGGGCGCGGCCATCACCCGCGTGGTGACTGCGGGAGTGGCGCTTGCTCCATGGGATCGGTTCGATCCCGCTCGCCTGATCGAAGGTGCCGCATGAGCTTGGTCCTGCGCGAAGCAGCCGCGGTCGACTCCGTCTTGGACGTGGTCGGGCACACGCCCCTCGTGCGCCTGAGGCGCCTGCCCGATCCTGCGGGCGCCGACGTGTTCGTGAAGCTGGAAGGCTTCAACCCCAGCGGCAGCGTCAAGGACCGCTCCGCTCTCGGGATGATCGATGCCGCTGAGGCGGCCGGGTCGCTGGCCCCCGGCATGACCGTGATCGAGTCGTCATCGGGCAACCTCGGCGTCGCGATCGCGCAGATCGGTGCGGTTCGTGGCTACCGAGTGATCATCGTTGCGGACCGCAAGGCCTCACCCGCGCAGGTTGCGCTCATGACCGCCTACGGGGCGGAGGTCGATCTGGTCCAGGGTGATCCCCCCGAGGGTCTGCAGCAGGCGCGTTGGCACCGGGTACGCGAGCTCGCGGCGATCCACGCGCCCGCCTTCATCCCCGATCAGTACGACAACCCCGACAATCCTGCGGCCCACGCTCGGACCACGGGCGCCGAGCTGCTCGCCGCGCTCGGTGATCGGTTCTCGACGGTGGTCGCGTCGGTGAGCACCGGGGGACACCTCAGCGGGATCGCGGAATGCGTGCGCCCGATGGGAGTGCGGATCGTCGCGGTGGATATCGCGGGGTCCGCACTGTTCGGGTCCGAGAGCCATCCGTATCTCACGAACGGCATGGGCCTTTCGTGGACGCCCGGGAACCTCGCCGACGACCTCATCGACACGGTGGTCGTCGCCGACGACATCACCGCCTTCGAGACCGCGCGAGCGCTCGCACTTCACGAAGGGATCCTCGCCGGGCCGTCGACGGGGGCGGCCGTGGCTGCCGCGATCGGAGTGGCTTCCACCGCTGCTCCGGAGGACTCCGTCGTGGCGATCGCACCCGACAGGGGTGATCGCTACGTGGATTCGCTCTTGCAGCCCGACTGGTGCGAGCGGCACGGTATACGGGCGTGGCCGAGCGTTCGGCAAGCTCGGGAGAACCCGAGGCTGGCGTCCCTCGGCCGCAGCGTGCGGCGGACGCTCGTCGGCCGGGATACGGGATGAGTCGCGCGTGACGGGGCGGGTGTCCACCGCCGCGCCTGCCGACCTGGTGCTCAACCCAAGGTCGAGGCCGAGCGATATCCCGGCACCCGGTCGGCAAGCGTTCGAGTGGCACCGGTCCCTTCCGGGATACCGTCCGACGCCGCTACGATCCCTCCCCTCCCTCGCGGAGTCGCTCGGTCTGGAGCGACTCCTGGTGAAGGACGAGTCGAGCCGTTTCGACCTGCCCTCCTTCAAGGCCCTCGGAGCCTCGTGGACGACCCGACAGCTCCTGCGCGAGCATCGGGGGACCCGGATCGATGCGCTCGTCGCGGCATCCGACGGCAATCACGGCCATGCTGTCGCCGCCGTTGCGCGCGAGCGAGGCCTCGATGCGGTGATCTACCTTCCTCCCACGGCGGTCCCGGCGCGGGTCGACGCGATCAGGAAGACCGGGGCACGCGTGATCACCGTCCCCGGCACCTATGACGATGCCGTGAGCGCGGCGGCCGCGCACGCAGCACGGTTCGGCTCGGCCCTCCTCGTCACCGACACGTCCGTGAGTGCCGCCGACCCGAGCGCGAGGGCAACGATCGACGGCTACGCCACGATCTTCTGGGAGATCGACGATCAGCTCGCGCGTGCCGGTCTGGAGCAGCCCGATCTGGTGATGCTGCAGGTTGGGGTGGGTGGCCTTGCCGCCGCGGGAGTTCGGCACTTCCGTGCGGAACCGACTCCGCAGGTGATGGTCGGTGTCGAGCCGCTCCATGCGGCCCCCGCGTTCGAGTCGCTCCGCAGCGGAGGGCCGGTCCGAGTCGACCTTCCCACGAGTGCGGGACGCATGGTCGGGCTCCAGGCCGGCATGGTTTCCGCGGCCGCCTGGCCGTCCCTTCGTGACGGACTCGACGCTGCCGTCGCGATCTCAGATGTGTGGTGTTCGCAGGCGATCGAGGGGCTCGCCGATGTCGGGATCGCCACCCTGCCGACGGGTGCGGCCGGTCTCGCCGGGCTGCTGGCGTTGGCAGCCATGGACCGCAGGCCGAAGGGTCTCGTGTGGCGAGGCTCGGCGCTCGTCATCGTGACCGAAGGGGATGATGGGAGCGGGTTGGCTTGGGGTCCGCCGTCGAGGCGGCGGTTTCAATGGGACACGACATGGACTCAACAGAGGACGTTGCGGCGCACCTGAAGGGGACTTGGTCGGTGGCATAGCTGCGCTCACGTGCCTTCCGCGAGCTTCAGCAGGTCGCCTCGCTCATTGAGGATCCAACCAGTGGAGGAGGCCGGCTCCCAGGCTGAGTCGACAAAGGCCGCTGATTGCGTGAACGTCTCAGGCACGTCCGCCACCGGCACAGTCTCGTGCGAGATCCCATCAAGCGCAGCCACCTCCCATTCACTTTCGGAACCTTGAATGAACAAGACATCGTCATCCGGTCCGAAGAAGGGAACGATCATCTGCTCGTCACTCGATCCCGGGGTGACGGCTCCCGTCAATGTGTCGACTCCGAGGGCGGGATCGGTACCACGGGAAGCCCAGATCCTGCCGTCGCGGTATGCGATCGCGGTCGCCCCTGGAACACTGGCGATCAGAGAGAAGGATGAGTCACCACTCGAAAGGGCGTACAGGCGCGTTCCGACGACCTTCGGCCCAGCGCCTTCGTCTGACTGTTCCAGCACGTCGCCCGCAAGAATCCACAGTCGTCCGTCGCCAGTCTGTATGTCCCAAACCTGCCGACTAGCACCTGCCTCAAGGGTCGGGGAAGCGGTTGCCAGGTCAACGCTTGATTCCACAGCGTCCAGCGCTGGATCGACCTCGCTCACCCAGACGGTTCTTCCGTTGGCGGATGTGGATGTCACCCACACTTGCGCGTCGGCACCCGTCACAAGCCCAGCCACTTCCCCGGGCAGCGGCACATTGGCCGCTACCGACCCGTTGCTGTTCAGCCTGCTGACAGAATTACTCGTGTGCGGCGAAGTAGCAATGCCAGTGATCCAGATCGACTCGTCCACGTAAGCGGCCGACGTGGGACCATCGCCTTCGATGATCGTCTCCTGTGTCCCGGATTGCGCGTCCACTTCCAGCAGCGCGTCGTAGGTTCCAACCAAGACCGATCCGTCCGGTCCAACGACGAGGAATCGACCACCATCCCCGGCCGGGATGATGGTTGGCTCCAGCTCGGTCGGGACCGATGAAGACGCGCTGGTCTCCTCGCCTGGACCCGCACCACTCGTGAACGAGACGACCAGCCATCCGATCGCTGCCACCGACATGACCACAGCAACGACGATGGCCGGGAGTCGACCACGATTGCTCCCACGCTCATGCATGCGATGACCAAGCGCGGCCCTCGCAGAGGTCTCGTCTACCTTGACCAAGCTAGCCTGGCGCTTGAGTGCCTCACGCAGTTCTTCGTGCACCATTTTCGATCTCCTTGCGCAGACGACCTAAGCCGCGTGAACACTGGCTCTTGATCGTTCCAACAGAAACGCCCAAAGCAAAGGCTGCTTCGGAGTCAGTCATGTCGTCGTAGTACTTCAGGATCAGGCAGGCTCTCTGGCGCGAGGGAAGGGTGACAAGAGCTCGGGTTATCAGATCGGAGTTGTCGATCGCTTCGTGTGGATCGGAGACCGGCAAGGCGTGGGCTCTTGCCTTGCGTCGCTCAAGACTGAAACGGCGTACTCGGCTTCTCCACGTGTTCACCGCGGTCCGTCGCAGGTAGTACTTGGCCTTCGCTTCCTCCAACTTCTCTAGGTGAGGGGCGATTCGGACGAAGCAGTCCTGCGCCAAGTCCTCTGCCACGGCCCGACTGCCCGTCAGGAGTGAGCAGAACCTGACAAGCCCCGAGTACTCAGCCTCGAAGAGGGACTCCCAGGAAACCCGGGCGTCTTGCCCAACCGTGCCTGGCTGTGCCTGTCGCGCCATCGATAAGCCGCCTATGTAGATAGAGACTCACGGGGCATGGGAAAAGTTGAGATGAGAAGGGAAAATCCTCCTTCGACCTCCAGACAAGGCCGGGCCTGCTCCCGATCGTCAAAGTCCCGGCGGCCAGCCGAAAGGCCCGCCGCGGCGCACGGGGTGGGCGGCGTGTGGACAAGGAACGCTTGATCGAGATCAAGGGCGTCACGATGCCCGACGGTCAAGTCCAGAAGGTTCAGATCTATGCCACCGATGGTGCGGCGGCGATCGGACGCCTCAACGATGAGGGCGAGATGATACTCGTCCCGCTTGAGCGCGTCCGAACCCAACGGCGCGCGAGCAAGAGCGGATACAGCTGGAACAACCAGTACCGGCTCCCGGCAGAGTTCGGTCACCGCGAGATCACCTTCCGCCTTCAGGGAAACGATGCGGACGCCGCGAAGAAGCTGAACCGAGCCGAGAATCTGCGCGCGATCCCCCGGTCCGACCCCGACTTCGGGCGCCTGTACGTTCGCCGGAGCGACGCCGAGAGCATCAACCGCCACCTCGAAGACACCCTGTATCTGAATCGAGCGCACAGCGTCGGCATGCTGCGGCAGGAGGCGGATCTCCTCGGCTTCGCTCTCTCGGTCAAAGCGATGACCGTGCACGACATCGGGCCCGTGAGTCCTTGCCCGAGGCTGCATAACCTCCCTGCGTTGCGCGTTCCATCGGTTAGACGCTGCTCGAAGTAGCTGAAGGGGCGCCGGCGATCGATGCCGCGCCCTTGCGGGGCTGAGTAGACTCGAGTGCCGAAGGTTGCTGGCTTTCGTGGACGGGTTTCCTGCCACGTTTCCTGCATCCCCCGGGGACGTAGCTCAGTCGGTAGAGCACCGCCTTTGCAAGGCGGGGGTCGCCGGTTCGAATCCGGTCGTCTCCACCGAGGGTCGTCGACTCACCTCCTTCGCGTCGATCCACGCACCCGACGTCGTCCCTTCTCAAGCCGCACGGGCGATCCGTCGAAGTTCCTTCGGAAGGCATCCAGGGGGAACCAGGAGGGACCGGGCTCGATCATGCGTGGGTGGCCGAACTCGAGGTTCCTCCATGCTGGTCCGCTCGCGCTGCTCGCCGTCGCCCTCCTCGGACTGGCGCCCGCAGCCTCGTCTGCCGCGTCGTCGGCGGGCGCATCCTCCGGCGCCGCGCAACCGGCCGTCTCCGAGCCGTCGCCGCAGCCCCAGGCGCCCCCGGCGCCGTCGGATCCGAACGTCGTGTTCATCGTCTCGGACGATCAACGGTGGGACACCCTCGACGCGATGCCCAACGTCCTGTCGCAGATCGCCACGCCGGGCGTCACCTTCGAGAACGCCTTCGTGTCGAACCCGCTGTGCTGTCCGAGCCGAGTGAGCATCCTCACGGGGCAGACCTCGGCAACGTCCGGCGTCTGGCGGAACGCCCCGCCGGGCGGCGGGTTCGAGTCGTTCGACGACTCGACCACGATCGCGACCGAGCTGCAGGGCGCGGGGTACCGCACGGGGCTGTTCGGGAAATACCTGCAGGGCTACGCTCCCGACGGCACCTACGTTCCACCCGGCTGGAGCGCCTGGGCCGCCCGCGATCGCGCCGCGTACTTCGACTACACGCTGAACGTCGACGGCGTGCCGACCGCGTTCGGCAGCGCCTCCCAGGACTACTCGACCGACGTGCTTGCGGGGATGGCGGACGGGTTCATCCGCTCGACGCCTTCCTACCAGCCGCTGTTCCTGTTCTTCTCCCCGTCGGCGCCGCATCTTCCGGCGACGCCCGCCCCTCGCCATGACGGAGCGTTCGACGGGATCGCGAAATATCGTCCGTCGAGCTTCGATCGGATCGGGACAGGCTCTCCTCCCTGGGCCGAGGCTCTGCCGCCACTCGCGTGGCGCGACCGTGCGAAGCTCGACGAGCTCCGGCGCGACATGCTCGAGACGCTCCTCGCGCTCGACGAGGCCGTCGGCACGATCGTGACGGCACTTCACGACACGGGACGACTGTCCGAGACGCTCCTGGTGTTCACCTCCGACAACGGCTATCTCTGGGGTGAGCACCGGCGCGAGGGCAAGTCGGTCGCCTACGAGGAGAGCATCCGCGTCCCACTCGTTGTGCGCTACGACCCGGCCGCCACCGCGGGAGCGCTCGACGACCGGTTCGCGATGAACATCGACCTGGCGCCGACCGCCGCCGCGGCCGCGGGTGTGGCGCTCCCTGCCCCGGACGGGAAGAGCCTGCTCCCGCTACTGCAGAACTCCGAGGGCCCGGGCGTCAGGAGCCGGGTCGTCGTCGAGCAGATCCCGCATAGCAGCTTCGACGTTCCTCCCTATTGCGCGATCCGGACACGCCGACACTCCTATATCCGTTACCGCAACGGCGCGACCGAGCTCTTCGACCTGCGTCGTGACCCCTACCAGCTGCGGAACCTGACCGCCGATCAGGCGCACCGGCCCCTCGTGCGATCGTTGGTGCGTGGCACCCGGAGTGCCTGCGAGCACAGCCTGCGCGGGTAGCTCGAGCGCCCGCTGCGAGGGTTCAGCCACTCTCCCCGGAAGCCGAAACGAACGGAGAGGAGGCGGCATCGCGGGTGTCGCCGGAGAGCGAACCGCGGAGACGGCATCGGCGATGGATCGCAGGGAGCGTGTACGCGAGCTTGCAGGCAGGGTCGGCGCCGGCCGAACCGGACGGATCGTCTGGACCGGCATCGCTCTGTTCGCCGCCGCCGTTCTGCTGTTGAGCACCTCGGTGCAGGCTCGGGAACGGGGGAACGAGCGCGCGTTCGCCGAACGTCGGGCGGCCGGGAAGGTGCGCACGGCACTGTCCCAGTCGCTCACCGCGAGGGACCTCGAAAAGCCGATCCTCGGGCCGCGGCTCCGGGAAGTCCTGATCCTCGTGCGCGCGAAGTTCCTCGCAGATCCGGCGATCGGACGCGTCCGGATCTGGCAGCCCGACGGCGACCTGATCTTCTCGACACAGGAGCGCGAGCGGCTCGTTGACGCGACAGGCGAGGAGGCCGGGCTGATCCTGGACGCGATCGAGGGTCGGACGACCAGCGTCGACGCGGTCGAGCGGGTGGCTCCGGGCGTCCGCGCCCGGCCCGTCCGGACCGAGATGTTGAAGACGGTCACGCCGATACGCGTTCCGAACCGCGAGGCGGTGCTCGGCGCCGCCCAGATCGACACGTTCCTGTCCTCGATCGACGAGCCCGCTGCCGAGCCTTGGCAGACGCTGCGGATCGTGTTCGGGATCGTGCTGCTCGCCGCGCTCGCGATGCTGGTCGTCGCGGTCCGGTTCCGCCGCGACTATCCCTAGGCCACAGGTTCGCGCAAGAGGTCGACCGCGTACGCGTCGAGCAGCGCACGTTCGATCGTCCCCGCGTCGACCGTCACGCGCGGTTGCATGCCGTAGCGCACCGCCGTTCCCAGGTGCGGCTCGCACAGCGGAAGCATCCGCCGGCGACCGACGATCGCGACGACGTCCGGATCCTCACCGAAGGTGCCGCGCAGCCAGAAACAGAGCAGACAGACCAGACGGAGGCGCTGCGGGTAGGCGAACTCCGCGCGGTACCCGTGCTCGTGCTCCACGATCGTGCCCCACAGCGCGATCCGCCCGAGCACGGCGGGGGTCTTCGTCCGGCGCAGCAGCTCCGTCGTGTGGGTTGCGTGGAGACCGCAGGTGCACCCGAGGGCGGGTGCGGCGTGCAGACGACCCTTCTTGCAGTGCGCCCTCGCCGGCTCGCGGTACGGCCAGGGCAGACGCGGACCCGCGACCGGGCGCAGCCGGAGGCGGCTAGCGTCGGGGCGGCCGGTGAGCGCCCACGAACGCCACGCGACGATCGGTTCCGTCGTCGCGAGCGCCGGAGCCGCGCGCGCGAGATCGACCTGCATGGCCTACCTCGATGGCGCGGGCGGGGGCTCGGCGGGAACGGGATCGGCGGGAACCGGCTCAACCGGGCGGGGCTCCGACGGCGCGACGGGGTCGGGAAGCGTCTCGGGCACGGGGAGGGTTCCGGGATCGATCTCGATCACGCGCTTGGGGCGACCGATGTTCATGGGGCCAGCGTACGCCCGTTCTCCGATCCGCTCAACGCGAGCCGTCCTGCCTGGTCAACGACGGACGAGCTTGAAGATCGCCTTCGTGTCGCTGAAGTAGAGGGCGCCGTTCGGGTGGGGTTCCACCGAGAGGATCCCGCCGTCGTGGCGGAACACGACCCGTTGTCCCTTCACGTTCCGCCGGTCGGCGGTCAGCGAGACGCGCCGGAGCTGGCCGGTGTTGATCGCACCGAAGAAGGCGGCCCGACGCGCGGCCACCCCGAGGTCGCACCCGTCACAGAACGCGATGCCGGTCGGAGCGATCGTCGGGTTGTACCAGCGTTCGGGGAGCACGGGGTTCGGCCCGTCGCGGTTGGTGTTCCGGGGCGCGTTGCCCGAACAGCTCTCGTTCGGCCCCCATCCGTAGTTGCGACCGGGCGCGATCCGGTTGAGCTCGTCGTTGCACTCCGGGCCGTTCTCCGTTTCCCATAGGTCGCCGCCGTAGGGGTCGAACGCGAGCCCGAACGAGTTGCGGATCCCGAAGGCGAACACGCGACGGTTCCCGAGGGGGTTGTCGCCGGGGATCGCGCCGGTCGGTGTCATGCGGAGCACCTTGCCGCGCTCGTCGCCGAGCTGCTGGGAACGGGCCGGACTACCCCCGTCGCCGACGACCGCGTAGAGCATCCCGTCGGGACCGAAGGCGATCGGCCCGCCGTTGTGGATCGAGCTGGGGCTGCGCCGTGCCCAGATCTTGGTGAGATCCCGGCCCTTCCCGTCCACGTTGCGCAGCCGGATGATCTGGTTCTGGACACCGCCGCCCCCGCGGCGCGTCACGTACACGTAGACCAGCGGCGTCGCCGGGTAGTCGGGGTGCAGCGCGATCGACAGCATCCCACGCTCCCCGGAGCTGTTGACCCCGCGCACCTTGAAGAACGTGTGGCGCCCTCCGCCGGCCCGGTTGATCACCAGGATGCGTCCGGAGTTCTTCTCGATCGCGAAGACGCGGTTGTTCGGAGCGAACGCGAAGTCGGTGGGGAACCGCAGGCTCCCGACCGCCCGCACGGAGCGGACGCGGGCGGCCGCCGGGTGCGCCGCGAGCAGCGACCCGGTGAAGGACAGCACGACGACGAGCGCGATCCCCGCGGCGAACATGCGACGCGTAGGGGTCATCGGCGGTCGAGCCGGTAGATCCCGTCGAAGGTCGAGAAGAACAGCCGCCCCGAGGGTCCCGCCTCCAGCGCGACGACGTTGTTCCCGGACAGGAGCTTCTCGATCCTCTTGATCCGCGTGCGCGGCTCGTTCAGCGTCGTGCGCCGGATCAGTCCCTGCTGACGGCTTCCCCAGAACATCCGGCCGCGGCTCTTCGGCCCGAGACGGCATCCCCGGCAGAACACTGCCCCGACGGGGGCGATCGTCGGGGTCCACCAGCGCTGCGGCAGCACGACGTTCGGGCCGTCCTGGTTCGTGTTGAACGGGTCCTGCCCGCTGCAGGTCTGACTGGCACCCCAGCCGTAGTTCTGCCCCTCGCGGATCCTGTTCAGCTCGTCGTTGCAGGCCGGTCCGTTCTCGGTCTCCCAGAGGAACCCCGTGTGCGGATCGAAGGCCATCCCGAACGAGTTGCGGATCCCGTAGGCCCACACGACGCTGCCCGCGAACGGGTTGTCGACCGGGGCGTTCCCGTCCGTGTCCATCCGGAGCACCTTCCCGCGATCGTCGTCGAGGTCCTGCGCGTTCCCCGGCTCGAGTCCGCCGTCGCCGACCACCGCGTACAGCATCTCGTCGGGACCGAACAGGATCCGCCCACCATTGTGGTTCGTGCGCGGCTCGGCGACCGGGGCGCTCCAGATGATCTCGGGTGAGGTGCCGCTGCCGTCGTCGTCGATCAACCTCACGATCTCGTTCTCGAGCGGATCGGCCGGGGCGGGGCGGCGCGTGACGTAGACGAAGACCTCCGGCGTCGCGGGGTAGTCAGGGTGCAGCGCGACGCCGAGCACGCCGCGTTCGCCGGCAGAGCTCACGTCGGTGAACTCGTAGAACAGCGTGTTGGTGTTTGCGGCCCGGTCGATGATCCGCACCTGGCCGTTGCCGGCGTCGGCCTCCTTCTCGGTGTAGAAGATGCGGCCGTCGGGAGCGAAGGTGAATCCGACGGGGACCTCGAGTCCCTCCCGGACGGGAACCGCCACGATCTTCGCGCTCGCGAGCTCCGGGAGGACCCCGAGGGCGAGACAGGCGCCGATCGCGACCGCGAGGACCCTCGCGATCCCGCGGGCACCGGAACGTGGGCGACTCGTCGCTAGCATGGGCGGGTGATCCCTTCTTCCTTCGGCATTCCCGTGCTCCGGTCTGAAGACCCCCGGTTCCTGCGAGGCGAGGGCCGCTACCTGGCGAACCTCCCGCTGGAGGGGGCGCTGCACGCCGTGTTCGTCCGTTCCATGATGGGCCATGCGGGGCTGAACGGTGTGGACGCCGCCGCCGCGGCCCGGATGCCCGGCGTTGAGGCCGTCTGGTCCGCGGCCGACGTTGAGGGACTCCCGCAGATCCCGCCGTCGGGCAACGTCCCCGAGCTGTTCGCGATGCCGTTGCTCGCCTCCGAGCGGGTGCGCTACGTCGGCGAGGCGGTGGCCGTGGTGCTGGCCCGGACGCTCGAGCAAGCGGTGGACGCCGCCGAGCTCGTGGCCGTCGACTACGATCCGCTCCCCGCTGTCGTGGGGTTCGACGCGGCGCTCGCCGACGACGGAGAGCTGTTGTTCCCCGCGCACGGCAGCAATGTGTGCGATGTGCTCGACGAGGAGCGTCCCGAGTCGCGGGGTGACGACGTGCTCGCCGACGCCGAGGTCGTCGTCCGCGGAACGTTCGTGAACCAGCGTCTCGCCCCGGTCCCGATGGAGCCGAACGCGTTCGCCGCCCGGCCGGAGGAAGGGGGAGGCCTCACGGTCTGGGCGTCCACGCAGATCCCGTTCGACGTGCGCGACGACATCGCGGAGGCGCTAGGGCTCCGGCGGGAGCAGGTACGTGCGATCGCGCCGGACGTCGGTGGCGGGTTCGGTGCGAAGCTCGTCGTCTATCCGGAGTTCGTCGTCCTCGCGAAGGCCGCGCTCGATCTCGGGGTCCCGGTTCGGTGGGCGCAGTCGCGTTCCGAGAGCATGACCGCCCTCACCCACGGCCGGGCGCAACGACAGCGCGTCGCGATCGGCGCCACGCGGGACGGAACGATCACTGGTCTGCAGGTGCACCTGACCCAGGATCTCGGCGCCTACCCGATCGGCGCCTACCTCGCGGTCACGACCGCGGAGATGGCCGGCGGCGTCTACCGCATCCCGAGCATCGACGTCCGCGGCGAGAGCATCGTGACGAACGCGTCGCCCGTCCAGGCCTACCGGGGAGCCGGCCGGCCCGAGGCGACCGCGCTGATCGAGCGCGCGATCGACCTCCTCGCGGCCGAGCTCGACATGGATCCGGTGGCGTTGCGGCGCCGCAACCTGATCGAGCCGGATGCGTTCCCCTACGACACGGGACTCGGTCCCGTCTACGACAGCGGCGAGTACGCGCGGGCCCTCGACACCGTCCTCGGACTCGCCGGCTACGAGGACCTTCGTGCCGAGCAGGCGAGGCGTCGGTCGGCGGGCGGTCCGATCCGGCTCGGGATCGGGATCAGCACGTACGTGGAGACCACCGCCTTCGCCGGCAAAGAGTGGGGGAGCGTCGAGGTCCACGACGACGGGACGGTCACGGCTTTGACGGGCTCGTCCTCCCATGGTCAGGGGCACGAGACCGCGTTCGCACAGCTCGTGTCCGGGGCGCTCGGGGTCGGGTTCGACTCGGTGACCGTCGTGCACTCGGATACCGCCAAGGTGAAGATGGGGAACGGCACGTACGCCTCGCGTTCCCTGCAGCTCGGCGGATCCGCGTTGTGGGAGCAGAGCCTGGCGGTGATCGACGAGGCGACCCGCCTCGCGGCGGAGGATCTCGAGGTTGCGATCGACGACGTGGCGCTCGCCGACGGGGTGTTCGGTGTCGTCGGCGCTCCCGATCGACACCGCAGCTGGTCGCAGGTCGCGCAGCTCGCCCGCGCGGCGGGCGGAGCGCTGTCCTCGGAGGGGCGGTTCGCGCAACGCGAGTCGACCTACCCGTTCGGAGCGCATATCGCCGTGGTCGAGGTCGACACCGGAACGGGTGACGCCCGGCTCGTGCGCCACGTGTCGGTCGACGACTGCGGGCGGATCCTCAACCCGATGCTCGTGCAGGGCCAGGTCCACGGCGGACTCGCCCAGGGGATCGCGCAGGCGCTGTACGAGGAGGTCGTCTACGACGAGCAGGGGAACCCCCTGACCTCGACGCTGTCGACGTACGCGATGCCGAGCGCCGCGGAGCTCCCCGCGTTCGAGAACGCGAGCACCCAGACCCCCACCCCGCACAACCCCCTGGGTGTGAAGGGCATCGGCGAGGCGGCTACGATCGGATCCACCCCGGCGGTGCAGAACGCGGTGATCGACGCGTTGTCCGACCTGGGGGTGCGTCACCTCGATCTGCCGCTGAGTCCGGAGCGGATCTGGCGGGCGCTCCGCGCCGCAGCAGGCACCGACGGAACGGGTCAATAGTCCGTTCGCGGCTAACGGGTTGGATCCGGCGTGCCGAAGCCTAATCAGCGATGTTCAAGCACGGGCCCGGCAAGGGCTCTTCGACGCTGTCGGCGGCGGTGGCGATCCTCGTCCTGCTGGGCGCGAGCCTGGCCGCAGCGAGTCCGGGAGATCTCGGCCGGTTGGTCGACCACGCGAAAGAGATGCTGAACATCGCGCCCGAAGACACAGCCACCGGGGATCACGGCAAGCGCGACGACGGCTCCGGTGACGGGGCGCCGGCGGGAGACGCGGATGGTTCCGGCGACGCGTCCCGCCCGGGCGGCGGCGCAGGCGGTGACGGTGGAGCGGGTTCCGCCGACGCCGCCGGTGGATCTCCCCACACCGGGGGTCCCGATGACGGTCCGGATCCGCCGGACGTCGACGGCGACGAACCGGGCCCGGGCAATGGGAACGATGATGACCCCGGCGAAACGAATGCCGGCGGGAAGGGTCACGGCGCGGGCGGTGGCAACTCCGGCAACGGCGGTGGCAACGGTGGTGGAGACGGCAGCAACGCGGGTGGCAGCGGCTTTGGCGACGGTGGCAACGCGGGCGGCAACGCGGGCGGCAACGGCGGCGGTTCCAGCAGCGATCACGGCGCCGGGGGCGATCACGGCGTCGGTGGCGGCACCTCAGGCAAGGGCGGCAACCCGGGCTCCGGGGGCGGCGCTCCATCCGGCGTAGGTCAGCCTCCTGACGAAACAGAAGGGTAGTTCCACGAGAGTTCGCGTCAGTTCATTGCTCCGTCAGCCGGTTTACGTCTTCGCCCGAACCCCATCGCCCCGATATCGTCAGCTGGTTGACGTCTTCGCCCGAACCCCATCGCCCCGATATCGTTAGCCGGTTGTCGTGCTGGCCCGACCACACCCGCCTCCAGGTCGTCAGGAGGCTGACGCGTTCCTCACCGGTTCGCCCGTCCGCGCCACCTGCTCGATCAGGTCGGCCGCCCGCGCCGTTCCCGGCGACGCCTGCAGTCGCGAAGAGATCGTCGCCAACGCAGCGCGACGTTCCACGCCGGACAGCAGCTCTTCGATCGCCGCCAGCATTGCCGGCGCCTCGAACTCATAGGTCGGCAACCGGACGCCGTAGCCCAGCTCATCCACCCGTTGCGCGTTGTCGTACTGGTCCCAGAACACCGGCAGCACGATCATCGGCTTGCCGAAATGGAACGCCTCGGTCACCGTGTTGTTCCCCCCGTGCGTGATCACGAGGTCGACGTGCGGCAGGATCGAGGTCTGCGGCAGGAATTCCGCTCCGTGCATGTTGTCGGCGACCTCGTACAGGTCCGCCTGCGGCCCCTTGCTCACGACGAACCGGTGCGGAGAGGTCGCCAGCACCTCGACCAACCGCTCCATCAACGACACGTCCGCCGAGGCGAGCGAGCCCAGCGAGAGGTAGATCAGCTTGCCGTCCCCGGACCCGCCGGACCCGCCCAGCGACGCCGGAACCTCCCACGGCTCGTCCGTCGTCCGCACGCTCGAGTCCAGCCGATGCCAGGTCGCGGCGAGGGGATCACGGCGCGCGTAGTCGGCCTCCTCCGGGTACACGTACAGGTTCAGGAACGGCGACCCGTGGATGAATTCTCGCGCCCCCAGCGGCGGCGCACCTCGTTCCACGCAGAACTCCGAGAACGCCGCCGCCATCGGCGACAACACCCGGTCGTACTCCTCCCAGAACTCCGCCCACCCGCTCGTGTCGCCGTTGGCGGCGTAGCCGGAGAACACGGGCGGGATCGCCGGATCCTTCAGTTCCGCCGGGTTGCACGAGGCGATCCGGACCCACGGCACGCGCGAAGCCATCGCGGGCAGCGTCGGGAACGACACCACGTTGTCCTCCACCACGGCGTCGGGCTGCACCTCCTCGTAGATCTCGCGCAGCCGGTCGTCGACGTAGGTCGCGCCGTCGATCAGGGCCTGCCAGGTCGGAGCGAGGAACGAGGAGATCTGCTCGATCGTCGGCTTGCGGAACTCGGGCGCGGTGTCGCGGATGAAGTCCTTCCAGAATTGCCCCGGAACCTCCTCCTCCTCCGGCGGAGGCGCGAGGCGCATCAGGCGTTCCTCGAAGCCCTTCGCGGCGAGCGTTCCTTCGAACGACTCCTCGATGATGAACACGACGCGGTGCCCGCGCGACCGCAGGACGTTGCCGATCCCGACGCAGTTGTTCGTCGGCCCGAACGCGCCTTCGGGAAAGAACACGATCGTCTTCGCGCCTGCGTCCACCACCGACGCCGCCGCCATCACCACCATCACCTCCGTTGCCGAACCGCTCGTTGCGGTGCCCGGATGCTACCCTCGCTCGCCATGAGCGTGGAGACCCGTCCGACCGATACCCCGATCTGGGAACGCCGGTTCCGAGCACCCACGGTGTGGTTGCCGACCTGGTCCCCCGACGCGCCTGAACGGCTCGTCTACGCCTCGAACCAGGGTGGGTCGTGGCAGCTCTGGGCGTGGGACCGGAGCACCGGGGAACGCAACAAGGTGACCGACGATCCGGTCGGTCTGCACGACGGGTTCCCGACGCCGGACGGTTCGGGGATCGTCTGGTTCCACGACGATACGGGCGACGAGTTCGGCCGCTACCTCGTCGCTCCCTTCGAAGGCGGAGGGACCGAACCGCTCGTCGAAGGGATCCCCGACGGGTGGCCCGCCGGACACGCCGTCCGCGAGGGCGTCGTCGCGGTCGCCCTCGGGGAACGCGAGGGGTTCGCGATCTACGTCTCCGTCGACGGCGAGCGCGCCCGGGAGGTCTACCGGCACGACGAGGTCCTCGGCCTCGGCGGCGGGGAACACACCGGCTTCAACACCGGCGGCCTGTCGGCCGACGGCTCGCTGCTCGCGTTCGCGCACTCCGAGCACGGCGATCCGCTGCACCCCGCGCTGCGCGTGCTCGACGTCCGCACCGGCGAGACCGTCGGCGACCTCTGGGACGGCGACGGCAAGGGGCTGTCCGCCGCCGCGTGGAGCCCGGTGCCGGGCGACCAGCGACTCGCCGTGGTGCACGAGCGTGCCGACCTCCAGCGCCCCACGATCTGGAACCCCGTCACCGGGGAACGCAGCGATCTGGAGGTCGACCACCCCGGCGCGATCGAGGAGATCTGGGACTGGTACCCGGACGGCTCGGCGATCCTCGTCTCGGCCTCCCTCGACGGTCGCGACAGCCTGCTGCGCATCGACGCGTCGACGGGTGCCGCCACGCCGGTCGAGCACGACGAGGGCGTGGTCTCCGTCGCCCGGGTTCGTCCCGACGGCGAGGTGTGGATCCGCTGCTCAGCAGGCGGAACGCCCTCGCGGGTGATCGGTGCGCGCGGCACCTCGCTGCTCGAGCTCGACGGGGAAGCCTCGCCCGGGGGACGACCGTATGAGTCCTGGGAGTTCACCAACCCGAACGGGCAGCGGGTCCACGGGTTCGTGGTCCGGCCCGACGGCGAGGGGCCGTTCCCGCTGGTGATCGACATCCACGGCGGGCCGACGTGGCAGTGGTACGACGAGTTCTCACCCACGGTCCAGTCGTGGGTCGACGCCGGCTTCGCGGTCGCCCTCGTGAACTACCGTGGCTCGACGGGGTACGGGGCGGCCTGGCGCGACGAGATCAACGGCAACCCCGGGTTCACCGAGCTCGAGGACGTGATGGCCGGGCTCGACGACCTGATCGCGTCGGGCATCGCCGATCCGGCGCGCGCGGTGATCGCCGGTGACAGCTGGGGTGGCTACCTCACGCTGCTCGGGATCGGGATGCACCCCGATCGCTGGGCCGCTGCCGCGGCGGGCGTGCCGGTGGCCGACTACGTCGCCGCGTTCGAGGACGAGGCACCGTCGTTGCAGGCGATGGACCGCGGGCTGTTCGGTGCCGGACCCGACGAGAAGCGGGAGATGTACGAAGAACGCTCGCCGATCACTTTCGTCGACCGGGTGGAGACGCCGCTGTTGATCCTCGCGGGCGAGAACGACAGCCGGTGCCCGATCCGTCAGGTGGACAACTACGTCGCGGCGATGCGCGAACGGGGCAAGGAACTCGAGGTCTACCGGTACGACACGGGGCACAGCTCCTTCGTCGTCGACGAACGCGTGCACCAGCAACGGATCCGGCTCGAGTTCGCCGCGAAACACGTCCCCGGCGTGACGCCGTCCTGATCGGGTTCCGACCGGCGTGATCCCCGGCCGGTCGACTCAGTGCCGGCCGCGGCGCTGCTCGGCCTGGCCCACCCGCTCGACGGCGATCTCGTAGGAGGCCTCGCGATGGGTAACGCGGCCGGCCTCGGCGCGTGCCAGCACCTCGTCGGTCGCCGTTTCCATCAGCTCGCGGAGCCGGTCGTTCACCCGGTCCTCGGTCCACCGCTCCCGCTGGATGTTCTGCACCCACTCGAGGTAGCTGACGGCGACGCCGCCCGCGCTGCCGAGGATGTCGGGAACGACGACCACGCCCCGCTCGGCGAGCACCGCGTCGGCCTTTGGGGTGATCGGGTAGTTCGCCACCTCGAGCACCGTGGAGGCTCGGACCTGGTCGGAGTTGTCCTCGCGGATCGACTCCTCGAGCGCGGCGGGGACCAGGACCTCGCAGTCCACGCCGACGATGTCTTCGCCGTCGATCGTCTCGGCGTTCGCGAAGCCGACGACGCTCCCGGTCTCGCGCTTGTGGTCGAGCACCGCGCGGGGATCGAGCCCCTGCTCGTTCACGACCGCTCCTCGCGAGTCCGACACACCGACGATCCGGTACCCGAGCGCGTGGGCGAGGATCGCGAACCACGAGCCGGCGTTCCCGTAGCCCTCGACGGCGATGCGGATCTCGCCGCGCGCCCAGCCGTGCGCGTGCGCCAGGCGATCCAAGCAGAACACCGCGCCCCGTCCGGTCGCCGCGTCGCGCCCGAGCGAACCGTTGTACTCCACCGGTTTGCCGGTGAACGCGCCGGGCGAGTCGCGGCCGACGAGCCGGGAGTACTGGTCGGTCATCCAGGCCATCTCGCGTGGGCCCGTGTTCACGTCGGGGGCGGGGATGTCCTGCTCGGGTCCGATCACCGGCGCGATGCCGCGGACGAACGAGCGACACATCCGCTCGAGCTCGCCCTCGCTCAGCTGCTTCGGATCGACCCGGATCCCGCCCTTGCTGCCCCCGTAGGGGATGTCGACGAGCGCGGTCTTCCACGTCATCAGCGCCGAGAAGCACCGGAACTCGTCCAGCGACGCGTCGGGATGGAAGCGCAGTCCACCCTTGAACGGGCCGCGAGCGCCGTTGTACTGCACGCGCCACCCCGCGAACACGTCGAGTGAGCCGTCGTCGCGGGGCACCTTGACCTGGACCGCGACCTCACGCCGGGGACTCGAGAGCACCGTCCGGGTCGCATCGTCCAACCCGAGCCGATCCGCCGCCTCGGAGAAGAATCCTCGCACCGCCTCGAAGAGCTCCATCGGCTCCCACCTCCCGTTCCGCCTGTGGAGGGTGTGCGGCGCACATCCTTGCACGCCAGAGGCTCCCACGGCCAGTTGCTCGCCGGCGCGTGTCCCGAGGCGGCCTCGCTAAGCTGGGCGCATGCCCTGGTGGATCACCGTTCCGATCGCGATCGTGATCGCCGCCCTGATCTGGCGGATCGGGATCGGCGTGATCCGCGGCATCTCGCTGGCTCCCCCTCCGCCGGACCGCGACGACGCGGAGGACGTGGAGGAGCTCGACGTATTCCTCGTCTGCTCCGAGTGCGGAACCGAGTTCCGGGTGACCCGGATCGGCGAGCTGCAGGTTCCGCGTCACTGCGGCGAGAAGATGCAGGTGGAACGGCGTCCCCGCGGCTCGACCCCCGCCTGAGGGCCGGTTCCCCACAGGTTTTCCACAGCTGATCCCGGACGATCGGGCCTGTTTCCCACATCGGATGAACGGACGGAACCCGGGTGTCCCCCGAGAGTCACACCGATGTGATTTCCCCAAGTGGGGAGAACGCCGTGGAAAACCACACGGGTGTGATTCGTGGGCACGGGGAACCGGGGGCGGATCAGCGCCAGCGGGTGGTGCCGATGAAGCCGACCGCGATCAGGCCGAGTCCGCTCCACAGGTAGAGGTTGCGCGCCCCCTGGTCGGTGCCGGGCAGCACCTCCATGTAGTTGAGGACGATCGTCACGACGCCCAGGCCCATCAGCACCAGCAGCGTGGGCCCGTACCAGCGCGGGCTCTCCCTGCGCGGCTGTTTGCGGTTGGGCTCGAGCTGGTAACGCTGGGAGGCGCTGCGTGGTCGCGCCGCCTTCTGCTTGCGCCGGGTGACGTGCGTCTTCGACTTCGGCATGACCCCGGGATGGTACCGCGTGGTCGCGTGCCATCATGGCGAGCCCATGCCGTCCGCAGCCCCTCTCGATCCCGGCGCCACCCTCGTGCGTGTCGACGAGGACATCGAGCTGCGCATGCCGGCCGAGGTCGACGCCGAGGCGATCTTCGCGATCGTCGACGCGGAGCGACGCCGGCTCGCGCGCTGGCTGCCGTGGGTGGATCTCGTTCCCGACGTCGAGGTTGAACGCGGATTCCTCCGCCGGTCCCTGCAGGAGGCGGCCGAGGGTCGCAGCTTGACCCTGGTGATCTGGGTGGACGGCGAGATCGCGGGTGGCGTCGGGTTGCCGCGCATCGAGCCCATCGATCGATGCTGCGAGATCGGGTACTGGATCGCGCAGGCGTACGCCGGTGCGGGGGTGATGACCCGTTCGGTCGCCGCGCTCACGACCCATTGTTTCGGCGAGCTCGGGATGCATCGGGTCGAGATACTCGCGGCGGAGGGGAACAGGAGAAGCCGCGCGATCCCCCAGCGCCTCGGCTTCGTGCAGGAGGCCGTGTTGCGCGCGCGGACCTTCGCGATGGGGGGATTCCGCGACGCGGTGATCTACTCGGTCCTCGACCACGAGTGGGATGCCGAGCAGGGCCGAGGTCCGGGAACCGAGAGACGACGCCCGTGGAGGCGGCCCCAGTGAGGCGGCCCGCGTGAGGTGGCCTCCGCCCGGCATCGGGCTCGGCCTGGCCGCGGCGCTCGCGGCGGCATTCACGGTGACCGGCTGCTCCGGCGAGGAACCTGCGTCGTGCGCCGACGCCTCCGCCGCCGTCATCGAGGCCGCGGGGTTCCCGGCGGAGTTCTCCGAGTACGCGGCGGTCGCCGGCGACGAGGGCGCGTGGTTCGTCGGCATCCCCGCCGATCTCGTCTCGGTCCATCCGGAGGTCGCCGTCTACGCGACCGACGCGGACCCCGGTGCCGTGCCGTTCGAGGGAACGCTGCTGCCGGCGAACGACCTCGCCGCGGGAACCAAGGGCGAGCCGGTCGCCTCGGACGCCTTCGACGACGCGGACGTGGTCACCGAGGCGACCGCGTGCGTCCACCTCAGGACTGCTGAAGCCTTTCCTTGAGGGAGGCTTCCCGAGCCGCTTTCGCCACGCCGACCACGGCTCCGACCACGAGCGTCGCGGGAGGGCCGATCGAAACGGCGGCAGCGAGCGTCGGAAGCTCCCGGAGGGTCCCGACGACGGACCGCTGCTCCGGCGTTCCCGCCCACTGGACGATCGCGGCAGATTCGGCTCCGTCGCGGCCGGCCGCGATCAGCTCCGCGCAGACCGCCTCGAGCTTCGACGCGGCCATCAGGACCACGAGGGTGTCGACGGCCGTCGCGACGCGGGCGAGGTCGACCTCGTCGCCGTGGGCGGTGCTCGCGGTCACGACCGCGAAGCTCTGCGCCACTCCTCGATGGGTGACGGGGATCCCGGCGAGGGCGGGGGCGGCCACGGCGCTCGTCACGCCGGGAACGACCTCGCACGGAACGCCGGCCTCCACGCAGGCGAGCATCTCCTCGCCGCCGCGACCGAACACGAAGGGGTCGCCGCCCTTCAGGCGCACGACGACATCTCCCGCCAGCGCTCGTGCAACGAGTAGCTCGCCGATCTGTTCCTGCTTCATGGCCGACACGCCGGGCTCCTTGCCGACGTAGGCGCGCTCGGCGCCGGGTGCGAGCTCCAGCAGCTCGGGGGCAGCCAGCCGGTCGTAGACGACGACGTCGGCCTCGGCGAGCGCCTTCGCGCCGCGGACCGTGATCAGCTCCGGATCGCCCGGACCGGCGCCGACGAGGATCACGCGCCCGCTCACAAGGACTCCTCCCTATCCGCGAGCAGGCGCGTCCGCAACCGATCAGCCAGTTCGTCGGGGCGGCCGGCGGCCACGAGCTTCTGGGCCTCCTCGAGATCGAGCGCTCGGCGCCAGCGGCGCGAACGGTCGGCGAGGTCGGGAAGCGCATCGATCGTCTCCTCGCGCACTTCGCGAAGCACGCGGAGGATCTCCTCCCACTCCGGACCGAACCGATCGCCGAGCTCCTCGCGGAGCTTGCGCGCCAACGTCGGGGACCCGCCGCCGGTGCCGATCGCGAGCACCAGTTCCCCGCGGCGCACGATCGCCGGCATCGCGAAGTCGCACTGCGGGATGTCGTCGGTCACGTTCACGAGCACACCCCGCTCGCGCGCGGCGGTCCCCAGCTCGGCGCGTTCGCCCGCGTCGCGCGACGCCGCCAGGCACAGGAACGCGCCGTCCAGATCCGACGGGCGCCACGCCCGACGTTCCACGCGAACGCGGTCGTCGGGGGTCTCGGCGACGTCGACGTCGCCCTCGACGATCAGCGTGATGTCGGTCGCGCCCGACTCCAGCAGCTGGCGCACCCGGTGTTCACGGACGGCGTCGACCCCGATCACCACGACCCTGCGTCCTGCGAGCTCCAGCAGCGCGGGGAACCCGAACGGCACGGCTACTCCCGCCCCGGCGTCTCGGAGGGTCCCGCGGCGGCCGCGCCCTCGTCGGTGGCCGAACCCAGGGCGGCGCGGTCCCGCGCGCGGTCCCCGTCGGTCTTGGTTCCCAGCAGCCCGACCGAGCAGTGGATCCCGCACTCCTTGTCGGTGTCCTGCTCCCACCACCAGCGGCCGGCGCGCTCGTCCTCGCCCGGCTGCACGGGGCGGGTGCACGGGATGCAGCCGATCGAGCTGTATCCGTGGTCGAACAGCTCGTGGTAGGGAACCTCGTTCTTGCGGACGTAGTCCCAGACCTCGTCCTGGCTCCAATCCGCGAGCGGGTTCAGCTTCACGATTCCGCCGTGATCGCGGTCCAGCTCGACCTTCGCGATCGACTTGCGTGTCTTCCACTGGTCTCTCCGAAGCCCGGACACCCACGCGTCGAGCGTCGCGAGCTTGCGCTTCAACGGCTCCACCTTGCGGATCTCGCAGCACCGGAGGCGGTTCTCCACGCTGCGGTACATCAGGTTCGGTCCCCGCTCGAGCACCATCATCTCGACCGCGACGCGCTCGGGGAACTCGAACTCGACCTTGATCCCGTACTTCTCGCGGATCTCCTCGAACAGCGTGTACGTCTCGGGCGGCAGCCGCCCGGTGTCGAGCGTGAACACGCGGATCTCCGGGTTGATCTTCCAGGCCATGTCGACGATCGCCATGCCGTCGACCCCCCCCGCGGCGGAGATCGCCATCTTGGGGTGGAAGCGTTCCAGGGCCCACGCGAGCAGTTCCTGGGCCGAGGCGTGCTCGAAACGGTCGGCGGCGTCGTGGATCGCGCGCGCCTCTTCGTCGACGACGGGCAGCGCGGGTTCGTGGAGCGGTTCGTGGGGGTCGGTCGTGCTCACTGTGGGTTCTCCCCGAGTCCGGTGAAGCTGAGGTCGAAGTTCCGGTCGCAGATCAGGCAGTGCCACCCGCCGGCGTCGACCGGGCGGAGGTCCTGTTCCCCGCAGAACGGACAGTAGAAAGGAACGGCGCGCGGCGTGCCCGAGGCCATCAGCGTCCCCCCGGCTTGGCGAAGCGCGCGAGCTCTTCCTCCGACAACGACCGGACGAACTCCGCGAAGCTCTCGTGCCCGTTGCGGCGGTGTCCGTAGCGGCGCAGCAGCGACTCGACGTAGTCGGTCGCGTCCTCGGCGTAGATCCGTACGCCCTTGATCTTGCGTCCGAATCCCGGCCGCTCGCCGAGTCCGCCGCCCAGGTGGACCAGGAACCCCTCAGAGCGCGTTCCGTCCGGCCGAGGGAGCTGGCAACCCATCAGTCCGATGTCGGCGACCTGGAACCGCGCGCAGCTGTTCGGGCAGCCGTTCACGTGGATCCGGATCTCCTCGTCGAAGTCGGGCATCCGTTCCTCGAGCTCGGTGTAGAGCTGCTGCGCGCGCCCCTTCGTCTCGGTGATCGCGAGCTTGCAGAACTCGATGCCGGTGCACGCCATCATCCCTTTGCGGAACGTGCTTGGCCGCGCGCGCAGGTCGACCTTGTCGAGCTCGGCGACGAGCTCGTCGGCGCGAACCGGGTCCACGTCGAGGATCACGAGCTTCTGCTGCGTCGTGGTGCGCACCCGGCCCTGTCCGTACTCCGCGGCGAGGTCGGCGACGAGCGAGAGCTGGTGGCCGAAGGTCCGCCCGGCCTTCGGCGCGAAGCCGACGTAGACCGTGCCGTCGTGCTGCTCGAACACCCCGACGTGATCGCGCTGCGCGGTACGTGAGGTCGGAGGGGCGTCCCCATCGGGCAGGGCGCCCTGGAGGTACTCCTTCTCGAGCACCTCGCGGAACTTCTCGGCCCCCCAGTCGGCGACGAGGAACTTCATCCGCGCGCGGTTGCGCGTTCGCCGGTAGCCGTAGTCGCGGAACACGCCCGTCACGCCCGCCCACACGTCGGGAACGCGCTCGGGCTCGACGAACGCACCGAGCCGCTGAGCGATGTGCGGGCTCGTCGACAGGCCCCCGCCCACCCACAGGTCGAACCCCGTGGCGCCGTCGGACCGCTCGACGCCGACGAACGAGACGTCGTTGACCTCGTGTTGCGCGCACTGCTGGCGGCACCCGGAGATCGACGTTTTGTACTTGCGAGGCAGGTTGCTGAACGCCGGGTCCCCGACGAAGCGCGCCTCGGTCTGCAGGATCGCGGGCGTCGCGTCGAGGATCTCGGTGCGATCGACGCCGGCGAGTGGGCAGCCGAGCATCACGCGGGGCGTGTCACCACACGCCTCCTGCGTCGAGAGCCCGACGCCCTCGAGTCGTTCCCAGATCGCGGGAACGTCTTCGATCCGGATCCAGTGCAGCTGGACGTTCTGACGGTCGGTGACATCGGCGACGTCCCGGCCGAACCGCGTAGAGATCTCGCCGATCGCGCGCAGCTGCTCGGAGGTCAGCAGGCCCCCGGAGATCCGGATCCGCAGCATGAAGAACTCGTCCTCGAGCTCCTCGGGCTCGGCCATCCCGGTGCGGCCGCCCGGCACCCCCTGGCGGCGCTGCGTGTACAGGCCCCACCACCGCATCCGGTTGCGCAGATCCTGCTTCGTGATCGATCGGAATCCCTGCTGCGCGTAGATCCGTTCGATCCGATCGCGGACGTTGAGGCCATCGTCCTCTTTCTTGATCTGCTCGGCCGGGTTCAGCGGCTCGCGGTAGCCGAGCGCCCACTGCCCCTGCCCGCGGGGGCGCGGCTTCTTCGGTGTGCGCTTGGGCTGCTGGTCGTCGGCCATGGAGATCGTTCCGCCTCGGTGTCCTCGTCGGTTCGGGCTGGTCGGGCAGGTGCGGGTGGTCCGGGGAACGCGAAAGGGCCGCTCGCGCGGCCCCACGTGGTTCCCGGTCGGATCGAGGTGGCTACCGCACGTGCCCCCCAGCGTCCCGCATCGGGACGCCGGACGCGAGCACACAACAGAGGCGACTGGGCATCATGGCGCCCACCAGGCCTGCCGTGCGTGTGCAGATCATCGCGATTCCTATCCTTCCGATCGGATTTGCAGATGCAAACCCTACTGCTGACCTGCAAGAACCGTCAAGGCGGGTCGTGACGTTGCGCGCCGTCGGTGAGACCCTCGCGGTGATGGCGACCGTCGAGACGGATCCGGAGCTGACCAAGAAGATCCTCGAGCGCGCGACCACGATCGCCGTGGTCGGCGCCTCCGCGAATCCGAACAAGCCCGCTCACACCGTGCCGGCCCGGATGCAGCAGGCGGGGTTTCGCATCCTCCCGGTCAACCCCACGGTCGAGGGGGAGTTGTTCGGCGAGAAGGTGTACGCCTCGCTCGCCGAGGTCCCGGAAAAGGTGGACGTCGTGGACGTGTTCCGGCGCTCCGAGGACACGCCGGAGGTCGCCCGAGCCGCCGTCGAGATCGGCGCCGGCGCGATCTGGCTCCAGCAGGGCATCGTGTCCGAGGAGTCTCGGCGCATCGCCGAGGAGGCCGGCATCGACTACGTCGAAGACCACTGCGTCGCGGTCGAGCGCGCCCGGTACCGGATCGACAAGTCGTAGCGGCGTGTCCGTCAGCAGACTGCCATCAAGTACGGGTAGGGGTTGACCGCCCCACCGAGTACCGACTGTCCGTAGGGGCTGACCGGCACGTTCGAGGGGATCGAGGCCGGGTGCCACTCGAAGTGGTTGTGCGGGCTGGTGCCGGCGGCATTCCCGGTGGTGCCCACGTAGCCGACCACGTCTCCTGCGCTCACCGAACCGAGCTGCCCGATCTTCGACAGGTGGGCGTTGTAGACGTAGCCCTTGCCCTCGTTGCTCGTGACGTTGACGGCGAGTCCGCCGAGGGAGTTCGAGGAGCTCGACGCGGTGCCTGAGAAGGGCGCCACGATCGGCGCGCCGCTCGAGGCGAAGATGTCGACGCCCATGTGCAGGTGGCCGACCCGGGCGGCGCCGAAGCTGTTCGATATCCCACCGCTGGGAACGGGGCACGCGTCGAACGGGCTGGACCCCGCCGGAACCGAACCTCCTCCGGTCGATGGGGCGGCCTGGGCGGCGAGCTCCGCCTGGTGTTCCTTCCACTCGTCGTAGCGCTTCTGGCTGTCGGCGAGGATGTCCTCGGCCTCGGCCTCGAGATCGGCGAGACGGTCGCGTGCCGCCGCGGCGGCGTCGAGCTGAGACTGGAGCGCGTCGCGCTGACGGCGGCGTTCCTCGACCAAGGCCTTCTGCCGCTCCCGGATGCCTTGCATCTCCGCTCGGTCTTCCTCGAGCAGGGCGCGCTCGTTCTCGACGGCCACGACGAGATCCGAATCGTCACCGGCGATCGCGTCGAGGAACTGCACGCGATCCGACAGCTCGGCCATCGAGTTCGATTCCAGGATCACGCCGAGTTCGGTGGTCCCGCCGCCCTCCATGAATCCGATCGCCGCGCGCTCGTCGAGCCGGGCGCGGAGCCGCTCGTACTCGGCACGGGCGATGTCGATGTTCTCCTGGATCAGGTCGATCCGCGCCTCGATGTCCTCGAGCTCGTTCTCGGCTTCGCCCAACGCGGTCGCGGCACGGGTGAGCTCGGTCTCGATCCTGGCCAGCTCGGACTGCTGCGCGGCCAGCTCGTCTTCGATCTCCGAGAGCCGGCTCTGCGCCGCCTCGAGCTCCTCTTTCGGGGTCGCGGCGCCCATCGCCGGCAGGGCGACGAGGAACGCGAGGATCACGGCCAGCGCAGCGGCGAAGCGGAACCGATTGTCGATCGCCGGGGAAGTCAACGACATCACCTATCTGTGGGGTTGGTGGGGGGTGCGAACCGACACACGGTACGTGCGGGGCCCCACAGGACTATCGTGCTGGGTGGGAAGTGTCAACGAGTGTTCGATAGAGGTGTCACTCTCCGCAGGAACTCGTACGACTCCGTCATACAGCGTCAGGCACGCCCCGTCAGGCGGCTGACGGATCATCCAGAGCCGGACACCGCCCAGATCGTCAGGCGGTTGACGACTCCCCTCGGTTCACGGCCTCGCCGCGGCTAGTCCTCCGGATCGGGCGGATCGGCCTTGCGCTTCTCCATGTACGCGACCAGCTCGGCGTCCACGTCCGCATCGATCCCGGGATCCTCGTACCGCTCGAGCAAGGCCTTCCACGAGGCGTTCGCGCGCTCGGCAACGGTCGGCGACCCCATGCCCTCCCACGTCGCGAAGTCCTGCGTCTGGAACAGCGGCGACATGTACAGCCACTCCTTGAAGTGCTCCATCGTGTGCGGCGAGGCCAGGAACATCCCACCCGGCCCCAGCTCGGCCAGCGCGTCGAACCCGAACTCCTCGTCGCTCAGCCCGATACCCTCGCGCAGCGTCGAGAAGATCGACAGCAGCTCGAGGTCGAGCGCGAACTTCTCGTACGACGCGCACAGGCCTCCCTCGAGCCAGCCGGCCGCGTGCAGAACGAAGTCGGTCCCCGCGAGCAGGGTCGCCCACAGCATGTTCTGGGTCTCCGCCGCCGCCTGACCGTCGACCGAGTTCGCCGACGCGAGTCCGCCGCCGCCGCGGAACGGCAGCCCGTAGCGCCGCGCGATCTGTGCGCCCGCGAGGATCCCGATCACCGACTCCGGCGTCCCGAACGCCGGGGAACCCGTCCGCATATCGGTTGCGGTGAAGAACGATCCGTACAGGCACGGCGCCCCCGGCCGTACGCTCTGCGCGATCGCCACCCCGCTGAGCGCCTCGGCGACCTGGATCGCGAGGGCGCCGGCGACGCTGACCGGCGAGGTCGCCCCCGCGAGCAGGAACGGCGTGATCACCGTCGGTTGGTTCTCGGCCGCGGTCTTCGTCAAGGCGTCGGCCATGCGCGTGTCCCAGATCAACGGCGAGTTCGGGTTGATGATCACCATCGTGACGGCGGCGTCGCCCACCTTCTCCTCGCCGCCATGCGCGATCCGCGCCATCCGGATCCCGTCCACGGCCTTCGGCCCGCTCGTTCCGTACGCGGCGAACGGCTTGTCGGTCCATCGGAGCACCGAGTAGTCCATGTCCAACGACCGCGACTCGACCGGCAGCTCCACCGGTTCCACCGCCCCGCTCTGCACGGCGTTCAGCAGGTCCGCGGCCTGCGTGAGCTTCACGAGCCGTTCGTGATCCTCGATCGTGCCGCTTCGCCGGCCGCCGTCCAGATCCGAGCAGAACGGCGGGCCGCCGACATTGGTCCACACCGGCTCGCCCTCGCCGATCACGACGTCGCGCTCGCGGTTCCGCCCGAGCAAGGTGAACGACGAAGGTGCCTGCGCGACGCGTTCGGCGATCCAGCCGCGGTCGAACCGGACGCGCTCGCCGTCGACCTTCTGTCCCTCCTTCACGAGCAGCTCGCGAGCCTCCTCATGGATCACGTCCATCCCGATCTCTTCGAGTATCCGCATCGCCTCGGTGTCGATCCGATCCAGTTGTTCCTCGGTCAGCACCTTCGGGTTGTTCTCACGCTCGAACATCGGCGGCCTCCGCGTCGGTCTGGCTCTCCGGATCGATCAAGGGGGCGAACAGGGACTGCAGGGGCGAGAGCCCCGTGTCGCGGATCTCCAACGGCCGGTCGACGTACGCCGCGATCTCGCGCGCCTTCCGCTCGAGCGCCCCGTCCTCGTCGGGGTCCTGGCGGAAATAGATGATCCGCGTCAGGTGCTCGAAGTAGGTCTCCTTCAACCACGGGAACCGATCGAGGCCGAGCCCGCGGATCACCGCCGACTCCCACGCGCGCACGAGCCAGTCGGTGAGGAAGTACACGCCGATGTCCTCGCTGATCTCGTCGAAGGCGTCGGCGGCGAACCACTGGTAGCAGTGCACGCCCTCGGGACGCTCCACGGTCGGGTAGCGATCGAGCACCTCGTCGAGGCGTCCGCCGGTGCCGCAGTCGCCGTAGACGACGATCACCTTGTCGTAGCGCTCGACCAGATCGGCGAGCTTGCGTTCCACGTCCTCGACGATCTTCGGCGGCGTCAGGTGGTGGACCGCCGACACGCCGTGGATGTCGGCGTCCCAGCCGTTGATCGCGATCAGCTGCTTCGTCTCGCGGGCGAGCGCCCCACACGCGAGGAACGCCGTCCGCGCGCCCGTCGCGGTCACGAGCGCCACCCCACGATCGAGGGCTCCACGCCGACTGCCTCCAGCTCGGGGAAGGCCACGTTACGGATATAGCGGTCGTTGAAGTCCTCGACCGCCGACAGCTCCTCGTACTCGACGAACGCCGGGAGCTCGAACGCGACCTCACGTTCTCGGAACGACATCAAGGCCATCTTCGCACCCTCGCTCGCAGCGTTGCCGACCGCCGAGATCCGCTCCACGGGCACGGCGGGCACGAGCCCGATCACGCGCGCGCTCGCCGGGTTGATGTAGGTGCCGAACGAGCCCGCGAGCATCACTTCGTCCAGGTCGCTCGCGCCCAGGCCCAGCCGGTCCATCACGACCTCGATCCCCGTGGAGATCGCCGCCTTCGCCTCCGCGAGCGCGCGGATGTCGAGCTGCGTGAGCACCACGTCGTCGGTCAACGCGAACGCGCGGATCCCCTCCCGGTCCACGACGCGATCGGCCAGCGGGTGTCCGGCGAGCTCCTCGGCCGGCAGGAAGATCCCGTTGGGGCGGATCAGGCCCGTGAGTCGGAGCTGCGCGACGATGTCGATCAGCGCGGAGCCGCAGATGCCGCGCGGCGTCACGTCGCCGCCGATCACCTGCAGGTGCACACCCTCGTCGTCAAGCACGACGCCCTCGATCGCTCCCTCGGTCGCGCGCATCCCGTGCAGGATCTGGCCACCCTCGAAGGCCGGTCCGGCGGGCGCGGAGGTCGCGAGCACGCGGTCCGCGTTCCCGACGGCGATCTCACCGTTCGTCCCGACGTCGACGAGCAGGCGCCGCTCCCGATCGCGGGCGAGTCCCGTCGCGACGATGTCCCCGACGATGTCCGCGCCGACGTAGGCCCCGATCGAGGGGAACAGGTCGACCCGTCCCTCCGGGTGGATCTGCAGGCCGAGGTCGGCCGCGCGAGCCTCCTGCGCCTCGAGGAACGTCGCCACGAACGGCGAGAGCGCGATCGAGCGCGGGTCCACCCCCAGCAGCAGATGCAGCATCGTCGCGTTCCCGACCGCGACGAGCTCGTAGACCTCATCGCGCACGACGCCCGCCGTGGAGCACACGCTCTCGATCAGCCCGTTCACCGTGTCGACGACCGCATCGCGCAGTTCCTCGATCGCGTCCTCGCCGGTCATCGCGTGTCCCATCCGCGCGATCACGTCGGCGCCGTACGGAGCCTGCCGGTTGATCGTCGACTCGACGGCCGCAGCCGCGCCGGTGCGCAGATCGATCAACGTCGCGACGACCGTGGTGGTGCCGATGTCCAGGGAGATCCCGAACACCCGCTCGCGCGTGTCGCCGGCCTCGACGTCGACGAGATGGTCGCCGACAACGGTCGCCGTCACCCGGGTGTTCTCGTCGGCCGTCGCGCGGGCGAGGCGCGGGAACACGCTGGGACCGGCGACGACCTCGAGTCCCTCGGCGTCCAGGAGCGCGTCACCGACGCGCCGCAGATGGCTCCGCGCGTCATCGAGCGTCGGCTCGGGCAGGTCCAGGAACACCTTCTGCACGTTGGGCTCGAGCAACACGAACCGGTTCACGCCCATCGTCGCGGCCTTCGGCGAGCGGAGCAGGGCGGGGACCTCGCACACCGTGTCCTCGTGGATCTCCTGTTGGCAGCTCAGCCGCCAGCCGTCGGTCATCTCCGGGCTCGACAGGTGCCGATAGTCCGCCACGGTCCGCTCGCCGGCGCCCTCGACGATCCGCACCTTGCACTTGCCGCACGTCCCGCGGCCGCCGCACGTCGAGTCGATCGGCAGCCCCGCCCAGTGCGCGGCGTTGAACACGCTCGTGCCGCCGGGCACGTGCGCGGTCTTGTCGCTCGGCAGGTACCTGATCTCGAGCTTCCGGCTCATCGTGTCGTTCCCTGCGTCGCGGCCGTTTCGGCGCGATGGGCGGCGATCCAGGCCATCGACATCGCGTCGCGGCCGAGCAGCACGTCGGCCGCGAGGATCGCCTTGCGAACCGGACGGTGCAGCGGGTTCGTGATCGCCGCGTTCATCCCCGCGAGGATCGCGTGGGGAACGAACACCGCATCGATCGCCTGGCGATCCGGCATCCCGAACGAGATGTTCGACGCCCCACACGAGCTGTTCACACCGAGCTCGGTACGCAGCAGACGCACCGTCTCGTACATCGCGGTCGCGGCGTCGGGCGCGGCGCCGATCGGCATCGCGATCGGGTCGATCACGACATCCTCGCGAGCGATGCCGTGGCCGGCCGCGGCCTCGACGATCTTGCGCGCGCACGCCAGGCGCACCCGCGGATCCATCGAGGGGCCATCCTCGTCGTTCGCCATGCCGACGACGGCGGCGCCGTGCTTCGCGACCAGCGGGAGCAGGCGCTCCAACGACTCGGCCTCGGCCGTGACGGAGTTCACCAGGACCTTTCCCCGGGCGGCCGGGATCGCGGCTTCGAGCGCCTCGGGCGTCGACGAGTCGATGCACAACGGCACGTCGACCACCTCGTGCACCGCCTGGACGAGGCCCGTCAGCATCGCCGCCTCGTCGTACCCGGGGATCCCCGCGTTGAGGTCGAGCACCCGCGCCCCGACCTCGACCTGCGCCACCGCGTCCGCCCGCGCGAGCGTGTAGTCGCCGGCGATGAACCCCTCCGTCAGCTTGGCGCGGCCGGTCGGGTTGATCCGCTCGCCGATCATGACGAACGGGTGCGTGTCACCGATCCGGACCTCGCCGCCCGGACCGGACAGGACGGTGTCGCCGACCGTCCCGAGCAGCGCCGTTGCCGGCTCGCTCACTGCGCGAGTCCCACGAGCTTCTTCGCGATCTCGACCGCCTCCGGCGCGTTGTTCGCGTATCCGTCGGCGCCGATCTTCTCCGCCCACTCCGGCGTGACGGGCGCTCCCCCGACCATCACCTTGACCTTGTCGCGCAACCCCTCCCGCACGAGGACCTTGATCACGGTCTCCTGGTAGGGAACCGTCGTGGTCAGCAGAGCGGACAGTCCGACGATGTCGGGCTGCATCTCGTTGATCGTCTGCACGATCGTGTCGGCCGAGGTGTTCTTGCCGAGATCGTGCACGTCGAAGCCGGACGTGCGGAGCATCGCGCCGACCATGTTCTTGCCGAGGTCGTGCAGATCGCCCTTCACGGTGGCGAGCACCACGAGCTTGTTCGCCTCCTCGTCGCCGGTCTTCTGAGCGAGCAGCACCGGCTCGACGATCGCGTTGCACTGCTTGAAGACCTCCGCGGACGCGACGACCTCCGGCAGGAACACCTCCCCCCGCTTCCACATCTCGCCGAGGATGAACATCGCCGCGGCCATGCCCTCCTCGAGGATCGTGGTCGGGTTAACGCCGTCGTCCACCAAGCGGTTCGTCGCGGCGAGGGCGAGATCGCGGTCGGCGCCGATCAGCGCCCGCTTCAATACCTCGAGGTCTTCCTGGCTGGACTGCTCCATCGCTGGACTCCTGTCGAACGCGGACCGGACGAGGTGAGCCGCTGACGTGACTTCCGGTCAACAACGGCAACGGTTCGGGACCCCCCGAAGTGTAGAAGACCCAGCCCAATGGCGGAATCCCCCCACAGAGCCGGTAGCGTGACCTGCGGTCATGACGTCGTGCCTGGGAGGCATCCCTCGTCGGCCTAAATGACGCTCTATCTGCTGTCGACGTCACCCGCGAACGGACGTCGCGACTGCGTTGATGCCCGCCGCTCCGATCCCGCAGCAGCCTCCCACCACGTCGGCGCCCGCATCGACCCACGAACGGATCTCGTCGCGGTCGAACCGGTCCCGGGTCGCGGCCGCCCACGACCGCGTCGATGCGTCCCAGACACCTCCGGCGTTCGGGTAGGCGATCAGCGGCTTGCCAGAGGCGCGTCGGATCGTCCGGAGCAGCCCGGCGACCTGATCCGGGGGCGTGCAGTTGACCCCTACCGCCACGATCTGATCGGCCCGGTCGGCGAGGCGCACGGCGTCCTCGATCGGATCGCCGCCGGCCGTCCGACCGTCGCGGCACGTGAACGACAGCCACGCGCGACCCTCGGGGCGCGTCCGCAGAGCGTCGACGATCGCCCCGGCCTCGTCCACGCGGGGAAGGGTCTCGGCGGCCAGCAGATCGGCTCCCGCGTCGAGCAGCACGTCGATCTGCGGCTCGTGGAACGCCGCGAGCTCGGCTCTTCCGATCCCGTCCCCGTAGTCGCCGGTGAACTCCTGACCGCCGGCGAGCATGGCTCCGTACGGGCCGATCGACCCGGCGACGAGGATCGTGCCGGCAGCCGGGCGCTCGTCGAGGAACCGTGCACGCGCCTGGGCGGCGAGCTCGACGCTTCGCCGTAGCAGCAGTTCGGCCCGATCGGCGTCGATCCCCGCGCGGCCGAGCCCTTCGATCGAGGCCTGGTAGCTCGCGGTGATCACGACGCGCGCGCCGGCGCGCAGGAAGTCCAGGTGGGCGGCGACCACCGAGTCCGGGTCGTCGGTGAGGGCGCGGGCGGTCCACAGCGGGCCGCTGAGGTCGGCCCCGTGATCCCGCAGCGCCGTGGACATCCCGCCGTCGAGGATGACGGTCGAGCGCCCGATCATCTGCCGAATGTCCACACCTCGATGGTGGCAGAGTCTCGGAACCAGCGACGCTACTCGCGGGGTTCGATGTCCTTACGGTGGCTCGTCTTCTCCTCTTCGAGGAACTGCGCCTCTTCGGTCGAGCCCTTGAGTGCGAGCGTGGACGACGTTCCGCCGGTGATCACCTGGGAGACCTGGTCGAAGTAGCCGGTCCCGACCTCGGCCTGGTGGCGCGTCGCGGAGTAGCCGTCGCTCTCCATCTCGAACTCGCGTTCCTGCAGCTCGACGTACGCCGTCATCCCCTCGCGGGCGTACCCGTACGCCAGCTCGAACATGCTCGCGTTCAGCGCGTGGAACCCCGCGAGCGTGATGAACTGGAACCGGTAGCCCATCGCGCCGAGTTCCTTCTGGAACTTCGCGATCGTCGCGTCATCCAGGTGCGAGCGCCAGTTGAACGACGGCGAGCAGTTGTAGGCGAGGAGCTTGCCCGGGTACTTGTCGTGGATCGACTCTGCGAACCTCCGCGCCTCGTCGAGGTCGGGCGTGCTCGTCTCGCACCACAGCATGTCCGCGTACGGGGCGTAGCTCAGACCGCGATCGATCGCGGCGTCGATGCCCTCGTTCACGTAGTAGAAGCCCTCGGGTGTCCGCTTGCCCGTGGTGAATCGCTTGTCCCGGGGGTCGACGTCGCTCGTGAGCAGCGTCGCGGCCAGAGCGTCGGTCCGCGCGACGAGCAGGGTCGGCACGTCGAGCACGTCGGCGGCCAGGCGTGCGGCGGTCAACGTGCGGACGAACGCGTCGGTCGGCACGAGGACCTTCCCGCCGAGGTGTCCGCACTTCTTCTCGCTCGCGAGCTGGTCCTCGTAGTGCACGCCCGCCGCTCCGGACTCGATCATGCTCTTCATCAGCTCGAAGGCGTTCAGCGTTCCGCCGAACCCGGCCTCGGCGTCGGCGAGGATCGGCGCCATCCAGTGGGTCTCGGCGTTCTTCGACTCGCTCCACGCGATCTGGTCGGCGCGCTGGAGAGCGTTGTTGATGCGGCGCACGACCTGCGGAACCGAGTTGGCCGGGTACAGCGACTGGTCGGGATAGGTCTGTCCGGCGAGGTTCGCGTCCGCCGCGACCTGCCAGCCCGACAGGTAGATCGCCTTCAGGCCGGCCTTCACGGTCTCGACCGCCTGGCCGCCGGTCAGGCACCCGAGCGCGGCGACGAAGTCGTCGGAGTTGAGGAGATCCCAGAGCCGCTCGGCACCCCGGCGAGCGACCGTGTGCTCGACGGTGAACGAGCCACGGAGGCGAACGACCTCCTCGGCCGAGTAGTTGCGCTCGATGTCGCCCCAGCGAGGCTCGGTCTCCCAGCGCTTCTCGAGTCCGTCCGCCGCACGGCGGATCCGCTCTTCGTTCCCCTGGCTCGTCATCTCGGTGGTCCTTTCCCTCTGATCGCGGTGGCATGCTCGGTAACGAGAAAGACCCCCCGCCGTGGCGAGAGGTCCGGGCGTGCTCGGGCGAGGGGCCCGGCACGCCTAGGCGATGGCTACGAAGCCCCGTCGGACCGCGAGTGCGCTGAACGACGGTTCAAACATGGGTCGATTGTGCAGCAAGGACACCCTGCCTGTCAATCCGACCTTGGGTGGTCGAGCGTCCTTGCGACTGAACGCGAGTCAGCTCAGGGGACGATCTTCGAGATCGGGAGCTCGAGGATGTCGGTGGCGCCGGCCGCCTTCAGCTCGGGGATCAGCCTGTTCACCGAGCGCTTCTCGGCCACGGTCTCGATCGCGAAGCCTCCGTCGGACAGCTCGCTGACGGTCGGCGCCTTCATCGAGGGAACGAGCTCCAGCACCTTGTCGAGGTCACCCTTCCCGACGTTCAGCTTGATCAGCACCTTGCCTTCGGCTCGCAGGGCGCCGAGCAGCAGCGTGACCAAGTCGTCCATCGCTGCCTTCTTGGCGGGGTCGGCGACGGCGTCTCCGTTGGCGATCAGCAGGACGTCCGACTCCAGCAGCGTCTCGATGATCTTCATCCCGTGTGCGCGAAGGGTGCTGCCCGTCTCGGTGATGTCGACGATCGCGTCGACGATCTCCGGCACCTTGGCCTCGGTCGCGCCGTAGCTCCAGACGACATGTACGGAGATCCCGAGGTCGTCGAAGTAGCGCTGGGTGAGGTGCTCGAACTCGGTCGAGATCCGCGTCCCGGCGGGCAGCTCCGCGGCGGCGTTCGCCGGGTGGTCTTTGGGAACGGCGAGCACCACCTTCGTGCCGTGGCCCGTCCCACTCTTCGCGTAGGTCAGGCTCGCGAGCTCGACGACGTCCGATCCGGTCTCGGCGACCCAGTCCCGGCCCGTGATGCCGATGTCGAACAGGCCCTCCTCGACGTAGGCGGGGATCTCCTGGGGACGCAGCACGCTGACGCGGTCGATCCGATCGTCCTCGATCGTCCCGTGGTAGTCGCGGGAGCTCGACCGGCGCACCGTCAGGTCCGCAGCCTCGAACAGCCGCAGCGTCTGCTCCTCGAGGGAGCCCTTGGGGATGACCAGCTTCAGCACGTGGTGACCTGCCTCACAGACGCGATCCGAGGACACAGGCAGTGTATAGGCGGGGCCCGAAGGCTCCGGGACTCCCCGGGGCATACGGATACCGAGTTGACGGGTGAGGTAGGAATCCCACTAACGGTGATCAACCGGCGGGAGACCCGCAGGCTGGCGTGGACGGAGGTCGACGGGTTCGAGGTCGGCGCCTCGTGGGATCCCGCGCAGGGTGGATCGCCTGCCCTCGTCCGGCTCCGAACCGGCTCCAGCGTCCAGCTCCAGGCCGCCGGGAGCCGGTCCGACGCGGCCGCGTTCATCGCACCCCTGCGTGCGGAGTTCGAGACCGCGCTCCGGAGGACTGCCCCGCCGGCTCCGCCGACGTCCAGTGGCTCCGAAGGGGAGGGAGGGCCGAGGCCGCGGAAGTAGCACGATCGTTCGCCCATGTGACAGGCGGCGACCGTCTGGTGGACGCGGGCGAGCCACGCCATCCCTCTGTTCAGTCGTCGCCCGAACCCGGTCCCGAGCTGTCGCCGTCGCCTGAGCCACCGGAGCCGGATCCGCTGGATCCCGAACCGGAGGAGTCGTCATCGTCGCCTCCAGACCCCGACCCAGAGCTGTCGTGGTCGGATCCCGAACCGCTCGAACCAGAACCCGACGAATCCGAACCCGGTCCCGAGTTGTCGTCAGGGTCGTCGCCCGACCCCGGTCCCGAGTTGTCGTCACGGTCGTCCCGGTCGTCGCCCGACCCCGGTCCCGAGTTGTCGTCCCTGCCGTCTCGGTCGTCGCCCGACCCGGGCCCGGAGTTGTCGCCGCGGTCGTCTCGGTCATCGCAGTCCTGGTGGCGCGGCGTTCCGGGCGCGTCTCCCGACCCCTGATCCGGGGTCCCGTCGTCGTCGACACGGCACTCGCCTGGGGAGGGCGTGTCGCTCGGCGAAGGCGTCTCGGTTGCTTCGCTCGTTGGTGAATCCGACGGTCGATCGACCGTCTGGGCGGAGGCGTCGAAGGTTCCCGCCGACGCCAGATACACGACCAGCGCGAGCGCGACCGGGATCGCTATCCCGATCGCCCCGAACAGCAAGACCTTGAGTCTGCTCATCGTCCCGATCCTTCCTCTTCGTCGGACGAACCCAACGTAGAGGGGCCTCTGCAAGCTCCGGGCTGCGCCAAGGTTAAGACTCGGTTCGTTCCTGGAACACGGCCTCGAAAACGGCGCCCGTGCCGGGAACGGGTCGCGCCAGGCCCAGCTCCCCGCCCCACCGACGCACGAGATCCCGGGCGATCGGCAGCCCGAGACCGGATCCTTCACCTGCCGCATGCCCGCTCGCTCCTCGGGCGAACCGCTCGAAGATCTTGCCGCGCTCGGCCTCCGGGATACCCGGGCCGGTATCGATCACGGCCAGCAAGGCCCGGTCGTCGCGGTGGCCGGTCGTCAGCGTGACGCGCCCGCCGGGGGGAGTGGATCGGACGGCGTTCGAGACGAGGTTGTCCAATACCTGTGCGAGGTCGCCGGGATCCGCGTCGATCCGGGCGGGACGACCGTCCGTGTGCGAGACGAGGGCGACATCGGCACGATCGGCGGCGTCCCTCCACCGCTCGATCGCCGCGACGACGCAGGCTCGGAGGTCGACATTCTCCGGCGTGCCGCCCGGCTCGGACGATCGCGCGAGTCGAAGGAGGTCTTCGACCAGGCGTTGGAGTCGATCCACCTCGCGTTGAGCCTTCGCGACGTCCGCCTCTGCGCCGGGGACGCGTTCCAAGGCTTCGAGCCGGAGCCGAAGTCCGGTGAGCGGTGTGCGGAGTTGGTGCGAGGCGTCGGCCGTGAACTCCCGCTGTGAGGTGACGAGCTCTTCGACGGACGCCGCCATCCGGTTGAACGACTCGGCGAGCGATCGAACCTCGCTGGGTCCCTCAGGGACGGCGCGACGATCGAGATCGCCGGCCCCCAAGCCCGCGGCGGCCGATTCCAATCGGCGTACCGGACGCGCCAGCGAGGTCGCGAGCAGCCACGCGACCCCGAGCCCCGCGCCGATCACCGCGATGCCCACCAGCCCGATCGCGAGCCAACCGCGCGATACCCGGTCGTCGACCGCGGCGACGGGCCCGGAGACACGGACGGCGCCGACGACCTCGGCATCGTCGAGCACCGGGACCGTGACCAGCAGCAACGTCGCTCCGAGCGTTTCGCTCGAACGGCGTCGCACGTCGATCGCTCCTTGCTCGAGCGCTGCGGCGAGCTCCGGCCGATCGGAGGTCGCGTAGCGTGACCCTATCGCGCCCGATCCCGAGGAGTCGGCGACGACCACTCCGTCTCGCTCGACGACGAGGATCCGCTCGCTCGGCGCGTCCTCTGCGAACCGCCGGACGATCGTCGCGAGGCGTACCCGCTCCTCACGGCTCTCGGGTTCGTCGATCGGTTGTTCGCCGACCCGCGCGACGTCGTCCGCGATCTGCGAGGCCACGAGCGCAGCGCGGCTGCGGAGGTTCGCCTCGAACTCGGCGGCGATCCTCCGCTGCACGTTCAGGGCGAGCGGCACGGCCAGGGCGATCACGGCGACGCTGAGCAGGTAGCCGGCCGCGAGCACGAGGCGTGAGCGGAGGCTCACTTGTCGCCGGCGTCGGGGGCGACGAACCGGAATCCGACGCTGCGCGCCGTGAAGAGGAACCGCGGGTCGGCGGGATCGTCGCTCAACTTCTTGCGCAGCGTGCTGACGTGCACGTCGAGCGTCTTCGTGGATCCGAACCAGTGCTCGTCCCAGACCTCGTCGATCAGGTCGCCGCGCGGGACGATCCGTCCAGCGTGATCCATCAACATCGCGAGGAGATCGAACTCCTTTCGCGTCAGTTCGATCGGTTCCCCGTCGCGGCTGACCGACCGGGTGCCTCGGTCGAGACGAACCCCCGCGATCTCGAGCACGTCCGCCGATCGCGGTGCCTCCTTGGCCCGGCGCAATACCGCACGGATCCGCGCGATCAGCTCGGTCGAGCGGAACGGTTTGACCACGTAATCGTCGGCCCCCAGCTCGAGCCCCACGACCGTGTCGGTCGGGTCGTCCCTGGCCGTGAGGACGATCACCGGCGTCGAAGCGGTCGCCCGCAGTTCGCGGAGGAGGTCGCGCCCGTCGCCGTCGGGCAGCATCAGATCCAGGAGTAGGAGGTCGGGCGGTTCCGCCGCCAGCTCGCTGCGTCCCTGCTCGACCGAGGAGGCTCGCCGCACGAGGAACTGCTCCCGGCCGAGTAGATCCGCGAGGGGCTCCGCGATCGAGTCCTCGTCCTCGACGATGAGGATCCGCGTGGGGGTCACGTTCGCACGATACCGCCCCTTACCGAACGCTTACGTTGTCGGAACTCGGACTTCACGGGTCTCCTCCTACGGTGACGACACGACAGGGTCGATGGGGCCCAGAGGAGAAGGAGGACCCATGCGCAAGATCCTTGGTTCGGCATTGGCCGCGTGTTGTCTCGCGGTGTTCACCCTGGGCGCGCAGCCTGCGTTCGCCAACGACGACGACGTGATCGTCGAGAAGGACTGCAGCGGTCCGAGCGACCTGAAGCTCAAGCTCAGCCCCGAGCACGGCCGGATCGAGGTCGAGTTCGAGGTCGACCAGAACGTGGTCGGCGACAGCTGGCGAGTCGTGCTCCGCCACGACGGCGAGCGCTTCTTCCGAGGCGTCCTCGTGACGCAGGAGCCCAGCGGGTCGTTCGAGGTCCGGCGGGTCGTCGACAACGAACAGGGCGACGACCTGATCCAGGCGAAGGCGCGGAACCTGGCGACCGACGAGCTCTGTCGGGGAGCGGCGGTCGCGACGTTCGGTACCAGCTGAGGTCACCGAACGCGGCATGAGCTGCAACGGTCCCGGCGGGAGTTTCTCCTCGCCGGGACCGTTGCGCCCTCAGCCCTGCAGCGCCCGGAAGAAGCAGGAACGCTCGCCCGTGTGACAGGCGGAGCCCGTCTGGTGCACGCGGGCGAGCACGACATCGGCGTCGCAGTCGACGCGGAGCTCCTCCCAGTGCTGCACGTTGCCGCTCGTGTCGCCCTTGCGCCACAGTTCCTGCCGGGAACGGCTCCAATAGACCATCCTGCCCTCGGCAAGCGTGTGGTCCAGCGACTCGCGGTTGGCCCACGCGAACATCAGCACCTCGTTCGAGTCCGCGTCCTGCACGATCACGGGGATCAGTCCGCGTTCGTCGAAGCGCAGACCGACGAGATCGACGGCGGATCGGTCGAGAGCGTCGTCGTTCGATTCGCTCATCCCTTCTTCCCCCTCACAGCCGCACCGGGATGCCGCGCTCGGCCATCGAGGACTTGACCTCGCGGATCGAGAGCTCCTCGAAGTGGAACCGGCTCGCCGCGAGCACCGCGTCGGCGCCGCCGTCGAGCACCGCGTCGCCGAAGTCCTCCTTCGCTCCCGCGCCGCCGCTCGCGACCAGGGGGACCGTCGTCGCGGAGCCGACCGCACGCAGCAGCTCGAGATCGTAGCCCTCGCCCGTGCCGTCCCGGTCCATCGAGGTGAGCAGGATCTCGCCCGCGCCCCGCTGGGCGGTCGCCTCGACCGCCCACTCGACCGCCCGACGATCCGTCGGGGTGCGGCCCGCGTCGACCACGACCTCCCAGCGTTCGTCGGCCGACTCACCGGTGGCTCGCGCGTCGATCGCGATCACGATGCACTGGGTGCCGAAGCGGTCCGCGCACCGCTGGAGCAGCGCGGGCTCGCGCACCGCCGCGGAGTTGATCGCCACCTTGTCCGCACCCGCCCGGAGCAACGCCCGAACGTCGTCCTCGGTCCTCACCCCGCCGCCGACCGTGAGCGGGATGAACACCTGCTCGGCGGTCGCGCCGATCACCTCGAGCGTGCTCGCACGTCCTTCGACCGTCGCGGTGATGTCGAGGAACACGAGCTCGTCTGCGCCCTCGGCGTCGTAGCGCGCGGCCAGCTCGACCGGGTCGCCCGCGTCGCGGAGGTCGACGAAGTTCGTCCCCTTCACGACGCGGCCCGCGTCGACGTCCAGGCACGGGATCAGGCGGGTGGCGAGGGTCATCCCCGGACGACCTCCGAGAGCTTGATCGTACCGACGTAGAAGGCCTTGCCGACCACGGCCGCCTCGCACCCGAGCTCGCGGAGCCCCCAGACGTCCTCCGCGTTGCGAACGCCGCCGCTCGCGATCACCGGAACATCTCCCGCGAGCTCGATCACCCGTTCGTACAGCTCGGTATCGGGACCGTCCATCGTGCCGTCCATCTTGATCGAGGTGACGAGGTAGCGGGGAGAGCCGGCCGTGGTGAGCGCGGGGATCGACTCCTCGATCGGCGGGCCGGCCTCTTGCCAACCGCGCACCATCACGCGGCCGTCTTTGACGTCGACGGCGACGACGATCCTGTCGTCGTACTTCGCGACGGCGTCACGCACGAAATCGGGGTTCGCAGCGGCGGCGGTACCGAGCACCGCGCGTTCGGCCATGCGCGGAGCGAGCACCGTGTCGAGCGCTTCCATCGTGCGGATCCCACCGCCGAGCTGCACGGGGATCGCCACCGTGCGGATGATCTCCTTCACGCTCTCGCGGTTGTCGCCGGTGCCGAGGGCGGCGTCGAGGTCGACGAGATGCAGGCGCCGCGCTCCGTCCTCCTCGAACCGCTTCGCCACCTCCACGGGCTCGGTCGCGTACTCGGTCTCGGCCTCCGGGTCGCCCCGGAACAGCCGTACCGCGCGCCCGCCGCGCAGGTCGATCGCCGGGATCACGATCATCGGGATCCGGCCTCCTTCACGAACGTCTCGTAGAGCTGCAATCCGGCCTCGCCGGACTTCTCGGGGTGGAACTGCGTCGCGAACACGTTGTCGCGCGCCAGCACCGATGCGAACACCCGCCCGTGCTCGGTCGTGCCGATCGTCCCGGGCGTGTCGACGTCGGGGGCGTAGGAGTGGACGAAGTAGAACCGTGTTCCCGAGGGGAGCTGGGCCGTGTACGGGTGCGCAGCGGTCCAGGCGACCTCGTTCCATCCCATGTGCGGCACCTTGATCTCGCCGGTCAGCAACCGCGAGGTTCCTTCGAGAACGCCGATCCCTTCTTCCGTGTCCTCCTCGCTCCCGTTCAGGAACACCTGCAGGCCCACGCAGACACCGAACACCGGTCGCCCGGAGGCCACCGCGTCTCGCACGACGACATCGAGCCCGCGCATCGCGAGGCTGCGCTTGCACGCGCCGAAATGCCCCACGCCGGGAACGAGCACCGCGTCGGTGCGAGCCGCCTCGCCGCCGTCGTCGGTCACTCGCACATCCGCACCGACCCGCTCGAGGGCGCGTGCCACCGAGTGCAGGTTCCCGGAGTCGTAGTCCAGGACCGCGATCGAGGTCACAGGGTTCCCTTCGTGGACGGGATCGTGGAGCGGCCGGTCAGGCTCACCGCGTCGCCGAGGGCGCGTGCCAGTGACTTGAACTCCGCCTCGACGACGTGGTGCGGGCTGCGGCCGGAGACCAGCCGCAGGTGCAGCGTCATCTGCGCGCTCGTCGCGAACGCCTGCATGAAGTCCTCGGTCAGCCCCGTGTCGAAGGCGCCGATCGTTTCCGCGGGAACGGGAACCTCGTGCACGAGGTAGGGGCGCCCGGACAGATCGAGGGCGCAGTCCACCAGGGCCTCGTCGATCGGAACCGAACACGATCCGAACCGCCGGATCCCCGCTTTGTCGCCGAGAGCCTCGGACAGCGCCTGGCCGACGGCCAGCCCGATGTCCTCCACGGTGTGGTGGCCGTCGACGTCGAGGTCGCCCTTCGCGGCGACGTCCAGATCGAACCCGGCGTGCTTGCCGAGCTGGCCCAGCATGTGATCGAAGAACGGCATCCCGGTGTCGGCGTTGGCCGCTCCATCTCCGTCGAGCTGGAGCTCGACACGGATCTGGGTCTCCTTCGTCGTGCGATCGACGCTCGCGCGTCGCGGGGCCTCGCTCATCACAGCACCTCCTTCATCGTCTTCAGGAACAGATCCACTTCGTCGGGTGCGCCGGCCGTCACGCGCAGTCCTTGCGGCACCACTGTGGTGAGATCGCGTACGAGGACACTGCGGTCGAGCAGCCGCTGCCAGAGGTCTTTGGCGTCCGTTCCGCCCGGTGGTGTGAACAGCACGAAGTTCGCGTCGCTCGGGAACACCGTTACGCCCACGAGCGCCTGCAACGCCGCGACGATACGATCGCGTTCGCGCCGGATCGCATCCAGGATCGCCACCGCCTCCGTGCGGTGGTGCAGCGCGGTGATGCCGGCGGCCTGGGTGAGCGCCGACAGGTGATAGGGCAACCGCACCACCCGAAGGTCGTCGACCACCTGCGGGTCGGCGAGGCAGTAGCCCACGCGCGCTCCCGCGAGCGCGAACGCCTTCGAGAGCGTGCGGACCACGACGACGTTCGGGCGCGAGGCCACCAGGGGGAGCGCGCTCTCGCCGCCGAACTCGATGTAGGCCTCGTCGACGATCACGAGCGACGTGGGCAGCGCCTCGGCGAGCGCCCGCGTGATCTCGACGGGCTGCGCGTTGCCGGTCGGGTTGTTCGGGGAACAGACGAACACGACATTCGGCTCGGCCGCCACGGCCTGTACGATCTCTTCGTCGCCGATCGTGAACCGTTCCCCGAGCTCGCGGCGGACGACCTCGGTGTTGGTGAGCCACGACAGGCGCGAGTGCAGCGGGTAGGTGGGCTCGAACATGAGTGCGCTGCGGCCCGGGCCGCCGTACGCACTGAGCAGCTCGGTCAGGATCTCGTTCGACCCGTTCGCGGCCCACGTTCCCTCGACCGCGTGGCCGGCCGACGCCGCGAGCCCCTCTCGAAGGCGCGTCGCCTGCCCGTCGGGGTAGCGGTTCAGCGCCAGCTCGGCGACCGCGCGTCCGAGGTCGGCCGAGAAGCCCTCGGGCAGGGGGAACGGACACTCGTTCGTGTTCAGTCGCGCGGCGACGTCGAGCTGCGGGGACACGTACGGTCCGGTGTCGCGGATCCCGGGGCGAGGGTCGGCGCTCATGCGTCCCCGCCTTCCACGGCGCGCTCGTCGCGGACGCGAACCGCACGGGCGTGCCCGACGAGTCCCTCGCTCTCGGCGATCGCCACGACCGACGGGGAGAGCTCGCGCACCGCACCGGGATCCATCTCGATCACCGAGCTCACCGTGACGAAGTCCGCTGCGCGCAGGCCCGACGCGAAGCGGGCGGTACCGGCGGTAGGCAGCACGTGGTTCGAGGCGACCCCGTAGTCGCCGAAGGGAACAGCCGTCCACGGTCCGAGGAAGATCGCGCCGGCGTTGCGCACTCCCGCCACGAACCCGCGAGGATCGGCGACGAGCACCTGCAGGTGCTCGGCCGCGAGGTCGTTGACCGCGTCGGTCGCCTGCTCGAGATCAGCGACCAGGTAGGCGCGGTTACGGGTCAGCGCTTGCTCGACGATCTCCTTCCGGCCGGCCTTGACCACCTCGGCGGCGAGCGCGGCCGCGACGCGCTCGACGAGTCGCGCGTCGGTGGCGACGAGGTTCGTGCTCGCGTCCGGATCGTGTTCCGCCTGGGCGATCAGGTCGATCGCGATCAGCTCGGGATCCGCGTCCGCGTCGGCCACCACCGTCAGCTCGCTGGGGCCGGCGAGTCCGTCGATCCCGACGAGGCCGTTCAGCTGGCGCTTCGCCTCGGTCACGTAGGCGTTGCCGGGACCGACGATCCGATCCACGGCGGGAACGCTCTCGGTGCCGAAGGCCATGGCTGCGATCGCCTGCGCGCCGCCGGTCTTGACCACCGCGGTCGCTCCCGCCCGGAGCGCTGCGTACAGCACGGCCGGCGAAATCGACCCGTCGGCGCCCGCGGGTGTGCACACCACGATCTCCTCGACGCCGGCGACGACAGCGGGAACGACCGTCATCGCCACCGAGGACGGGTACATCGCACGACCGCCCGGGACGTAGCAGCCCGCTGCACTGATCGGGCGAACGACCTCCCCGAAGCGGGTGCCGGCGCGTTCGTCTCGCCACTCGGGGGGGAGCTGGCGCCGGTGCAGGTCGGTGACCCGCTCGATCAGATCGTCGATCGCGACGCGCAGGACCTCGGGCACCTCCACCTGTGCGCGCTCGAACTCTGCGGGGGTTGCGCGCAGACCGGTTCCGCGAAGGTCCGCGCCGTCGAACCGGAGCGCGAGGTCGACGAGGGCGGCGTCGCCCTCGCCGCGCACGCGCGCGATCAGCTCACGTACGGGTTCTGTGACGGCAGGGTCCGGCTCGAGACGTCGAGGCTCGAGGCGCTCCCTCCGCTCGCGGAGGTCGAGGAGCTCGAGCATCTACCGCTCCTCGGACGCCTCGTGATGGGTCGCGTCGGAGGTGGGGTCGCCGGCGAGCGCGGCCGAGGGGGCCCGGTGCGCCCGGCGGTCGCGCGCGAACAGGGTCCAACCGGCGGCCGAGACGGCGATCCCGGCCGCGATCAGCATGCTCATGGCAAGCAGGAAGGTGGTTTGACGGTCCATCGCGGTCCGCACAGCTTACGGGAAACCCCCGGGCCCTCCCCGGGGATGCCGGCTCAGAGAGCCCGGCCCGTCGCTGACTAGTCCTTCGGTCCCTTCCCAACCCCCGGCGACCTGGGCCATGCTGCCGGAGCACGGGAGATCGCGAGGCGGGCGTGGTCCGCCGAAGGGGGAGATCGCTGATGTCCGACGAGACCACCGTTCGCGCACCGCTGACGCGCCGGCGGTTCCTGCAGGCCTCGGCCGTCGCGGCTGCCGCGGCGACACTGCCGATCGCCTCGACCGCCCGCGCGGGCGGGGGATGCGACGTCTTCGACACGCCGGCCGAGTTCATGGGCGTCGTGCCGAGCCCCGAGGACGTGCTCGGGTTCGACGTCGGTGTCGATCGGGAGGTGACGACCGCCGAGTCCGATGCCTACCTCGGCGCGGTGGCGGCGGCGAGCCCCCGCGTGATCACCGACTCGCTCGGCACCTCGTGGCAAGGAAGGCCGATCCGTTATGCGATCCTCGGCAAGCCTTCGAACGTCACGCCCGCCGGGCTCGCGTCGATCCGCGCGGCGACCGCGAAGATCCGCGATCCGCAGACCCCGGACGGCGAGGTTGCCGAGCTCGCGAAGACCACCCCCGCGATCCTGTGGATCGCCGCGAACGTCCACGGCAGCGAGGAGAGCGGTACCGACGCCTCCTTGCAGGCGTTGTACGAGCTGGCCGATCGCGACGACTGCGTCGTGCGCAATGTCTTGAACAATGCGATCGTGGTGTTCGTCCCGGTGCAGAATCCCGACGGACGCGAGCTGGACCAGCGTCGCAACATCTACGGGTTCGACCTGAACCGCGACACGCACGTGCGGACCCAGCCCGAGACCGATGCACGCGTCGAGCTGATGCGTCGCTACCCGCCGTTGCTGTTCCTCGACGACCACGAGTTCGGGTTCTTCCGTTCGTTCTTCCCGCCGAACAACGACCCCCAGTATCAGGAGACCGACGAGACCGTGATCGAGTGGATCGAGGACCTCTACGGTGCGGCATTCGCCGCCGAGTTCGTCGAGCGGGGATGGGACTTCTTCAACGGCAGCGTCTACGACTTCTTCGCCCCGCAGTTCGGCGACACGCTCGGCGCGATGGGCTTCCAGGGCGCCGGGATGACGATCGAGGTCTACAACGGCACGACGATCGAACGCCGGTCGACGAAACACCTCGTGATCCAGTGGATCGCTGTGACCCAGGCGGCCGCGAACAAGGAGCGCCTGCTGAACGAGCTGCATCTGATCTTCGCCAAGGCGGTGCGACAAGGGGAGATCGGGTTGCTGGAGCGCAACCGCCGCTATTTCAACCCGCAGCGGAAGCCGCGGATGAAGGTCGACCGCCGGCCGCTGCGGCACTACTTCTTCCCGCCGCAGGCCGACAAGCAGCCCGAGCTGCGCCGCCTGATCCGCCGGCTCCAACGGATGGACGTGAGGGTCGATCGCCTCGACGCGCCGCTGCAGGTGCCCGACTTCCGCGCGTACGGCCGGGACCCGGCGCCGCGCATGCTCCCGGCCGGGACGTACTGGGTCCCGATGGCCCAGCCGCAGAAGCACTGGATCCAGGCGATGCTCAACGAGAACACCTACATGCCGACGCTGTTCACCTTCAGCCTGAGTGGCTGGAGCCTTCCGCTCCTCGCGAACCTCGATGGCGGGATGTCGGGTGAGGAGCTGCACCCTGCGGCATCGACGGCGCCGGCGGTGGCCGAACCCGCGCCCCCCGGTCCACCCGCTGGGGCGCCGCGGATCGGGTTGTTCCTCCAGTCGAAGGGGACGTTCTCCTACGAGTCCTACCAGGGGACGCGGTGGCTGTTCGACCAGCGATGGGACATCCCGTACACGGAGCTGCGACCCGTTGATGTGAGAGACGGCGCGCTGGAGGACATCGACGTCCTCGTCACACCGGGCTCGGGATCGACGCGGGGCATGAAGCTGCTGAAGCCGCCCGGTCAACGCGCGCTCGTCGACTGGGTGAACGGTGGAGGACGCTACGTCGGCTACCGCGGCGGTGGGGCGCGACTCGCTGCCCTGTTGGGACTGTCGACCGCCCGGCTGCACTTCCCGGCGGCCGACGTTCCCGGAACGCTGCTCCGCTCACGGGTTGACCCCTCCAGCCCGTTGGCGGACACGGTGGGCGAGTTCGCATGGGTGTTGTTCGACGACGATCTGATCGCGAAGGCCGGTCCGTCCGCGACGCCGATCGTCTACCCGAGCGCGGACGACGACGATTGGTTCGCCTCCGGGTACATCGATAACCCGAAGGCGGTCGCGACGACGGCCGTCTGCGTCGACGAGCGCGCCGGCAGCGGCCGGGTCGTGATCTTCCCCGCGGATCCCAACCGGCGCGGCATGCCCGAAGGGATGCAGCGCGTGTTGTGGAACGCGATCTTCGGCCCCGATCCCGCCGGGGGCGTCGCGCCGCGGATCGGTTCAGCCGTCCGCGCCGACGCGGAGCGTCGTGCCCGCGAGGCGGCGGCAGCGCTGCCGAACTTCGACGGACCGCTGCGGTTCTCGGTGGCATCCGCAGACGCGGACGCCGCTGCGAAGGTCGTCAAGGGCTACGGCGTGGCGCTCCGCCGCTATGGCGACGGCGACACGGTGCGCTTCCTGGTCGATAACCCAAAGGAGCTCACGGTCGAGGAGCATCCGTACGCGATCGAGCTGAACGCGAAGCTGCGAAAGCGCGGGATCGGCGTCCGGGGGTTCCGCGGGCCGTAGCCTCAGGCCGGGCCGTCGAGCGCGCGGCGCTTGGCCTCGGTGCGCCGCTCGGCCTCGAGGCGTTCGAGGTCGACGTCGGAGCGGTCGACGTGCTGCATCGCCGCGGCGATCGCGGTGTGGCCCGCGTGGTCGCGGATCAGCTCGTGCATCCGGTGCGCGACGCGCCGGTAGGTCGGGTGGCCCTGGGGTGAGCTGCGCAGCTCGATCAGGTGCATCGCCTCGCGTGCGTTCATCTGCAGTGCGAACCGGATCCGGTACTGCATCGCCACCGCGTACTGCGCCGCGTCGGTGAAGCCCGCGTCGAGCAGCTCACGCTCGAGCGCGGCGGACAGATCGAGCACGTGCCCGACCTCGTGGGCGAAGCCGGCCTCGTCGATCTCGGGCGGCAGCTCGTAGCCGTTCGCGGTCGTCAGCGGCTGCCACTCGACCGTGAGCAGGCGGTGTCGCTGCAGATCGCGGAACGCCCCGTAGTCGCAGAGCACGTCGAAGCGGTACCCGGTGCGCTCGAACGCGCGTCCGGGCTTGTGGCGTCGGTTCGCGCGGTCACCGACGGCCGCGGTCAGCACCGAGGCCCGCTCGTCGTCGCGCATGCCGCGCGCGAGCACGAGCAGACGGTCGTCAGGGAGCCCGCTCGACGCGTACAGCGCCGCCGCCACGACCTTCACTTCTCCCTCGGGGTCGGAATCGGTGAGCGTGACCTCGTCGCGCGCACCCGTGGGAACCCCAGCGGTGAACTTCGCGGCGACGTCCGCCAGCGCTTCTCGCCGTTCGGCGAGGTAGCGCGACCACGCGACGCCACGATCCTCGACGTCGACGCGCTTGAGGAACGCGGGGATCACCTTGCGCAGCTCGGTCAGCATCAGGTCGCCGTACTCGCGCATCTCCTGGAGCGGGTGGGCGCGCAGGCGCAGCAGGAGCTGCTCGTAGGCCTGGCCGGTCGCGTAGATCCCCATGTTCGAACGGGTCGCGGCCGGGAGCAGTCCACGAAGGGTGTCGCAGGTCTTCGCCTGGATCGTGGAGCGGTAGACGAAGTCGGAATCACCCTGCTGCTGCGGGAACCGTTCGCGGTAGTAGGACTGCATCGGCTCGAACAGGCGGCCGTAGGTCTCGAACGCGAGATCGGCGAACGCCGAGAACGTCACCTCGTGCGGCGTTCCCTCGAGCTCGGGGGGCATCGTGAGGCGCCAGCGATCCCCTGGTCGGTCGTCGTAGCGCATGTAGCGGGTGGACTGTTCGAGATAAGCGGCGAGGCGGCCCCACTCGAGCTGCTTGCACAGCAGCTGCGAGGCCTGCTCGCACGCGAGGTGTACCCCGCCGAGCTGGGCGACCGAGTCGTCGCCGTACTCGACGAACACGCGATCGAACAGCTTCTCGGCGCGCTCCTCGCCCATCGTCGGTTCGGGGACGCGTCCGTCGGCGACCTGCTCGGCGAACTCGTCGAGGAACAGCCGACGGATCGACTTCGGTGTCCGCGAGTAGCGCGCGAACAGGGCGCCCTTGACGACCTCGGGCATGTTGATCAGCGCGAAGACGGGCTGATCGAGGTTGGTGAAGTAGCGCGACAGCAGGGCGCGCTCGTCGTCGGAGAACTCCTCGGAAGCGAACCAGAGCGCCATCGATCGGAGCTTACTGCGGGGCGGCGGCACGCCGCCGCCGGATCAGCCGCTCAGCCCTTCCCGGAGTTGTCCTTGTCCTTGGGACCCTTGCCCGGCTTGTCCTTCGGACCCTTGCCGTTGTCCGAACCCTTCCCGGAGTTATCGATCCTCGAGGAGGGCGGCGGGGACGGGGGTTCGTCGGGGGTGACCCAGTACTTGACCGTCGAACCTTCGGGGAGAGAGGAGTCGCCGACCGGCTGTTGTTTGGCCACCCTTCCGGGCCCGCAATCGGGATGCGAGGCCTCTCCGACGTTCTGAGCGACGAAGCCTCTGGCGGCTAGCTTGTTCACGGCCGCATTCTCAGGGCGGCAGACGACGTCCGGTACCACCACGAGCGTTTCCGTGGGTGTTGGTGAGGGCTCCGGGCCGCGCGAGACGAGCAACACGATCGACGACCCCGGTGTCAGGGATGAGCCCTCCTCGGGATTCGTACCGTAGACCTCACCGGCGGGCGCTGGGTTGAAACGGGGCTTGGACCTGACCACGAAGTTGTAGGGATCACCCTCCAGCAGCGCCTGGGCGTCAGCCTCCGAGCTACCCGTGACGCTCGGCACCTCGACGTCGCCCGGCTCGCGGACGACCGTGAGGGTGACCTCGCGTTCGACGTCGATCGTGGTTCCTTCGGCCGGATCCACGTTCGAGACGTCGTCGACCTCGAACTCGTCGTCCGGAACATCGTCCTCACGCTCGACCTTGACGTTTTCGAAGCCGGCCTGCGTGAGCTGGTCGCGGGCGTCCTCCTCGGTCGATCCGACGATGCCCGTCGGGATCTGGGCCCGCCGGCTGCTCCCGTTGGAGTCGAGGACCGAGCTCACCAGCCACCACGCCGCGGCGGCGAGGCCGGCGACGATGATCAGGCCGACGATGATGCCGACGATCCATTTCTTTTTCTTGTCCTCTTCCTCTTCGGGAGGGAGCACGGCCGTCTGCTGGCCCGCGCCCGGCCGGATCACCTGGGTCGTCGCGGCCGCCGCCCCCATCAAGGGGGTCGCGGAGATCTGGCCGCCGTTGCGCAGCGCCTCGAGGTCGTGGCGGAACTCGTTCGCCGTCTGGTACCGGTTCACCGGGTTCTTCGACAGCGCGCGCATCACGACCGCGTCGAGGTCGGGCGTCACCTCCGGGTTCAGGGTCGAGGGAGCGACCGGTTGTTCGTTCACGTGCTTGTAGGCGATCGCGACAGGGGAGTCGCCCGAGAACAGCTGCCGGCCCGTCAGCGCCTCGAACAGGACACAGCCGAGCGAGTAGATGTCGCTGCGTTCGTCGACGACCTCGCCGCGTGCTTGCTCGGGCGACAGGTACGACGCCGTTCCCAGAACGGCGGCCGTCTGCTCGATCGTGTGCTCGGTCGTGACGAGGCGAGCGATCCCGAAGTCGGTGACCTTCACGCCGCCTTCGCGCGTCACCATGATGTTCCCGGGCTTGATGTCGCGGTGGATCACGCCCTGCTGGTGTGCGTACGCGAGTGCGCCCGCGACCTGCTCCACGAGCTCGGTCGCCTTCATCGGGGTCAGGCGTCCGCCGCCGGCGAAGAAGTCGGCGAGGGTGCGGCCCTCGATGTACTCCATCACGATGTAGTGGACGTCGCCCTCGTCGCCGGTGTCGTGGACCCCGACGAGGTTGCGGTGGTTGAGCTTGGCCGCCATCTGGGCCTCACGGCGGAACCGGTCGACAAACGATCGGTCGGCGGCGAACTCGGGTTTGAGGATCTTGACGGCCACGATCCGGTCGAGCTGGGTGTCGAGGGCCCGGTAGACCTTCGCCATCCCGCCCTCGCCGATCAGCGCCTCGAGCCGGTAGCGCTCGTTCAGCACCGACGTGCTCATGTCCCCGTTCGCCATGTGCTCCCTTTACCCGTCGAGCGCCGCTTCGATCATCGTCCGTGCGATCGGCGCCGACGCCTGACCGCCCGTGATCTCGCTGCCGATATCTCCACCGTCGAGAACGATAACCGCAACGGCGACCTGCGGGTCGTCGGCGGGCGCGAACGCGACGAACCAGGCATGGGGGAGATCGCCCGGTCCACGTTGCGCGGTTCCCGTCTTCCCGGCCACGGAAACGTTCGCGATCGCGGCGGCCGAGCCGGTTCCGCCCTCGACGACGCTCACCATCATCTCGGTGAGGTTTGCCGCGGTCTCCGGTGAGGTCGCGATGCTCGCCTCCTCCGGGTCGAACGAGGTCACGACCCGTCCCTGCGGATCGCGTACCTCGGTCACCAGCCTCGGACGCATCAGCACTCCGTCGTTGGCGACCGCGCCCGCAACCATCGCCATCGACAACGGGTTCGTCGCCACGTCCGCCTGGCCGATCCCCGAGAACGCCACGAGGGGGTCGTTCTGCGCGAAGTACTCCTCGTTCGGGAAGCGACCCGCGGTGTACGGGATGTCGAAGGGAACCGTGTCGGTGAGGCAACGGCCACTCGTGGTCGGGTTCCAGAGGCAGAAGCCGAACGCCTCGGCCTGACGGGCCATCCGTCGCGGGCCGAGCTCGGAGGCGATGTGGCCGAAGGTGACGTTGCACGACTGTTGGAACGCGTCCGCGAGCGTGATCCGCGCTGCTCCTCCGGCGCAGTGCGACTCTCCGAAGTTCTGCAAGGTGTTGTCGGTCAGCTCGAGCTCGAGTTCCGGCGGGTTCGGGTAGGTGGTCGATCGCGTGTCGCCGTTCTCGAGAGCGGCCGCGGCGGTCACGATCTTGAACACCGAGCCGGGTGGGAACAGCGTGTCGCTCGCCCGCGAGAGCAGGGGTTGCTCCGGGTCGTCATTCAGTGCGGTGATCTCGCGCTCCGCCGTCTCAGGATCCTGGGTTGACAGCGCGTTCGGATCGAAGGTGGGGTTCGAAGCCGACGCCAACACGTTGCCTGTATCCGGTTCCAGCACAACGATCGCGCCGCCCTCGCGCATCTCTGCGTCGTCCTCGACGATGTCCATCGCGAGCTCCTGAAGTTCCGGATCCAGGCTCGTGATGATGGATGCGCCGCGCTTCGGGCGGCCGAGGACCAGGTCGCCGAGGGTCTGGGACAACAGCTCGGGAGCGTCGCCCGACAGGTGCTCGTTGAACGACTGTTCCAGCTCAGTGCGGCCGAAGAACAAGGAGTAATAGCCCGTCATGTGCGCCCACAGCGGTCCGTCCGGATAGTGCCGCTGGTACTCGAACTCCCCGTTCGTCTGCCGGGAGAACGCCAGCTCGGTCTCCGCGTCGCTGGCCAGGATCCGGCCCCGGTCGACGGAGGACTCCGCCACGATCTGGCGGAACGCGTTCGCCGGGTTGTCGGCGATATCCTCGGCCGCGAACACCTGCACGTAGTTCACACCGGCGAGCAGGACCACGAGCAGCACGAGCAGCCCGACGCCGAGCCTGCGGATCTGTCTATCCACCGGCGAGCGCCTCTTCCTCTGATCGTTCGTTCCCGGCCGACGGTTCCTTCGGCGCCCGTCGCGGTCCGCGGAGGGGACCTCGCTGCGGGGCGGACCCTGCCGAGACCCGCACGAGCAGCGCGAGGATGATGAAGTTGCTCACCAGGCTCGATCCGCCGTAGCTGACGAACGGCAGCGTCACGCCGGTCAGCGGGATCACGCGCGTGACGCCGCCGACGATCACGAACGCCTGGAGTCCGACCAGCGTCGCGAGCCCCGCGGCGAGCAGCTTGCCGAAGTCGTCCGTCGCGCGGATCGCAGCCTGCAGCCCCCGCCCGACGAGGACCACGAACAGCAGCAGGACCGCGGTCGTGCCGAACAAGCCCAGCTCCTCCCCGATCGCCGCGAAGATGAAGTCGGTCTCGGCGAACGGGATCCGGTAGGGAACGCCCTCGCCGAGCCCGCTGCCGACCAACCCGCCGCTGGCCATCGCGAACTGCCCCTCGGCGAGCTGGCTCGCTCCCTCGCGCAGCATCGAGGGATCGAGCGCGTGCAGCCACAGATCGACCCGCGTCTCCACGTGGCTGAAGGTCGCATAGCCGAGGAACGCCCCCGCGCCGAAGAGCAGCACGCCGATCACGAGGTAGGCCGGGCGGCCGGTGGCCACCCACAACATCACCACGAAGATCGCGAAGTACAGCAGCGACGCGCCCAGATCCTTCTGGACGAACAGGATCATCAGGGATGCTCCCCACGCGAGCAGCACCGGGCCGAGATGCCGGGCCTGCGGCAGGCGCAGCGGTCCCCAGCCGCCGGTGCCGACCGCGAGCACCTCGCGCTTGGCCGACAGGTACGACGCGAGGAACACGACGATGAAGACCTTGCCGAGCTCCGCGGGTTGGAACCCGACCGGACCGATCTCCACCCACAGCCGTGCGCCGTTGATCGTCCGTCCGATGCCGGGAACGATCGGCAACAGCAACAGCACCACGCCGATCAGTCCGATCGTGTAGGTGTACGCGTCGAGCTGGCGGTGATCGCGGATCACGATCAGCGTCGCGCAGAACGCGAGCAGTCCGACGATCAGCCAGGTGCTCTGCTCGGCCGCGAGGTTGCCGTCCAGACGGAAGATCACCGCGAAGCCCAGACCCGCGAGCGCCCCCGCCAAGGGGAACAGCACCGGGTCGGCCTTCGGCGCGTAGCGGCGGATCACGAGGAACGCGGCGGCGAAGCCGAGCAGGAAGATCGTCCCGTACAGCGACAGCGTGACCGGCACCTTGCCCCGCTTGCCGAGCCCGACGAGCAGGTACGCGGCCAGCGCGATCGAGAACGCTCCCACCAACAGGAACAGTCCGCGGAGCCGCCGGTCGGCGGCTTCGACCCTGCTCACGCGGTGCCACCCTGTCCGCCGCCCCCGCCCTGTCCGCCGCCGTCGGCGTGGTCTGCGTGGCCTCCCTCGCTACCGGGGCTCAGCTGCGGGTTCTCGGCCTCGGCACGCTCCGCGAGGTCGGTTTCGATCTGGGCGATGATCTGTTCGCCCGCCACCTGCGAGTCGACCGGGATCCCCTCGGCCAGGTCGGCGAAGAACTGGAGCTGACGCGCCGAGTCGGCGGGGATCGCGGTGATCACCTCGGGCTCGTGCAGGGCGACGCCGAGGACCTCGGAGGGAACACCACGCAGCAGCGCGACCCGATCGCCCTCGACACCGACGTACCACTGCCGGTCGAGGTAGGCGCGGCCGCCGACGAGCACCACGACGAGGACGAGCACGACGATGCCGGTCCACAGCGCGATGCGTCGGATCGGGACCGAGCGGCCGGGATCGGACTCGCCCCTCGTCCCTCCCGGTGCCTCGTCCGTCTCTTCCCCGCCGGGCATCGTCGAGGTCGGGACGTTCGCGGTTGCGAACGCGGGAGCGTTCGCGGCCGACGAGGGTCCGGGCTCGCCGTGGAAGTCGACGATCACCGCGGTGATGTTGTCGACCCCCCCGTTCTCGTTCGCTTCGGAGACGAGCGCGCGGACGGCGTCGGTCGGATCCTCCGTGTCGCGCAGCACCGCGAGGATCCGATCCTCGCCGACCATCCCCGTGAGCCCGTCGGTGCACAGCAACAGACGATCGTTGTCGAGGAGATCGACGATGCCCTCGTCGACGAGCACGTCGGGCTCGGTTCCCAGGGCGCGCGTCAACACGCTGCGCTGCGGGTGGCTCGCGGCCTCGTCCGCGGTCAGCTCACCGCGCAGCTCCATCTCGCGCACCATCGTGTGATCCTCGGTCAACGAGCGCAGCTCCCCGTCGCGCAGCAGGTACGCGCGTGAATCGCCGACGTGCGCGAGTCGCAGCCGATCGCCGTCGGCGACCGCCGCGGTCAGGGTCGTTCCCATCCCCGCGACGGCGAGATCGCGCAGTGAGCGTTCGAACACCGCGCTGTTCGCCTCGGTGACCTGTTCCGACAGCGTTCCACGCTTGTGTTTGAACAGCGTCTCCAGCGTCTCGAGCGCCAGGTGCGACGCGACCTCCCCGCCCTGGTGACCGCCCATCCCGTCCGCGACCGCGACGAGGGGAACCTCGACGACGTAGGCGTCCTCGTTCCCGGAACGCACCTTCCCGATGTCGGTCGCGGCGGCGACGGTCGCCTTCACGCGCGCAGCTCCAGGATCGTCGTGCCGATCCGGATCCGGTCGCCGGCCCGCACCTGGGGACGTCCCTCGATCCGTCGCTCGTTGAGGAACGTTCCGTTCGTCGATCCGAGGTCTTGTACTACCCACACCTCACCGTCGGGTGACAGCCGCGCGTGCGACTGGGACGCGAACGTGTCCTCGACCGTGATCGCACAGTTCGCCGCGCGGCCGATCTCGAGAGGTTGGTCTTCCAGCTTGAACGTCGCGGCCTTCTTGCCGTTCTTGCCGAGGATCACGAGGCTGCGCGGCGCACCGCCGGCCTTGCGTCGTCGCTGCTTCGGCGGGGCCGGGGGAGCCGCCGCCTTGGGAGCCGGGGGCTGCCGGCCCGAGATCCCCGTGGAGACCGACCGGACGGCGCGCCAGATGAACAGGTACAGCAGCACGAGCAGTCCGAGCTGCAGCAGCGTCAACGCGAAGCGGGACACCTCAGTCTCCCCGGACCTCGAGGACGGTCTCGCCGATCGTGATCCGGTCGCCGAGCTGCAGGCGGTAGGTGGTCACGGGCTGATCGTTCACGAGGGTGCCGTTCGTCGACCCGAGATCGCTCAGGACGTACGCGCCGTCGCGCTGCTCGATCTGGGCGTGGTGCCGCGAGGCCCCCGCGTCCGCGACGACCACGTCGCATTCGGGCAAGCGTCCGATCGTCACTTTCGGCTTCTGGATGCGCACGGTCTTGCCGGCCGCCGCTCCACCGTCGTCGAGGAACGCGAGCACCACGGGGCCGTGGGGCTCACCGTGACCGGTTCCCATCGCGGGTGTCGCAGCAGCGGCAGCGGGCGGAGCCTGCTGCATCTTCCACGGCTCGAGCCGTTCGACGCCCTCGACGAGGGCGGCGGCGCATCGGAACCGACCCTTGCCCAGAGCGTCATCCACCTCGAAAGTCACCTCGGGGGGACCGAGGAGGCCCCAGTTGCGTTCGATCGCGTGTTCGCGGCAGACCTGTTGGAGCTCGTCCGCGAGCGCTCCCTCCGCTTGTTGGAACCGTTCGTGGTCGGCCTGGGAGACGGTGAACGCGAACCGGTTCGGCGCCCATATCTCACGAACACCGACGGTCTTGCCCGAGTCCATCTCGCGCAGCACGCGCTTGGCCAGCTCGACGGGTTGCAGCCCGCCACGGAACACCTTGGCGAACGAACCCTCGACGATGCCCTCGAGTCGGCGTTCGAAGTCTCGGAGGATGGCCATGCGGACGGGCTCCGGGGTCGGGGTCGCGTGCCGGATCGTGCCCGGGCGATGTGCGTCCGCCCGGGGTTCGGCCCATCCTAGCAATGAGCCCCGCGACGCCCGGGAGCAGGCACGATGCGCGGGAACGCCCTGTTACCATTCCCGTTCCACTCGGGCGAGTGGCGGAATTGGCAGACGCGCAGGATTCAGGTTCCTGTGTCCGAAAGGACGTGGGGGTTCAACTCCCCCCTCGCCCACTGCTTCTGACCTGCGCCGGCGAGCCGCTTTGGTATGTGGTGAGCCACGGCTCTACTCGGGTTGGTGACACCGTGGTGACGCTTGAAGCGAGTCTGAATTCTGCTGTGATCGCCCGGCATGAAGAATTGGCATCAACCACAACCCGAATCTGGTCCGGACTGTCATCAGAGTGGGGAGCTTCAATAGGAGCAGCCGATCCGGGCTAGGTCTTGACAGCGTTGGTATCTTTGTCTCGAACTGATGAGAGGGTCCTTGGCCCCGTAGGGGGCGCTGGGGCCCTCTCGTTCTTTTTGTCATTGGTGGAACAGGCCCCGCTCGATCTCATGAATGTGGAGCACCTGGGTGGCAAACGCTTGTTCCTCGGCATCCGCCTTGCCCTCTACGATCCGCCTCGCCAGACGTGTGAGCAAGTCGACGACCTGCACCATCTCGACGTACTGGGAGTCTACGGTCGTCACGTTTCCGATTGGTTGCAGGTTCCAGTTGTTCTTGACGTAGTTCTCCAGGTTCACACGTTGGGACTGACTCATGCTCCATCGATCGAGAACAACGTCCAGGTCCTTCCCCCACTGCCTTCTTGCTCGGTGGCGCTCAAGCAGCAGCCGAATCTGGAAGTGCCGAAAGAGCGTGGTTTGCCCTGGTTGCAGGTACGGCCCTCTGTTCGCTTGATACTTGGCCTTGTTCATCCACGTCGCGGTTATCGCTACATCACCGTTGCCGACACACGCCCCCAGGTATCCCATCAACGACCGCCACTGCTGCGTCCGCGGGGACTTCACGAGCCCACCCCAGTCCTTGAATTCTCGGTTGACGCCGTGGAAGTAACGGAAGCTCGAAATGTGGGCCGTTATGTCCCGATGCACGGCTTCGGACATGTGGGCCGCCGCGAGGATGTAAATCGGGTTTGCTCCTGGGAAGCCCGGGTCCCCCGATTCGTCAATAAACACATACTCACCCGAGCCACCCATGGCGGTGACCCTATCCGATACCGCCGTAGGGACGTTTCGGCGTGAGCTTGTGTGCGGAAGGCCGAGCTGCACAAGAAGCCCTGGCGCGGGAGATTTGCCCGAGTGCCCCACTTGATCCCGGGATCGCCCTCGCGGTGAAGCGGCTGCGCGATATGGGTATCCACACCACGGGGTCGTGCGAAGGGGGCCGGGTCACTCAGACCCGACAATCTGCTTCAGCGGCACCGCTCCTGACGGGTGGCGGGGGCTCTACGCAGCCCAAAACGATGCGGCTGCCGGTTGTTGCTCTGTCCCGTGTGTGGGAGATCGAACGCGGCGAAGCTTCGGGGCCATCGTGGGAAATGCGCTTCTCGCCGAGTGTCACCCGTCAAGGCGCTTGCAACTGCCGCACCTCGTGTAGCCCTCCGGCTTCCCCCAACGCTTGTTTTCCTCCGGAATCTGCTGCCCATTCGGGCAGTCCGAGTAGTCATGCCACCGGTCCGGGTCGGTCGGGTCAATCGAGTAATACGCCGCAGATGGATTCGCCATGACGGGCCCCCTTTGGTTGCCTGCACCCGCAACGAATCCTGGTGCTGCAGTGCGTCGGAGTCAACCCCACAAGCCAGGCACGTACCGCCCTGGAAGGGATAGTTCCCCAACCCTTGCTAGGTCACAGTGGCAAGTGCTGCACGCTGAGTCGTTCGCGATCGAGGGCTGGACGGCTCCTGAGAGGGCAACGGCAACCAGCGAAGACTGTTGCCACGGGAGAGTTGTGCAGAGCGTTCACCGACCGAAATCGAAGATCGCTTAGTCCGACGGGAAGTACACGCGGCGCAAGGGCACGAGAGCCTGAGCATCCGACTCCAGTCGGTCGTAGTACTCGACCACGAGGCTTCTGAGGCGATCCCCATCGATGAGCACTAGACGTTGTGAGGACGGGTGGAAGGCTACTTCCTTCGTAAATCCACCCGTCGATACAAACATTCCTCGCTCGCCTGTCCCCACATTGCCGGCCAGCTGAGCGACCTCTGGAGCGCCCGTCTTGGTGTTTGGACGAGCCTTGACCTGGACCTTCACCGGTTGCTCCAACCCGAGGGGATCACGAGAGGCGACGATGTCCACGCCTTGGTCTGTCCCTGGAGGTGAGACCTGCGTGTGGAACCCCATCGCTTGCAATACTCCGGCGACGAGATCCTGCATCTCGTAGGCATCTAGGTGCGCGATTTTCGCCGAGATCAGTTCCTCGCTTCGGGACTGAAGGTCGGCAAGCAGATTATCCTCCGCGCCAGAGTCGCCAACATCTACGGCACCTACGGTCCCCTCGTCCGACTCCGGCACAGGCTGGTTGTTCACAAGAGCCGTGAGCTCTCTGGGCCAACCCGGTTGGAACACGGTGGCCAGAGACCCGAGGCTGTACAGCACTCGCTTCGGGAGCAAATCGCGGCTTCGCCGTCCGAGCCATTCGACCTTGCGGTAGTGAAAGAAGCCGCCCACGATCGGTGTCTCGTGGAACTCGTACGGGCTCGTCACTCTTCCGAAGAGGAGCTCTCGGGTTCCGGCGTCGGGCGTAATGACAAGATCGCCCACATCGATGTCGTGGGCGAAGCGGAAGAGTTGACCGGCACGTCCGGCGATTGTTCGGCGCGAGTCGCCATCGGACTGATTCTTCAAGCGCTCCTTGATCTCGTCGCTTGACAGCGATGCCAATGAATGCGGGACGACTGTCCCGATTCCGACGAGGTCACGCTCCTCGAACTCGGACGCGTACTTGCCAGCCGTTCCCGCTCTCACGACCCATATGTCCAGAGCTGGGCTCCCGTCCATCAGTTGGTACTCTGCGACATCCGACCCCAACTAGGCAACGCAGCAGCTTGCGCGCACGGATGTGAATCAAGCCGGGTTTATCGGAGGCTCGGTTCTGTGTCCATCGGTCTCGTCGATCCTTGAGGGTCGACTTCCAGTACCCCCGAGCAATTCACGAGAGCGCATCAGGTAGGTGTTCGGTGAGATACCTCAACTTTTTGAACTGGCGGACGACCGGTCGTAGTCGGCTGAGGATTGGTCCGAAGATGCTACGGATCTCCTCACTGTCGCCCACCGACGGGTTCACGACTACGAGGCTCTCGAGGTCGTGATTGCTGACTAGCGCGACCCGGAACGATCGCGCGGTCGAAACGGTCGGCGACGACTTCATCCGGAACATCGTCCGCATCCTGGCCGAGACCCAAGCGGGGTTCGCCGTGATCAGCCGAAGGCGTTCGTCGAGGTCGACCTGTCAGCCTAGGACGTGATCGGGGCGGGGTTTCCATAGCTTTGCCCCCTACCCGCCGGTGGGGTACTCGTAAGCGATGTCACACGCGAGCTCTTCCCAGTCGAGGTACCTGCCTGCGTCGACTCGTGTCCACGGTCCAAGGTCGGAGTCTCCACGCGTCCACTCGTATCCAGTGGTATCTCGGTTAATGAACCCGCCTCCACCGAGCTCGTCGTGGTCGATCCCTGAGTACTCGTGTCGAGTCAACTGGAACGTGGCCGAGTCAGCTTGACCTCGATAGCCATAGCGGACCTCCGCGTCCCGACTGGACGACAACTCGCCAGTTTCACCACTCGACGCGATGCTGGCTTCGGCGGTTCGCAATCCAGCCACATCGGCCGCCGGGTATGTCGTAACAACGCAGTCCTCAAGTGCCTCGGTTTTGGCTTCGGCCGCCCATGCTTGCTTCTGCTCCAGTGTTGGTGGTCCCGTGTACCTTGGCGTCGAGGGTTCGCCCTGCCCGCAGGCAGGCAGCACGAAAATCGTTGTGACCCCCGCGAATACTCTTCTAGCTGTCCTCAAGCCGACTCCTCCGTGCTACGAGCAGGGGGACGTGACGCGCCGCGAACTCGCGCAAGCCGCGCACCTGTCGGAATCTCGCATCGACGGGATCCGCCGAGCAGGAAGGCGGCCTCATCCACGTCCGCACCTTCGGGTGGTGCGCTAAATGACCGCGTTCGCGAATGTACCCAGGGGGCAGCGGCGCTGGAAGCTGTCAGCCGGGTAGGGTTTCACCGTGAAGCCGACAGTCGACCACTCCAGTCACCTTCCATGGTCACCTGGACGCGCGCAGGCATCGGGGAACGTCCGGGCCATGCGGCAGGCCCCCGACGACGTTCCGGCGAGCACTACCACGCCACCTCTAGGGTAGCTCGCGTGAACCCCGCTTCGACGCCTCCGTGAATCGAGGGGGCAGATCGAAAAGGTCGGGTGGCTGTCTGTTCGAGGGGAGGAGGCCGTCCTCCAACTGATTGAACGCATCTTGGGAGGGTCCTTGGGCCTCTGGACGGCGATGCGTAACATTGAGGCTTGGTCGACGAAGAAGGACCCGGGAGCAGATGACGGCAACGACAGGTGGCCGAAGAGGCAAGACGAATACAAACATGGGCGCTGCCCGAATCGCAAAGATGGACGAGTTCTACACGCAGCTCACGGATGTGGAGAAGGAGCTCCGTCACTACAAGCCGCACTTCCGCGGCAAGGTCGTCTACTGCAATGCTGATGACCCCCGCGTCTCGGCGTTCTTCAAGTACTTCGCGCTCAACTTCGAGGCGCTTGGGCTCAAGAAGTTAATCACGACCTGCTACCGCAGCCAGGCGCCAGATCTGTTCAGCAAGAACAACTCTGACCACGCGGTGTTCCTTGAGTACGAGGGTGACAAAAACTCAAACCGCGTACCCGACCCTGACGAGATTGAGGTTCTTCCTCTCACAGGGGACGGAGACTTTCGTTCGGAGGAGTGCATTAATCTGCTGAATCAGGCCGACATCATCGTGACGAACCCTCCGTTCTCACTATTCCATCAGTACGTCTCTCAGTTGATCAAGCACGACAAGAAGTTCGCCATCATCGGCAACCCCAACGCCACCTCGTACAAGCAGATCTTCCCGCTGATCAAAGATGGAAAACTGTGGTGGGGCGTCAAGCCGAGCGGCGGAGAGAATCAGTTCTTCGAGACGACCGATGCGTTCGCGCAGCGTGTTGCTGCCACGAAGCCGCAGGGTGCCTGGTGGCGAAGAGGGTCGAACGGCAAGATCCTGGTTGGGATGAAGACGGTCTGGTACACCAATCTCGACTTCCCAAAGCGTCATGTGGATCTAATCCTCTATCGCAAGTACAACCCGACCGATTATCCGTCGTACGACAACTTCAATGCCATCGAGGTCGGCAAGGTCAGCGAAATCCCTGCTAACTACGACGGCGACATGGGCGTGCCGCTCACCTTCCTCGACAACTGGAATCCCGATCAGTTCGAGATTGTGGGAATCACTCAGTCGTGGGACAAGTGCGCCACAAAGATCTACCCCGGACAGATTCAGGTGAGCGCGGACGGCTCCGAGAGTCAGGTGACCAAACTCAACGACGGCGCCGCTATCAAGGTGGCCGCGCCACCCGCCAATAAGACGTACTACAAGGTGGAAGGCGAGATGTTCGTAAAAGCGTACGCCCGCATCCTCATCCGCAGAAGGAAGTGACATGGACATCGTTCCCGTCAAGGTCACAGTCCGTGACCTGACCAAGGATTACGTCGACAATGCCGAGCAGGGCGTCGCGGCCTACGGCGGCAAACTCGACGTACGGCCGCCGTATCAACGAGAGTTCGTGTACAAGGACGACCAGCGCGACGCAGTGATTGACACGATCACCAAGGGCTATCCGCTCAACACGATGTACTGGGCGGTGCGCGATGACGGGACTTTCGAGGTGATGGATGGGCAACAGCGCACCATCTCGATCGGCCAGTACGTGACTGGTGACTTCACCGTAGACGGTCGTGGGTTCAACAACCTTCAGGACGATGAACGGGCGAGGATCCTCGACTACGAGCTGACGGTCTACCAGTGCGAAGGCAAGGACTCCGAGAAACTCGATTGGTTCAGGACGATCAACATCGCGGGCGTGGAGCTTAGCGACCAGGAACTTAGGAACGCGGTATACCACGGCAGTTGGGTAACCGACGCGAAGAAGCGGTTCTCCAAGCGCGGCTGCCCGGCCTACGGTATCGCCAGGGACTACCTCTCTGGTGAGATGAACCGGCAGAAGTGGCTCGAGACGGCCATCAAGTGGATCAATGACGGCAAGGTCGAGGAATACATGGCCGTGCATCAGCACGACCCGACGGCGATTGACCTGTGGAACTACTTTGCTTCGGTCATTGAGTGGGTCAAGACCACGTTTCCGACCGTGCACCGAGAAATGAAGGGGTTGTCCTGGGGGCCGCTGTACAGCAAGTACAGCTCGACCAAGTTCGACCCCTCGGCGATGGACGCCGACGTCAGGAGGCTCCGTGCTGACTCCCAGGTGGAGAACAACAAGGGCATCTACGAGTACCTGCTCAGCGGCAAGACCGACACCAGACTGCTCTCCATCCGAGTATTCGACGACAAGACGAAGGCGGCGAGGTATCAGCAGCAGACCACGATCGCAGAGGAAGCCGGCCCGTCGAATTGCCCGCTTTGTGCTGTCGGGAACAATGCCAATCGAACTCGCATCTACGCCCAGGACGAGATGGACGCTGACCACGTGACCGCCTGGTCGAAGGGCGGGAACACCGACCTCAAGAACTGCCAGATGCTGTGCGTCACCCACAACCGAGCCAAGGGCAACAGATAGTCAAGCCGTGGCGAAGACGCCTCCGCCTACGTGCCGGGCGCATCGTGATGCCTGAGGGCACTGATTCGGCCAAGGCTCGACCATCGCGGGACTGTCGCTGCTTCTGGGAAGGTTCACGGCGGTTGTCGAGAGTAAGCGACCCGTGCTTTCTCGAATCTCCGCTCGCATGGGCGACGATGGTGCGTGACTCAGACGGCTTGCCCGGGGTCGACCGGCAATCGATGTTCGTCGCCTGCCCGCGAAGCCTCGCCAATTCGGCTCGTCCTCCTGGCCGTTGGACTTCCAGTGGCCTTTCTTGCCCCAGAAGAGGCCTTCCCTTGACTTTGAGACGTCTTTCGGGCATCAGATGCCGGAAATGGATTCTCCCGGTCTCGGAGATACCTTCCGTGGCCAAGGAGACATGTCTCGTCCTACCGGTAGCCTTCGAGGGGAGCTGCAACGGTGTCAGAGGGGTCCCGTAGCCTCGCGCCGTGACCGAAGACCTCTACCTGCGGATCCTGTGGGCGCGATTCGACTTGTGGGCTGGCTGGGTGGAGCTTTACCCGGCGTGCTGCATCGCGCGCTACACGTTCGAGCAACTTGTATCGCCCGGACGCCGCCTGGCGTTGGAGCGAGTAGGAACATTTCGCGGGCAAGGGTATGTGCCGTGCGGCATCCTGCACGGAAGTGGCCCCCGGGCGCTACCACGGACTCGAACGGGAGAGGGAGATCGCATGCTTGACGCGGATGAAGAAGCGCTGGCGCGTGCCCAGGCTAGCGTCGCTGGTATCAGTGAAGAGGATGTAAGGAATCACGAGGTGACGTGGTCCTCTGATTGGCCTTCATTCCTCGACAAGAGCGAGTTGGAGGATCTCTCGCCAACCTACGCGAGACTCGCCGGATCGCTTCGCGGCACCATCAAGCGCGGGGACGTTTTCGACATTGCGAATGGTGTTGAGCTCGGGGAGTGGAGTGGGCGTGAACTGTTGCTGGCGACGTTCCTATGGGGGTTCGGAAATGCGAGCGCGAATCGCAGGGCGACGATCGTTCCGAAGGCACTTGCCCGAGAGAACGACGGTGTGATATCCCGCTTGTTCGAGCGCGCTCGGACTAGTACTGGAACAGACGCAGCCAGGGCGCTCCATCGTGGTGACCGCGACCACGTACCGGAACTCGGGATCGCGTTCGGTAGCAAGTTCCTTTACTTCGCGGGATTCGAGTCTGGAGGACCAGTTCCGCGCCCTCTTATCCTCGATGAGAAGGTCGCCGCCTTCCTTGGGCGCAAGCCTGACGTGGGTTGGTACGGGGAGTACCTCGAGCTCATGTACCGCTGGGCACAGACGCCTGGGTGGCGAGTGTCGCGCGTCGACGCCATCGAGATGGCGATGTTCCTGAGCCAGCAGAACCGTTAGCAGCCCCTGCGTCGTCGTCGCCCCTTGACCTTTCGTGGAGCGTCGTCAGAATTGTGATTGTGAGTCACTCGGTATCGCCACTTCAGCTGGCCCTTCCGACCAAGTTCGAAGAACCGGAGCAACCATCGATCGACGTGCGATGCGAACATTGCGGAGGGGTTGGCGTCCTCCGGCTCGAGCCAGGCACGGTTCGCCACCTCTGCGGCCTAGATGAATGGATCTTCAGTAGAGACTGGATCTATCTCGTCAACGCGGACGGGCAGGGGTCGTCGAGTCGCGCACATGTCCCCCTTCGGCCGTGGGGCATCCGCGTACAGGAAGACCCGGACGCCTAGCGCATGAGAAAGCGATACAAGCGCAAGCGTCACTCGTGCAAGGTGTGCAAGCCGGGGAAGATGGGTCTGTCTGTCAGGTGGTCACCGCGCGAAGAGTCGAGGCTCAAGGAGTTCGAGCGGCAGAAGACTCGCGGCGACTGGGACTAGGTGCGCGAAACTGACTGCCCTTGCGTTGCTTTCGGCCCTCTTCGAGCCAGTCTTGCCCTTGTTTGCACTCGGGAAGGGCCGAGCAGAACGAGCAGTACGAGCCGGGACTAAGGTCGGCATCGCGTTCTCCAAACTCTAGTTGCGCCATCCGGCTGATCGCATCCACGGTCCGCCTCGAAGCGGACTCAATCGTTCCCTCGTCAACCGGCTGAGATCGGGGTGTGCTGCTATTCAAGTAGTAGGAGCCGATCATCACGGGTGGCACCCCGGTCTTGAGCAGTTCGAGCAGCGCGTAGAAGCGCAGATCCTCCATGTGCTCCTGATGTTCGTCGCCAGACTTGAGATCGACGATTGAAACAGGGTCCTGCCCAGGCCGACCCAACGCTAGGTCGTACTTGCCGGCGAGGGTGATTGTCCCGTCGCAAAGGTCGACTCGAACTGAGCACTCGATCCGTGGTGTCATGCGCGCGTTGATCGGAGGAAAGTCGTTGAGGAAGGTGGTGAGCAGATTCGAAGAGTCAGCGACAAGCTCCGACTCACTTCCGGGATCACATTGGTTCAAGTAGTCGCTCAGACCATCATCCTTCGACTTCAAGGAGGTCAGGGCAATGTCAACGAGCTCCATCGGTGGCAGCTCACCGCGACGCGCCGTGAGCGTCATTTCGATCGCTTTGTGCACTAGCCGGCCTCTGGCCACCGGGATTGACCATGTGAACTCATCGGGTGCGACCCACGAGCCCTCGCAGCGGAGCACGGCCGCGATGCGATGCTTGCTCGCGTAGAGGTTCCGGCCGGACTGAGCGTGGCGACGGGCCAGTGGCCAAAGCCGCTCTTCCAGCTCAGCGCGTACCCGGTCGGCGAGGTCTGGTTCGTTCGAAGGCGCCGGGGATCGCGGTCGCAGCGACTCGTCCCACCCCAGCAGGTCCCGAACCACACGGAGCCGGTTGGGGTGCCATTCGACGCTCATAGGAGGAGTGTTGCACGGGGGTGTGACACGCTCAGATGGAGCGCGCTGGGCAAGCGCGATGATGTCAGCCCCCTGTGTTATCAACGTTGCCTACGCAGTCGCGGGAATGAGGGGTTGATGGTCCCAAACTCCAAGACGAAGTCGTTTGATGAACTCGTCCGGGATCTCGAGGCGCCCGAGAGCGGAACTCGATACTGGGCGATCCAGCACTTGTCGGAACGGGGAGCGCAGGCGGTCGAACCTCTTGTCGCCTTGCTCGATGGGCCACAGAAGACTGACTGGGGTGATGCTGCGCGGGCCCTAGGGAGGATCGGAGATCCCCGCGCTGTCCCGGTCCTCACACGCCTGTATGTCTCGGACACGAGCAGAGTAATGGGAAATCCGCATCGCGCCGCAGGGGAGGCGCTGCGCCGGATCGGCACCGCTGAACTTCCCGTGTTGGTCTCGGCTCTTCGTGACGAGGATTCCTACAAGCGACAGGAAGCTGCCGATCTCATCGGCGATCTGCGTTTGGTGGACGCCTCCGCCGACCTTCTCGCCGTCGCCGCGAACACCGTCGCGGCAGTACGTGCTCTCGGACAGATCCGAGCGAACGCAGCTATTCCCTCGCTTGTCCGGATAGCGTCCACCTCAGAGGAAGAGTTCATGCGCGTGGCGGCGGTGAGCTCCTTGGGAAAGCTCGGGAACCCAACTGCATCCAGTGTCTTGGTCTCGGCCTTATCCGACTCCTCTGAGCGCGTCCGGAGTTCAGCGGTGCTTGCGCTGAAGGCGATGCCCACTGACGCAGTTCTCGATGCGATCCGGGGGCGGCTCACCGACGAGGCGGTGACTGTTCGGGCGAGCGCGGTGGAGGTCCTCGGAGAGATTGACCCGGCGGGTAGTTTCGCCAACTTGGTCGCGGCGACGAACGATGCTGAGCCTTCAGTGAGGCGCGCAGCGTGGCGGGCTCTCCAGTCTGTTGCGGACCCCGATTTGATCGAGCGTGCCGCGGCCCTGTCTGAAGAGTTCCGGATTGGAATGCTTCCTCGGTTCGAGAATGCGCTGCGGGCAGAGGGGGTGGGTTCGGATCAAGGGGGGTTCGCACTCGCGGACTGGATGCCCTTGTCAAACGTCTGGGAGGGGCTTCAGGAGCCGGTCGAAGGAGAAGACGAGAGCGAACCAGAAACGTCGTGGCTTGTCGCGAAGGCAGCGCGCATGATTGGAGCCACTCCTGAACTCGTGCTTACGGTGGGCAACCTGAGCTCTCGCACGAGCGGGGTTTGGTCGCTGTGGACGTTCGATCTGGGTCAGCTCGCTGTCCTCGTGTACGAAGAGGATGAGGCTGAGGAACTGTGGGCTGTCGGGGCATGGCCTCGCGGCACAGGCCAGGCGGCGATCGAGGAATGCTTCATCCAGGTGTGTGAGCGATTCGGAGGCGCGATCTTCTTCGGGGCTGACGACGTCCCCATCGTGAACGAGCCGCTCAGCGCCGACCTGCTGCGGGTCGGACTTGTGAGCGCAGTCGAGAGTGATGACGCGTTGTTCGCACGCATCCTGGAACGGCTCGACATGGCCGAAGGAACCGATCGCGGCCAAGCTGCTCGTGAACTCTGGCGCGTCATTTCTTCGGACGCGGGCTGTTAGATGTCCGCTCTCGTGGTCAGCGCGCTCGAGAGTAGTGAGTTTTTAGGAAGCGGCGGTTCTGCAGTCTTTGCTTCTTAGGCACCGTGGCTCCATTCTACGTCTCATGCGCGACCCGTTCGATGGTGCGTGGGCGAAGCTAGACCGAGCGCATGATCGGTTGCGCGAACTGGACGTATTTGTCCAAGACTTCATCGATCTGAAGCCGTACGGTTTTCATGCCGAGCTGGACCGTCAGGGATCTAGTGAGGTGGCAATAGCAGGGGATGTCTACCACCGCTTCCACCATCGCGTTGTCCTCAGGGGACGGGTTTTTCACCCTGTTCCCGTCGTGGAACTCGGCTCGCTGATCGGGGAACTCGTCCACGATCTTCGCTCCGCCCTTGACCACCTGGTTTGGGAGCTTGTTCTCGCCGAGGAGGCAGAAGCCCCTCCGTTCCCGATTCCCAGAGACAGTTCCTGGCTTGGGGTTGGGTTCCCGATCTGCTTCTCGCCAGAGTCCTGGGAAAGCAGCTGGAAGCGGCGCATTTGGGGCATACACCCCCAAGCAGAGCTCTTCCGTGCGCTGCAGCCGTACGTGACAGGGCCGAACGACCCGGTGCGGGAACCGTTGGCGGTACTTCACAACCTTTGGAACATCGACAAGCACCGGGCTGCTCCGGTCGTGGGTAGCGTCCTGTCCATCAGCGGGGTGGGAACGATTCCGCCGGCGATCGATCTCCCTCTTATCAAGACGCGTCTCGTGCAACCCCATTTCGGCCCGTTCGAAGAGGACGACGTACTTGCGGAAGTGGATATGACGACGAGCGGGCTCATTGGTCGAGCGTTCGCGCAGGACTACCTCGACCACTATCTCGGCCGATCCTTCGGCGTAGCTTTCGGCGATGGACCGCCTGCCTACGGGGCCGAGGTCCGAGACGTGGGCGGCCGAATGTACGAAGCGGTGCGGTCGATACTCGATGGGTTCGAGCCCGCCTAGCCCGACTTACCGCCGGGGAATGGATAGTTCCCTCGTATGAGACGGATCGGCTTCTTAGCGCCCCCGCGAGTGACAAGCCGAGTATGTTTCGGGCGAATCTTGCGCGCCCAATAGGCGCCGTGATTGTCTTGAGCCCACCTCAGTTGTTGGGCGAGCGAGGCGAACATCTTGAGGATAGAGCGAGACCCCCTCGATCGCTTCCCAGGCATTTGGTGGTGGCGCAGACGGGCTAGCCCAGACACCAGCGCTTGGACTTGGGCCGCGAGGGCTGTCGAGGGCGATGGATGAGATCAGGCTCGATCACGCCTGGGAGTGCGACGTTAGTCGGCACGGAGTATGAAGTCCTCGTCTGGATGAACGGCGCGCAGTTCAAGACCTCGACTACGTGCCGCCGAAGGTCCATGCCCACACGTCAAACGTTGCCGCGCGTAGGCGGATGCGGCTGGCCGTGGTGGCGATCGAACGATTCTCGAGTCAGCGAATGCGCGGAGATTGACCCGGATCGGAAGAGGTGACAGGGTCGCACATTGATGCAACAGAGGAGGCTCTTCATGCGAGGCAAGGATTCGAGGTTCCGGCTGCGGATCTTGGGGGGACTCGCGGTATCGCTCACCATTGTGCTCTACCCGGCATCCTCGTCTGCCCAGTCGGTGGATTGGGTGAAGCAGTTCGGAACTGAACACACCGAGATGGGCACCGGCATCGCTCGAACCAAGTCGCTGGTGTTCGTGGTCGGCAACGCGACCCATGGCCTCCCAGGCTCGACCGCAAACGGCGTTGGGTGCTTCGTGCGCGCCTTCGACTATGCCGGCAACACAGTTTGGACGAACACGTTCGCGTGTGACTCAGGTAGTCGGGCGTCGGTGTCCGTTCACAAGGGCGGCATCTACGTGGCGTCGTCGATTCCTAGCGTTGCGAGCGTTCAGAGATTCGACATGAGCGGCGAGTTGGTCTGGCAAAGGCTGCTGGGAGCCGATACCCAGCGAGGAGCGATCCCGTACGCGATCTCGGCCACCGGCTCTGGGGTATATGTCGGCGGGGAGGTCACTGGGTCCTTCCACGGCGAGACAGGTGAGGGAGGGGCGGACGCGTTCGTGACCAAACTCAGCCTGACGGGCGCCCGGATGTGGGTTCGTCAGTTCGGGACCGACGGGAACGACGTCGCCTTCGGCGCTTCGGCAACCTCGAGCGGTGTGTACGTGGCTGGGCGGGAGGCCTCACCAGCAGCCGAAGCAGGATTCCTTGCCGCCTACTCGCGGGGCGGGCAACAGCAGTGGTATCAGGGTGGCAAAGCGGAGTTCCCTGAAGGTTTGCATGCAACGAGCGAGGCCCTCTTCGCGACTGGATTCGTCCAAGTGTCGCTTGGTCACTCGGCCTTCGTCCAGCGAACCGATCTGTCGGGCGATGTCGAATGGACGAGGACACTGGCGGGAGTCAGTGAAGGTGCGCCGCCCGGTACGGACGCCCGCGCGATCTCAGTGATCGGAAAGCGCGTCTACATCGCAGGCTCGACCAGCGGTGAGTTCGAGGGTCAGACGCAACTAGGCGAAACGGACTCGTTCTTTGCCCGCTATTCGACTGCGGGAAGGAAGCGTTGGGTCCTTCAGGCCGGCACGGGCGGCGGGCAAGACGGGGGATGGGCCGCCGTAGCTACGCCTTCGAGCGGAGTGTTCTTCGCTGGACGCACGACCGGAGCGTTCCCCGGGTACACGCCGCAAGACTACGACGCGTATCTGCTCCACACGACGCCGTAGCTAGGGGGTAGTGCTTGCTCACAGGAGAACAGTCGCGCTCCTCCCAGCCCAAAGTGTCTGCGGCTAGGATCGGTTTGATATCCGCGAGGACGGGAGGACAAGATGAGCTCCGAACGTGCGCCTCTGTCTGGAGGGGACCGCTCGCCGTTGGCCGCCGGTCCTCGGCCACCCAGATACGAGCCCTACCCAGCTTTCGAGGACTCAGTCACACAGCTTGCCTTCAACCGGATCGACGATCATCTGAGGAAGATTCGCCTTTACGTTGGAATCTTCGCCGGCATCGCATTAGGACAGGTCGCACTCGTTGCGGTGCTCGTGGTGGTAAACGTGGTGGTGAGCCTTTCGGCCGACTAGCTTGCAGCATTTTCATTCCTCAGCGATGCGGACCTGTTCCACCATCTCGCCTAGCGACAGTCGTGGCAGGTGTTTTCAGAGGGATGCGCAATGAGCTGGTGATCTCTCGTCCATTCAGAATCCTCGCCTCCCAAGTGGGTCACACGAGACATCGCGGCGAGTGGAAGTGAGGTTGCTTCGCGACGATGACACCAAGACCTGAAAGAGAGCCGATGATGCCGAGGAGAACAAAACAAGGAAACCGTACGAGGGATGTGACCTTCCAGGTCGTGGAGAATCCGAACGGCCAGATCCAGATGTGGCCCAAAGCGGGGGCAGCCAAGAAGGTGTTCGGAGGTCCCGTCAATGTCAGTCGCGTAAGCGGCCGGAGCGGCAACAAGCTGTGGGAGAAGCTCAACTCGGTGTTGGACCTGTAGGCGAACTGGGCGGCCATTGGGGTCTGCGGTGACCTCTCGGAGCAGCGGATCAGGCATTTACCCTTATGGACCCTTCGCGAAGGTCGGCACCATATCCCACCTTGACCAGCGTGCTCTGAGAATCCCTTGAACATTGACCCTTGGAAATGTCATCTCAGGGGTCAACGCGCTTCGAGTGATTCGGATCCTCCGCGTCGCTGATCCTGCGCGTCCGCGATCTGAGTCGCTTTCCGAAGTGGGGTGGGTACCGTGGGCCCGACGTGAGATGCCACCCCGGGCATGAGGTGCATCGATACTTCTGCCAATCAGGCCGCGTCTCAAGCATCGAGAAGCCCTGTGCAGCCCGATGTCGATCGAGGGCCTCCTCCGCCGCCGCCTCGGTTTGATACGGCACCTTTCCCGATGGGCAGATCATCGCGTCCTCCCCTGGGAGACGGCGAGGCCCGTGTGGCCGAGGCGAACGAGGGTGGACGGATGGACGGGTTCGGCCCGTCCACGCGGGCAAGGACGCCACGCAACGCATCGCGCGCTTCCGAGCCCGGTTGACCTTCCAGGAGGCGAGCCGACTCGCACCGATGTCTCCCCGACGCCCCGGGGACGTGTCCCAGCCGTCCATCCGTCCAGCGCCGTTATCACCGGCTCCACCGATCGATCGCTTCCCGGATGTCGGCCGTTGCGTACCCGCGTTTCGTGTTGTGGTCGAAGCGACCCGGTCGAACGCCGAACTCCCTGAGCAGGTCGGCGAGCTTCTTTGCGTTGAGTCCCTGTCCGTTGCGAAGGTGGGGCCAGGGCCGTTCCTCCAGGGAGCTGAGACGAGCCAGCAGCGTGTCGGTTCCGAGATGGGTCGCGCTGGCGATCGGCTCCTCCTCGAACAGATCCTGAAGGTCCTCGAGGAGCATCCCTCCGAGATCGTTGGCGCCATGCTGCCCCTCTCTCGTTGTCAGCGCAACGGCGGCCGTCCGAAGGCGCGAAGGCCAATCGGCACCAATCATCTCGCCCACGACGAAAAGAGGCTCCCAGCAGTCCTGGGTCCGATCCGACATCCCCTCCGGGAACTGTGGTTCCAGGTCGAAGCCGTCCGCGTTGTCAGATACCCACCGCTCGGCCTTGCGCTTCCACTCGGTCGCCTGCAGGCGCAGCTGCTCGCGCTGGCGTCTCGCATAGCGTTCGGCTTCTTCGCCGCGCTTCTTGCGCACCATCCTTATCTCGATCGATCGACTCGCGATCGTGTCGGGGATCCTCCCGATGCCAGCAAGCGCCTTCGGGCAATACGGGTCGTAGGTGGCGGGGCTCATCGAACCGTCGGGCTGGGGATCCATTCGGAGGATCGGCTTATCCCTTGTATAGCCGTTGTTCAGCACTTGTCGGACCGCCTCGCTCGAGTCGCTGTTGAACTTGAAGATGGTGTCGACCTCGTCGATGAGCAGGGTCGGCTTGAAGGCCTCGACCGCCCGATATAGGACGGCCGCCGAGAGCCCGCCAGCGAACAGGGCCCGTCGGGAGAATTCCTCGAGGATCTCGAGCAGACGGGTCTTCCCGCTCATGAGCGACGGCGCGGTGACGTGCAGGTAGGCGGTCGTGGGGAACTGGTCGTAGATGAAGGTGTGTACGACCCAGGCGGCCAAGACATCGTAGACGTAGTCGTCGGGGACGAACACAAACCGCTGCAAAGCGCTCCGCGCTTCTTCGATGAGTTCGAGACCGTCAACGCTCTCCGGCCACGGATCGCATGTGGCTAGGCGCTCAGCCACCTCCGCGTACTCGTGTTCGATGGCTACCCGCGGCGCGGTCCTGATGAACGCGTCGGCGATCCTGACGCTGTGCCCCGCTTGCTTCAGTTGCGCCGCGAGCCTGTCCCGGATCAACAAGGCGGTCAACTCGTCCGAGGGAACCGGGGGGAGTTCGCGGAGAGTTCGCTCGAGCTCTACCTGATCCATGCCGGCGCGTATCGAGCCGAGAACGCGCACGACATCCTCGCGCTCCAGCCAGTGAGCGTCTGTCCCGGTCTGCCCGCGTTCGCGTTCAGCCTGCTCGACAAGTTCATCCCAGGAGGGCGGGGGGTCCGCCCACCCCCACGCGTCGCGCACGAGCACTTCGAAGTCTTCCGCGTCGTCGTTGCGGTGCGAGGGGCTCGTCAGCAGGTCCGAGGCGGCCTCGCAGAACCTGACCCAAGCATCCTCCGACCAGTACCAGCGGTTGCGCACCCACCCTAGGAACTGTGCCAGCCCGTCGTGCCGGCCCGGGCGCGTGTACATGGTCCAGTTCCGCCCGGGAGCGGATTCGAGCGTCCTTACTATTCCCGCGTTGGCTAGCGCTCTGTGGTAGGCGGCCCCCCACGTGTGCCGCTCGTCGGTGATGCCGAGCTCGGTCGACTTCTCCTCTCGAGTGGCGTGCTTCCACACCTCGATCTGCGATTCGGGGATCGGCCAGTCTCCGATCTCCAGATTCTCAAGGACCTCGTACCGGCCGGGATGGGGCTCCTCCTCTCCGAGGACGGAGCCGGCGGCCACAACCAGTCCGCCGGCGCAGCGAATGTCGAGGCCCGGAAGGAACCCGACGCGATTTCGCTGGTCCGTCTGGACCCGGAAGTAGCGATGCTCGCCGCCCGACGGGGTGCGGACGGCCAGGGTCCGGGGAAGTTCGTAGCCATCGGCCACGATCCTGTCCAACGAAGCGAATCCGTCCTCACCCTTCACGTCGATATCGAGGACGAGCAGGCCGTTCCCCGTCCTGATGCCGACGTTGGCTGTCGGATTCTGTTTCCAGAGCCGGTCGATGTCGGTTCGATCGGTGGTCGCCTCTTTCTGCCAGTCGGAGTGGAGGGGGACCTTGCGGCCCGGCCGCAGCGGGAAGACCGATCCCCACTCCGCTGCGTGCTGAGCGGCCGCGGACGGCGGCGTCTCGAGGCGCTCGTTTCCCCGCGGGTCTGTTTGATCCGTGTTCAATCAGGTTTCCTTTCTTGTCACTCTCGGAGGCTTGTCCTCCGAGAAAATGGCGGATGTTGATTCGCTAGACCTTCCCGGTCGGGCTGCATCGGCCCCCCTCAGGACGCTCGGCAGGGCCAAGAGTCCTGTTCTCCAGCCTTGTGACCTGGGGTCGAGTGGTCGCTGGTGACACCGCTGGTGACGAGACCGCTTCCGAGAGGTCTTGTCGAAGGCGCCGTATAGGTCGGTTGACAGATGTGCACCGAGGTATACACTACTGTCCACAGGCCTGGACCGAAGTACACCGACTGAAGGAGGAGAACCATGACGCAGGAGACCATCGCGGTCCCCGCGACGATCGCCCGGCGGTTCGTCGAGCTGGCCGAAGAGCTGCGGCCGTACCTGAAGAACGGCGCCGAAGTCGAGACCGTCGTCGTGCCCAAGCAGGGGGAGTGGACGCGGGATATGGTCGAGCGATTGCGCCGCCCCGTGTCCGCCTACCCTGCGGCCGTCGCTCTCCTCGACCTCGCCGCCGAGAACGCGGATCAGGTCGTGAAGTTCCCAGGGGTCGTCGAGCGGGCGGGGATCGACGAGCGCCAGGTGCGGTCGGACTTGGGCGCCATGACGAAGCTCACGAACAAGTTGTTCGGTCGGGGGACGTGGCCGCTTCGTGCGTGGCAAGCTGGAGGGGACGGCGTCATGAGCTACACGATGCCTCGGGCGATCGCGGACTGGTGGCTCGACCGGTAGCGGCATGAGTTCGCGTGGCGGGTTCCCGGCCCTCACGGTCGGGGACTCGGCGCGCTCCGGTCGTCCTCACCCCCCAACGCGAGGTCCACCGCCGCCATCGCCTGGGCCGAGGTCCCCGGGAGGAGGTGGCTGTAGATGTTCAAGGTGGTCGAGGGTTGGGAGTGCCCGAGCGCCCTGGAGACGATCGTCACCGGAACGCCGGCGGTTAGGGCGAGGCTCGCGAAGGTGTGCCTCAGATCGTGAAGGCGCCCCGGCCGAACGCCGGCCCGTCGAACCGCCTTCTGAAACTCCCTCGAGGCCGTGCCCGGCGACAGGGGGGCGACGCCGTCGGGTCCCGTGAACGTCAGGTCCCCGAACGATCCGGGTCGCTTCCCGGATACCAGGCGTTCCTCTGTTTGGAGATGCCTGGCCGTCACGAGGGTCTCGAGGACCGACGGCGGAGCGTCGACAGTTCGTCGGGACTGGGGCGTCTTCGGGGAGAGGACGTCGCCTCGAGGAGATCTCCCAGCGAGCCAGCCTCGTCTCGGATCCCTCGTCGGGTTAGCGCGAGCTGTTCGCCGACCCACGCCCGGGCGTCGCGCTCGGTCGCGAACCCCTTCCGAACGACGGTACGGCGGCTCCCGTCGGGGCCGGAGGGCGCGGGACACCACGCATCCCACACCGTCCGGCGCCCGTCGGAGCGCGGCCGCTTCATCTTGCGCTTCCGGACGTGGCCGCGGGCCACCTGCACCTCCTCGGGTCTCTCCCCAAAAAAGCACAGGGTGATGACCAGGGACCAGCCGGTTGCTTACAGCGAACTGGTCGTTGGATCAGGGTCGGCTCAGTTCCATCTCCGCCCACTCGATCGCGGTCTCGACTTCGGTGAGAACGTGGGGGTCGGCCTCGACCAAGCGTTCCATGAGTTGAATGCGGCGCGCGATCGGTGCCGTCCATGGGTCCTGACCGTCGACCCATTCCGGGAACGCTTTCGCTTCGATCCGAACGGTGTAGCCGAGATCGCAGTCCTCTCCGTGCTCTCTGTCTTCTTTCTTCACACACTTCTCCAATCTCGTTGCGGAACGCGATCTGCGCTCCGGTGTTTTCAGGGAAGGAGTTCTTGAACCTGTACCTATGTCGGTCGGGCCGGATCTCACGGGCCCGACTCCCTGTGTCGTCGGCGTCTCGCCGGGGAGGGCTGGGATCAGAGGCAGCCCTCGTTCGGCAGGTGGAGTGCCTCGAGCATGAGCGCGACGACCACCAGGCGGCGGCGCTCGGTGACCTGGATCACCGGGATTCCGTGTTCGCCGCCGGAGGCCAGGTACTCGGCCGCCCAACGGCGGGCCGTGCGTGGGCTCACCCCGTAGAAGTGGGCTGCCTCCTCGATCGGGATGAGGTGCCGCCCACGAAGGGATGTGCCGGGGTCGCGTGTCGGGGAATCCCCGTACTCAGTGATCCAATCCCCGCGCACTACAGATGTGTTGGACATGCCCCAATCGTCCCGGGCGAAGTCGGTCACGTGTCGCTTCTGGTATCCCTTTCAATATGTCGATGCCGCCCGCAGCAACCGGAGACGGGCGTGCGCTCGGGGTCGAGCCCTGGGCGGCACCCCTCAACCTCGCCGCGACCAGCTCGTGGCTCACCTGGCAAGAACCCATCGACTCACTACTGGATGATGATCCGGACGCGAAGAGGATCCGATCCTTCGACCGCCTGCTTGCGGACTTCGGCCGTGTCGCAGAGGACGAAGACGGCCAAGAGATTCTTGCGTTCGCCACGCGGTGGGGACCCCTTGATTTGTGTCATCACGGCCTGCCACGAAATCACCCCGGGGTGCCGTCCGAGAACTTGGCCCTCGTGGTGCTCCAAACGTCCGGCAATCCCTCGACCTCACAGGGAAAATCGCGGTGCCAGGGCACTTCGCAAGGCGAATGGCGCGCCGAGCCATGTTCCGCGTGGCGTCGAATGGCGTCGGTCTTCACCCTGATGCAACGGGCCGTCATCGCTGTCGTCAAAGATGAGGCACCGAACCCGGAGGTGTGGGGAGGGCTCCATCCAAACCTTGCCCGGATCTCAGACCTGAGCAGTTTCCGTGGGGTTCCGCCAACCAAGCATTCACTTGCGCAGGGCACATCGGATCCGATGCCACCTGAAGCGCTTCCACTGTCGACCGATCAACAGGCAGATGAAGCGCGTCGATACGTCGAATTCTTGCTCGACGATCTGCTTCTGCTCACCGACTTTCGCCTCACGTTCCAGTGGCCGGAGCGAGGCCCGCGGCTCGCACTCCGTTCTGTGGGTGGTCTCTTCGACGCGCTCGTGATGCAACTCCACCTGAGTGCTACGAACGGGGTCGGATTCGCGATCTGCTCTGCGTGCGTGCGTCCTTATGCTCCGTCCCGGCGTCCTGCAGCTAGTAAGCGCAACTACTGCTATGACTGCCGAGATCGAAAAAGGGACAAACGTGACGCGAAACGTGACGACCGGGCGCGCCGCCGCTCAGTGTGAGGTCGAGCCCGACATGGTGACGACGTGGTGACCTCGTCTCCGACAGAAGCGGACACGCGTGGCCATCTGCGCCTCACATGTCCCGCTGGGGGGACTGCCCGTGACCGTGGCTGGCCGCTTCCATCCCCGGACAGCCGTCGAAACACAGCCTTCAGGTTCCTGTGTCCGAAAGGACGTGGGGGTTCAACTCCCCCCTCGCCCACCAGCAGCGACCTGCGGCGGAGGGTCGCCTCGGTCCCATTGCGGGCCACGACATTGCCCGTGTTGGTGACGGCGTGGTGGCCGCCGCCGGAGGCATGTGCGGATTGACGGTCCCGGAGCACGTCGTCGACGATCGCCGTTGCGCTGGAGAAAGTCTCACTTCAGCCTTCACTGCTTACGTTCTCGGCGTTCGGCGTTCCACGCCTCGGGCATGTCGCTTCGTTGGCCCTGGTCGTTGACCCGATGCGAAGACCGTCGCGACCGAGCTCTACCCGCCCGTTCTGACGGACCTTGTGGGACGTGGCATCCAGCCACACGTAGGGGTGCTCACCTTCGATGGGGTGCGAGCAGAACGCGCGGACCTCTGAGTCGAGACCTTGCAGATCCTGGATACCTCGTTGCGCGAGATCCCGTCGATGCCCACGCCCTCACCGGGTCATCGACCTTGGGTGTCGAGACGCCCTTCACGTAGGCCTCCACGACGACCGCGTGAAGGGCCTTCTCGGAGCGCCGGCGAGGCTCCAGCAGCGACGTCAAGTAGGCGCCGGCGCTGACCTGGGGGATCTTCAGCTCGATCGTGCCGACCCGCGTGTTCCAGGTCCTACTGCGGTAGCCGATGCGGTAGAGGGCGCGCTCGGAGCTCCGTTCGTAAGGCGCGGCTCCGATCTGACCCGAGACCTCGGTCTCCATCACGGCCTGGGCGAGCACCCTGACGCCTTCACGCAGCAGATCCACATCCGTTTCCTCGAGCAGCTTGCCCACGAACGACGTGGTGTCCATCCTGGATGCGGCCACCGTCCCTCCTCGTTGACTGTCCTGTCGTTGGGGATGGCGGTGGCCATCTACGTCAACGGTGTCCACGCCCGCGCCTAGAAGCAGCCACGAGGTCAGTGAATCAGAGTTCCACATGTCGCCGGTGCTCAGCTCGTCTCGGCCCAGGCGGGAATAGGGACGGACCGCACCAGATCAAGGACTCGCGCCGCGAGCGAGGTCGTCGCCACGCGAACCGGGCTCGAGACGGCCTCATTCGCCATTGGGGATGGTGCCTTCCCCCCCATCGGCGGATCTCGTAGCGGAACACCGGAACCGCCCGGCCCAACTCGTTCCGACCGCGCCTTCGGCGACGATGCCACGTTCTCGTCCCTTGGTGTCCCGGGGGCACGTCCGGGGTGGGAATACCTTCTCCCGGGGCGAACGTGGGTGAGCGATGCCGACCCACGTTCCCACGGCTGACTCAGGCTAGCCCGTGACGCAGTCGGTTTGCTCAGCTAGTCATCGTTGAGGTTCTCGGCCATCTCGGCAATCTCCTCAGCGGTTGGTGACTTCCCGAGGAGCTTCTGGCCGATCACCCAGGCGTCCACCTCGTTGTCCGCCACAATGCAGTAGAAGTGATCATCCACCTCCTGCAGCACGACGGCCTTGCCCGTATCCTGAGGACTGCAGTCAGAAATCCTCGTCCCGTCCAAGACAAAGCCGTCCGCTGTGATCTCGCCGATATCTCCAGGCTCAAACGGATGGCTCTCGAGTCCGTATTGGCTCGCGACCTCTTCCTCGCCCGTACCTGAGCTCGTCTGCGCGACTGCAAGCCCACCAGCGGCGAAGAATGCGGCGGCCACCAGCACCATTGTTGCTGACCTCTTCCTCGACCGCCGACCTCGTCTGTCCCGAGACGTCGACATCTCTACCAGCCTCTCTTCCTGACGAGCCCGCGGACTGGCTCGGGTCACGTTGCGAAGGGCCCCCTCGACCTCGGCGTCGGTTGGCGCGAACCGCGCAGCGGCGCTGTCCAGCAGTTGGTCGATGTCCTCCGTCTTCCTCATGTTGCACCTCCTTCGTGTGGGTGATCCTTCAGCGCGCGACGAAGCGACCGACGGGCTCGATAGATTCGGCCCCGGATCGAAGCCGGGGCAACCCCGAGAACAGCCCCGACCTCGGTCGAGTCGAAGCCCAGCCACTCGACGAGGATCAGCGCCTCTCGCTGGTCGGCCGGCAAGCGCCGTAGCGCCCGGATGACGTCCAGCCTCGCCTCAGCCGGAGCGATGACATCCCCCGAACTCAGCGAATCGAGCTCGACCGCTTCGGTTGGCCGAGGCGCCTGCCGCCATCTTGAAAGCAGATTCAGGGCAACGCGGTACAGATATCCCTCGGGACTTTGCATTTGAGCCACCCGATCCCAGCGCTCGTAGACCCGGGTGAATGCCTCCTGGGCTATGTCATCAGCATCCGCCAAGTGGCCCGTCAGCAGATATAGCGTTCGGCCCAACCTGACGTACTGGGACCGAAAGAAGACCTCGAACGTTCGCGTCCTTGGCTCGGGGCTCGGCCCTGCCCTGTCCCTATGCCTGCCTTCAGAGAGTGCCATCACCTATGTAGAGTCCTCGGTCGGACCATCTGTTTGCACGAATTCCTGCGCCTAATCGAGGATAACGGTCTCGCAGCCATCATTCCCGGGCCCAGGATCAATGATGAAGGTATCGTTGCCCGAACCACCCTCGCACCGGTCGCTGGTACCGGGTCCCCCATGTAGAAAGTCGTTTCCGGCCTGGCCCTTCAGGTCGTCATTGTCGCCATCATTGCCAAACAGATCGTCGTTGTCTGAATCGCCAAGGAGTTCGTCGTTCTGGTCCTGGCCCTTCATGACGTCGCGTTGGTTGCCGCCGTCGAGCTTGTCCGCTCCGCCCCCTCCGAGGAAGAAGCCGCCTCCTGGCGCCTGCGCAGTGCCGTCCTGTCCGCCATCTCCACAAAGCTTGTCATCGTCGCCCTTGCCGTCAGCTGAGTCATCTCCGCCCAGGCCGGACCAGACATCAACACCGCCGGTCCCATCGAATGAATTGTTTCCGTCCCCGCCGTGCTGACCGCTGGTTCCGAAGCAATTGTGATCGCCTGAGGCAGACACAGGCAGTGCGACGATCGCCGCTGTCAGCAAGATGACAGGGGTGATTCTGAATCCATTCATGCCCGTCCTCCCTTCTCTCCCCTTCTTGTGACGTACGCCATCGCGGGGAATCAACCAGTGATCGACACCTTCTACTGGAACGTGAACTCGACGAAGGGGGTGATCTCGATCGCTCGGGCATCATCAGATGTCGCTGCCCTTCCGCCAGTCCTAGTCACTTGCGCACGCCCGCTTCACGTGTCGGTTGCGTCCGCCCAAACAGGAAATGTGCGTCTCTTCAAGACGGAGGCCCATCAGGATCCTGTCGCGCTCGGCTGTCACCGATCAAGAACGAGGCTGAGACAATCCCGTAACCGGGTACGGCGCAATGGGCCGACGGGATCGATCCTTGGGCTGAAACGCACCAGGGCGTCCTGGGTCCTGGCGGTTGCTCAATTGAAGGGATCCCGATCAACGCAGACCAATCTCGGCGTCCCTGTACGCGGCAAGGATGAAGCCATATCCATAGACAGACCGAATCCGCACCGGCACGTGTTCCTGCTCTAGGCGCCGTCTCAGTCGCCCGACGGCCATTCGGACATGGCTCGTGTCGCTGTGGGCCTGGTAGTGCCATACGGCCGTGAGTAGTTCCTGGAAGGACCACGCCCTGATCGGCCGTCGTGCAAGGAGGCAAAGAAGGGAAAAGTCTTGCGGCGCCAAGTGAAGGACCTTCCCCTGCCACCGCGCTTCATGACGGGCGAGGTCTACCACGAGCTCGTCCAGTCCCTGATGGCTGGTGTCGCGGGTGTTCCGCTGCATGTCCGCCCTCGAACCCCCGATGCTCAATGGGTGGCTGCGGGCACCTTTCACGCGCAGAGTATGGCACCTGTTCGCGGGTTGGTATCGGGCAATTGGGCGCTGCCCTGTCGGTCTACGCGCAAACAACCCAGGGCACCGTGGTGACGATGTCGGTGGCGCACGGTTGGGGAGTACTTGGAGGTCTGGATCGCCCAAGCACCTCTCTGCCGTGGAGTTCCCACATCCACCTCCCTCAGAATTACAACTATCAATCCTGGCAGATCACCCTTGGATTAGTAGTTCGGTCGGACCCTACTCACCCCCAAGCTGCTCGAGGAGCGGCACAGCTGTATCGGCCCCCGGGAGTGATGCGGCGATCATGGCGCCGAATGTCGACCTCATCGCAGACGAGGAGATCAGGCGACCACTCGTCGGTCAACTCCAGAATGCGGGTGACCCGGCTGCGCGCCTCGCGCCTACAGTAGAAGTCGCGAAGAACACGGAACTCGCGTTCCATGTCGAACTCGATCAGCGAGGTGATCGTGCCGTCGTCCTCGCGGGATCCTGTTGGCGAGGCGAGCAGGGGGAACCCGAGTGCCTCGGCGACTGCCGTGCCGGAACGACGACCCGCGAACGCCACGGTGTGACCGGCCGCCCTGACGGCGTCGGCTATGTTGACGAGAGGATCCGCGTGACCGCTCCCGCCCGCGAAGGTGAACAAGACCCGCGCGATTCGGCTTCCTCCATCCTCAGCTGCGGAGCCCTCTCAGGAGTTCGGGGCTCCTACCGGCGCTCCACCTTAGGATGACTCCCTGGGCGATCGTCTCGATGGAAGAAGAAGGGGGCTGGCGTCGTGGGCGCACCGACCAGCGTTGAGGATTACATGGCGTCGATCCCGGCGGAGCCGCGCGGGGCTCTGGAGAAGCTCCGGACGACGATCAAGGCCGCCGCGCCCGACGCGACCGAGGCGATCAGCTACCAGATGCCCGCGTTCAAGGATCACGGTAGCTTCCTCGTGTCCTACGCCGCGTTCAAGGATCACTGCAGCCTGTTCCCTGCGAGCGATGCGGTCATGCAGGAGCTCGGCGACGAGTTGAAGCCCTACGTCGCCGGGAAGGGAACGATCCGCTTCCACGCGGACAAGCCCCTGCCCGCCGCGCTGGTGAAGAAGGTCGTCAAGATACGGCTCGCGGAGAACGCAGCGATCCGAGATCGCTGAGGACACGGCCGTCGGGCGGGTGAGTCGGTCTCCCAGTTGCCTCCCGGCAGCGCTCTGGACTTGCTTCGCAGCTCCCGAGTAGGGTCGCGGCAGGTTCTTCGAGCGGGCGATCGAGGCGAACATGCGCAGGCACTTCAGGATCACGATCGGGATGGTGATCGTCGCCGGCTTCCTCGCCGTTCCCACGGCGGCACAGGCCGCGGGCGAGTTCTGTACGGGTCACGTGACCACGATCTTCGGAACGAACGGGCCGGATTCCCCGGCAACGGGATTCGTGGGAACGTCGGGCGACGACGTGATGTTCGCCTTCCGTGGCGACGACGTCGTTCTCGGCGCGGCCGGTGACGACCAGCTCTGCGGATCCAAGGGAGACGACGAGATCGACGGTCAGGACGGTCACGACGGGCTCTACGGTGGCGACGACGACGACACGATCCGCGGGGGCGCGGGCCGCGACGTGATCTACGGCCTCGGCGACAACGACGTCGTCGGTGGAGGTCGGGGAGTCGACTACGTCGACGGCGGGTCCGGTGCCGATCGGGTGCGGGGAGGTTCCCACGCAGACGCTCTGTACGGTGGCACCGGCGACGACGTGCTGAACGCGATCGGGGGCGGCGCCGATCAGGTCTTCGGAGACGGTGGCGCCGACACCTGCCGTGTCGACGCGCTCGACACGTACGAGAGCTGCGAGTTCGTCGAACTCGTCGCTTGACCTCAGGGTGCGGGCGGAGCATCGATGCCGACCGCAACAGCGCGAACCGACATCGCGGCGTCGAGGCGTCGGAGGCGTTCCCCCTCGGATCGTTGGCGCCACCAGCCGAACGCGCAGCAGCCGAGCCCCGCGAGGACGAGCAGGGCGCCCCCGACCTTCACGATCGCGGCGATCGAGCCCGCGGCACCGAGCGCGTCGAGGCGTCCCAGCACGAACGCCCAGTCGTGGTGACCCCCGATCAGCTCGAGCTGCTGGATCGGGGCGTCCGCGATGTAGACGGATGCGTCCACCGCGCTCGTCCCGGCCCACGCCAGGCACACCGCACCGGAGGCGGCGTCGCTGCGGAGCCACACGAAATAGATGCCGAGGCCCAGTGGGACCGCGATCTGGGTGATCGACCCCATCGCCGCGGTCCACAGATCGGGCAGCGGATAGGTGAGTAGGTGGCCGAGCTCGTGGAACCCGAGATCCACGAGGCCGAGCAAGGGAACGCGAGTGTCGCGGACGAGCGGGAACCACGCCAGGAACAGGCACGCGCCGGCCGCGGCGACCCACTTCCACGTGTCCGACCACGTGGTCGCGGTGGGCGTGGAGCGAGCGAGGGCGGTCGGGGTCCGGGCGACGTTCATCCCTCCAGGTATCGACCGGAGGGGGCCGGGCGTTGACCCCGCCTCAGCCGACGGCAGAGCTGTCGGTCGAGGTGTCTTCCTCCGTCGCCATCGGGTGCTGGCGCGGGATCCGCACCGTGAACGTGCTCCCCTGGTCGGGGATGCTGTCGACATCGATCTTGCCGCCGAGGTGCTTGAGCAAGTCGGCCACCAGCGACAGGCCGAGCCCGGCGCCGCGGAAGGTTCGCGTCGACGAGGAGTCGACCTGATAGAAGCGATCGAAGATCCGGTCCACCTTCTCGGCGGGGATCCCGATCCCATGGTCGCGCACCCAGAACATGACGCCGTCCCCGTCGGCTCGCGCGCCCAGCTCGCACGGCGTCCCGTCGGGGGAGTACTTCAGGGCGTTGTCGATCAGGTTCGACACCACGCGCGAGAGCAGCTGGCGGTCGGTGTGCAGCACCGGCAGGTCGGTCGGAACGTCGACGATCACGCGGCTCGCTTCGCCCGACAGCCCCTCGACGACCTCGCGGCTGACGTCCTCGAACAGCACGCGCTGGATCGATAGCGGCAGTTCCCGGCTCTCCAGCCGTGAAGCTGTCAACAGGTTCTCGACCAGGCGCAGCAGCCGGTCGCCCTGACGTTCCATCCGTTCCAGGAACTCCTGGCGCAGCATCGCGTCCTCGGCAAACTCGCCCTGTTGGAGCGTCTTCGCGTACCCGATCAGCGCGGTCACCGGCGTCCGTAGCTCGTGGGAGACGACGGCGACGAACTCTCCCTTCATCCGGTTGAGCTCGCGCAGCTCGTCGACGGTCTCGACCTCCTTCTGGAGCAGCTGTTCCAGGCGCTCGGCCTGCTCCTGGAGCAGCTCGTTTCGTTCGGCGAGCTGGTCGGCGAGGGCGCGGCTGCGGAAGTACATCTGCCGGGCGAACACGAGCGGTGCGAGGAAGGCCACGACGGGCCACGCGCCCTCGAGCTCGTAGAACTGTGCGATCACGACGCCGAACAGTCCGAGCCCGAGGTAGGAGACGAGGAACTCCCACGGTCGCGCGCCGTGCATCCGCTCGATGACCTTGACCACGCTCGTGCGTTCGCGCAGCGACACGACGATCGCGACGACGGTCGCGTTCGTCGCGTAGGCGACGAGGGTCGCAGCCATCGCGGCGGGGAAGTCCCAGTACCAGGGGCCTTCATCGGGACGCAGCAGGTAGAACACCGCGCTACCCAGGATCACCGACAGCGCGACCTGGAATCGGTTCGAGAGGGCGTTGACCAGCCCGACCTCGCCGCGGAGTTCACGAGGGTCGATCGAGCCGAGCAACGCGATCAATCCCGCGACCGGAGGTGTGAAAGTGATCGCCACGGCGATGAGGATCGGGAACGAGAGCGAGAGTTGCATCCCGGCCCAGGCATTGACCGGGATCACGTCGACCGCAGTCACGGTCAGCGCGAAGAAGACGATCGACGTGAGCTGCAGATCGGCGCTATCGGTGCGAAGGAGCGCCACGATCATCCAGGCGCCCGTTACGAAGATCACCAAGAACTGCGCGATGCCCTCGACGAGCTTCAGGCGTTCGGCCGACATGGAGTGCCGTGACGTCTGGTTCTCTGCGCCCACCGTCGTGTCCACCGATGGTTCCTCGCCTGCGGGGGTGGTAGTGCTCCGCCGCCGACTCATCGCTCGACTCCGTCTCCCGGTCCGGATGGGGCAAGCTCCGCGTGTGGCGCGACCACGGGATGGCGCATCGCGGAGACGACGAAGATCCCCGCACCGACCCACATCACCAAGTCTCCGATGCTGATCGCCTGTTTGACCGGCGGCGGCACCGGGATCCAGTCGCTGAGCACGAGAAGCACGTCGTTGTCGGTGGCGATGTGATGCTTCGTCTGATCCATGGAGTTCAGGATGGCGATCGTGTCGCGCTGTCCGGATTCCTCGAGGGCATACCTCGTTACCGGCATACCGAAATTGGCCGTGATCACGACAGCGTTCATCGTGATCCCCACGAACACCAGCGCGAACCCAGACAACCGGACGTTGACGAGCGCAAACACGACGAGCATCGCGAATGAGGCGATCAAGAGGGGAACGAGGATCGGTCCGGGAACCGGACCGACCTGCAGCAGCAACCCCGCCACGGCGAGACCCCACCAGCGGAACCGCGTCGTGCTCAGCCCGGACAGACGTCCGCCGAACGCGTATCCCGCGACGACGCACGTGGTGATAACGATGAGCAGCGCTCGCATCCTGCGCTGACCTCGATCCTGGCCGATGAGCCCCGAACCGCCCGGGGCAGACGGAGATTCCGCCTGAATGGCGTATCGGGAGGCAACGCTACGCCCTTTACCCCGGCCGAACCGGGCCCACTCGGGGGACCCCTTAAAGGCTGAGGGCCGATTTGCCGATAGCGGCTGAGAGTGCCGCCTTGGAAAGGAGGGTGATGCCAATGAAGCGGTATCGCCGCTTGGTGGCTTCACTCGGAGGTCTCGCGGTCTTTCTCTTGGCTGCAGGGGCTCCCTGGAAGTGGTGAAGCTCTGAGGTAGGTACGCGACGCGCCGTCGTCGGTCCGGTGTCCGTGAGCACCGGGTCGAGGCGGCCGTCGTTCATCCGGAGCGATCGGGAGGACCGTCCGGCGAGCCGTTTCCCGGGCCGGGCCCGGCGGAGTCGTCGCCGAGCGCCTCGGAGGCCAGACGCATCGCCTCGTCGTGGATCTGCCGCGCCGGGACTCCGCCCTCCCGCGCGACGCGCGCCACGTCGTCGTACTCGGGAGCGGTCCGAACGACGCGCCCGTCGAGCACCCCGATCTTCACCCGGACGGTCCCCGCGCTCGTCGCGACCTCGATCGACCGGCGTTCGAGCACCCGCTTGTCCACCGGGGTGGAGCGCACGCCGAGGGTTCCGGTCTCGAGGAACAGCAGACGCGTGAGGTCCTCCTCGAGCTCGGAGGAGCACAGCACCGAGACCGTCACGGCAGCGCGACCTTTCTTCATCACGATCGGGGTACACCACGCGTCCTGCGCTCCCGCCCCGAGTGCGCTCTCCACCGTCGCCGCGATCAGTTCCGGCGAGAGATCGTCGACGTTGGTCTCCAGTACCACCTCGCGCGATCGGCCGGGTCCCGCGATCCCATGACCGTGACGTGCTCCCGCGCCGGTCGCCTCCTCGCCGAGGAGCACGCGCAGGACGTTGGGGAAGTCGAGCTGTCGGGTTCCGGCTCCGTACCCGGACGCATCCACCCGCATCGACGGCAGGTCACCGTAGCCCTCGACCGTCGCCGCGAGGATCGCCGCCCCGGTCGGCGTCGTCAGCTCGACCGGGACGCCGCGTGAATACAGGGGAACGCCGCGCAGCAGCTCGACGACCGCCGGCGCCGGGATCGGGAGCATGCCGTGATCGACCCGCACGAGTCCCATCCCGGTCGGCACCGCCGAGCTGAAGATCCGATCGGCGCCGAGATCGGTGAGCGCGAGCGCGACCCCGACGATGTCGACGATCGAGTCGACGGCGCCGACTTCGTGGAACGTGACGAGCTCGACCTCCTTGTTGTGGACCCGCGCCTCCGCCTCGGCGAGCCGGCGGAAGATGCGCTGGGCGAGCGCGCGGGCCGGCTCCGGGAGGTCGGCGGCATCGAGCACCTGCCGGATGCTCGCGTAGGTGCGGATCACCTCGCTCGCGGGCGTCTCGACGATCGCCCGCGTCGCGCCGATCCCGTCGGCCTCGACCTGCTCGAACGAGAGCTCGAACGGTTCGATCGGAAGCGCGTTCAACCGGTCGCGGATCGTGTCGCCGTCCGCGCCGGCGTCGACGAGCGCACCGAGTGCCATGTCCCCGGAGATCCCCGCGATGCAGTCGAAGTAGAGGAGCCGCACGGGGTCAGTCCGTCGAGCCGGCCCGGGAGCTCCGGGCGCGCGCGGTCCGCACGATCCGGTGCGCGACCTGGGCGGCTCCGAACCCGTTGTCGATGTTGACCACGGCGATGCCGGGTGCGCACGAGGACAGCATCCCGAGCAGGGCCGCCAGACCCTCGAACGACGCGCCGTAGCCCACGCTCGTAGGAACTGCGACGACGGGCGCCGATGTGAGGCCGCCGATCACCGACGGGAGCGCTCCTTCCATCCCGGCGACGACGATGACGGCGTCGGCCGCGTCGAACGCACCACGGTGTTCGAGGACCCGGTGCACGCCGGCGACCCCGACATCGGTGATCCGTTCGACCTCGTGGCCGAGCGCCTCCGCGGCGACGGACGCTTCCTCGGCGACCGGCAGGTCGGAGGTTCCGGCCGTCACGACGACGAGCCGTCCCCGGGACCCGGGAGCGACCTGGGCGGAACGGATCACCCACAGACCGGAGCGCTCGGCGTGCCGGGCGTCCGGGAACGCCGTCGACAGCGCCTCGGCGTGGGTGGCGTCGGCGCGTGTTACGAGCACCGCGCCGCCGCCGCGAGCCGCGAGCGCCCGGGCCGCGTCGACGACCTGCCGGGGGGTCTTCCCCTGGGCGAGGACCGCTTCTGCGGCGCCGGTCCGCAGCTCCCGATGGTGGTCGATCCGCAGGTCGTCGAGTGCCTCGTAGGGCAGATCGCGGAGCCGTTCGAGCGCCTCGTCGGCCGGGAGCTGCCCGGTCGCGACGTCGTCGAGCAGCTCGGTCAGCGCACGTTCGTCCACGATGTCGGCCATCGTATACGATGCCCATTCGCGAACAGCCTGGTCACACCCCATAGACAGCAACACCCATCCATGACCCTGCCGAACGAAACCCTCGTGATCCTCGTCCTCGTCAGCCTCGGGCTGAACGCGATCGCGTTGATCGCGCTGCTGTTCGGTTCGATGGCTCGCCGCCGCCGTGAAGCCCAACCGGTGGATCCGCAGGCACTGGACCCGACGGTCCGCGGGATATTCGAGGACCATCTCCATTCGATCAAGCGACTCGAGGGCGCAGCGCGTTCGCTCCACAAGAAGGATCTCGACCTCGAGGAGCTGCTCCATGCGTCCGTCCGGCGCGTCGGTCTCGTGCGCTACGACGCGTTCGAGGACGTCGGCGGACGTCTTTCGTTCTCGGCGGCGATGCTCGACGATGCGGGTAACGGCATGGTCCTGACCTCGATCAACGGCCGGCAGGACACGCGCGTGTACGCGAAACCGGTCCAAGCGGGCGAGAGTCCCTATAACCTCTCGGTCGAGGAGGCCGAGGCGATCCGTCAAGGGGTCTCCGGACCCCGCGAGGCGGTGAAGGCATGACGATCTTCAAGCGCGACGAGGTCGAGGACGTGCGGCACCCGGCCGGAGAGACGGGCGAGAGCCAAGCGGAGCAGCGTGGAGCCGCGGAGCGGCCCTCGCGACGGGAGGTGCGTCGGATGGAGCAGAGCGGCGAGGTGACGGTCATCGGTGGCGGAGCGAAGCTCGAGGGAACGATCGTGTCGGCCGGGTCTCTCCGGGTCGACGGTCAGGTCAAGGGACAGATCCAGGCCGACGGCGACGTCATGCTGAGTTCGGGCAGTCGCGTCGAGGCGGATGTGACGGCCGCGAGCGTGTCGGTCGCCGGCTCGTTGCGCGGCACCGTCACGGTCACCGGGCGCGCCGAGCTGAAGAGTGGTGGCCGCGTCGAAGGCAACATCTCGTCCGCGAGCCTCGTGGTCGAGGAGGGCGCGATCTTCGACGGGCAGAGCACGATGCAGCGCAAGGGTCAGCCGACGCCGGGAGAGCGATCGTCGGGCGAGCAACGCAAAGAGGTCTCCGTCCCCTGACGTCGGCCGGCTCTCGCAGCGCCCGCCGGACACCGACTTTCGCCCGGAGGGAGCACGCCGCATGCTCGACCTGAAAGCACTCCGAGACGACCCTGTCCCGTTCCGCGCGGGGCTCGCGCGACGCGGGATGGCCGATGTCGTCGACGAGCTTCTCGCGCTCGACGAGCGCCGCCGTTCGCTGACCACCGAGGTCGACCGGCTTCGCGCCGACCGGAACAAGGGATCGAAGGCGATCGGCGGAGCGCAGGGCGACCAGAAGCAGCAGCTGATCGCCGAGGTCGCGCAGGTCTCCGCGCGGCTGAAGGGGCTCGAGCCCGAGCTCACCGAGGTCGAGGAGCAGCTCCGGGCGATGCTCGGCCGCACCCCGAATCTTCCTCACGAGAGTGTGCCCGACGGAGGCGAGGACGACGCCGTCGAGGTCGGTCGCCACGGCGAGGTGCCCACGTTCGACTTCGAGGTGCGTGACCATGTCGCGCTCGGCGAGTTGCTCGGAGTGCTCGATACCGATCGTGCGGGGCGGACGAGCGGCTCGCGGTTCGTGTACCTGCTCGGCGATCTGGTGCTGGTCCAGTTCGCGCTTGTCCAGCACGCGCTGTCGATCGCGATGCGCGAGGGCTTCGTCCCCGTGATCCCGCCGGTCATGGTGCGCGAGGAGGCGATGTACGGCACGGGGTTCTTCCCCGGGGACGAGAGCCAGCTCTACGCCACCCGCGACGACGACCTGTACCTGGTGGGAACCAGTGAGGTGCCGCTTGCCGCCTTCCACATGGGTGAGATCCTCGATGAGGCCGAGCTCCCGCTGCGCTATTCGGGCTACTCGACGTGCTTCCGTCGCGAGGCCGGCACCTACGGCAAGGACACGGGTGGGATGTTTCGTGTCCACCAGTTCGACAAGGTCGAGATGTTCAGCTTCACCACGCCCGAGGAGTCGTGGAACGAACACGAGCGGATCCTCGCGATAGAGGAAGAGATCATGGGCAACCTCGGTCTGCACTTCCGCGTGGTGAACATCGCGATCGGCGACCTCGGTGCTCCCGCGGCCAAGAAGTACGACATCGAGGGTTGGCTGCCGGGTCAGGACGCCTATCGGGAGCTCACCTCGTGTTCGAACTGCACGGACTACCAGGCGCGCCGCCTGCAGACGCGCGTGCGCCGGCCCGACGGGTCGATAGAGGTGGTGCACACCCTGAACGGAACGGCGACGGCCGTCGGCCGGACCCTGATCGCCCTCCTCGAGAACGGTCAGCGTGCGGACGGATCGGTCGCGATGCCCGAAGCGTTGTGGCCGTGGCTGCCCGGATCGGCTCGCGAGCTCACGCCCAAGGGCTGAGCCTGTCGGTCAGGCGCGTTCGAGCTCGCGCGCGATCGCGCGCCGAGCTTCGATCAGGGCGTGGGTCCTCGAGGTCGGTGTCACCCGGAGAACGATCCTGAGCGCCAGTCCGTCCAAGGTCGTCAGGATGCGCTCGGCCGCCGGAGAGAGCGGGCCGTCGTCGAACTGTCGCGGTTGTTGACCGGAGGCCTCGAGGAGCAGGGCTCCGAGCGATCGACGGCGCGCGTCATCGCGGAGGACGAGAGGGCGGATCGTGGGCTCGTAGTTGATCGGTCGAGCCACCTCCAGCAGGAGTTGCCATCGGAGATCTCGCGGTCCTTCCGGGAGGTAGTCGTCGATGAACCTCCGCAAGCGATCCATCGGGGCCGCGATGGTCCGACCGTCGCGGTCGCTGGCGTTGCTGGTTCGGTCGTCGATCGCGATGAGGGTATCCAGCAGAAGGTCCTGCTTGGAGCGGAAGTAGTGCTGCACATGTCCCGGACTCATCTCGGCCCGTGCTGCGATGTCACGGAATCCCGTGTTCTTCACACCGCGGTAGCGGAGCATCTCCTCGGCGGCTCGAAGGATGTGCCATCGGCGCGCGTGACCCCACTCGGTGTGTGCCGGCACGGTACGGCTCCTCAGTCCTGGAACGGCGGGGAGAGGACGTGCGGATCGTAGCAGCAGGGTCCGACATCCACGTGTGTGCCAGCTGGTCGCGCGAGTGGTCGCGCAGGTGGTCGCGCACGCCCGAGATCGCGATCACACCCTGGTGCCTCGGGCCCGAAGGTGTCACGCAAGCTAGTACGCGGTACTAGGACCGCGTACTAGGACCGCGTACGAGCCTACGGCAGACCCACCCGCTCCCTGTCTGGGGCACCGCCACCATCCCGGGGCGCTCAGACGCCGGGAGTCGCGATCCAGGCGAGATCGACCGAAGCCGTCAGTCCTTGCGCCGCGTTCGTATGCTGCAGGGTCGCGACGATCCGATACGTGTGCGCCTCGCCTGCCGTCCACGTTCCCGTCGGGTCGGGGAGCGCCGTCGACGGCGTCCGCGGCAACCCACCGAGCGGCCCCTCGTACACCACCACCCGCGCGTCGCGCACGACCCGGACCTGGACGAAGTCCTCCAGGCCGGTTCCCTCGACCGTCGCGTACAGGCCGACGATCGCGGCGTCGCCGAGCACCCGGACCTGGACCGATTCGGCTGCGGTAGCTCCCGCACCCGCATCCGCGAAGGAAAGGTCTCCCCGAGCGTGGGCGAAGATGCCCGGTTCCCGGGCGAAGCCGGCTCCTCCGCCGGTCGCGCCCGGATCTCCGGCCGCAGCCAGGTTCGCGATCGCCAGGGGGCCCAAAGCGCCCACGACCAGCGCCGACAGGGCGAACCGACGCAGCAGCGCAGTCGGCCGAAGACGGGGCCGGAGGGTGATGCGTTCGAAAGTCACGGCAGCAGTAGCCAAGGCGGAGCCTCCTACCTAGAGAATCGGCTGTACCCGATTCCGGGTAGATGGCCCGTTCTACCTAATCGCGGGTAGGGGGGGCTACCGTCTTTCGGTCGGAACCGCCCGGGATCGAGCCGCCGAGCGCACCACCACCCTGCTCGCGCTGGAGCCGAGGGGTGATGTCGATCGCGATCCCGTGCCAGAAACGGGGCCGGCCCTCATCGTCACGGATCAGGGTGGCCCGGCTCTGGAGCCACACGATCGAGCCGTCCTTCGCGATCGCCCGGTACTCATGCGAGAAGGGCGAGCCGGTCCGCGAGGATCGGCGATCCTCCTCGGCGAACCCCGGCCAGTCGTCGGGGTGGATCAACCGCTGCAGATGGTTGGGCTCGGAGACGAGCTCGTCGGAGCTGTAGCCGAGCACCTCCTGGACCTGCGGGCTCACGAACACCACGCGGCTGATCGTCGGATCCGTGGCGTCGACCGCTTCGACGTACACGATCGCGGGGATCTGCTCGACCAGCGTTCGGTAGCGTTCCTCCGCTTCGAGGATCTGCCGCTCGTACTGCTTCCGTTCGGTGATGTCGAAGAACACGCCCTGGAACAGCCACGGCCCCCGTCCACGCCGCGCTCGACGAGCAGCGACTGGTCCATCACCCAGACGACGCGTCCGTCCTTCGCCAGGTACCGGTACTCCATCGCGAACGGTTCCCCGGTCTCCTCGCACCGGCCGGTTCCTCGGATCACCGCGTCGCGGTCGTCGGGATGGACGCGCTCGCGCCAGAACCCCGCACGCGCGGTCCACTCGGCCACCGTGTAGCCGAGCACCGAAGCGAGCTGGGGACTGATGTAGCCGACGGGGCTGGCTGCGCCGTCCGAACCGGCCTCCCAGACGTAGGCGACCGCCCCGGGGATCTGCTCGAGCAGCGCGCGCTGGCGATCCTCCGCCGCCCGGACCCGGTCCTCGGCCTGCTTGCGTTCGGTCACGTCGATCATGACGGCGTTGAACAGCTTCGGGCGGCCGTCGTCGGAGCGTTCCAGCAGCGCTGCTCGCTCACGCACCCACACGACGCGTCCGTCCTTGTGGAGGTAGCGCACCTCGAGGTCGTAGGGCTCGCCCGTGCGCTCGGATCGACGCGTCGCCGCGAGCATGAGGTCGTAGTCGTCGGGATGCACGCGCGACAGGTAGAAGTCGCCATCATGCCATTCCTGCACCGTGTAACCGAGGAGCTGTTCGATCGCGGGACTCGTGTACGCATCGGCGAACGTGCTCGTCGGATCGACCTCCCAGATGTAGGCGACCGCCCCGGGGATCTGTTCGACCAGTCCGCGGTACTTCGCCTCGGCTCTGCGCAAGCGGGTCTCGGTCGCCTTCCGTTCGGCGATCTCGAGCATCATCATCTCGTTCGCGTCCTCGAGGCTCGTCGTGCGCTCGCGCACCCGGAGGTCGAGCTCGTCGCGGGCGGTACGCAGTCCTTGTTCCGCGAGCTTCTGATCGGTGATGTCGAGACGGACGCCCTGCCACAGTTGCGGTCGCCCTTCCTCGTCGCGCACGAGCGTCGCATCGTCGCGGAACCACACCACGCGTCCGTCGTCGGCGATCAGGCGGTACTCCTCGGCGAATCTCCCGCCGGTTTCGTTCGCACGGTCGTAGGCGTCGAGCACGCGCTCCCGGTCGTCGTGGTGGAGCAGCTCCATCCAGATGTCGGGTTGGTCGAGCCACTCCTGACGGGTGTAGCCGAGCAGGCGTTCGACGTGCGGACTCACGTACAGGGTCGATCCGTCGCCGTCCGGAGCCAGGATGTAGACCACCGCGGGGATGTTCTCCACGAGCGCGCGGTACATCGCCTCGGACTCGTGCAGCCGCTGCTCCCGGATCTTCCGGTCGGAAACGTCGGATGCGAGCCCCTGCCGATAGCGCGTCGTCCCCGCACCGTCGCGCAGTCCGACGCTCCGGTCCTTGATCCAGATCCGTGTTCCATCGGCCCGCAAGAACTGGTACTCGTGTTCGAGACGCTCGCCGGTGGCACTCGCCGCCTTCCAGCGCTCCAGAGCGGTGTCGGCTCCCTCGCCCACGACGCGAGAGGCCCACAGGGTCGGATCGTCCTGGAACGCCGAGACAGGGAACCCCGTGACGTCCTCGATCGAGGGGCTGACGTAGATCGTTTCCGGCGGCCCGTCGACCGAGACGAGGTAGACGCCCGCCGGGATCTGCTCCACGAGGGCCCGGTATCGCTCCTCGCTCTCGCGTTGCGCCTCCTGCGCGAGCTTCTGCGCGGTGATGTCGAGCAGGACACCGTGCCACAGCCGGGCCCCGGCGCCGTCGGGGAGGATCGAAGCCCGGTCGTGGACCCATACGACCTCGCCGCTGCGGTGCACGAGCCGGTACTCGATGTGCCAGGGCTGGTCGGTGTCGTCCACGCGCCGGCTCTCGGCCAGCACCCGGTCGAGGTCGTCGGGATGGATCGTGCGCTCCCAGAGGTGGGGGTCGGCCATCCACTCCTCCGGGGTGTAGCCGGACAGGCGTTCGATCTGCGGACTGACGTGGAGGCACGGGAGGTCGGGCGACCCCGGTGGGATCACGTAGGTGACCGCGGGGATCTGCTCGACGAGGGCCCGGTAACGGGCATCGAACGAGCGATCGCCCTGCTCGGCGGGGCCGGGGGAGACGTCCGACATGGTTCCGCAGCCTACCGGGGCGGCCCGCCGGGGTCGAGATGAGCCCGGCGCCCGGACCGAACGTGTGCCTGGACTTTCGACGCTCGACCCTGTAATCATCCGGCCGATCGGCGGCAGATTCGAACATCGAACGGCCCGGGCTCGTCCGGGGAGCGGAGGGAGCGCACGATGATGGAGTTGCGTCGGATGTGGGTGGCACTGGTCACAGGCCTGGTGCTTGCGGCGGGGCTCCTCGGCTCGGCGGCGAGCGCCCAGGAGGAGAGTCCCTCCGCGGCACCCTCCGGCGGCGACGAGCCCGTCGTCTTCACGATCGGCGACACCCGAGAGATCCGCAACGTGAACCCGATCTCCCAGGTCAACGCGATCGACGGGTTCGTGTACTCGTTCATGTACGAGACGCTGATCGACTACGCCCAGAAAGACCTCGCACCGGTCCCCGGACTCGCCGAGAGCTGGACCCAGAGTGAGGACGGTCTGACCTGGACGTTCAAGCTCCGCGAGGGTCTCGAGTGGAGCGATGGAGAACCCCTGACCGCCCACGACTTCGCGTGGTTCGCGAACTTCGTCGTCGACGAGAACGTCGGCGAGTACATCGACGACTTCCCCTTCACCGACAGCATCACCGCGCCGGACGACACGACGATCATCTGGAAGACGACCCGGCCGACCGTTCAGCCCGGGCTGCCGGGCAAGCTCGTGTTGCCCGAGCACGTCTGGGGCGACATGACGAAGAAGGAAGTGCTCGAGTTCCCGAACGTCGACAACCCGGTCGTGTCGGGACCGTTCACGATCGCTGAGTGGGAGAAGGGCCAGTTCCTGCGGATGACACGCAACCCGAACTGGTACAAGGGCCAGCCACACATCGACGAGCTCATCTTCCGGCAGTTCGGGACCGCGGAGGCCGTCGTCCAAGGTCTCCAACGTGGCACGGTCGACTTCGCCGAGTACATCCCCGCGGCGCTCTTCGCCACCCTGGAGGACGATCCGAACGTCGAGACCCACGTCGGGGGAGCGGCGACATTCGTCAACCTGAACTTCAACGTCTACGAGGGCGACAAGGAGAGCACCGGACATCCCGCGTTGCTCGATGTGAACGTCCGACGAGCGATCGCGCACGCGATCGACAAGCAGAAGCTGATCGATGTCGCCGTGAACGGCTATGCCATCCCGGGCACGACGGTCATCATGCCGGCGTTCGCCCAGTGGCACTACGAACCGACCGCCGAGGAGATGATCCCCTTCGACATCGCCGAGGCGAACGCGATCCTCGACGAGGCCGGCTACGAGGACACCGACGGCGACGGGATCCGTGAAGACCCCGATGGCCAGCCCCTCGAACTGCGCCTCCTCTCGGACGGGAGCGATCCCGGGTCGGCGAAGATGGTTCCGTTCATCAAGGGCTGGCTCCAGCAGATCGGTATCGACACGAAGACGAGCGCGGTGACGAGTGGCGCGATCCTCGACCGGTACTACGACCTCGACTTCGACATGTACATCTATGGATGGTCCGCCGCCCCGGACCCGGACTTCATGCTGTCGACCTTCACGACCGACCAGTGTCTGATCTGGAGCGACACGTGCTACTCGAATGAGGAATACGACGCGCTCTACAAGGAGCAGCAGAAGGCGTACAAGATCGATGAGCGCAAGGAGCTCGTCGACGAACTACAGCGTCACCTGTACGAGAATGTGCCGGAGATGGTCCTGTACTACGACAACGACCTCGAGGCGTATCGCAGCGATCGATGGACGGGGTTCGTCGAGAATCCGTCTCCCGACGGCTACCTGATGTATCAGTTCTCTCCGTACTCCGCGTTGTCGATCCGACCGGTCGAGGGCAACGTCGGCACGGCGGCCGAGGCGGAAGGCGGCGTCGCCGGGGTGGTCTGGGTCGCCATCGCGGCCGGGGTGATCGTGCTGATCGGTGCAACCGTTCTGGTTCGTCGCAGGCGAGAGGAACGGGACTGACGGCTCGGTCGCGACGCGGACCGATGGGTGAGGGACGGCGCCGGCGGTGAGCGGCCGCGGGTACGCCCTCAAGAAAGTCGGTCAGGCCGCGTTCACGATCGTGTTCGTCGTCTCCTTCAACTTCTTCCTGTTCCGCATCATGCCCAGCGATCCTGTCGCGATCCTCACCCGCATCGAGGGCAAGCAGCTCAGCGACACGGAACGGCAGGAGAAGATCGCCGAGCTGGGACTCGACAAGCCGCTCGTTCCGCAGTTCTTCGACTATATGGGGGACCTCGCCCAGGGTGACCTGGGGACGTCGTTGATCTACGCGGCGCCGGTGACGAGCGTGTTCATGGAGTTCCTCTGGCCGACCCTGTTACTCGTCGGTGTCTCCACCGTATTCACGGTTGCGATCGGGCTCTACATGGGCATCCGCGGGGGATGGCGACGCGGGAGCCCGGGTGATCTGACCTCGATGGGGTTCTCGCTCGTCCTGTATTCGATGCCGGAGTTTTGGCTCGGGATGATGCTGCTCACCTTGTTCGCGACGACGCTCGGTTGGTTCCCGCAGGGTGGGTTCCGTTCGACCGACACGGGTGTCACGGGGATGGCCGCGGTCGTCGACGTCCTGAACCATCTGTTCCTTCCCGCGCTGACGCTCACGCTGGCCTACCTGGGTGAGTACTACATCCTGATGCGATCGTCGCTTCTCGACGTGCTCGGTGAGGAGTACATCACGACGGTTCGCGCGAAGGGCATCCGGGAGAACCAGGTGCTGTGGCGGCACGCGGTGCGCAACGCGCTGTTGCCCACGGTGACGCTCGTCGCGCTCAGCTTCGGCTTCGTGATCGGCGGTGCCTTGACCGTCGAGATCGTGTTCAGCTACCCGGGCGTGGGCAACCTGACGTTGCAGGCGCTCGACGCGCAGGACTACCAACTGCTCCAAGGCATGTTCCTGTTCTTCAGTCTCGCAGTCGTGCTGGCCAACCTCGGCGCCGACCTGATCTACGGCCGTCTCGACCCGAGGGTCCGCGAGGCCTGATGGCGACGGCCACCGCTCCCGCCCGCTCGTCGAAGGAGCTCGCGTGGTCGCGTCGTCGGGCGACCGTTCGGCGGGTGTGGGCCACCTTCCGTACGAGCAAGATGGGGATGGGCGGTCTCGCGATCCTGGTTCTGGCCGTGTTCGTGGCGGTCTTCGCCCCGTTCCTTGCCGACTACTCGGATCTGGACCCGACACGGATCGACGGCCCGATCCTGTCACCGCCGAGTTGGGCGTACCCGTTCGGCACCGACAACCTCGGGCGCTCGGTGCTGTCGCTGGTGATCTGGGGATCGCGTATCTCCTTGATGGTGGGCCTGCTCGCGACCGTTGTGTCGATGGTGATCGGATCGGGGATCGGGATCATCGCCGGCTACCGAGGGGGGTTCACCGACTCGGCGTTGATGCGTCTGACCGATTGGTTCCTCGTGATCCCCTGGCTGGCGCTGGCGATCACCTTGGCCGCGATCCTCGGGCAGTCGCTGCTGATCATCACGCTCGTGATCGGACTGACGTCGTGGGCGGGGACTGCGAGGCTCGTGCGCGCACAAGTGTTGTCGGTCCGTGAGCGGCTGTACGTCGAGCGCGCGCGCGGGCTCGGCGCGAAGCAACGGCATCTGATCGGGCACCACGTGCTGCCGAACGTGTTCCCGGTGATCTTCGCGAACACGATCCTCACCGTTGCCCTCGCGATCCTGTCCGAGTCGACGTTGTCGTTCCTCGGACTCGGCGACCCGGCCCGGATCTCGTGGGGTGCCATCCTCGAGAACGCGTTCGCGGAGGGGGCGTCGACCCTCGGCGCCTGGTGGTGGCTGGCGGCGCCGGGTGTAGCGATCGTCCTCGTGACCCTCGGGTTCACGATGTGCGGGTACGCGCTCGACGAGATCATCAACCCGAGGCTGCGCGGCCGATGAGCATCCTCGAGGTCGCCGAGCTTGCCGTCACCTACATCACCGAGGGCGGGGACGTTCCAGCCGTGCGCGGCGTCGACCTCCGGATCGAACCGGGCGAGGTGCTCGGGCTCGCCGGGGAGTCCGGTTGCGGCAAGTCCACGATGGGTCTCGCGCTGTTGCGACTGCTCCCCGACGGAACGAAGGTCAGCGGCCGGGTCCAGCTCGACGGGCGGGACGTCCTGGCGATGTCGAAGAGCGAGGTTCGTGCCGTGCGGTGGTCGCAGGCGTCGATCGTGTTCCAGGGGGCGATGCACTCCCTGGACCCGGTGATCCGCGTGGGAGACCAGATCGCCGAGGCGATGATCGCGCACGGGAGCCAGGACGGGCGCCGCGCGATCACCGCCCGGGTGAGCGAGCTGCTCGAACAGGTCGGGATCCCCGCGCGCCGCGCGCGGGACTTCCCCCACGAGTTCTCCGGCGGGCAGCGCCAGCGGGTGATGATCGCGATGGCGCTCGCGTGCGAACCCAAGCTCGTGATCGCCGACGAGCCGACCACCGCACTCGACGTGATGGTGCAGGCTCAGGTGCTCCGGTTGCTGAACGACCTGCAGCGCGATCTGGGGCTGGCGATGCTGTTCATCACCCACGATCTCTCGGTGCTCACCGAGGTCTCGGACCGGCTCGCGATCATGTACGCGGGCCGCATCGTCGAGGAGGGTCCGGCGCGCGAGGTTTTCGAATCCCCGCAGCATCCCTACACACGCGCGCTCGCGGCGGCGTTCCCGAAGATCGGGGACGAACGGTTCGTCGGCCGGCCCGCGGGTCTCGGGGGCGATCCCCCCGATCCGCGGGAGCTGCCGGCCGGCTGCACGTTCGCGCCCCGCTGCCCCGAGGTGTTCGATCGGTGCGTCCAGGTCGACCCGCCACTGTTCGCGGCGGGCGAAGGTCGCCGCTCGGCCTGCCTGCTCGTCGAGGACGCGTCGGTCGAGGGTGCCAGGTGAGCGGTCCGCTGCTGGAGGTGCGCGATCTGCACGTGACGTTCCGCTCGCGGACCGGATTCGTGGGCGGCCTGCTCGGCCGGAAGCCCGTGGCCGCCCGTGCGGTCGACGGCGTCTCGCTCGAGATCGGGGAGGGAGAGATCCTCGCGCTCGCGGGCGAGTCCGGGTGCGGCAAGACGACGCTGGCGCGCGCGATCATGGGCTTCGTCCGGCCCGAGTCGGGCGAGATCCGCTTCGATGGGGAACCGCTCGGCACCAGCGGTCGCGACCTGCGGGAGCACCGCCGGCAGGTGCAGATGATCTACCAGGACCCGTCCGGTGCATTGAACCCGCGACAGACCGTCTACGACGCGGTCGCCGAGGGCGTGCGGATCCACGACATGGAGGGCGACGAGGAACGGCGCGTCGCGGACGCGATGTCCCGCGCGGGCCTGCGCCCTCCCGAGCGCTCGTTCCTGTCGTACCCGCACGAGTTGTCCGGTGGTCAACGCCAGCGCGTCGTGATCGCGGGCGCGCTCGCGCTCGAGCCGCGGCTGATCGTCGCCGACGAGCCGGTCTCGAACCTGGACGCGTCGGTGCGCGGGGAGATCCTCCGCCTGCTGCTGCAGCTGCGCGACGACGCGAAGATCAGCCTGATGATCGTCACCCACGACCTCGGTCTCGCCTGGACCGTCGCGGACCGCGTCGCGGTGATGTACCTGGGCCGGATCGTCGAGGTGGGTCCGACGCGGTCGCTGCTGACCCGTCCGCTGCACCCCTACACGCAGGCGCTGCTCGCCGCGGTTCCCGAAACGGGCGGTCTCGATCGTCCCTTCCTCCAGGGGGAGCCTCCCGACCCCACGCGGATCCCCTCGGGGTGCCGGTTCCATCCGCGGTGCCCAGCGCTCGCCGACGGCCGCGCCGCCGCAGCGGGTGTGGCAGGGGCGTGCGAGAAGGACGACCTCACGCTCGTCGAACTCGAACCCGGCCACCACGTGGCGTGCCATCTCGCTGCGACCGAGCACTAGACTCGCCGCGGGAGGATGGCCGAGCGGACGAAGGCGACGGTCTTGAAAACCGTTAGCGGGGCAACTCGCTCGTGGGTTCGAATCCCACTCCTCCCGCTGTCTAGAACTGACGGACATCGTGTACACATCGGGTTCTCTCGGAGAAGGGGGAACCGATGACCGAGCGGGAGCTGTCCAGGGCGGCCGCCAGGCGACTGGCGATCATCCGCCATGCCGAGGAGGTCAGCGGCAACGTCGCGTTGACGTGTCGCTATTACGGGATCTCGCGAACGCTCTTCTATGCGTGGCGTCGCCGCTACGAGGAACTCGGGATGGACGGACTGCGCCCGCGTTCACGCCGGCCGCACACGAGCCCGAATGCGACCAGCGGTGAGGTGATCGGCAAGATCGTTCACCTGCGCACGAACTATCACTTCGGGCCGGCCAAGATCTCCATGTACCTCAAGCGCTACCACGACCTGCAGGTGAGCACCTCAGGGGTGTGGCGGATCCTCAAGCGCCTGGAGATGAACCGGCTGCCGGCCTCTCAGCGCTACAAGCGCCACGTCGATCGGTGGAAGCGCTATGAGAAGCCTCAGCCTGGGCACCGCGTGCAGATCGACGTCAAGTTCGTTGCCCCGCTGAAGGGCTCACGCCGCAAGCACTACCAGTTCACCGCGATCGACGACTGCACCCGGATCCGAGTATTGCGGATCTACGACCGGCTCAACCAAAAGACCGCGATCCAGTTCGTCGACTACGTGCTGGAGAAGCTCCCGTTCGCCGTCGAGGTGATCCAGACCGACAACGGCGCGGAGTTCGCCTCGCAGTTCCACTACCACGTACTGGATGCAGGGATCGGTCACGTCTACATCAAGCCGGCGACGCCGCGGCTGAACGGCAAGGTGGAACGATCCCACCGGATCGATCAGGAGGAGTTCTACCGGATGCTCGAGGGGGTGGTGATCGACGACACGGAGCTGTTCAACGATCGGCTGAAGGAGTGGGAGGACTTCTACAACTACAACCGACCCCACGGGGGTCTCGGGGGTCAGACCCCATATGAAAGACTGAGGGAGAAGACGACGAGCCCGGTGTAAACGAACACCGTCAGTCGCACACCACACCTCCCGCTCCGGCTCGTGAGCGAGTGGCTCCTCGGCCCTCAGCTAACAGAATCAAGGCACAGATCCCGGCTGCTCCCACAGCGATCCAGAAGGGGCGGCGGACCTTCGGCTCGTCCGCGAGATAACCGATGATCAGCAAGGCGCTCAGCATGACTGTGCCGAGCGCGCCGAGCGCCGCTGGTCGCGACAACCAGCCTGACAGCACGATCCCCATCGCGAACGGACCCCCGAACACCAGGAAGAATCCTCCGATCTCCGTCGTCTGCCATCCGAAGCGCGCATCGGCCGTCAGGAACGGGATGGAGGTTGCGACCACGAGTCCGAGTGCGACTGTGACCACCTTGACCCACGTTGGCCCGGTGGGGCCGGTCAGGTGCCGACGGATCACCACTACCAGGCACGCGATGACCCGTGATACCCATCGCGACTCCCAATCCAGCGGCAAGCAGCCGCAACGGCATCAAGCCGATGTCCGGGTAGCCACCGGTGGTCCCGAAGAAGGCTCCCCAGTGCTTGGTCGCATAGATCCCCCAGCCGCAGAGCTGTGCGGCGAGAACGAGCGAGGCACCGGAACACGCGGCGATGAGAGTTTCGACGCGGGGGAACAACAGGAGCATCAGCCCGGCGGCGAAGAGTCCGGCGAGCACGAACCACGTGTAGGTGGGATAGACGGTCGGTGACGAGAGCTGCGACGCGTCGCCGTGGATGCCGAGGACGACGGCCGAAGGAGCACAGGCTACAAGGACGATCCCCCCGACGATCCTGCTCGCCCGTTGGCGCGCGGTGTCGTCTTGGTCGAGTTCGACGCTGGCCGTCATGCTGCGATCATAGGCGTACCCCCTGCCCCGCGGTAGGTCTCGTCCCGAGTGCGATCGGGGTCTGCTACGGTCGACCGATGAGCGGGTCGGTGCTGGAGGACGCGTTCGCGCACCACGTCTGGGCAACGCTGCAGTTGCTCGATGCGTGTCTCGCGCTCAGTCCACAGCAGCTGGAAACCGCTGTCCCCGGGACGTACGGGTCGATCCTCGCGACGCATCGACACCTGATCGGGGCGGACTCGGGCTACCTGTTCGTGATGAGTGGCGAGTGCATCCCCGAGATCGACGAGGGTCACATGGACCTGCGCGAGCTGCGGGCCGTGATCGAGAGGAACGGTGCCGTCTGGGCCGAACTCCTGGAGGACGACCCCGATCCGGCCGCCGTCTTGTCGAGGCGTCGCGACGACGGGTCGGAAACCCAAGCTCCGATAAGCATCCGGCTCTCGCAGGTCCTCCACCACGGGACCGACCATCGGAGCCAGATCTGCACCGTCCTCACGACGCTCGGGGTGGAACCGCCACTCATCGATGTCTGGGACTTCGCCTGGCGGGATGATCGTCTCGTCGAAGTACCGCCGACGTCCTGACCACGACCCGTCGGGAGCCGTGGTGGGGAAGAGCGTTTCCGCGCTCGCACGGTCGGGTAGGTCCTCTGGGAAGTCTCTTCAGGCGAAGGATCGGAGGCACGGAATGGGTCTCGTCATCGTTCTCCTGCTGCTCGCGTTGATCGTGGGTGGCATCGGGCTCGTCGTGGAAGGTCTCTTCTGGCTGCTCATCATCGCGGGTGCCCTCCTGGTCGCAGGTGCGATCGCGGGCTGGATGAGCCGCAGCTCGGGCACACGCACCACGATGTGAGCGAACCGCCAGGGGTAGCCATGTCGTGGTCCACCGTCCCCACGGATCTCGATCTGCGGAGGCTGCACGTTTCGCGTGCCATCCGCCGGGTCGGGATCATCCTGCTCGTCGTGCTCGTCGGCGTCGGTGCGACCGGCTGGCTCGGGGTCAAGAGCGGAGCCGTCTCGGCGTCGGCCGCGGGAACGGGGCTCGACGTCCGGTTCGCCCGCGTCGCTCGTCCCGGGCTCGCGGCACCGCTGGTGATCGATGTCCGCCGCGATGGAGGGTTCGCCGGCCGAGACGTCGTCGTCGAGATCTCGACGTCCTACCTCGCCGCGTTCGACTGGAACACGATGTTCCCCGATCCCCTCGATCAAGTGCGAGAGGGCGATCGGCTGGTGCTGACGTTCCCCGCCCCCGAGGCTGATCGGTTGCGGATCACGCTCGATGCGCGGCTCAGCCCCTCGGTCCAAGCCGGCTTCGACGGAACCGTGGCCGTCCGCGAGGCAGGCGAGAGGATCGTGGCGGTTGCCTTCCGGACGGAGGTGATGCCCTGATGGAGGTCGTGATCCGCGCGCTCGTCGTGTACGTGTTCCTGATCCTGGTGATGCGTGCCCTCGGCAAGCGAGAGCTCACCGGTATGACCGCGTTCGATCTCGTGCTGCTGATCGTGATGGGTGACCTCGTGCAGCAAGGGATCACCCAGGAGGACATGTCGCTCACGGGTGCGTTCCTCGCGGTCGGAAGATCGCCGTGCTGCTGGCCGCGATGTCCTACCTGCAGTTCCGATGGCCGCGGCTCCGCGTCACGACGGAGGGTTCCCCGGTGATCGTCGTCCGCGACGGCGAACCGGACTTGGAACGCATCCGTACGGAGCGACTCACGATCGAGGACGTGAACGATGCCGCCCGCGAGCACGGGATCGGCGATCTCGCCGACGTGCGGTTCGCCGTCCTGGAGGCGGATGGGAAGTTCTCGTTCGTAAAGCGGGCCGACGCAGCCTGAGCTGCGGATCCCCCGGTCCCTCGACGCACCCTACGGCCGAAGACCCACTCAAGAGACGTTCGACGGAGGCCGATACCCCCCACATGAGAGTGCTCGAGGGGGAGCGCGCGGCTCCTGCTGTCGATGAACGGATCCGGCGCGAGGCGCGCGTCGTGGGTCTGCGCGACGTTCAGGGACCCTCCCTCGAGTCGGTCGAACGCCGCAGGATGCAGCTCTGGGTCCTGACCTCCGTCCTGCTGGTCGGGGTCAGCGCGGGGTTCGCCCTCCTGACGATGCTTCCCGACGACGCCAGGTTCGCGTCCCCGAACGCGCTCCGGATCGGCGTGGTCCTGCTCACGATCGGCTTCTGCGGATACGCGATCGAGAAGGAACTGCACCTGCGCAAGCTCTCGCGGATGCTCGTCGACGAGCGCGTGCTGTCGACGGCGCTGTCGAACCGGCTGCACGAGGTGTCTCTGCTGCTCGACGCCGGCAAGGCGATCAACTCCGTGCTCGAACTCGGGTCGGTCCTGGACGTGATCCTCCGCAGCGCGATGGACCTGCTTGACGGCAAGAGCGGCTCGATCATGCTCGTCGAAGGCGACGAGCTGGTCGCCGCGTCCGTGCGCGGGAACGAGGCCGCGCAGGGCGCGCGCCTGCCGATCGGCGACGGGATCGCCGGACGGGTGGCGATGACGCGTGACGCTCTGCTGATCAACGGCGCGCCCGATCCGACGGAGTTCCCCGGGCTCGGCTCCCGGATCGAAACCGTGGACTCCTCACTCAGCGTTCCGCTGATGAACCGGGCGGAGCTGCTCGGTGTGCTCAACGTGAACGCGATCGGGCAACGGGAGTTCAGCGAGTACGAGCTCCGCGCGCTCAGCCTGTTCGCCGAGCAGGCGGCCGCAGCGATCGCGAACGCGCGCCTGTACGAGGCCGAGCGCAGCCACGTCTCGCAGCTCCTCGAGCTCGATCGGATGAAGAACGAGTTCGTCGCCCGCGTCACGCACGAGCTTCGGACGCCGCTCACCTCGATCATCGCCGCGGCACAGACCGCGCAGCGGCCGGAGCGGTTCGACGAGCAGCCCGAGGTCGTGGCGATCATCGAGCGCCAGGCGCAGCGCCTGTCGGGCATGGTCGAGGAACTGCTGACCGCTTCGCGCCTCGAGCAGCAGGACACGATGCCGCCGCTGCAGCATGTGGATCTCGCCGGGCTCGTGCGGGTGGCCGCCCGGGACTTCGCGATCGCCGGCATGGGGGTCGGCGTCGACGCGCCGCGTGCCGTCGAGGTGATGGGCGATCCGGACTCGTTGCGCCGTGTGATCGACAACCTCGTGGAGAACGCGTTCAAGTACGGGAAGCCCCCCGTGACGGTGCGGGTCGAACACCACAGCACGACACGCGTCGTGCTGTCGGTTACCGACCGCGGCGCCGGGATCCCGGAGTCGGATCGTGAGCGCGTGTTCGACAAGTTCTACCGATTGCCGCAAGGCGGCGATCGTCCTGGCCTCGGCCTCGGGTTGCCGATCGTTCGCGGGCTCGTCGGCGCCTGCCGGGGAACGGTGTGGGTCGAAGCCGATCCGAGCGGAGGCGCGGCGTTCCGCGTCGAGCTCGGCGTCGCAGAACCGAGACAGGAGGCGTCATGATCCGCACGCAACGAATCGTGATCGTGGAGGACGAGCCCGACACCTTGCTCATGCTCCGGCTGAACCTCGAGGCGACGGGCTATGAGACCTCGCTCGCCGCCGACGGCGCCACCGCCGTGCGCAGGATCACCGAGGAGCAGCCCGACCTCGTCCTGCTGGACCTGATGCTGCCGGTGATGGACGGCTGGGCCGTCCTCGCGGAGCTCCAGACCTGGACGAACGCGCCGTCGGTCGTCGTCGTGAGCGCGAAGCACACGCCGCGCGATCGCGTCCGCGCGACCCAGCTCGGCGCTGCGGCGTACGTGGCCAAGCCGTTCGACATGGACGACCTGATCGGTGTGCTCAGCGAGGTCGCGCTCGCCCGCGGCAAGGCGCAGGTCGGGCCGATCCAGCGCCAGTCGCTCGACGAGCTCCCCGGCCTCGACGGTCTCGAACCCGCCTAGGGTTCCGCTCGGCGGCCTGCGCGGCCTGCTCGTATCCTGGGGGCGTGGCCCCGTTCGAAGACCGCTTCTTGCGCGCCTGCCGGCGTGAGGCGACCGATGCGACGCCTGTCTGGTTCATGCGCCAGGCGGGGCGTTACCTGCCCGAGTATCGGGAGCTCCGCGGCGACCGCGACATCCTCGAGACCTGCAAGGACCCGGCCGCGGCGGTCGAGATCACGTTGCAGCCTCTGCGCCGGTTCCCCGCCGACGCCGCGATCCTGTTCTCCGACATCATGGTGCCGCTGGCCGGCATCGGGATCGACGTGCGCATCGACCCGGGCGTCGGACCGGTGGTCGGCACACTGGTGCGGACGGCCGACGACGTCGCGCGCCTGCGGCTGCTGGAACCCGAGCGGGATGTTCCCGAGGTGCTGGAGGCGATCCGCCTGCTCCGCAAAGAGCTGTCTGTCCCGTTGATCGGGTTCGCCGGCGCTCCCTTCACCCTCGCGAGCTACCTGATCGAAGGCGGGCCGTCGCGGACGCACGAGCGAGCCAAGGCGCTGATGTACGGCGATCCCGCGACATGGAACGGGCTGATGACGATCCTCGGGAGCATCGTCGCGGCGCATCTGCGCGCGCAGGTCGCGGCGGGTGCGCAGGCGCTCCAGGTGTTCGACTCGTGGGTCGGGGCGCTGGGTCCCGACGAGTACGCGCGCTACGTGTTCCCCACGATGCGGTCGCTGTTCTCCGAGCTCGAGGGTCTCGATGTTCCGCTGATCCACTTCGGTGTCGGCACCGGTGAGCTGCTGCCACAGCTCCGCCGGGCCGGAGGTCAGGTGATCGGGCTCGATTGGCGCACCCCGCTCGACCTCGGGTGGGAGCGTGTCGGGTTCGACGTCGGCGTCCAGGGCAACCTCGATCCGGCCGTGCTCCTCGCGCCGTGGGACGTGGTCGAGGATCGCGCGCTCGCGGTGCTCGAGCGGGCCGGCGGCCGGCCCGGCCACGTGTTCAACCTCGGTCACGGGGTGCTGCCGGCGACCCCGCCCGACACGCTCGCGCGACTCGTCGATCTTGTTCACACGGAGACCGCACGGGACCGAGCCGCGCGACGGGAGGAACCCACCACATGACCGAGACGACCGGTCTGCTCGTGATGGCCTACGGAACCGCGAGTGGTCCCGACGACATCGAGCGCTATTACACCGACATCCGGGGGGGGCGCCCTCCTTCGCCCGAGCACCTCGAGGAGCTGATCGATCGCTACGCCGCGATCGGGAACGTGTTCCCGCTCACCGACATCACGACCGCGGAGGCCGACGGACTCGCCGCCACGCTGAAGGGGCGCGGTATGGGACCGTTGCGGCCCTACCTCGGGATGAAGCACTCTCCGCCGTTCATCTCCGAGGCGGTCGCTGCGATGCGTGCCGACGGGATCGAGCATGCCGTCGGGATCGTGATGGCGCCGCATTGGTCGGGGATGTCGATCCAGACCTACACCGACCGTGTGACGACGTCCGTGATCGAGAGCGGTGGTCCGTCGTTCTCCTTCGTGGAACAGTGGTACGACCACCGGTCGTTCCTCGCGTTCCTCACGTCTCGGGTTGCCGACGCACACGCGAAGCTGGCGGAGGACGAGCGCGCGAACCCGTACACGATCTTCTCCGCGCACAGCCTTCCGACCCGCACGCTCGACGACGGCTCGATGCGTTGCAAGTACTGCACGGCAGACCGGTGTGCCGATCGCTGCACCTACGGGGCCCAGATGCGCGACACGGCCGACCGGATCGCGGGGAGCCTGGGGCTCGCCGCGTACGGCACCGCATGGCAGAGCGCGGGCCGAACCGCCGACCGCTGGTGGGGTCCGCCGATCGAGGACGTGATCCCCGAGCTCGCGGAGAAGGGGCACACGGCGGTCGTCGTGTGCTCGGCTGGGTTCGTCACCGATCATCTCGAGATCCTCTACGACCTCGACATCGAGACCGCCGAGATCGCTCGCGACGCGGGGATCGCGTTCACCCGTACCGAGATGCCGAACGCCGATCCCGTGTTCATCGAAGCGCTCGGTGACGTCGTCGCCGACCACCTCGACGGATCGAGGTAGGCGCGTGCCTCGACGGGCGCCGGGTCGGGTCGTCGTCGTGGGCGGCGGGGTCGCAGGGCTCACCGCCGCCTATCGGCTCGGCTCCGGTCCCGACGCGGCAGACGTGACGGTCGTCGAGGCCGAAGGTGGGGTCGGCGGCAAGCTCACGTCGGTCCACGTCGGCGATCTCGAGTTGGAGGCCGGAGCCGACTCGTTCGTCGCGCGCAAGCCATGGGCGGTCGATCTGTGCCGGGAGCTGGGACTGGGCGGCGAGCTCGTGGCGCCCGGTGCGAGCGGCGCGTACCTGTGGACCACCCGCGGGTTGGTCCCGTACCTGAAGGACACCGCGTTCGGCATCCCGGGGGACGTGGGGGACGTGTTCCGCTGGCCGGGGCTGTCGCGGGCGGGTCGCGCCCGCGCACTGCAGGACCTGGTGCGCACGACACGCAAGGACCCGTCCGACGAGTCCCTGGGAGCGATGCTGCGCCGTCGACTGGGCGAAGAAGCGACCGATCGGTCGATCGCCCCGTTGCTCGGCGGCCTGTTCGCGGGCGACGTCGATCGTCTCTCGGTGCAGGCGACGTTCCCCGAGCTCGTCGCGTGGGAGCGGAGCCAGGGGAGCCTGATCCGTGGAGCCCAGGCCGCTCGTCGCGCCGCCGGCGGAGCGGCGGCACCGGGCCCGATGTTCCTGAAGCTGCGGGGCGGAACCGCGCGCCTGACCGACGCTTTGGCCGATGCGGTAGGCCCCGAGCACGTGCTGACCGCCGACCGGACGCTCCGGGTCGAGCCGCGCGGCCGGACGATCGTCGCCCACGGCCGCCTGGGCGCCCTCGAGGCCGACGCCGTCGTGCTCGCGACCCCCGCCACCGAGAGCGCTCGGCTGTTGGAGCCCGTCGCGCCGCCGACCGCCGCCGAGCTCGGCGCGATCCCCTACGCCTCGACCGCGGTCGTCTTCCTCGTGTATCCCGAGGGGACCGCGGATGCTCTCCCGGAGGGAACGGGCTTCGTCGTTCCGCGCGGCTGGGCGCCGATGACCGCCGCGACGTGGTTGTCGAACAAGTGGCCCGATCCGGCGTTCGGCACCCGCGCGGTGATCCGGTGCTACCTCGGCGGGGTCGGCTATCAGGACGTCGTGGACGAGCCGGACGAGGACCTCGTGGGGGCGTGCGTCCATCACCTCGCGGCGCTGCTGCCCCTGCCCGATCGCGCAACGGCGGCCGAGGTGGTCCGCTGGCGCCGGGCGATGCCGCAGTACGAGGTGGGGCACCTCGACCGGGTGACGCGCATCCGGGCTTGCCTCCCGAGCGGTATCTTCGTTACCGGCTCCGCGTACGGCGGGGTCGGGATCCCGGACACCGTTCGCGACGCGAACGACACGGCGACGCAGGTGCGCACGTACCTGCAGGTGAGCACACGACAGGAGACGCTGCGATGACCGACACCACCTACGCCCTCTACCCCGTGTTCCGCCGGCGTCCCCGGTTCGCCGAGATGGATGCGGAGGCGCTCGACGATGCCGCCCAGGAGGTTGAGAACCTCTTCAAGGAATGGGGCGACCGTGTCCAGGTCCGGGGAACCTACTCGTGCGTCGGCTTCCGTTCGGACGCCGATCTGTTCCTGTGGCTCGTCGGATCGACGCCCGACGACATGCAGCAGGCGCTCGTCGAGCTCCGACGCACGCGCGCCGGTCGCGAGCTGGACCTGACCCACACGTTCCTGGGTGTCGTGAAGCCGGCGGAGTTCACGCCGGACCACGCGCCCGCCTTCGTGAAGGGCGAACCACCGAAGCGGTTCCTCTGCGTCTATCCGTTCGTCCGCACCCCGGAGTGGTACCTGCTGGCGAAGGAAGAGCGCGGCGCGATGCTCGCCGAGCACGGCATCGCGGGCCGCGAGTTCCCCGAGGTGCTGGCGAACACGACGAGCGCGTTCGGCCTCGGCGACTGGGAGTGGATCCTCGCGTTCGAAGCGGACGAGGCCGATCGGCTCGTCGATTGCATCCGTCGCCTGCGCGACGCGAAGGCCCGCCTGTACACGAAGGTCGAGATCCCCTTCGTCACCGGCATCCGCAAGGACGTCCGCGCCGCCCTCGCCGACCTCGCCTAGCCCGGGTCCTCCGCGAGGACGTCGTCGAATCGAGCCCACGCGTTCATCGCGTTCGGAAAACCTGCGTAGGGAACCGTGTGCAGGATCACCTCGCGGACCTCATCGACCGTGACGCCCGCCGCGATGGCTGCCCGTAGGTGTGCCTGAAGTTGTGCCGCGGCCGCGCCCACCGCGGTCAGCATCCCGACCGTTACCAGCTGGCGCTCGCGCAACGATAACTGCGGTCGTGTGTAGATGTCGCCGTAGGCAAACTCCGCGATATATCGTCCTAGCTCGCCGAGTCCTTCGACCGTCTCGACCCCGCGGTCGCCGTGCACCTCGCGTAGACGTTGGACGCCTCGCTGTGTGCGCTCGTCGTCGGGTACCGGCATGATGCTGCCTCCTTCGGCGGATTCGGTGGGGTCACGATAGGGCCCCGCCACATGAGGCGGGCGCGGATCGGCCCGATTGACCGGGCGGGGGTGGGGGGTGAGGATGCGTCCATGACCGATGCTGCAGCAGATCTTGCCGCCAAAGAGTGCGTTCCCTGCAAGGGAGGTGTTCCGCCGCTCGAGGGTGCCGAGCTCGAGGGGTTGTTGGGTGCCCTGGGCAACGACTGGCAGGTCGTCGAGAGCCACCACCTGGAGAAGACCTATCGGTTCCCCGATTTCCGGGAGGCGCTCGGGTTCACCGGCCGGGTCGGCGAGCTGGCCGAGCGACAGAAGCACCATCCCGACATCTTCCTCACGTGGGGCAAGGTCCGGCTCACGATCTGGACCCACAAGATCGACGGCTTGACCGAGAGCGACTTCGTCTTCGCCGCGAAGGCCGATCGCGAGCTGGCGACCGCGTGAACCTCGACGACGTCGATCGCTGGATGGCCGGGTACATCCGCGCGTGGACCTCGAACGATGCGGCGGATGTCGGCGCGCTGTTCACTGATGACGCTGCGTACCGCACGGAGCCGTACGCCGAGCCCTGGGTGGGTCGCGCCGAGATCGTCCGTGGCTGGGTCGAGGCGAAGGACGAGCCGGGAACCTGGGAGTTCCGTTCCGAGCCCCTCGCCCTGGCCGGCGAGGTGGCGTTCGTCCGCGGGTGGACGACCTACACGGACGGCGAGCCTCGGACCTACCACAACCTCTGGGTGATCGAGTTCGCGGACGAGGGGCGCGCGCGCGGGTTCACCGAGTGGTTCATGAAGGAGCGCCGACCGAAGGTCTAGCCGGCCGAGTGCGGCCTACACCGAGCGTCTCCTCCTTCGCGACGATCGTGGTGCGCTTCATGACAGCATCTATCTCATGCACGGCCTGACAGGTCAATCGTGCCTGTGCCGCTTCAATCCGCCCAGAGATCCGCCAGGGCTGCGTGGACGCGGGCGACCGCGGCTCCGTCCGCGCCGGACGCAGGGTCGAGCTCGTCCGTGCGGACGTCGGGGGCGATCTGCTCGAAGCACGACCGAACCTCCTCGGGGGAGAGGAATCGGCTGAGCTGTGCGTAGGTGTGCGGGTCGCTCATGTCCCGGCGGCGGTAGTAGCGCTGGGGGAACAGCACCGTGAGGGAGTCCTTCGCGCGGGTCATCGCCACGTAGAGCAGGCGCCGTTCCTCCTCGATCTCGTCGTCGTCCCCCGTGGCCAAGTCGCTGGGGATGTTCCCGTCGGCGGCGTGGAGCACGTGGACCGAGTCCCACTCCAGCCCCTTCGCGGAGTGGATCGTCGACAGCACGAGGTAGTCCTCATCCAGCAACGGAGGTCCGGCCAGCTCGCCGGTCGACGAGGGAGGATCGAGGGCCAGGTCCGCGAGGAACCGCCCGCGGACCGGCTGGGCCGAGGCGAGCTGGGTCAACACGTCGAGGTCGCGCAGCCGCGCGTCGGCGTGCTCGTACCGACGCCGGACCGTGGCGTCGAGGAACGGCCGCAGCCGCTCGAGCTCGGCGGCGGGACCGATCTCGTCCTTCGCGCAGTCGACCAGCGCCTCGCGGAGCACGCGGAACGACCCCTTGGCGCCGGACGGGATCGGTAGCGGTGCGTCGGCGAGGGCCGCCAGCGGTGAGGCCCCCTCGCCCGCACCCCGGACGCCGAGCGCATCGACCATCGCGCGGGCGCCCGCGGGACCGACGCCGTCGAGCAGCAGCAGGGTGCGGAACCACGACACCTCGTCGTGCGGGTTCTCGAGCACCCGGAGCAGCGCGAGTGCGTCCTTCACGTGCGCAGCCTCGAGGAACTTCAGACCCCCGTACTTGACGAAGGGGATGTTCCGCCGCGCCAGCTCGACCTCCAAGGTGTCCGAGTGGTGCGCGGCGCGGAACAGCACGGCCTGTCGAAGCAATGGGACGCCTCGCTCCCGCGCCGACAGCACCGCGCGGCACACGACGTCGGCCTGGTCCGACTCGTCGACGCAGGTGCGGAGCTCGGGGCGCGTTCCGTCGGAACGCTGGGACCACAGGGTCTTGTCGTGGCGCTGCGGGGAACGGGCGATCACGGCGTTCGCCGCAGCCAGGATCGAGGGGGTCGAGCGGTAGTTCTGCTCGAGCCGCACGATCGTCGCGTCCGGGAACACTTGTGGGAACTCGAGGATGTTCGCCACGGTCGCTGCCCGGAACCCGTAGATCGCCTGGGCATCGTCGCCGACGACGGTGAGGTTGCGCGGGCCGCTCGCGGGGCGGAGGCGTTCGAGGATCCGCGCCTGCAGCGGGTTCGTGTCCTGGTACTCGTCCACGAGCACGTGGTCGAAGCGCTCGGCGAGCGCGGGACCCGCCTGATCCGAGGCGGCGAGTGCGTCCCAGAACAGCAGTAGGTCGTCGTAGTCGAGCGTGTTCGTCTCGCGTTTGCGCGCGGCGTACGCGGTGAAGATCGCGCGGACCCCCTCGAACTCCTCGGCGCACCAGGGGTACCAGCGACGCAGCACCTCGCGGAGCTTCTCGCCGGTGTTCACCGTGCGGGAGTAGATCTGCGCGAGCGTCTCCTTCCGCGGGAACCGCCGCTGTCCCGATCCGTAGCCGAGCTCGTTGCGCACCAGGTTCATCACGTCGGCGACGTCGGCCTGGTCGAGCACCGTGAAGTCGGGGAGCAGGCCGACCGAGCGCCCGTGCACCCGCAACAGCCGGTTCGCGACCGCGTGGAACGTCCCGCCCCAGACCTCGGCGGTCGCTCCATCGCCGGTGATCCGTTCGGCGCGAGCGAGCATCTCGGCGCCCGCTCGCCGGGAGAAGGTCAGCAGCAGGATGCGTGATGCCGGCACACCCCCTTCGAGCAGCCGCGCCACCCGGGCGGCGAGCGTCGCGGTCTTGCCGGTCCCGGCACCGGCGACGATCAGCAAGGGCCCCTCGCCGTGATCGACGGCGCGGCGCTGTGGCTCGTTGAGCGGGGGGAACTCGAACATACGTTCGGGCAGTGTACTCCTCGGCCCCGGTCGAGGTGTGGGTTTACGGCGCTCTCTACTGCTCGGCGACTGAGAACTACCGTAGTTCCTTGCGGAAGGTGACCACCGCGTCTCCTCGTGCATGGTGGTCGGGGGTAACGGCGACACCTTCGTCGTTCGGCTCGCCGATCAAGGCGAACCCCATCTGACGGTGGAACGCGATCGACGAGGAGTTCACGGGCGACGTGTGCGCCTTGAGGGCGGTGCATCCGCGGATGCGTGCCCGGCTCTCGAACTCCTCGTAGAGCGCCCGTCCGACCCCGCGGCCCTGGTGAGACCGACGAACCCCGACGAGGTGGATGTAGCCGACCGGCTCCGCCTGCGACCAGAACCCGAAGAGGTAGGCGACTACCCGGCCGTCCTCGCGCAACACGAGTGTGGTGTCATCGAACTCCGAGACGAAGAGGGGGTGATGGTAGCCGCGGGTTCGCGCGGCGCCTTCGGCTCCCCAGAAGTCCTCGAGATCGTCGACGATCTCGAGGAAGTCCTTCTTGGTGGCTCGCTCGAAGTTCACCCCGGGACCGTATCGCAGGGACGTCATCGGACCGACGGTTCTAGGATGGGGCGCATGCACGTGCAGGTGCGTGAGATCACGACCGCCCGGCTACGGTTGCGGTCCTGGAGCGACGCGGACATCGACGCCCTCGTCCCGATGCACGTCGACCTCGAGGTCGTCCGATACATCGGCGACGGCACGACCCAGGATCGCTCCGCGCTCGAGCGGGCCGTCGCCGGATGGAGGGACCACTGGGCCGAGCACGGGTTCGGCCTGTGGTGCGCGGAGCTGCGGGGAACGGGTGAGGTCGTGGGCTTCGTCGGTCTGGCCTATCCCACGTTCCTGCCCGAGGTGATGCCGGCCGTCGAGGTCGGGTGGCGGCTCCGCCGGGATGTGTGGGGCCGGGGGCTGGCGACCGAGGGCGGCCGTTCGGCGCTGGCGTTCGCGTTCGACGATCTGGGGCTCGAGCGGGTCGTGTCGATCACGCAGCCGGCCAACCTCGCCTCCCGCCGGGTGATGGACAAGCTCGGGTTCACACTCGACCGACGGACGGTGCATCCGCGCCTCGGCTACCCGGTCGAGGTGTTCGCGCTGGATCGGGCGGCGTGGCTCGATCGGTGAGAGACCCGTCGGGCTGGGGGTATGCTCCGCGCGCACGATCACCGGAACGCAGGAGCGCCCGTGAGCAACACCGCCCCAGCCGATCTCGCGATCGTCGGCGGAGACGTACGCACGATCGACCGAGCCGGAACGCGCGCGTCCGCCGTCGCGATCCGAGACGGCAGGATCGTGGCCGTCGGTTCGGACGAGGACGTGCGAGCCGTCAGCGATCCGTCGACGGAGCTGATCGACGCGCGGGGCCGAACGGTGTTGCCCGGCTTCCAGGATGCGCACATCCATGCGCCCTCCGCGGGGCTCGACCGGCTGCGGATCGATCTGCTGACCGCGCACTCGATCGACGAGTACGAGGAACGGGTGCTCGCCTACGCTGCTCGCAACCTCGACCGGGAGTGGATCCTCGGCGGGGGGTGGGTGAGCGAGCACTTCCCCGGCGGATGGCCGACCGCCGAGCTGCTCGATCGCTGGGTCGCCGACCGCCCGGTGTTCCTTGCGAACGCGGGGAACCACGGTGCCTGGGTGAACGGCCGCGCGATGGAGCTGGCGGGGATCACGCGCGACACGCCCGACCCGCCCGATGGGCGGATCGAACGCGATGCGCAGGGGGAGCCGACGGGCGTGCTCCACGAGGGTGCCATGGACACCGTGCGCCGCCTGATCGGGACGGTGGACCCGGACGAGCAGCTCGACGGGTTGCTCGAGGCGCAGCGGTACCTGCACGCCGTGGGGATCACGGGCTGGCAGGACGCGATCGTCGGCACGTACTCCACGCTCGACGACAGCTACGAGACCTACCTGCGCGCGTCCGGCACCGGCGCGCTGACCGCGCGCGTCGTCGGGGCGCTGTGGTGGGACCGCTCCCGGGACGAGTCGCAGCTTCCGTTCCTGCTCGATCGCCGCTCACGGGCGGCGCAGGTCGAAGGACGGTTCCAAGCCACGAGCGTAAAGATCATGGTCGACGGCGTCTGCGAGAACTTCACCGCCGCGCTGCTCGATCCCTACGTCGGCGAAGGCGGCGTACCGACCGACAACAGCGGCATCAGCTTCGTGGCGCGCGACGACCTGCTCCGGGTCGCGCCGCTGATCGACGCGGAGGGGTTCCAGTTGCATATCCATGTGATCGGCGACCGCGCTGCCCGCGACGCGCTCGACGCGATCGAGGCCGCGCGTGCGGCGAACGGTCCGAACGACCGGCGCCACCACCTGGCGCACCTGCACGTCGTGCACCCTGAGGATGTTCCCCGCTTCGCGCGGCTCGGTGTCGTAGCGAACTGTCAGCCGCTGTGGGCGGCCCACGGGATCGAGATGGACGAGTTCACGAGCCCCCAGCTCGGGGACCCCCGATGGCGGTGGCAATACCCGTTCGGCGGCCTGGCACGCAGCGGTGCGACGCTCGCGTTCGGCAGCGACTGGCCGGTGTCGAGCCCGAACCCCTTCGAGGAGATGCATGTGGCCGTGCACCGGATCGAGCCGCCGGGGGTCGAGGGAGCGAGCGACGTGCCGGTGTTCCTGCCCGACGAGCGTCTGGACCTCGACACGTCGATCCGCGCGTTCACGATGGGCAGCGCCTACGTGAACCACCTCGACGACGAAACGGGTTCGCTCGAACCCGGCAAGCTCGCGGACCTGATCGTGCTCGACCGGGCGCTCGACGACGCGGGCGCGGACGGGTTCTCCGACACCCGGGTGCTGCTGACCCTCGTCGAGGGAGAACGGGTGCACGAGGCGCCCGGCCTGTAGCACCGGGCGCGCTCGCGGGCGGCTACCGGGCGGTGGACTCGGTCGACGGCTGCGGGATCACGCAGCTCGCCAGTCCACGCTTCTCGAGGTAGCGCTGGTGGTAGTCCTCGGCCTCCCAGAACGCCGGGGCCGGCTCGATCACCGTCACGACCGGCTTGCGGTGGTGCGGCTGCTGGGCCGACCTCGATGCGGTCGCCGTCTCGGCCTGGGCGTCGGAGTGGGTGAAGATCACCGAGCGGTACTGGTCACCGATGTCGGGACCCTGCCGGTTCAGCTGCGTCGGGTCGTGTTCGTTCCAGAAGACCTGGAGCAGCTGTTCGTACGACACCTTCTCGGGATCGAACTCCACCTCGACGACCTCCGCGTGGCCGGTCGAGTGGGAGCAGACGTCCTGGTAGGTGGGCCGGTCGGTGAAGCCGCCGGCGTAGCCGACCCTGGTGGCCGTGACGCCCGGCGTCATGCGGAACTCCGCCTCGACACCCCAGAAACAGCCTGCACCGAACGTCGCCTTCTCGCTGGTCAAGGGAACCTCCTCGCGTTTCGTCTCTCATCGTGGCAGGGATGGCGGGATCCGTACACCGCGCCCTGCATCCCCTAGGAACACCCAGGAGTCGCATTCCGTTCCCGTGCGAGTAGGGTGGCTCCGCATCCGAGCGCGTGGAGCCCCATCCGACATGTCTGAGCAGGACGAACAGCCGCGTATCAAGGTCCAGACCGATGGTCCCTACCTCGTGTCCGGATCCGTCCGGCTGACCCGAACCGCGATCGAGGAGACCGATCACGGGGAGCCGGTCTCCTGGGAAGACGATGAGGACGTGGAGGGGACTCGACCTCGCTACGCCCTGTGTCGTTGTGGCCGATCGTCGAACAAGCCGTTCTGCGACGGAACGCACAAGACGTGGGACTTCAACGGGTCGGAGACGGCAGATCGAACGCCGCGGGAGGCACGGATCCGCACGTTCCGCGGCAAGGGCGTGACGATGACCGACGATCGTTCGGTGTGCGACCACTCCGGCTTCTGCGGGGACCGCGAGACCGACGTGTGGCACATGATCCGCCACACCGCCGACCCCGAGGTCCGGGAGCGGCTGATCGGCATGGTGCGCCGCTGTCCGAGCGGGCGCCTGGCCGTTGCGCCGCCCGACGGGAAGGGGAGCGACCTCGAGCCGACGTTCGATCCGTCCGTCGCCGTGGTCTGCGATGGGCCGCTCTGGGTGCGGGGCGAGGTCGAGGTCGTGAGCGCCGACGGCCAGACCTACGAGGTTCGCAACCGGGTCACGTTGTGCCGCTGCGGCGAGTCGTCGAACAAGCCGCTGTGCGACGGAACCCACCGCGAGAACGGCTTCCGCGACCCCGGGTAGGGGTTCTGCAGGGTCGAACGGCGTACTAGTACTGCGTACTAGCTTCCGGACCGGCCCCGCAGGGTCGAACGGCGTACTAGTACCGCGTACGAGCTTCCGGAACGGTGTCCGGGTCGATGCGTTGCCGGGCCCATCGAGACGTGGAAGTATCCCCGGCCATGCAGGATCGGCCATGGCTCGAGCACTACCCGCCCGACGTGCCGAAGACCCTCGCGCCGTTCCCCGCGCGTTCGCTCTTCTCCCTGCTGGAGGACTCCGCGCGTCGCCATCCCGACCGGCCCGCGACCGCCTTCTTCGGCAAGCACCTGACCTACGAGCAGTTGCTCGGGCGCGTGGAGCGATTCTCGGCCGTGCTCGCAGGCCTCGGCATCCGGCAAGGTGATCGGGTCGCGCTCGTCCTGCCGAACTGTCCGCAATACGTGATCGCCTACTACGCCACCGCCCGCATCGGCGCCGTCGTCGTCGGCAACAACCCGCTCTACACGCCGCGGGAGCTGGCGTTCCAGCTTTCGGACGCCGGCGTGAAGGCGACGGTCGTGCTCGAGCAGCTGTACCCGCTGCTCAGCAAGGCGCAGCAGGAAGGTGCCGAGACCGGACCGGTGATCGTCGCGAAGCTGAACGAGGAGATGCGGTTCCCGCTCAACCTGCTCGCGCCGATCAAGTTCCGCAGGGACGCGAAGGCCGAGGGGAACCCGTGGCCTCCCGTTCCTCGCGATGCGGACATCACGTGGTGGCGCGACGCCGTCAGCGCCGCGGGTGCGACCCCGCCGGTCGCGACCGTCGACGCAGCCACCGAGCCGGCCGGGTTCATCTACACGGGAGGAACGACGGGTCCGGCGAAGGCTGCGATGCTGTCGCACGCGAACCTCGTGGCGAATGCGATGCAGGGCCAGGCCTGGTTCCCCGATATCCGCGACGGGCACGAGGGCATGATGTGCATCCTCCCGTTCTTCCACTCGTTCGGGATGCTCGCCATGAACGTCGGGGTGATCTCGGCGATGAAGCTGATCATGGTGCCGCGCTTCGAGCTGCACATGGTCCTGAAGGAGATCGCCAAGGAGAAGCCGACCTACCTGCCTGGCGTGCCGCGCCTCTACATCCAGATCAACGAAGCGGAGGAGTCGCGCAAGTACGATCTGCGGTCCGTCACCGCTTGCGTGTCCGGGGCCGCCCCGCTCCCGATGGCGGTCGCGCGGAGGTTCAAGGAGGTCACCGGTGGCGCGGAGGTCGTCGAGGGCTACGGCTTGACCGAGTGTTCGCCGGTCACCCACGCGAACCCGTTCAACGGCACACGCAAGGAGGGGTCGATCGGCATGCCGGTCCCCGACACCGAGTGCAAGATCGTCGATCTCGAGAACCCCGACAAGATCCAAGCTGTCGGCGAACCCGGCGAGCTGTGCATCCGGGGCCCGCAGGTGATGCTGGGCTATTGGAACCGTCCCGAGGAGAGCGCGCTCGCGGTTCGTAACGGCTGGTTCCACACCGGTGACGTCGCGGTGATGGATGCCGACGGGTACTTCTCGATCGTCGACCGGTTGAAGGACATGATCTTGGTGAGCGGCTTCAACGTGTATCCCACCGAGATCGAAGAGGTGCTGTTCCGCCATCAGAAGATCCTCAAGGCATGCGTGGTCGGGGTTCCCGACGAGAAGACCGGCGAGGCCGTCAAGGCCTTCGTCGTTCTCAAGCCCGGCGAGCACATCACGGCCGACGATCTCGTCGAGTGGTGCCGTGACCCCTCCGGAGGAGGCCTGACCCGCTACCGCGTTCCCAAGCAGATCGAGTTCCGCGACTCCCTCCCCGAGACCCTCGTCGGCAAGGTCTTGCGCCGAGTGCTGCTCGAAGAGGAACGCAAGAAGCAGGAAGTCACCCGTCGATGACGCAGGCGATCGGCGAGCTGCTGCCGCTCGCGATCGGGGTGGCGATCAGTCCTGTACCGGTGATCGCCGTGATCTTGATGCTGTTCTCCGGCCGGGCTCGCGCCAACAGTCTCTCGTTCTTGCTCGGATGGCTGATCGGGATCGGCGGCGGGTGCTCGGTCCTCGTCGTGATCGCTTCGACCCAGGACCTGACGGCGGGCGGCGAACCGTCGAAGATCGTGTCGTGGGTGAAGATCTTCCTCGGTGTGCTGCTCTTGGCGCTCGCCGTGCATCAGTGGCGCTCACGGCCCGCGCCCGGCGCCGAGGCACCGATGCCGTCGTGGATGCGCCGGATCGATTCGCTCCGGCCCGTCGCCTCGATCGTGATGGGGCTGTTGCTCTCGATCGCCAATCCGAAGAACCTGCTGCTGATCGTGGCGGCCGCCCTGTCGATCGCGCAGGCGGATCTATCGGGGGGTTCCACGAGCGTTGTCGTGCTCGTGTTCTCCTTGCTCGCCGGGTGCACGGTTCTGATCCCCACCCTCGCCTATCTGTTCGCGGGTGGGCGCGTGCAGCCGGGCCTTGGCCGGATGAAGGTGTGGCTCGCAGCCAACGACGCCACGTTGATGGCGGTGCTGCTCCTGGTCCTCGGTGTCACCGTGGTGGGCAAGGGCATCCAGGGCTTGTAGCAAGGCCGCCCGCCGGCTTGACGGGAACACAGATAGTAGGCAAGAAACGCCCCTACCCGTGGACATCACCTTGAGGAGATCGACTCTTGGCTCCCCTCGAGCGGGAAACCCCCTACCGTGGCACGGCTTGACTTCGGAGAATGAGGATGGAAGTTTTCTGGCAGTCCCATGAGAAGCGCACGTTGGTTCCTCGCCCTGTCCTGGCTGCTGTGGGTGTTCGCGGCCACCCGCCTCATCGCAGCTATCCGGATGCTGGTCGAGGGCTACTACGACGTGGCGATTTTCGAGCTGCTGTTCCTCGCGGCGTTCATCAGCTTCGCCCTCATGGCCCGAAGGGCCTGGGCGGCCCGTGTAGCGGCCCACTTCGCCCAGATGCGCCGGGACCCCACCTAGCAGGGCCGGAGGCGCGACAGCGAACGAGCCATCGACCTGCCAAGTGCAGCCGAACTCGTCTGGGACGAGTCGGTTCAGGCTTTCGACGAGACCGAGCATGAGGAGTGATAGGGGTTCGGCGTTCGGGGTTCGCTCTGTCCGTAATCGCGGTTGCGATCCGGAGTCTGCTGCACCTCCAGTGGTCCCGCACTTGAGCTGCCCCGAAGGGAAGTGCGCCGACACGCGGCGTCATCCAGACGCGCATCAGCTCGGGCCCGGCTGCTTCGAACGAGATGGATACGCCACTACCCGCTGTGAGGAAACTCGTGCCGATCGGTTTGCCTCACCCATCGGACAATCGAAAAGCTGCCTCGATAGATTCAGGTCTCGTCCGTAAGTACCTTGCGCAGGATGATTAGGCGATCCTCCTCTCGGAGTTCGGCAATCAATCGCACTACTTCTGCCGCGGCGACCGGGCGAGGCAACTCCGACGTGAGGAGCGTGAAAACATAGGATCCCAATTCGCCCAAGGGATCGGTACGTCCGAAGTCGCTCCCAACCACCCTGGCTTGCTGCAAGAGCTGGGGGAAGAGGTCAGCTGACCATCCATTCAGCCAGAGGGCGAACGACATGATTCGTGCGGCTGCTTCCTCCCACGCTTCGTCACTTGCGGCAGCCAGGGCGATACCACGCAGCGCGGCTGTCACCCACAGAATTTCAGTCTCGGGCCGGGCCTGCGCACATGTGAGCAGAATCTGCCGGAACGCCGAAAACCCAGAGACAAAGCTCTCCCAGAACGTCGGTCGATTGAGCTGCATGAGGCCGGGACCGGAATTCCAGTAGCCGGTCTCGCCTAGTGCCACTACTTCGTCTGCAGTGGGAAGCAGGTCGATAGCCCAATTCTCCAAAAGTAGCTGCCGCAAAGAGTCAACGGTTCCCTGATCGGCTCTGTTCTCCTGCTGGAGAACCTGCACGAGAGATGGCAAACTGAAGACTGCAACTCCTTCAGACTCCGCAAGACGCTGCATGCCTACGTCATCCGAAAGGAGAGGTAGCCCCCTGTGCCTAGCCAGTTCCAAGGAGCCGACCCATGGTGCAATGCGCTCGGCCTGCTCATGAGTGAGTTCAGGTCTTCCGGGTGGGAGATTGCTTTGCGGAACGTCGAGCGATGACGCCGTTTCGGCTATCCAATCGGCGCGCGCAGCAAGGCTGTCCGCCATATCTTGCTCAATCTCGATCGTGATCAGTCGATCCGTTTCAATGTCCCAAGCCAGACTCGTGGTGCTCCTGCTTTGAAGAGCGACCCGCCCATTCCGAATGTCGAGAACCGCAGCCGGATGCATCGTCATGGTCCGGAATGATCCCTGGACCAGCCGCATCAACTGAGGCTGGAGCGAAATCGTCGCCAACGCGCTGACATCGAGTACGCACTCCCCATCGAGGGCGTTGCGCGCGGCTTCGCATTCGAGTTGGCGCGAGTCCGCCTCAGGCCGGAGAATAGGCATCACTCCAGCACCGCGTCGAATTAGCACCTCCGTGTACGTCCGGCCTGATAGCAGTGCCAGGACCCCTTGAGGGTGCCCATCCGCAAGCACCTTCTTGACGCCCTCTGTGAGGGCGGCAACCCCAGGCTCCAACCGCTCTCGGAGCTGCGGGACAAGCTCATCCACCGAGCCGAACTCGAGCCTTTCGAAGTAGGAGCTGGCTGGGAACCTATCGATGAAGGCTGCGGTCAGCCGGTGGAGATGGCTGACCAGTGACGCATCCAGCTGGATCTCGCCCGATTTTTCGTACGCAACCATAAGAGCGGCTGAGCAGATCACCTCATCTTCCTCGTAGTCCCAACCAAGCTCGACGCATCGAGCCACCAGCTGTTCATCTGCCTCCATCTCCCTGAGCAATGAGAGCAGCAGAAGCGCATGGTCGCGCGACGGGGGCACAAGCTCGTGATCAGATCTCAGCACGTCCACCGCGTCGGGAATCCGACCAACGTTGTTTAGGCCGACTAGGAGAGCCCACGTTAGGGAGGGATCGCCCTTCTCTTCGGCGAGGAATGCGGTTGCGTGCGAAACGACTTGACCCCAGTGGCCCAGTTGTGCAGCGATCTCGACGCGCAACCTCTGAAGCTCGAGCCACTGAAAGGTTCCTCCGGGAACCAAAGCCAGAGCTGCGTCAGCCTCTTCTCGGGCTCGCTCGGTGTCTCCATTCTGGAGAGCCGTTTCTACAATGCGAACCAAAGCCCCTGCATCTTGAAATCGATTGAACTCGCGATGGAGCGTGGCTACTGAGTCCTCGATGCGCCCAGCCTTCGCCTCAGTCATCGCAAGTAATTCCATCCCATGTCTGGAGCGATCGGGTCGCAGACGCTGAATCGCGGAATCGTATAGCCCCCGGGTCATCTCAGACATGGCGACACAGCGTTCGGCAACCTCACGTTCATCTGCGCGGAGCTCCTCAAGGCGCGGCAGCGGCCATTCGCCAACGCTTCCGAGCGATAGCAAGGCAGTACCCAGCTCGTCCGCGTTGCTAGCAAGACGACTGCATGTCAAGTACCTGTCGCGTGCGGTGGCGGAGTCGTCATTGCGCTCGGCAATCAACCCCTCAACGTGGCACCGTTCGAACTCACTAGTGAGAAGAGGTGCCAATTCACTGGCGACGTCGAAGCGCCCATTGGCAGTAGCAGCAGCGATCACCACTGGCATCACTTCCTGCGACTTGGCTTCCTCTGCAGTCGCCTCCCCGGCGGGCTGTTGTCGTCCTAGTTTCATGGCTAGGCCGAAGTCATGAATGAGAATCGCCGCTCGACACGCCAAACTCACCGCTTCATCGCTTGGGCCTTCCCACTCGCGCCGAAGATCGCGGCAGACCCGAAGTTCAGACATTCCCTCGCGCCAGTCCTGAACTGCGTTGGGTGTGCGTCCCTCCTGGATCCGGGACAAGAGAGCTCTAGCCAGCGTCAGATGCGCAGTTGTGATCTGCGAGTCCCGCTGTAGCCTCTCCCGACATGTGGTGATGCATTCGTCCCACCGGCGATCCAGGAGCTCGGCTTGAGCCTTGACACCAAGCGCAAAGTCAGCGTCTGGGTGCCCAGTCTCTTTGAGCCTGTGCGACACGTCCGCAACCAAACCCCAGTCTCCGCTGCGGAAACCCTCGTACAAGTCAAGGAGATCATCGCCGCCCGCGTTGCGAGCCCCATCCGCAAACTCTTGTGCGAGGCCCTCGTTCTCGGCCGCCATCGCTCCCAGCGCGGCCCTCACATACCAGCGAGCGGCATTCGGAGCGCCTGTTTCGATGGCGAGCTGGAATGCGCGAGCCGCGGCCTCAGTGTGGCCGTGGCCGAAGGCGACTTCGCCGAGACACAGCCAAGCGTTGGAGGCGGAGGTATCAAGCCAATTGGCGGGCTGCTCGAGGAGAGCCAGCACGGCTTTTGATACTCCGCGCTCGTCAAGGACCAATGCGTGCAGTAGCCGCCGTGCCCCCGCTCCATCAAGCTCGGCGTATTGTCGAACTTCTCGGCGGGAGTTTGGCGGAAGTTGTCTGACTAGCTCGGAGAACACCTCCTCACGAATCGTGTTGGCGACCCCCCATTGCCCGGGCTGGTGACCGAGTTCGTCGATCCGATTCGTGATGCGATCCGTGGCCACGGACACCGCTGAACTCGGATCCAAAGCTGACATGAATTCCGAGAGCAAGAAAGGAAGTGCCTCGTCGGCAACCCGTATTCGCGCTTCGCGGGTAGCGCTTCGTGGCCTAAACTTCGGCGTGAGCGCCTCCGCTAGGCCATTTCTCAGCTCCTCACCGTCTGCCTCCGTCCCGCGCGCCAGCAGCGCAAAGGTTCTCTCATCGCGAAGGAAGGCTCTGACGCGGCGCGCCTTGAGGCCCCTAACCCGTCGGGATGTCCGTCGCGCGAGCTTTCGCTCCCAGCCAGGCTGCAAGCGCTTCTGGGCCTCCTCGCCAAGGAGGGCGGCGACAGATTCAAGGAGCCACAAGGCGATCAGCGGGAGAGCCACTAACGGCTTTCTACCCGTATTCGCAGCGCGGCATCAAATGGAAGATCGAACCAGTTGTTCGAGCGGTTTGTCGGCCAGATCTTCATTGAATCGATGCCGCCCCACCTAGGGCAGGTGATTCTGCAGAGGACAGGAGCTCTTGGCTTTCGCCACCGCCCCGATGGAACTGTGGGCCGATGGGGCGCGATTCGCCCAGACATCGAGCTGCGTCGCGGTAGTCAGGTGCTGTCCGTGCTTGACACCAAGTACAAGAAAACGTCGGAGGGGTCCCTCAAGAACCCTGACTTCTATCAGGTTCTCTCCTACTGCGAAGCCGAATCCTCCAACCTTGGCGGGTTGATTTACCCACGCTCCGAGTACGCCTCCGACGACGAGATCAGGATCCGCAATTCACCGATCAGGATGCATCGTTTCGCTATCAATCTGGCTGTCCCCAGCGCGGACCTCATCGCAGAGGCGGAAAGGCTGGTGATGAGAGTTGCGGACTGGGTCCGCCGGGAAGAGCGACTTGCCGAGTCAGCCTAGCTGTGATGGGCCTTGTAGTCCGCAGCCGGTCCGCTCGATTGATCCACAGAGAGACAAGCTTCGCGTGCTGCTTCATCCCTAGGTGCTTCCATCAATGGCAGAAGCGATGTCGTTGGCGCCAGCCGACAGAGCAGCCACACCGAGGAACCCAAGCGCCAATACGAGGTATCGGTTTGATTTGTCGAGATCCTTCAATGCTGCCGCAAGCTTGGCCAATGCTTCAAACGATGGCCCTGCATCTGCCTGCTCAGCGAAACCAGATTCGGTCTTCTCCTTTGCAAGAGTAGCGCCCCTCTTGGCCGCAGCTCGCGCATCCAGCTGCAGCCGAACATCCAAGACCGCATAAGCGACGCCGATCACGATGCAGACTACGGCGCCGGCAATCGCTGCATAGGTGATGGCCTGCGTGATTGAATCCATCTACTGCTCCTCTTGCTCTCTTGCTGCGGGCAGGGGAGTGATTACAACTTTCACACCCCCAATGTTGTCAGGGAAGCTCGAGTGGTCACGGTCCATGTTTGTGAAGAGCTCGACGACCTCGCTCTCGGGATCGAACTCCCATCCCCACAAGTCGCCGGAGCGCTGCCGAGCTCGCGCGTATGTCTCGATGCCCCTCGCGCCTGTCTTGTTGTTCATGGTCGCAGTCTGACGTTCGCTTCTGAAAACTGGTAGGCGGCTTGCTGTATCAGGCTGTACGAACCCTGATCCCCGGCGACTATGTGGCCGGCGAGCGTAGGTCGGTCGCGAAAGAGTACCGGGGCGCCCGAATCCCCGGGCAAGGAGACAGAGCGATCCGTGATGTACACATTCCCCCAGCTGCCACCCGTTACATCCCTACCCCACGAAAGGGAGACGCCACGCACCCATCCCTGGCGAGTCCCACTTCGCCCATGGACAATCACGTGGTCACCTCTGCGCGCGTCGGCAGTACCTGAGATCGTGGGGCCGCCGGAGTCCTTCGCTCCGGAGTTGAGCTGAACGATGGCAATGTCTGCACAATCCACACCGGTGGGGCGCTTACTCAGGTGGTCCACGAAGATTGCTGACCCGACACCGTTGTGAACGGTCGCCCCAACCTCTTGCACAACATGACCGGCGGTCGTTATTAACGCCACACCCCTTCCGTCAGTGGCTTTGGCCCCCAGGGTGCCTAGACCACCGCTTGAAGATATCCCGGATCCGGGACTGGCTCTGAGCTCCTGAGCCGGCGGGAGCCCCACGGCGAATACCTCCCGAGAAGGAAATCTACTCGGCCAGATCGAGGAAATCGCGGCGGCAGGGGTCATCGCTAGGGGTCCCCCCGACCGCGGCGCCAGACCCTCGCGAACAAAGACAGCAGGGGTGACGAGGTCTCTGCGCGAGCGAAGCCATATCCCCGTGCCGAAGATTCCGGCTTCTGAGTAGGACCAGGATTCCTCGCGAAACTCCTCCGGGATCTGTCTGAAGTATCGCAGGGCGCTTTCTCTGAATTGGTGCTGGAAGCCCGGTTCGGTGGATAGCGACCTCCAGATCCGGCCAAGCTCTAAGGCGAGCTCGACCCGAATCGGATCCCCTTCTCCAAATTGGGACAGGATGCGCTCCCTGCCGGCGCGCTCCACGGTGGCCTCCGCGCTTCAGCGGTCTAGTTGCAACGATGCTACCTGCAGCGATTCTTCAACCAGTGAGGTCGCATGGACTCGGTGATCGCATCTGCTTTTCGCTCCAGGAGGATCCCCGGCTTCCTTGGCGGTCCCGAAGCACCAAGCAGTCTTAGAGAGCACACGGGTGCCGCTGAGCAGCCGCAGGTGATCTTGGTGCCGACGCCCCATTGCGCCTCCCAGCAACGACTCAACCCTCCACCCCTCCTACTCCTATGTCTTTAGGTGGCCGAATCGGTGAAACCGCAAATCTCGCCAGCAGATAGCTCAGACTGCCGAGCATGCACGCTGCCGGATGGGTTTCTCGGGGAAGGGAGGCGATCCTTCAGCTTCTCGAGATTGAGCACGCCGTTGTGTGGCCGGAGGTCGAGGCAAAGGTTGCCGACAAGAAGTGGGCCCCCCTCGGAGTTCATGTGCAGCCTCACCATTTGACAACCGCTCGGCAGCAGCTGCGCGACGAGGGCGCGATCGCTAGCACGGCCGGAAGAACTCGAGGGGGTCGCTCGGTGCCCGTCATTCACTTCGGTGACCTAACCGGCCGAAAGCGGAAGGTTGAGGACGCAGCCGCGCGAAAGCGGCTACTTCAGGCCCGATACCTGGCATGGGCAGTGACCCTTCATATCCTTGGTCCAGCGGGTGAACGCGCCACCCACGCATCTCTGCTCAAGGCCGCTCCAATTGCTGGATATCGGGTGGAACGACCGGAGGGTGGCCCAATCGGAAGCCTATTCGGGAAGAAGGTCGTGGGAGGTCCGCTCGACGACGCTGTGCATCTGCAGCTGAAGAATGAGCTGGGCGTCCCAACTGGGGTCGTTTCCGTCCCCATCGAGGTCAAGAACGTTCGAGAATGGATCTATCCTGGGTCCGAGAGGCTTCATCAGTTGCTGCACAAGGCCGCTGCCCTACAAGATGCCAACCCCGAACTCCCGATTGTTCCAGTCCTCGTTTGCCGCAGGGCCCCGTGGGCGACCTTCCGAATGGCGAAGGCCTTTGGATTTTATGTCGCAGATGCGAAGGCTCAGTTCCTGCCTGAGAGAGAGGATGTTTCCCAAACACACGTGGAAGAGATGCGTGTGGAACTTGGGTACTCAGATCTCGTGATCGACACCGGGCGAAACCGACTTCTCGACAAGCACTTCGGCAAGGCGCTGCCGGGAATCGCGGAGGATGCGGCGTCGAGCTGGGCGATCTTTGGCCCGCGATACTTGGAGACTTTCGAAGCGCTTCGCCAACCGACACTCTCCGAGGCTAGGCGCTCTGAGCTCACGCTCGAACTTGAATCCGAAGGGCGGAGAATCCTTCGGGATAGACAGGGCGATGAGGATGAGGACGAAGTGGATTAACCCACGGAATGACCTCCCAGGCCCAATCCGACTCGGAGCGATCAGACCTTTGCCCTGGGAAGCCTCCGAACGGTCCCTTCCCGGGCCACAAGGGTGGATTGCCTGCTTCAGTCTCCACGGGGTAGGGCGCTCTCCCGCTCGTAAGCGGCCGATCGCTTCCCCGACCGGTCAGGTATCGGTTGTAGCGGAGGTCCGGTCGCTCAATCGGTCAGCTCCCACCTCGCTCCTCTTGGATCACTTGTCCGCCCCCGCAGGGGATCTGGTCACGAAGGGTGGGTGGGTGAAAAGCCGTTCTGTAGAGGCTTTGGATCCCTGCATGCGCTAGGCGTCAAGCTTAGTCTGTCCACGGGTAGGGGCGTTTCTTGCCTACTATCTGTGTTCCCCCCGCTGGCTTGACAATCTTTGAACGGCCGTTCAAACTCCCTGCGTGTGGCCCCTGCGGGGGCTGTGTCCTCAAGCAACGGGAGTCGGAAACGTGAGTGCGAACAGCTACGACGCGATCGTGATCGGTGGCGGCCACAATGGTCTGATCGCCGCGGCCTATCTGGCGAAATACGGGGCCCGAACCCTGGTGCTCGAGGCGCGCGAGAAGACCGGCGGTGCGGCCGACACGATGGCTCCGTGGGACGAGGCTCCCGACATCAAGGTCACGACGCTGTCGTACGTGATGAGCCTGATGCCGCCGACGATCCAGAAGGATCTGCAGCTCGAGCGGTTCGGCTACAAGGTGCACGCGCAGGGACTGGGCTACCTGCCGCACCCGAACGGCGGCTCGATCATCCAGTCCGACGACGAACAGCAGACCTACGACTCGATCGCGAAGTTCTCCAAGCACGACGCCGAGCAGTGGCCGAGATTCGAGGCATGGATCGGCCGGATCGCGAACATCATGGGCCCGATGCTCATGAAGACCCCGCCGAAGGTCGGGTCGAAGAAGGCGGGCGACATCAAGGACATCGCACAGCTCGGCTGGACGCTGCGCAAGGAGATCGATCAGCAGACGGTCGCCGATATCACGCGGTTGTTCACGATGAGCTCGACCGATCTGCTGCGTCGTTGGTTCGAGAACGACGTGTTCATCGGCTTGCAGTCGGTGAACGGGATCATCGGCACGTGGGCCGGTCCCGACGCGCCAGGGACCGCCTACGTGCTGATGCACCACTCCGTCGGCGACATCGGCGACGGAGAGATCGCGAGCTGGGGCTACCCGGAGGGCGGCATGGGTGCCGTCGGCGACGCGTGCCGGCAGGCCGCCGAGTCCTTCGGCGCCGAGGTCCGCACCAGCTCGCCGGTCGAGCGCGTCCTGGTGGACAACGGTCGCGCGAAGGGCGTCGTCCTGAAGGGTGGGGAGGAGATCGCGGCGCCGCTCGTGGTCACCGCGATCCATCCGAAGACCGCGTTCCTCGACCAGATCGATCGGGGACAGCTCCCGGAGGCGTTCGTCGGCGACATCGAGAACTGGAAGACGCGCTCGGGCACGGTGAAGATCAACCTCGCCCTCGCGGAGCTGCCCGAGTTCACCGCCGACCCGGGGTTCAACCCCGACATCCACGGCGGTGCGATCCAGATCATGGATGACGTCGACTACCTGGAGAAGGCGTTCCAGGAGGCGCGGTTCGGCAAGGCGGCCGAGCTGCCGTTCAGCGACACCGCGATCCCGACCGTGTTCGACAAGACGCTCGCCCCCGAGGGCGTGCACGTGATGTCGATGTTCACGCAGTGGGTGCCCCACGAGTGGGCGAACGAGCCGCACACCGAGGAGCTCGAGCGCTACGCCGACCGCCTGATCGATCGAGTGAATGCGGTTGCCCCGAACTTCAAGGGCTCGATCATGCACCGCCAGGTGATCGGTCCCCACCAGATGGAATCCGAGTGGGGCCTGATCGGCGGGAACATCTTCCACGGCGAGCTCACAGTCGATCAGCTGTTTCACATGCGCCCGGCGCCGGGCTTCGCCGACTATCGCACCCCGATCGATGGTCTGTACCAGGCATTGAGCGCAACCCACGCGGGCGGCGGCGTGACGGGCATGCCCGGTCACCACTGCGTGCGCGAGATCGTCGCCGACAAGCGGGTCAAGCGCCGGCGCTGACTCCCAGAACGTTCACGCCGGCGGGGCGCCACACCCCCGCCGGCGTGGCGACAACCTCACGGCTCGGGCGGAACCTCGATCGCCGCGCCGTACAACGGCGGGAACTCCGTGCCGTCGTGGGTCCACACGAACCCCTCCCACGGCCCGGTGCTCGCCGCGGGAACCGCGAACGCGATCGTCTCCTCCCGCGCGGCTCCGGGGTCGGTGTCGTTGCCGACCCACGAGCACGCGGGCGTCCGGTTCCCGTCGGTGATCCACTCGGAGATGTGACGCGCGGGATCGCGATCGAAGGTGAGGACCGCGTCCTGCGTGGCTTTCCCGGTGCGGAGTGCGAACGTGGCCCCACCGGGGACGATCGACGCACCGACCACCTGATGCCCGGGACCGCCCGCCTCGAGCCAGCCGGCCGGGGTCGCATGGTTCGCGCCGTTCTTCTTCCGCGTATCGAATCGGTACAGCCGGAGCTCGTCGAACGACCCGTCGCCATCGGCATCCGCCGGGGTGCGTGGGATCAGGTAGATCGGCTTCGTGGCGACCGGTGCTCCCACATCGACGAACGCGGCCTCGACGTTCGGATGCACCCGGTTCGTGCGCTTGGCGTTGTTCCAGACCTTGATCGGGAACCGGGCCGGCTTGATCGCGCCCCCCTCGGATTCGTCGTCGAGCTCCGGATCGGTGCCGGTCTCGCCGAGCACGCCGATCCCCGTCTGCGTGAGATCCGGCTCCCAGACGCGGTAGGCGTTGATCTGGTCGCGCGAAACGGTGTTGTCGCCGGTGTCGAACAGCCAGAGCAGGTCGCGTGCGCCCTCGCGGTACTCGATCGACAGATCCTCGACGTCGGGAACGGGTCGGACGCTGTCGGTGGACGTCACACCGTCGGGCTCGGGGGGTCCGGTGAATCGCGGGTCGTCGGGGAACGCACCCGGCCGGATCCGGTAGCGGATCGCCAGGCTCCCGTCCGCGACGTCGTAGCCGAACAGGTACACGCGATCGTTCTCGACCTTGACCGCCTCGTTCGCCTTCCGGTCGCCGACCGCCCACACGATCTGTTGACCGGTGAGCGCGTCGGCGTTGTCGGTCGACACGGCGAGGCCGGAGAGGTGCCGGGCGCTGAAGGGAGCCCGGGTCTCCTTCTGCCCGAGCGGACCCAGCAGCACCGGTTCGCCCAGCACGGGGCAGGGAACCGGATCCGTGCCTGCCCCTGCGCCGATCGGGAGCAGGGTGAAGAGCGCCACGAGGGCGGCGAGCAGCGCGCGGGTGGGATGAGATGAACGCGACATGTGGGGGGTCGTGCGTCCGCAGCCGCCTGCGCCGCACCCACCAGTTGTACCGGCTCGGCGGGCGAAGGGTCAATCGGCCACGGGTAGGTCGATGCGCCCGAGTGCCGCCGAACGGCCGGGGTCGAAGGGCGGGGTGCGGGCGATCCGGGATAGCATGCCCGGATGGACCTGGAAGTCGCGACCGTCGTCTTCGACTGCGCCGATCCCGGCTCGTTGTCGGAGTTCTGGGAGACGATCACCGGCTACGAGGTCGCCGACGAGGACGAGGAGTGGGTCCTCCTCACCGATCCGGACGACGACACGCGGATCCAGCTCGGCTTCCAGCGGGTTCCCGAGGGGAAGTCGGCGAAGAACCGCCTCCATCTGGATCTGTATGCGGCCGACGTCGAGGACGCCGCCGAATGGCTCCGATCGCTCGGTGCGAAGCAGCTGTGGGTCTCCGACGATCCGGAAGACGTGTTCATCACGCTCGCCGATCCGGAGGACAACGAGTTCTGCGTGGTCGAGGCGGGAGCCGACGAGGACGACGAGGACGAGCTCGACGACGACGAGGATGACGACCTCGAAGTGCTCGACGACGACGAGGACGAGATCGAGCTAGAGGACGAGGACTAGCTCCGAGACCCCACGGTCGGGGACACCATCGGGCCCGGAGGGTAGCTGACCTGGGACGATGCGTCCTCAGACCCACCTGCGTGTCCCCCCTCCGGGGTCGGAGCGAATCGGTCGGACCCCCCATACCCCCCGCGGCTCGACCGGCCTACGCTGGGAACCTGACCTGAGGGGGCAGCCATGCGTCAATGGGAACTCCGAGGGATCACCGACGACCACGACCCGACCGGGATCGAGCTGGAATCACGCGCTCGTGACGGAGAGGCCACCCTGGTCGTCGAGGAAGCCTTCCCCACCGTGCTCTGGACGACCGACAGGAGTCTGGGGTTCACCTCCGGGCCACCGCCCGGCATCCTGTCGATCGATCTCCCGCTCGATCCGTCCGACGGCGATCTGTTCGACCTGTCCGGCAGCGAGGAACTCGGCGGGATGGAAGTCATCGAGGCGCACCTCTCCGCGCTGCGAGGCACCCCGGGGCGGTTCCGGATCCGTGAGCGCGGGCGCGAACTGCAGTGCGTGGTGTGGCCTGCCCCGGGCGAGGACGGTCAGGTCGCCGGAACGATCTGCGTCGCGACCGGATCCGAGGCGATCCGCGTTCAGCGCACGATAGATGCGGTATCCCGGGCCGAGCTCAGCAGCCGGTCCGTCTCGGGTTCCCCGAGGGCGGTCGAGAGCGTCCACAGCTCGTAGCCGCTCGGCGGCAGATACACGCCGCGTTCGAGCATCCCGTGGAAGAAGCGCGCGTACCGCTCGTGATCCGCGACCCCAGCGCCCGCGAAGTCCCGGATCACCGCTCCGGGTCGATCCGTGAAGAACACGCTGAACAGGGATCCGGCGCGGTTGATCGTCACGGGGATCCCCGTGTCCGCGAAGATCGCGCCGAGCTCGCCGGCGATCCGTTCCGCCGTGGCGGTCAGAGCGGGATAGGGGTCGGTGTCGGCCGCGAGTCGCAGGGCGGCGTTGCCGGCGGCCACCGCCACGGGGTTCCCGCTGAGGGTTCCCGCCTGGTAGACGGGGCCGGTCGGTGCGAGCCGTTCCATCACCTCGCGGCGACCGCCGAACGCCGCGCACGGGAACCCGCCGCCCATCACCTTCCCGAACGCGGTCAGATCCGGTGTCACGCCGAAAACCGACTGCGCGCCGCCGAAGGCGATCCGGAAGCCGGTGATCACCTCGTCGAACAGCAGCAGCGACCCGTACTCCTCGCAGAGCGCGCGCAACCCTTCGAGGAATCCGGGCTCCGGTGCAACGACGCCCATGTTCGCCGCGACGGGCTCGACGATGACGACGGCGATCCGTTCGCCGCGATCCGCGAACAGCGTGCGCACCGCCTCGAGGTCGTTGAAGGGGGCCGTCAGGGTGTCGCGCGCCGCTCCTTCGGTGACACCGGGTGAGCCCGGGATGCCGAGCGTCGCGACACCCGATCCCGCGCCCTTGGCCAGGAGGGCGTCCGAGTGGCCGTGGTAGCACCCGTCGAACTTCACGAGCAGATCGCGGCCCGTGACGGCGCGTGCGAGCCGGATCGCGCTCATCGTTGCCTCGGTACCCGAGCTCACGAGTCGAACCTGTTCCACGCTGGGAACGGCCGAAACGATGCGCTCCGCGAGCTCGACCTCGCCCTCGGTCGGCGCGCCGAAGGACGTTCCCTTCGCGGCCGCCGCGGTGACCGCCCCGACGATCGCCGGGTGGGCGTGTCCGAACAACAGCGCCCCCCACGACTGGACCAGATCGAGGTAGCGGTTCCCGTCGGCGTCGGTCAACTGCGCGCCCTCGCCGCGAACGATGAACGGCGGCGTGCCTCCCACCGCGCCGAACGCCCGGACGGGAGAGTCGACTCCGCCCGGGATCACGCGCCGCGCGCGCTCGAACAACTCGTCGGATCGCTGCATAGAACGGGATGCTAGTTGGGGATCGGTCTCACGCGTTGACCGGCCAGTGTTCCACCTGGACGTCCGGCATCGGGAAGTCCTTGGGATTCCCGGTGGCGAGCCGAGCGCTGCGTCCGACGGCTGCGGCGGCGATCAGGCAGTCGGCCTGGGCCAGGGTGCGTCCCCGCTTGCGATAGGAGCGTCGCCAGAACCCTGCGAGCCTCCCCTCGGGCATGCCGAGCGGCGCGATCGCGACCCCCCGGAAGAACGCTGTCGCACGTTCGAGCTCCCGTGGGCGGAGGCCGGCGGTCGCCTCCTCGACGGTGATCGCGCAGATATGCGGGTCGTCCCCTTGCGCGGCGAGCTGCTCGAGCGCAGCGACGGCCCCCGGGCGGCCCCGGAGGACATCGATCACCACCGTCGTGTCGAGGACGACCGCTGCCATCACCCCACCCGCCGAGGGTCCGCCCTGCGTTGCGCCCGAACCCAGGCGGCCGGATCATCGTCCCAATCGTGGCCCGCGTCGTCGATCGATCCATACGCGGAGCGGATCAGCCCCCACCGTTGGTCGCGATCGAGTGCCTCGCGGAGCGCGCGTTCCACGTACGCGCTGCGACCGCGCGGCCCGACGCGCTCGTCGAGTTGCTCCACGACGTCGTCATCGATGTGGATGTGGAGCCGCATGGCCACAGGATAGCACACTGATTGTCCCACTCTCCTCTCGGAGACCGGGTCAGTCGGTCGCGAGCCAGCTCGCGGCGTCCTTCGCGTGGTAGGTGAGGATTAGGTCGGCCCCGGCGCGGCGGATCGAGGTCAACAGCTCGAGCACGCTGCGGCGTTCGTCGAGCCAGCCGTTGTCGGCCGCAGCCTTGAGCATCGCGTACTCGCCGCTGACGTTGTAGGCGGCCGTCGGGAAGCCGGTGGCGTCTTTCACCCGGGCGACGATGTCGAGGGAGGGCAGTGCCGGTTTGACCATCACGATGTCGGCGCCCTCCTCGATGTCTGCAAGTGCCTCGCGGATCGCTTCGTCGGCGTTCGCGGGGTCCATCTGGTAGCCGCTGCGATCGCCGAAGCGCGGTGCGCCCTCGGCCGCCTCGCGGAACGGACCGTAGAAAGCGCTCGCGTACTTCGCCGAGTACGCCATGATCCCCGTGTCGAGGTGCCCCGCCTCGTCGAGAGCGTCTCGGATCGCCGCGACCTGCCCGTCCATCATGCCGCTCGGTCCGACCATGTGCGCGCCGGCCTCTGCCTGGGCGACGGCGATCCGCCGATAGAGCTCGAGCGTCGCGTCGTTGTCGACGTCGTCGCCCGCCTCGTTCAGCACGCCGCAGTGCCCATGGTCGGTGTACTCGTCCAGACAGAGGTCCGACAGCACGGCGTGCTCGTCGCCCAGCTCCTCGCGAAGTACACGCAGGCCCCGTTGCGCGATGCCGTCGGGGTTCCATGCCTCCGAGCCTTCGGGGTCCTTGCGTTCGGGGACGCCGAACAGCATCACCGCGGGGATCCCCACGCCCGCGAGCCCGGCCGCCTCCTTGCGCAGCGAGTCGAGGGTGTGCTGCCACTGCCCGGGCATCGATCCGATCGGCGCGGGGTCGCTGATCCCCTCCTTCACGAACAGGGGAGCGATCAGGTTCCCGGGGGTGAGTTCGGTCTCGCGGACGAGGGAGCGCAGCGCCGGAGTACGCCGCATCCGCCGAGGTCGCTGCCGTGGGAAGGCCATGTGGCCAGGGTACCGAACCGCTTCGGCCGAGGCCGTCCGGCCGATTGCTCGCCGCCGGCCGGTTTCGGTACCGTCGGGTCGATGGCCGTCCGCCACCTCGTCCGCATGCTCGCCGCCGCATCCCTCGCCGTCGGGATGACCGTCGCGGGCTCCGGTGCCTCCGCCGGAACCGACACCTTCACCGTCGACGTGACCACCGACGGCGTCGACGCCATCCCCGGGAACGGGAGCTGCGCGACGGCCGGCGGCGACTGCACGCTGCGCGCGGCGCTCATGGAGTCCAACGCCCTCGCCGGAGCGCAGACGGTCGTCGTTCCCAAAGACGTGTACGACCTGACGATGACCGGCGCGGGCGACGCCGGCGATCTCGACGTCACCGACGACCTCACGATCCAAGGTCGGGGATCGACGGTCCGCTGGGACGTCGCCGTCCCGCTCGCCAGCCGCGATCGCATCCTCCACCTCGTGGGGCCGTCGGGGCAGGATGTGCTCGTCACGATCCGCGACATCACGCTCCGGCAGGGGCGGCTCTCCGACCTCCCGGGTGCCGGGATCGCCGCCGAGGAGGCCGTCGGGCAGCTGACGGCCGACCTCGAGCACGTCGCGCTCGTCGGGAACGTCATCGTCGGAACCGCTTCCCAGGCGATCGGGGGAGGACTCTTCGTCGGGGCCGGAACGGATGTCACGCTGACCGATTCCACCGTCGCCGGGAACGAAGCAGATCGTGGGACGGGGATCTTCGTCAGCACCGGCACGTTGCGGGTCGAGCGGTCGACGATCTCGGGAAACGCCGGCCGCGTGGGTGGGATCGTGACGTTCGGGACCCTCCTGCTGCTGAACTCCACGGTGAGTGGGAACACGAGCACGATCGGAGGCGGCGGGGTCGCGGTCTCGGGCGGCGCCGCCGCGATCTCCCAGGCGACGATCGCGAACAACGACGGGGCCGACGTCACCCAGACCACCGGAGCGATGTCGCTCCAGAACTCGATCGTCGGCGGGGACTGCTCGCTGACCGGCGGCGCGAACTCTTCGTTCGGGGGCAACGCCGAGTCCGGGGACACGTGCGAGTTCCTCGATGACTCCGACCGGCAGGACGCGACACTGGCGTTGAAGCCGATCGCCGACACCGGTGGCCCGACCCTGACCCATGCGCTCGGTACGGCCAGCGATGCGCTCGGCCTGGCGAACGGGTCGTTCCACGTCGGATGCTCCGATACCGACCAGCGCGGGGTCCCTCGTGGCGGGGACCCCTGCGACTCGGGCGCCTACGAGCTGGCGCGCTGCGAGGGGTCGGTCGTGACCCGTGTCGGCACGTCCGCTCGCGACGTGCTGTCGGGAACCGGGCAAGCGGACTCCTTCCTGCTGCTCGGCGGTAACGACCTGGCGAAGGGCAAGGGGGGTGCCGACGCGATCTGTGGCGGAACGGGCCGGGATCGCCTCGAGGGTGGCGGGGGCAACGACGATCTGAACGGCGGCCCCGATCGCGACACCTGCATCGGAGGCAAGGGAACCGATCGGGCCCGCGGTTGCGAGCGGAAACGCTCGATCCCCTAGCGCCCGACCCTGCAACCGATCGCGGCGACCTCCGCGTGGGAGGATGCGCTGATGAGCACCTCCGGCCCCGTCTTCGACGCGCAGATCGACGAGATCGGCGACGCGCGCCGCCGACAGATGGAGGAGGCCTCCTGGCGCCCGGGCTGCCCGGTGCGGTTCGAGGACCTGCGGGTGATCCGGATGCCGCACTGGCACTTCTCCGGACGGGTCCGTGACGGAGAGCTCGTGATCCACGAGCGCGTTGCCGACGACGTCGCGGGGGTGTTCGGCGTGCTGTTCGCCGCGCGCTTCCCGATCGAGCGGATCGAACCGATCGATGCGTTCGAAGGGGACGACGATCGGTCGATGGCCGCGAACAACACGAGCGGGTTCAACGGCCGGGAGATCGCCCTGCGGCCGGGGGTGTGGTCGCAACATGCGTTCGGGCTCGCGATCGACCTCAACACCGTGCAGAACCCGTACGTTCGACGCGACGGCGAGGTGCTCCCGACGTCGGGTCGGCGGTTCCTCGATCGAGACCGCGACGAACCCGGCATGATCCGGGCCGGCGATGTGGTGGTCCGGGCATTCGCCGCGATCGGCTGGGGCTGGGGCGGGGAGTGGGAACCGCACAAGGACTTTCAACACTTCTCCGTGAGCCGAGATTGATCGGTAGGGGGCGGCTCAGACCGGGGAACGCAGGCCGTCGAGCAAGGTGTCGGCGACGGCGCGGGCGGCCCGGTCCGCGCGCGAGGGTGAGACCGCACCTCCGAGCAGGCCGCCGGTCGCCAGCGTCGTGAGCCCGTGCATGCTCGACCAGACCGCGATCGTGGCCGTCTCGACGTCGGTGTCGGCCCGTAACGATCCGTCCTCGATCGCATCCTGCACGACCGATCCGACCCGTTCCCTGACCTCGGTTGCCGCGAGGTGGACCTCGGCCCCCATCGGTCCGGAGACGGGCTCGGGCTCGATCAGCAGGCGCCACCTCGGTCGGTGTTCCAGGGCGAAGCGCGCGTAGGCGACGACGACCGCCTTCAGACGCGTCGCTCCGTCGCCTCGAGCCCGCCGGGCGGCGCTGCGCAGATGGACGGCGAGCAGCTCGAAGCTCTCGACCGCCGCCGCGGACAGCAGGGCGCTGCGGTCGGCGAAGTGGTGGTAGGGGGCGGCGTGCGACACGCCGGCGCGCCGGGTGACCTCACGGAGCGTCGTCGCCTCGAGCCCCCGTTCGTCGATCAGCTCGAAGGTGGCGTCGATAAGGGCGCGACGCAGGTCGCCGTGGTGATAGGGGCGTTCGGGGGTCGGCTCGTCCCGCGGCTCGGCCGGATCGTCCATCCCGCCAGCCTATCTTGACGCGGGTCAGATCAGCCGCGGCCGCCTCGCGCGCGTGCGAACACGCGCTCGAGAGCTGCGATCACACCGTCGGCGGTGTGTGGGCGGGCGACCGCGGCGACGGTGAACCCGTGGTCGCGGGCCTCGGCCGCCGTCACCGGACCGATACACACGACCTTCGGCGTTCCGCGGACGCGGCCGAGGGCGTGCACGAAGCCGCGCACCGTCGACGCACTCGTGAAGGTGACGGCGTCGACGGTTCCGTCGCGAAGGGCGTTCCGCGCATCCGGAGGCAGTGATCGGGGGAAGCGCGTTCGATAGGCGTCGACGCGGGTCGGTTCCCATCCCTTGGCGGCGAGCGCGTCCTCCAGGCCCTCCGGGGCGATGTCGGCACGGGCGCAGAGCACGCGGCCCGACCCTCGAGGGAACGCGCGTGCGAGCCCGGTGGTGGTGAAGGTCGGCGGGACCAGGTCCGGGTCGCGCCGCGCCCACCGGCGAAACTCCTCCGCCGTTCCTTCCCCGATCACGGCGACCTTCGCCCGGACGTCGCGCGGTCGGTCGAGCCGATCCCGCAGCATCGCGACCGTCGCCCGGCTCGTGAGGGTTACCCAGGCGAACCCGCCGCGTTCGAGGTCGCGCAGCGCGGCGGTCAACGCCGCCGACCGCGCGGGAACGATCGCGATCGCCGGAGCGACGATCGGCCGCGCGCCGAGCGCACGGAGCTCCCGGACGAGTGCGGCCGACTGCTCCTTCGGTCGGGTGACGAGCACGACCTTGTCACGCATCGGGCCCGCGGCGGTGCGGGTGCGTCGCGGCATCGGTTCAACCCTCGCGGACCGCGGCGAGGATCTCGCCCGCCCCCTGGGCAAGCAGATCGTCTGCGACGCGAGCGGCCGCATCGTGCGGAGAGGGCGCGAGCGCCTCGGCCCGCGCGATGCGGGCTCCGTCGGGCGAGGCGACGAGGCCGGTCAGGTGCACATCCCGCCGGCGGACGATCGCGTACCCGCCGAGAGGGAGCGCGCATCCGCCGCCGAGGCGCAGCATCAACGCCCGCTCGGCCTCCAGGGCGGTCCGCGAGGGAACGTCGTCGAGCAGGTCGATCGCCGCTCGCGCGCGCTCGTCCCCGGCGCGGCACTGGATCGCGAGCGCCCCCTGGCCCGGCGCGGGAACCATCTCCTCCAGCGCGAGCCTGGTCGCGTGCGCGGGGGTGATGCCGAGCCGCGCGAGTCCCGCCTCGGCGAGCACGAGCGCGTCGACCTCTCCGGCCTCGAGCTTCGCGAGTCGCGTGTCGACGTTGCCGCGCAGCTCTCGCACGGTCAGCTCCGGGCGCGACGCCGCGAGCTGCGCGCGGCGTCGCACGGCGGACGTGCCGACGACCGAGCCCGGCGCCACCGCGCCGTCCCGCGACACGAGCAGGTCGAGCGCGCTCTCGCGGGGGGGAACTGCGGCGAGTACAACGCCCTCGGTGTTCTCGGCCGGCAGATCCTTCGCCGAATGGACCGCGAGGTCGACGTCACCATCGATCAGGGCGCGGACGATCTCGGTCACGAACAGTCCTTTCAGTCCCTGGGGCGACGCGTCCGCGGGCACGCCCCGATCGCCGGAGGTCTCGATCGGAACGAGCTCGCCGCCGTTGCCGGTCGCGCGGAGCCGTGAGGCGACATCCTCGGCTTGCGCGAGCGCGAGGCGGGAGCCGCGCGTTCCGATCCGGAGGATCACGACGGCAGCGGCCGCGACCGTGTCACGCGTCGGGCGGGTCGATGTCGAACAGCTTGGCCAGCATCCGCGCGTAGACGTCGTCGGTACCGGGGGTCGAGCGCTCCTTCAATTGCACGATCGGGTCGTGAAGCAGCTTCGAGACGATGCCCCGGGCGATGCCTTCGACCGCGTCTATCTCGTCGGGGGTCAGAGACGACAGCCGGGAGCGGAACCGCTGCAACTCGCCGTCCATCACCATGAAGCCGCGTTCGCGGAGCGCGCGGATCAGCGGCGCCAGACGGTCCGAACGCCGTCGGACCGAGAAACGGTGCAACTCGTCGCGGACGATCGCGTTCGCGCGCTCGATCTCCGCGGCGGTCTCGGCGTCGTGCTCGTGGAGCGCCACCTTGAGCGCGTCGACGTCGGCCACGATCGCACCGTCGATCGCGGCGACCTCCGGCTCCACGTCGCGCGGCACGGCGAGGTCGAGGAACACGAGCGGACGCGGGTCGTCGCGAACCGCGAGCGCGTCGCGGACCGTGTCCGCGCCGACCACCGTTCCCGCGGCGCCGGTCGCCGTGATGACGAGGTCGGCCTGAGCGAGCGCCTGCGGGAGCGCGTCGAGGTGGTCGGCGTGTGCGTCGGTGCGCTCGGCCAGCAGCCGGGCGCGCTCGAGCGATCGGTTGAGGATCCGTACGGGGCCGACGCCGCGGGCGTGCAGATGTTTCACGGCGAGAGCGGACATCTGTCCCGCGCCGATCACGACCGCGCGCGCACCGGCGAGGTCGCCGAGCTCGCGACCGGCGATCGCCGCCCCCGCCTCGATCAGCGCGTCGGGTGCGGCACCGACGCCCGTCTCGGTGCGGACCCGGCGTCCGGCGCGAGCACCGGCGTGGAACAGCGCTGTCAGCTCCTCGTCGGCAGCGCCTTCGGCCTGTGCCCGCCGCAACGCCTCGCGAACCTGGGCATGGATCTGTGGTTCGCCGAGCACCATCGAGTCGAGCCCGCCCGCGACCGCGAACAGGTGCTCGGCCGCGTGCTCGTCGAAGTGGGAGTAGAGGGGTTCGGCCAGCTCGTCGGGGTCGATCTCCCGCGACTCGCACAGCAGTTCCTTCAAGGTGAGGAACCCGGCGTGGAAGCTCGGGACGTCCGCGTACAGCTCGACGCGGTTGCAGGTGGAAAGCACCACGAGGCCTCGGATCGCCTCGTCGTCCTCGGCGCGCCGGAAGGCCTTCGTGTAGTCGTCGTCGGTGAACGCGAGCCGTTCCAGCAGCTCGATCGGTGCGCGACGGAAGGAGGCCCCCAGGGCGAGGATCGCCATACTCGCCGCCCATCGTACCCGCTGCCCGCCTGGTCACGGGCGGCGTAGGGGCCGGGAGACGATCGCCCGTGTCGGGCCGCCCGAGGTGGGTACCATCGTGCGGCATCGATCCGGGGGAGGCACCAGGTGCAGCGAGGACGGGCACGGGAGCACGGCGTCGCGATCGGATGGCGTCCGGCGGGCGCGTTGAACGCGATCACCGACGTCGGCGGCGTTCGCGTCGGCCATCGCACGATCGTGCGAGACGACGGAGCCGTCGTGCGCACCGGGGTGACGACGGTGTTCCCCCACGAGGGCAATCCGTGGGAGGCGCCCGTCTACGTCGGCACGCACGTGCTCAACGGGTACGGCGAGATCATCGGGATCAACCAGCTCACGGAGTGGGGCATCCTCGCGTCGCCGGTGGTGCTCACCTCGAGCCTGCAGATCGGCAAGGCCTACGACGCGACCGTGAAGTGGCTCGCAGGCCGCGACCGGGAGCAGTCGGCCGACGACGCGGTGATGCCGATCGTGACCGAGTGCGACGACTCCTACCTGTCGGACGTGCTCGCGTTCCCGCTCACCGACGCGGACGTGTGGGCGGCCCTGGACGCGGCGGCGACCGGCCCCGTCGAGGAGGGCTGCGTCGGCTCGGGCACCGGGATGCAGTGCTTCGACTACAAGGGAGGGATCGGCACCTCCTCACGTGTGATCGACGAGGCGGCGGGCGCGTACACGGTCGGTGCCCTCGTGATGACGAACTACGGTGATCGCCCGGAGCTTCGGATCGACGGTGTCCGGGTCGGGAGGGAGCTCACCGACCTGATGCCCGGTGAAAACCCGGAGGGTTCCTGCGTGGTCGTGGTGGCCACCGATGCTCCTCTGTTGCCCCACCAGCTCCGGCGTCTCGCGCAACGCGCGGCGCTCGGGCTCGCACGAACCGGCTCGACCGCGAACAACGGCTCGGGCGAGTTGATGCTCGCGTTCTCCACCGCGACGCAGCTTCCGCATCCCGAGCGCGCCCGGGAGATCGATATCCGCGCCGTCGTCGACGGACCCGCGTGGAACACGGTCGGCGCGTTCTCCGAGCTGTTCGCCGCTACCGTCGAGGCGGTCGAGGAGGCGGTCGTCAACGCGCTCTTCGCGGCCGAGACCACGACCGGCCGCGACGGGAGCATCCTGCACGCGATGCCGATCGATCGCGTGCTCGAGATCCTCGCGGCCCACGGCTGACGTCCGGTAGCCCGGTCCGCCGTGCCTGGAACCGGTCGTCCCTCCCCGACCGACATCGCGGGGCCGTCGCGTTCCCTACAATCGGGAGCGGAGACGTGCCTGAGAGGCCGAAAGGAGCCGCCTGCTAAGCGGTTAGGGGCTTAAACGTCCCTCGAGAGTTCGAATCTCTCCGTCTCCGCTGCTTCGCACATGGTCGATCGGATCCGCTCCTCGCGATTCCGAACGCGGTCCCCGAACCCGGTGCTTCACACTATCGGCGACCGGATCAGCGGGAGGATGCCCACTCGGGCCAGACGTGCGATTCTCAGAGCAGCCGGGTGCGGACGCGCCCGTGCGAGTGAGGGGGGTTCGGATGAGCGATACCGACATCGAGATCGGTCCGATCGACTACCTGATCGTCGAATGGCCGGCGGGGAAGCAGCCGTCGGGGGAAGGGATGCCCTTGTTGGTCGACCTGGTCGACCGCGGTCTGATCCGCGTGCTCGACCTCGCATTCGTTCGGAAGGATGAAGACGGCATCATCTTCGGGCTCGATCTGAACGACATCGATGGCGACCCGACGCTGACGGTGTTCGAAGGAGTGTCGTCGGGATTGCTCGGGGACGACGACTACCAGGAGGCGGGCGCGGCGATCGAGCCCGGTTGTTCGGCGGCGCTGCTCGTCTACGAGAACTCCTGGGCTGCCCCCTTCGCGGGTGCCATGCGCCGCAGCGGCGCCCAGCTGGTCGCGAGCGGCCGTATCCCGGCCAACGCGATCGTCGCAGCGCTCGACGAACTCGACGGGAAGGAGTGATCTGGATGCCGGGTCTCATCCGAGGGGTCGCACGCACGGCCGCGATCGCCGGGACGGCGACCGCAGTATCGAACCGCGTAAGCCGGCGCCAGGCGAACCGGTGGGCGCAGCAGGAACAACCGCAGCAGTCCTACGCGCAGGAGCCGGCGCCGCCCGCCGCCGCTCCCGCCCAGGATCAGTTCTCGAAACTCAAGGAGTTGGGCGAACTCAAGGCATCCGGAGTGCTGACCGAGGCCGAGTTCGAGGCGCAGAAGGCGAAGATCCTCGCCGCCGGGTGAGACCTGATCGTTTTTAGCCGGGATGGGACGCCGTTCTATGGGGTGGGGATCCGCTCCTCGAACGAGCGTTCATCGAGTGCAGCCGCGTCGGATCGATCATGGGGATCCGGTTCGGTGTTCCCGGCCGCTTCGCGCTCGGCACCCGACGGCACGTCCCGGAGCATGACCGTAGCGAGCACGGCGATCCCGATGGCCACGACCGCCGCGACGGCGGTGCTCACCCGCATCCCTTGGATGAACGCGTCGCGCGCGCTTTCGACCAGCTGCGCGCCGAGCTGCGCGGGGAGCCCGTCGGCGACACCGACGGCCGCTCCCAGGGTGTCGCGTGCGATCGTCGCCGCCTGGGAGGGGACGTCCCCTGGCAGCAGGTCGGCCAGCTCGCTCCGATACACGACCGTCCCGATGCTGCCCAACACCGCGATCCCGAGCGCTCCGCCGAGCTCTGCGCCCGTCTCGGAGATGCCCGAGGCCGCACCCGCCCGTTCGGGAGGCGCCGATCCCACGATCAGGTCGGTCGTCGCCGTGAACACCGGAGCGAGTCCGAGAGAGATGATCACCGACGCCACGACGAGGATCGAGAGATCGGCGCTGCCGTCCACACGGGTCAGGAGCGCCAAACCGGCAGCCCCCATCGCCAAGCCCACGCCGATCACACCGGCGGGCCGGAATCGGCGCAGGATCCGGGGCGCGGCCGTTGACCCGACGATGAACCCGGCCGCGGAGGGCAGCGACCACATCCCCGCCTCGAGCGGCGAGAGCCCGAGCACCAACTGGAGGTACTGCGCGACGAACAGGAAATACCCGAACGCGATGAAGATGCCGAGCATGTTCGTGGCCAGCGAGGCGTTGAACGCCCGGATACGGAACAGGCTCAGGTCGATCATCGGATCGGCGAGGGAGCGCTGGCGCCGCACGAACACGACGCCCACCACGAGCCCGAACACGATCGAAGCGACCGGAAGCGTCCCGACTCCGTCCTGCGCGATCTCTTTCAGGCCGAAGATCACCGCGAGGATCGTGACCAGCGACAAGCCCGCGCTCGCGAGGTCGAGCTGGCCCGCATCGGGGTCGCGGTACTCGGGGAGCAGTTTCGGTCCGAGCACGAGCAGCAGACCCATCACCGGCACCGCCAACAGGAACACCGACCCCCACCAGAACTGTTCGAGCAGCACGCCGCCGAGCACCGGACCGATCGCCCCACCGGCCGAGAACCCGGCGATCCAGACGCCGATCGCGATCGTGCGCTGCCGGAGATCGTGGAACATGCTGAAGATGAGGGACAACGTCGACGGCGCCAGTGTCGCGCCCGCGACGCCCTGCAGTGCCCGCGTCAGGATCAGCATCTCGGCGCTGCTCGAGAACGCGGCGAGCACCGAGACCGCGCCGAAGGCGGTCGCGCCGATCATCAGCAGCCGGCGGCGGCCGATCCGATCGCCGAGCGTGCCCATCGTGATCAGGCAGCCGGCGACCATGAATCCGTAGATGTCGATGATCCACAGCAACTGTGCGCTCGTCGGTTCGAGATCCGCGCTCAGCGACGGGACGGCGAGGTGCAGCACCGTCAGGTCCATCGCGTACAGCAAACAGGCGAGGGTGAGCACGGCGAGCCCGATCCACTCGCGGCGTCCCGCCTGCGCCGGGGCGACGGTCTCGTTCTCGGGCAACATGTGCTACCTCCTGGTCGTCGGTCTCAGCTATGAGACGGCCGGCGTCTCCCGGATTCATCGGTGGCGCGACCGCCTATCATGGGCGTTCTGTGGTCGATGACACGAAGACGCTGGCATCCGAAGACCTCGAGCTCCAGCTCGAGCACCACCGGGTGGAGCTGACCGCCTACGCCTACCGCATGCTCGGCTCGGCGTTCGAAGCCGAGGACGCCGTTCAGGAGGCGTTGCTCCGCGCGTGGCGGAGCTTCGATCGTTTCGAGGGTCGTTCTGCGCTGCGCACCTGGCTCTATCGGATCACGACCAACGTGTGCCTCGACGTCCTGAGCGGCAAGGAGCACCGGGCTCGCCCGATGGATCTGGCGCCGCCGAAGACGGCCGACGCGCAGCTCGGCGAGGCCTTGCCGGAGGCGACGTGGATCCTGCCGGTGCCCGACGAGCGTGTTCTGCCCGCGGCGAGCGATCCGGCCGACGTGGCCGAGTCGCGCGAGTCGATCCGGCTTGCCTTCATCGCGGCGCTGCAGCATCTCCCGCCCCGCCAGCGCGCGGTGCTGATCTTGCGCGAGGTTCTGCGATGGAAGGCGTCCGAGGTCGCGGAGCTCCTCGACACCTCGGTGGCTTCGGTCAACAGCGCGTTACAGCGAGCTCGGACCACCCTCGCGTCGGCGCACGCGGATGCGATCGAACCGATCGATCGCATGGACGAGTCGCAGCGCGTGCTCCTGGATCGCTACGTGGATGCGTTCGAGCGGTACGACATGGACTCGCTGACCTCGCTCCTGCGTGAGGACGCCGAGTGGTCGATGCCTCCCTACGAGCTCTGGCTGCAGACCCACGACGACATCCGCGCGTGGTGTCTCGGGCCCGGCATCGGCTGTCGCGGTTCGCGTCTGATCCCGACCGCGGCGAACGGCTCGCCGGCCTTCGGGCAGTACAAGCCCGACCCCGGCGGCGGGCTCGAGCCGTGGGCCCTCCAGGTGCTCGAGCTCTCAGGAGGCCGGATCACCGGGATCACGTTCTTCCTGGACACGCCTCGGCTGTTCCCGCTCTTCGGTCTGCCCGACCGGCTCGACGCCTGATCCCTCCTCGCACGGCAGCACGTCGCGCAGCCCCATCAACTCGGTCAGATCCCGGAGTTCCCCACAGACGTCGCGGAATCGGATCGACCGGCCGAGCCGAGCGGCGGTCAGTTGCAGCCGGGCCAGAGCGTCGACCGTGACCGCATCGGGATCGACGAGCGCACCCACGTCGCACACGATGGGGCCGGGCGCGTCCTCCAGGAGCAGGCGGAGGCGCTCACAGAGCACCGGGATCGCGGCCCGAGCGATCCGGCGATCAAGGGGGAGGAGCCTCATGCATGGTTCGGTAGGTGGACGGTGTGCATGCGCCGATGCCGCGGACGGATCCTGAGGCTGGGTCAATCGCCGGTCTCCCTTCGCACGGTCCCCCCGGGAACTCGGACGGGTTCCAGGTTCGAAACTCGTCGGTACGCACACGTTGGTTCGGCCGCTGTGCGTGGTGACCTGGGCTTGCTACGGTCGGTCGATGCGCAGCACCGACGCCGTGGACCGGGTTGCCCGCGTCCTTGACCTGCTCGCCGATTCCCCGGACGGGATGGGGGTCTCGGAGGTCGCGGACGCGCTCGGGGTGCACAAGGCGACCGCCTCGCGGCTCCTCGGGACCCTCGCGGTCCGGGGGCTCGTGGATCGCACGCCCTCGCGCCGGTATCGGATCGGCGTCGGCATGGTGCGGTACGCGGCGAGCGCCGTGCCCGAGCTCGGCGGCGTCAGCCGCGCGCGACCGGAGCTCGAAGCGCTGTCGGCCGCGACGAACGAGACGGTGAGCATCGGTGTGCTCGACGGTCGCGACGTGCTCTACATCGATCAGGTGACCGGGTCCCAGCGTGTCGTCTTCGCCGACTGGGCGGGGCGCCGATCGCCGGCGCATTGCAGCTCCAGCGGCAAGGTGCTCCTCGCGCACCTGCCCGTGGACGAGCTCGAACGGTTCCTCAGCCGCGGGCTCGACGCCCGCACCGAGCGCACGATCACCGATCCGGACGAGTTCCGGGATCGGCTCGAGGAGATCCGGCGCCGCGGCTACGAGCGGACGGTCGGCGAGCTCGAGGAAGGCCTCAGCACGGCGGCCGCCCCGATACGGTCCCGGGGGCGCGTCGTTGCGGCCGTCAGCGTCGGTGGGCCCAGCGCCCGCCTCCCAGCGCGGGAACTCCCTCGCCTGGGCAAGCTCGCGATCGGGACCGCCCGCGTGATCGGCCGTCGACTGGAAGCGAGCGGGGGGGACGCCTTCGAGGTCCACGATCGAGCACACGGTTCCGCCCGATGAACAGTCGTGACGGTTGCCCTCAGGGCAACGATTGGCTGGTCCGCCGGTTCCGGTCGGCGTAGCGTGTGCCGACCGCGAACGAGGGAGTCACGAGGGATGATCACGCCGGGTCCGAACCCCTTCGACGCAGAAGGAGCGTGGCTCAAAGCCGCCTTGCACACGCACACGATCGCCTCCGACGGCGATCTCACGCCCGAGGCACACGTCTACCACCACGAGTGGGCGGGTTTCGACGTCCTGGCGATCACCGACCACTGGACGATCACGTCCCGGCCGTCGACCGAGCACCTGCTCGTGATACCGGGAGCCGAGCTGGCCGTCGATCCGATCGCGAAGGGCCGCTACACCGAGATCCTCGCGGTCGGCATCGAAGACATCCCGGAGGATCCCGGGGGCGATCGCGCGTACTGGGAGCCGATCGCCAACTATGAGTTCAAGACGTTCCCGGACCTGACGACCGCCGCCGCGAACATCAACGGGCAGGGCGGGATCGCCTTCGTCGCGCACCCGTACTGGAGTGGGCTCCCCCCGGAGATCGTCTTGGAGGCCGAGGGCCTCGCGGGCCTCGAGCTGTACAACTCCAGCGCGCACCGGGAGACCGGGCGAGGAGACTCCTCGTACGTGTGGGATCTCGCGCTCGACTCGGACAAGTTGCTCTTCGGGTTCGCGACCGACGACTGTCACTACCCCGGGTTCGACATCGGAGATGCGTGGACGATGGTTCGCGCACCGGAGCGATCTCGGGAGGGGGTGCTCGAGGCGTTGCGGACCGGGCTCACCTACGCATCGTCGGGGCCCGCGATCCACGGCGCGCACCGCGACGGCTCGGTGGTGGATGTGCACTGCAGCCCTGCGGCGTCGGTCCTGATGCGTGCTCGATGGGAGCTGGGATGGGGCGTGGGCGCCGGATCGCGCGGCCGGCAAGAGGAGGCACGCATCCTCGAACGAGACGATCACGGCGCGATCGTTCGGGCCCGGTTCGAACCCGAGGAGACGGAGCTGGGCTACGTGCGCGTCCAGGTGACCGACGCATCGGGACGTTCGGCATGGACCAACCCTCTATGAGGAACGGATCGATCGAGGCGGCGACGACGAGGCGAAAGGAACGGGTGCGATGAGGCGAGCAGTGGTCCTGATGATGGCGGTCTTCACGACACTGGCGATCGCGGGTGCTGCGCTGGCGCAGAGCCCCAGCGACACCGACGAGCAGAGCTCGCTGAACGTGGGGCTCACCTACGACCTGTACACCTCGAATCCGCTGCGCGCCTGTGGCTGCGGTGCCGAGTACGAGTGGCTGGCACTGAACTACGACCTGCTGATCCGGTTCGACGAGCAGACGCTCGGACCGGCCCCGGGACTCGCCGAGGAGCTGCCCACGGAGGAGAACGGCGGCATATCCGAAGACGGGATGACCTACACGTTCAAGATCCGCGAGGGCGTGACGTGGCACGACGGTGAGCCCCTCACCGCGCACGACGTCGCCTTCACCTACGAGTTCGTCCTGAACAACAAGATCGGAGCGTTCGACAACTACCTGCCGTTCGATCCGACCTTCGAGGTCCCCGACGACCACACCTTGATCTGGCACATGAGCGAACCGAACCTCTCGCCCCTCGCGCCGCCGTGGATCCCGATCCTCCCCGAGCACATCTGGTCCGAGTTCGACGGCGACAAGGAGGCAGCGCGCGCGTTCGAGAACGTCCCGGCGGTCGGTTCGGGCCCGTTCCAGCTCGTGGAATGGAAGGACGGGCAGTTCTGGCGTGTCGAGGCGAACGAGGACTACTGGGACGGTGCGCCGAAGGTCGACGAGATCGTGTTCCGCGCGTTCGACAACCAGGAGACGATGTCGCTCGCGTTGCGCGACGGCGAGGTCGACGTCGTCTCCGGACTGCTCCCGACCCTCGCTGAGTCGGTCGCGGAGCAACCCGACATCGACGTCCATGAGTCGGCGGGGCGTGGGTTCCTGAACTTCGCCTTCAACTTCGGCGGGCAAGGGGACAGCGCGACCAACCACCCCGCGATCAAGGACGTGGAGGTTCGCCGGGCCATCGGACACGCGATCGACAAGCAGGCGCTCGTCGATCGGGTCCTGCTCGGCTACGGGGAGGTGGGGACGGGACTGATGTCCACATCGAGTCCCTGGCATTGGGAGCCGGAGGAACCACGCGGGTTCGATCTCGAGCTGGCGAACCAGATCCTCGACGACGCGGGATACGAGGACACCGACGGGGACGGGGTACGGGAGATGCCGGGCGGCGGCGAACCGCTCGAGTTCGAGGTCTTCGCAGCCAGCAGCGTTCCCTCGGCGCCTCCGACCGCCAAGCTGATCGCGTCCTGGGTCGCCGAGATCGGCATCGAGTTGATCGTGCGACCGGTCGGAGACGGTGTGATGAACAAGGTATGGGGCGAGGGCTCGTTCGACGCGTACCTGTGGGGCTGGTATCCGGACCCGGATCCCGACTTCATCCTGTCGGTGTTCACGACCGCGCAGTGCGGGAACTGGAGCGACGGCTGCTATTCCGACCCGGCGTACGACGAGATGTACGAGGAACAGAGGCTCGCAACGACAGTCGAGGAGCGTCGCGAGGTCGTCGATCGGATGGAAGAGCACCTGTACGAGAACGTCGCGGAGGACATCCTCTACTACGAGGGCGGTCTCGAAGCCTATCGGACCGACACGTTCACGGGCTATTCGCCGTCGCCGGAGCCTGACGGCTACCTCGTGTTCGGCTACCTGCCCTACCAGTACATGGACATCGAGCCGCTGACGGCGGCCGACGGAACGGATGCCGAGGCGGGGTCCGACTCGATCCCGCTGTGGATCTGGGCCGCAGCGGCGATCGGCGTCGTGGCGATCGTGCTGGTGATCGGAAGGGTGCGCAAGGGCCGGGAGGACGATCGCATCTGAGCGGGGTACGCGGGTACGTCCTCCGCAAGATCCTGGGGGCGGTCGGCACCCTGCTCTTCGTGCTGCTGTTCAATTTCGTCCTGTTCCGAGTGATGCCCGGGAGCCCGGTCGACACGATCGCTCGCAACCAGCGGCTGTCGCCGACCGAGACGCAGGAGCTGATCGCCGATTTCGGCCTGGATCAGCCGGTGATCACACAGGTCCCGATCTACCTCTGGGACACGATCCGCGGCAACCTCGGCTCGTCGTTCACGTCGGGCCGTCCGGTCACCTCGGTGATCGCCGGCAGGGTCTGGCCCACAGTGATCCTGCTGCTTCCGGCGACGATCCTCTCGGTGGTGATCGGAATCTGGGCGGGGATCCATGCGGGTTGGAGCCGCGGGACGCGGCGCGACGTCGGCACGGTCGGGTCCTCACTGTTCCTGTATTCGATCCCCGAGGGATGGCTGGGGATGGTGCTGCTCGTCGTGTTCGGCACGATGCTCGGCATCTTCCCGCTGGGGGGATACGTGTCGAGTCCCCCGCCCGAGGGAGCCGCCTACATCGCCGACGTGATGACCCACGCGTTCCTGCCGGTCCTCACCCTGACGCTCGCCTACATCGGCGAGTACGTCCTGGTGATGCGCTCGTCGATGGTGGAGATCGCCGGCGAGGACTACCTGCAGACGGCGCGAGCGAAGGGGTTGCAGGACCGGGACGTGCGGCGGCGCCATGCGGTGCCCAACGCCCTGCTTCCGATCGTGACCCTCGTGTTCTACAGCTTCGGGTACATCCTCGGCGGGACGGTCGTGATCGAAGGGATCTTCAACTGGCCCGGCCTCGGGGTGCTCACCTATCAGGCGATCGACAATCAGGACTTCCCGGTGATCCAGGGCGTGTTCCTGTTCTCGAGCGTACTGGTGATCCTGTTCAATCTCGCCGCGGACCTGTCCTACGGCTACATCGACCCCCGGGTCCGGGAGGCCTGAGATGGCGCAGGAGGCTGCTCCCTCGTTCGGGCGCTCGGCCGCGTGGGTCCGGCGACGCCGGGCGTTCACGGCGTTCGTCACGGCGTTCCGCACGAACCGGATGGGGTTGGCGGGGTTCCTGATCCTGGTGTTCTTCGTGGCGGTGGCTCTCCTCGCTCCGCTGCTCGCCGACGAGAGCGGGACGCAGGAGGCGTTCGCGACGGGGATCCCCTTACAGGAGCCGAGTGCCGCCTTCCCGCTGGGAACCGACAATTTCGGCCGCTCGGTGCTCACGCTGACGATCTGGGGATCGCGGGTCTCGTTGCTCGTCGGGCTCGCAGCGGCGGCGATGACGGCGATCATCGGCACCTCTGTCGGCGTGACCGGCGGCTACGCAGGCGGACGCACCGACGGGGTCTTGAACGCGGTGTCGAACTGGTTCCTCGTGATCCCGTGGATCCCACTCGCGATCGCGCTCGCCTCGATCCTCGGCCCGACCCTGCTCAACGTGATCATCGTGATCGGGATCACTTCCTGGGCGCCGACGGCTCGACTCGTCCGCGCGCAGACGTTGACCGTCAAGCAGAGCCTGTACGTCGAGCGGTCGCGCGCGATCGGTTCGCGCGAATCGGCGATCGTGCTGCGGCACGTGCTGCCCAATCTGATGCCGGTCATCCTGGCGAACACGGTGCTCGCCGTCGCGCTCGCGATCCTGTCGGAGACCACCCTGGCGATCCTGGGTCTCGGGGACGTGAACAACGTGTCGTGGGGAACGATCATCTACGAGGCGTTCGCCAACGGCGCGATCAGCACCGGCGCATGGTGGTGGCTCCTGCCACCGGGACTGTGCATCGTGCTCGTCGTCCTCGCGTTCACGATGTGCGGATATGCGGTGGAGGAGATCCTCAACCCACGGCTCCGGGAGCGGAATTGACGGGCCGCCTCGAGAGCGAGCTCGCCTTCGCGGGAGCGCTCGCCGATCTCGCCGCGTCGATCTCGCTGCCCCGTGCCGGGAGCGATCTCGATGTCCGCAACAAGGCCGACGCGACGCCGGTCAGCGAGGTCGACATCGAGGTCGAGCGCGCACTGCGCCGGGCGGTGGCCGAGCGATACCCCGACGACGGGTTCGTCGGTGAGGAGGATGGCCTCGGGCCGGGAGGGCCCCGCGTCTGGACCGTCGATCCGATCGACGGGACCCGCAACTTCCTCGACGGGCTTCCGATGTGGGCCACGCTGATCGCGCTCGTGATCGACGGACACCCGGTGCTCGGGCTCGTCGATGCGCCCGCCCTCAGCGAGCGCTACGCGGCGGTCGAGGGACGCGGCGCCACGCTCGACGGCGAGCCGATCCGGGCGTCGGATCGCGCGGCGCTCGGTGATGCGTTCGTGCTGCATTCCGGTGTCGAGGAGTGGCTCGGTGATGACCGCTGGTCCGGGTTCGCGCGGATCGCGTCGGCGAGTCGGCGAACCCGGGGGATCAGCGACGCGTGGGGCCACATGCTCGTGGCGCGCGGCTCTGCCGACGCCATGCTCGAGCACGACCCGTGCGGCATATGGGACTGGGCGGCCGTCGCGGTCGTGCTCGGCGAGGCGGGTGGCCGGCTGACCACGCTCGACGGGTCGGCACTCCACGACGGGTGCGATCTCCTGAGCTCCAACGGGCGGCTGCACGCTGCGCTGCTCGGGGAGATCTCCGTCGGCGCGTCGGCCGAGGGCTCCGGCTCGCTGTCGCCGACGGCATAGGCCGTGCGAGACTGGCAGACGCTGGGCGATCGGAGGTCGACATGCTGGGATGGGTCGGCAACATCGAGCGGGAGACGCTCGACAACGAGACCTTCCGCACCGTGCTGCACACGGGCGAGCATGCCCAACTCACGGTCATGCGGATCCCACCGGGGGAGGACATCGGGTGGGAACAGCATCCCGACCGTGACCAGTTCCTCAGGATCGAGCAGGGCAGCGCGCGCGCGGAGTTCGGAACGAGCGGCGATTCCGTCGACGAGACCCATGACGTCACCGAGGACTGGGCCGTGGTTGTTCCCGCGGGCGTTTGGCACAACATCGTCAACACGGGAACCGCTGATCTGAAGCTGTACTCGCTGTACTCGCCGCCCGAACATCCCGCGGGAACGGTGCACCGGACGAAGGCGGATGCGGAGGCAGCCGAGCGCGACCACGACTAGGATGGCGCATCCGATCGAGAGGAGCGATCTGTGCTGATCCTGTACATCGTCGTGCTCGGGCTTGCCGCGGGGTGGCTCGCGAACCTGATCCTGGGCGGCGGCAGTCGTCCGTCGAGTTGGGGAGAGCTGCTGGCTGCAGGTCTGATCGGATCGTTCGTCGGAGGTCTCCTCGCGAGTCTGATCGCGGGCGACGGGCTCGAGGTCCGTGCGACCGGGTTGATCGGTTCGGTCGTCGGCGCGGTGATCGTCCTCGTGATCTGGCGCGGTGTTCGTTCGGGGCGCAGCGCGAGTTGAGCTATCGGCGAACCCGGATCGCGGCGACGTCGGACCAGTCCGCGGTCGCCTCGAGGCTCGGGCGAGAGAGCCTCGACCGGAACCGGTAGGTCCCCGACGTCGTGGGCTTGAACCGGCTCCCGGTGCCGGCGGCGGCGCGTTTCCAAACCTTCCATGCGCGACCCGGACGCTTGACCTGGACGATCGAGACATAGCCGTCGTCGGGGGGTGCGCTCGCCCACGTGACGTCGAAAGGACGGCTCGCCGTTCCGTCGCGCGGTCCGGCGCGGAGCGGAACCTTCACCCGTCCGAGCATGTCGACGTGCAGCGTGCAGATCACCGGGTAGATCGATGCGGCCCGGAACGCGAACATGTAGCTCGGCTGTCCCGGGTCGACGAGACCGGAGTCGAACAGGTCCATGCCCGTCCCGTCGGTCGCGGTGTGTGTCTGATCGCCGGCCGGATCCCACGACACGGTTCCGCCCTGGGCCACCTTGACGGTCGAGGGGTAGAAGTAGTCGTCATCCATGTCGACGTGCCTGGCCCCGTCCCCGCCGTTCCCGCCGCCCGCGGCGGCGAGGTTCGGGAGGGCGAGAAGGAGGACCATGACGAGGAGCTGCAGGCTGCGCCGACGCATGTTCGGTCTATCGGCAGGGCTCACCCACCCGCTTGATCGGGTGAGGACCCACCTGCACCGTCGGTGTCGGATTCCCCGCGGTGGTCGAACGTCAGCGCGTAGACCTCCTGGCCCTTGGGGTATTCCTTGGTCGGGCGGTACTCGCGCGTAGCCTGCACGCCCAGCCGCTCGTAGATGCCGTCCTGTTCCTCACGCACGCGTTCGCCGAGGAACACGTTCGCGATGATCTCGCCGGGGAGCTCGGCCGCTGTCACCATCCGCACCGCCCCGACCACCGGGGGGCCGACCACGGTCAGCTCGCCACCGATCTGGACGAGGTAGCCGGGACCAGCATCCAGACCCATCGAGAGTCCCGCGCCATGCGGCAGGTTCCGCGAGTTGCTGCGGAAGTCCTCGAGGACGCGCCGGTGGAAGAAGTCGACCAAGGTGTGCGCGGTGTGCACGAGGTTCCCCGCCGCCTGGACGAAGCGCTCGTCGTACACGTCCTCGGGACCCGACCGCACGATCCAGTATGCGAGGAACCCGTCGCCGGTGAACTTGTCGAACCAGCCACCGGGGGCTCGGATCCCGCGCCGAACCGCGGTCACGAACTTGTCCATGATGAAGGCGAACTTCTCGAACCGGATCGCTTCCTTCATCAGCATCGTCGAGCTTCGGATGTCGGCAGCCATCACGAACATCTGGAGCGGCCGTCCTTCGACGATCGCGTCCAGCAGGTCGTCCTTGTCGAAGCCTCTCTCCCAGCCGGCGGGCGCATGCGCCTCCAGGAGCTGTGCGATCCGAGCTCGCTCCTCGTTTCCCTCCTGTGTCGTCGGCGTGGGCTCGCTCAGCTGGACGTCCCTTCCTGGCTCGACCGGTGCTCAACCGGCGAAGAGCTCCCGAAGCGCCGGGACGAGGATCGCCGGATCGACATCGTGTCCCTGTCCTTCGAGGATCTTGGTGCGACCGTCGGGCAGGGCCGCCGCGAGCGCCTGGGCGGTCTCGCGCATCCAAGGGAAGTCCGCCCCGCCGGCGACCACGAGGGTCGGAGCCTTGACGGAGGCCGCGCGATCGATCGGCAGCGAGTAGTCGCCCATGACGGTCGCGTCGTAGGCGAGCGTGTGTGCGAGCGCTTCCTGGGCCGGCCACCACGGCTCCGAGCGGGCCTGGGCGGCGAACTCGGCGGGCATGCCCACCACCGTCGTCATGAAGTACTCGACCGCGTCGCCGCGACGACCCTCCGCGATCATCGTGTCGTACTGCGCGACCTGATCCGAGGGAGGGCGATCGTTCTCATCCAGGATGTAGGGGGGCTCCCACAGGGCCAGTTTCATGACGGGGAGGTCGGTCGCGGCCGCCTCGAGCGCAAGCGCCGCACCGGAGGACGTCCCGAACAGGAACGCCGAGCCTCCGGCGTCGCCGATCAGTGCATCGATGTCCTCGATCTCACGCTCCACCGCGTACGGCGGCGTGTCGCCGCTGTCGCCCCGGCCGCGACGGTCGTAGTTGAACACCGTGAAGTCCGAGCTCAGGAGCGCCGCGAGCCCGCCGTTCGCCATGCGATCGGTCGATCCACCGCACACGAGGATCACCGGTGGACCGTCGCCGATCCGGTCGAACGCGATCGTCGTGCGGTCCTTCGACGTGACCTTGTTCATCGAGATCCCCTTTCACTCGTGATGTGGGGTGGCCGCTCAGCCGAAGAGCCGATCGAGCCAGATCCGCCAGGTCTTTTCGGTCTGCTGTTGGTCGATGTCGGCGGAGAAGATGTGGTGGCCCACCATCGACGAGCCGTCGAACGATGCGATGAACCGGTATAGCCCGTCGTCGGTCCGCACGCCGAGGAAGCTCGGCGACACGTAGTCCACGACGCCCTCCAGCGGCGGAAGGCCTTCGGGGGCGAGATGGACCTCCTCGTCGACGACCACCGGACCGGAGAGCCCGAGACCGCGCCGGAACACGGTCCAGGTCTCGTCCGGGTCGGGTATCTGAGGGCCGACGACGTCGATCGGCGTGGCGGTTCGTCCCACGAAGTAGGTCAGGTACTGGGCCAGCTTGTGCAGGTACATCGGGTCGCCCTCACCCATCGCCTCATACTCGGCCTCCCAGTGGTCGCCACCGATGAAGCCCGAGTGCAGCCACCGGATCGTAGTGCCACCCTCCGCGCGCGGTTCGACGCGGTAGTCGAACGAGTGGAAGGAGCCGTCCTGCCCCTCGTCGCTGCGGGTCGCGAACCGGGTGGGTGGGTCCCAGGCGGTGACGGTCGTCTCCAGCGTCCAGCCGGGGAAGGAGGTCCGGGCCGTTCCACCCTCACGGGGTTCGACCTCGTTCCGTCCCATGAACCAGGAATCGATCTCCGGACCCGTGGTGATCGCGTCCCATGCCTGTTCCGGGGTAGCAGGGACCTCGATCTGCTTGTCGATCTCGAACGGGTGGCCCATCTCACGGTTCCTTCCTATCGCCGTCGCGACCGTGGTACCTGTTCCGACCCCGCCCGGCCGGAGAACTCATCGTCCGCCGCGGTTGCCTGGATCCCGAGCCGCGGTGCTCCGCTGACGGTACCCAGCTCTCTGCGGACCGTCGAATGCCGTCGGGGCCCGTTAGACTCGAACGCGTGCCTGCGGACCTCACGCATGTGTTGGAACAAAACCGCAGGCAGATGCGCCCGTAGCTCAATCCGGATAGAGCGTCTGACTACGGATCAGAAGGTTGCACGTTCGAATCGTGCCGGGCGCGCCAGAGCCTCCCAGCGCCGTAGCTCGACTGTGCATCCCTCGGGCCATAGGATTCGCCCCCAACGACATCCACGGGAGGACGCGTGCGCGCTCGCAGGCAAACGACGACGGGGCACATGGTCGGTGTCATCCTCGCGCTCGCGGCGGCGATCTCCGCGTGCACGGGTGGTGGCGACGATCCCACCCCCTCGCCCGGCACACCCGTGGACTCGCCCGTCCCCACCACGCTCGGCCGGCCCGGCGACGTGCGCGCCGACACCCGGGGGTGGAACGGGGACCCGAAGTCGTGGGAGGTCCGGTTGCGATGGCGCGCTCCGGAGGGCGAGGTCGACGGCTATCGCGTGCTGCGCGACGGTCGTGAGATCGGCACCACACGCGAGGCCTCGTTCACCGACCGTGACGTGACGCCCGCCACGCCGTACTCCTACGGGGTGATCGCGGTCGGGGCGGACGAGGTGGAATCCGCGGAAGCGCGCAGCCGGGTCCGTACGCGGTCCTTGCCCACCGCCGATGCACGGCTCGAAGGACGGTTCGCGATCCGTTTGAAGGCCGCTTCGAGTTCGGTCGGGGCGAACAACGCCGCGATGCTGTTCATGTTCGATCCTGCATGCAGCTCCGGCCCGTGCCCGACACGGATGACCGTTCGCCGGCGTACCGCCTCGGGAACCCTGAGCGTCTCTGGTGACCGGTACTCGGGCACCGCATCGGGAACGTTCCTGATCCTCGACTGCCGCGGCGGTTCCGTGACGGAATCGCTCGACGTCGCGCTCGAGATCACGCGCGCCGCGCCCATCCGCGACGAGTGGCGAGCCACGAGGATCTCCGGATCGATCGACGAGGACGCCCCCGCGGTCTCCGGGTGTCTGTCCGGATCGACCGACTGGTCGTTCACGGGCGTCGTGCAGTCGTGAGTTCGACGCCGCAACCGCCGGCCGACGCGAGCCTCCCTCCCGCGCCGCCGGGCAACGAACCCACGACCCCGGGCCCTCCTCAGGGTCGAGCGGCGCTTGTCGTGGTCGGGGCGGTGCTCGGCGCCGCGGCGGTGGGCGTCGTCGTGCTCCTGCTCGCCGGAGGGAACGAGGACCCCGTGGCCGCACCGCTCGGACCGCCGCGATCGCTCACCGCGGAGGGCGCGAAGTGCTTGCCGCCCGAGTGCGACGCTGTCTCGGCGAAGGTCGAGCTCGCGTGGGCGGCTCCACTCGAGGGTGTAGCGAGCGAGTATCGGGTCGCCCGCGGGGAGGAGGACCTGCTGAGGGACGATCCTGCCGAGACAGCGCACGTCGACACGAACCTCCCTCCCGGCGGCAGCCTCGTGTACACGGTTCGCGCGATCGGAGCGGCGGGGCAAGCCGGACCGCCGGCGGAGGTCGAGGTGGTCACGCCGAGGTTGTCGTTGCGGGACGCCTCGGTTCAGGGGACCTACGACGTGACGTTGACGGTGACGCGCTCCACCGGGCTCGCGCGCTTCCTCGGGATCAAGGACCCGCTCCCGGGGCGACGCGAACAGGTCCGGTGGCCGCTCCACCACGATTGCAGCGGGGGCGTGGGCCGATGCGAGATCTCGTTGTTCCCCCCGGACGTGCTCCGCCAGCACGGAACCACCTACGAGGGAACGACCCGCAGCGAGGCGAACTGCACCCGCGGGACCACCGCCCAGGCCACCGAGGAGATCCGCCTCCGGGTGACCCAGGCCGCGACGCACCGCGGAGAGTGGCGGGCGACCGCTTTCACCGGCGAGATCCAGGTCCACTTCGACTGCGGTGGGTTCGGACCCGCCTCGAGCGGGGCCGCCGACGTGCTCGGTCGCCTCCCCCGGCGCTAGGCCTCGCCGGTCAAGGGAGTCCGCCTGGAGCCGTAGACTGGCCCGATGGAGTACACACACCTGGGTCGCTTCGGCGTGAAGGTCTCCCGTCTGTGCTTGGGGACGATGAACTTCGGACCGCACACGAGCGAGGAGGACTCCCACGCGATCATGGATCAGGCTCTCGGCCACGGCCTGAACTTCTTCGATACCGCGAACGTGTTCGGGAGGCATCTGGGAGCCGGCGCGACCGAGGAGATCCTCGGCCGCTGGTTCGCCAAGGGCAGTGGGCGGCGCGACAAGGTCGTGCTCGCCACGAAGGTCTACGGCCAGATGGGTGATTGGCCGAACGAGTCGCGGCTGTCGGCGCTCCATATCAAGCGTGCGTGCGAGGAGTCGTTGCGCCGTCTGCAGACCGACCACATCGACCTGTACCAGATGCAGCACATCGACCGCGAAGCCTGGTGGGACGAGATCTGGCAGGCGATGGAGCAGCTCGTCCAGGAGGGCAAGGTGACCTACGTCGGCAGCTCGAACTTCGCCGGGTGGCATATCGCCCGCGCCAACGAGATCGCTCGCCATCGACACTTCCTCGGCCTCGTGTCCGAGCAGAGCCTGTACAACCTGAACGCCCGTCACGTCGAGCTCGAGGTGCTCCCCGCCGTCAAGGAGTACGGCATGGGGTTCATCCCGTGGAGCCCTCTGTCGGGAGGCCTGCTGGCCGGCGCCCTGAACAAGGTGACCGAGGGGCGCAGGAACGATCAGTACATGCGCGGAGAGATCGAGCAGCACCGGGACAAGCTCGGGCGCTACGAGAAGCTCTGTGCCGATCTCGGAGAACGGGCATCCGACATCGCCCTGGCGTGGCTGCTGACCAACCCGGTCGTGACCGCGCCGATCATCGGTCCACGCACGATCGAGCAGCTCGACGGGGCGATGCGGGCGTTGAAGGTCGAGCTCCCGCCCGAGGCGATGGACCAGCTCGACGAGATCTTCCCGGGGCCCGGTGGTCACGCGCCCGAGGCGTACGCCTGGTAGATGCTAGGCCGGTGCGATCGGATCGGTCGCGCCGATCGCGCGTTCTATCTCGCGCGCGGCGGTGGTGACCGCGGCGCTGTAGTGCTTGCCGGGCGATCGCCCCAGGCGATCGATCGGTCCCGACACCGAGGCGACCGCGAGCAGGAATCCCATCCCGTCGAACACGGGGGCGCTGACCGACGCAACGTTCTGCTCCCGCTCGGCGACGCTCTCGGCCCAGCCCCGACGTCGGGTCAGGTGCAGCTGGCGCTCGATCCGTTCGCGCCACGGCAGGCCGCCGATCCGGTTGGGAGGCTCGGGGGCGGTGTCGAGCAGGTGGGTGATGTCGTTGCGTGCGAACGCGAGGAACACCTTGCCCGCCGACCCTGCATTGAGCGGCAGGTGAGCGCCCACCGGAACGATCGTCCGCAGTTCCTCGTCGGACTCGGCCACCTCGACGCAGAGGCGCTCGTCGCCGGCGCGGACGTACAGCTGGGCGCTCTCGCCGGTGACTGCTGCGAGCCGCTCGAGCGCGGGGCGCGCGAGGTCTCGCCAGGGGAGCTCACGTTGCGCCGTCGCGGCGAGTGCGAACAAGCGCGGACCGAGGCGATAGCCGCGACGGGCGTCCCGTGCGAGGAACCCGTGCGCCTCGAGCGCGTTGGCGAGCCGGCTCGCGGTCGGCTTCGACAGACCGGTGGCGTCGATCAGATCGCGGAGGGAGCCGTGTCCGCGCTCGACCGCGTCGAGGATCGCGACGGCACGGTCGAGGACCCCGACGCCGGTCGTGGTTCCCGGCTCGGTGCCGGTCGGGGTCAGTTCCCTGGCATCTGAGGGATGGGGCGCTGGTACACTGCGGTCCATATAGTGAGACAGTGTCTCATATATTGAGACACCCTCACGACACCATGCCCGCCGTACTTCGTCAGGAGGCTGACGCGAGATGCCATCGACGCCCGCTCCCCAGACCCTTCCCGAGAAGCTCTGGGAGCGCCACGTGGTGCGACGCGCGGACGGAGAACCCGACCTGCTCTACGTCGACCTGCATCTGGTGCACGAGGTGACGAGCCCACAGGCGTTCGACGGCTTGCGCCTGCACGAGCGATCCGTCCGCCGCCCCGACCTGACCGTCGCGACGATGGACCACAACGTGCCCACGACCGACGGCCCCGTCACGGATCGGATCTCAGCGAAGCAGATGGAGGCCCTCTCCCGCAACGCCGAGGAGTTCGGGATCACGCTCTACCCGATGGGATCGGCCGGTCAGGGCATCGTCCACGTGATCGGCCCACAGATGGGCCTCACCCAGCCGGGCATGGTGATCGTCTGCGGTGACTCGCACACCTCGACCCACGGTGCCTTCGGTGCGCTCGCGTTCGGGATCGGCACCTCGGAGGTCGAGCACGTGCTCGCCACCCAGACGCTGCCCCAAGCCACACCGGGAACGATGTCGATCACGGTCGACGGCGACCTCCCGGAGGGTGTCACCGCGAAGGACATCATCCTCGCGATCATCAATCGGATCGGCACGGCAGGAGGCGTCGGCCAGGTCGTCGAGTATCGCGGTTCCGCGATCCGTTCCCTCTCGATGGAGGGCCGCATGACGATCTGCAACATGTCGATCGAAGGCGGAGCCCGCGCCGGCATGATCGCGCCCGACGACACGACGTTCGCCTACGTGGAGGGCCGGCCCCATGCCCCGAAGGGCGCCGATTGGGAGCGCGCTCTCGATGACTGGCGTTCGCTGACCACCGACGAGGCGGCGACGTTCGACCGCGAGGTTGCGATCGACGCCGCGACGCTGAAGCCGTACGTGAGCTGGGGGACGAACCCGGCACAGACGACGACGATCGACGGGGTCGTGCCCGATCCCGAGGCCGAGACCGACCCCGCCAAGCGCGAGGCGCTGGAGCGAGCCCTGCACTACATGGACCTGCGGCCGGGAACGCCGATCCGCGAGATCCGGCCCGACACGATCTTCATCGGCTCGTGCACGAACAGCCGGATAGAGGATCTCCGCGCGGCCGCCGCGATCGTCGACGGCAGGAGGATCCGGGGTGAGCTGCGCGCGCTCGTGGTTCCCGGCTCGGCGCTGGTGAAGCAGCAGGCCGAGCAGGAGGGACTCGACCGTGTATTCACCGCGGCGGGGTTCGAGTGGCGTGGCGCGGGGTGCTCGATGTGCCTGGGCATGAACCCGGACATCCTCGGCCCGGGGGATCGCAGCGCATCGACCTCGAACCGGAACTTCGAGGGCCGCCAGGGCAAGGGCGGCCGTACCCATCTGGTGAGCCCCCAGGTCGCGGCCGCGACCGCGGTGCTCGGTCGTTTCGGTACCCCCGACGAGCTGCCCCCCGCCTCGGTCTGACCGACAGAGAGGAACCCAACAGCGATGGAGAAGTTCACGGTCCACACGGGTCGCGCACTGCCGCTCGACCGCTCCGATGTCGACACCGACCAGATCATCCCCGCCCAGTACCTCAAGCGGGTCGAGCGCACGGGCTACGGGCAGTTCCTGTTCGACGAGTGGCGCAAGGACCCGGCCTTCGTCCTCAACGACTCCCGGTTCGACGGCGCGTCGATCCTGATCGCCGGGCCGAACTTCGGGAGCGGCTCCAGCCGTGAGCACGCGGTGTGGGCGATCGAGGACGCCGGGTTCCGCGCGGTGATCGCTCCGAGCTTCGCGGACATCTTCCGCAACAACTGCACGAAGATCGGAGTGCTGCCCGTGGAGCTCGAGCTCGAGGCGGTCCGTGCGCTGTTGGACGCCGTGCTCGACGATCCCTCGACCGAGATCACGATCGACCTGCACGACCGCCGGGTCACCGCCCCGGACGTCCAGGAGTCCTTCGAGATCGACGACTACACGCGCTGGCGTCTCACCGAGGGATTGGACGACATCGGGCTGACGATGCAGAGCGCCGACACGATCACCGCGTTCGAGGCCACCCGCCCCGGCTGGCTCCCCGCCGCGACCTCCTGAGCTACGGCCCGCTGCCGGTCGGCAACGGGAGCCGCTTGCGGCCCGTGATCGATCGGCCGACGTCGGGCGCGATGCGCGTCGGAGGCAACACGTCGGTCGAGTAGATGTTGGCCTGACCGGCGTTCCCGCACCCGAACCGGCTGAAGTACACGGGTTCGGGGAACGATGAACCCGGCACCGTGGAGATGTCGTTCACGTCCTTCCCGTCGTCGAGGACGTGGACGAGTTGCCGGCTCTCGGAGCCCAAGGGCACGGCGACGATCTGTGCGTTCGCACCGCACGCGTTGCCCGAGCGCACAAGGTAGCTGACTCCGTTCTCGTTCGGAACGCCGAAGTACTGCTGCTTCTGCGGCTCGTTGGTCACGCGTGTCGTCGTCGCGGTATCGATCTGATGCACGAACACCTGGCAGACGGGAGAGCACTTCGTCCAGGTCGCGTAGTTCCCGGAGATCTGTCCCGGGTACAGGCACCGGCAGCGGTTCTTCGCCGTCGCCAGGACGCGCTTGGTCTGGTTCGGGTCGCCGAGATCGGCCAGCACGACCTTCCACGGGGCGTCGGGCGCATCGAAGCGGTTCTCCCCGTAGAGGAGGTGGTCCCCGTCGATCGACGGACGCCACTGCCACAGTGAGGTGTTCACGTCGGAGCGGCCGAGCGGAACCCCGGCGCCCGCCGAGGCGTCGTAGAACCGCAGATCCGACTGCCCCTTCTTCACCTGCTGCCAGACGAGCCGATCGGTCCCCGACGCGAACGCGCCGGTGTACCCACGGGTCTTCTCCGGGTTCACCTTGATCCTCGGACCGCCATTGACCTGGAGGAACGCGTTGAACCGATCGGGCGTGCTCTTGCCGTCCGCGGTCCATGCGATCAGCGAGTTCATGCCCGCGTCTGCGGCGGCGGGGAAGTCCTCCCAGACATCGGGGTTCACCTTCACCGGATCGACGACGGCAGGGCCGGCGGGTGCCTGGGTCACGGCCACCAGGCCGATCGCGAGCGCGACGGCCGAGGTGATCACGATCCGGGCGTGCATTCGCAAGGGGCCTCCGAACGGGTGGCGGGCTCGACAGACCGGAACATGCTGCCCTACGAGCAACAGGGCGACAACCGTGTCCTCCCGCGCGAGCGCTAGCCGCTCAGCCCGCGAGCTGATACGCGGAGACCACGATGTCCTGACCGATCGGAGGCGGCCGGGCGAACCAGCCCGTCACGAAGGCAAGCGTCGCTCCCGCGGTCACTGCGACGCCGCCGTCATCGCCCGTGGGATCGCCCGAGCGGTCCTTCCATCGAAGGAGCCCCGAAGGATCGAACGCCAGCGTCATCACGTCCGCGTCGCCCCCCTTGCCCGCGCTCGTGCCGGTGACGACGAGGGTGCCGTCCTCTGCTCGGGTGATCTGACGCGCGACGTCCACGGCGTGCGCCGGACCGTCGTAGGTCCGCTCCCAGACACCGACACCGTCCGACGCGCGCCGAGCGAGCACGACGTAGTCTTCGTGCGGGTCCGTACCGGTTCGCTGCGTGGAGCCGGCGAGGAACAGCCTGCCACCGTCCCGTCGGACCGCGATCGAGCTCCCGTCGTCGAACCCGTCTCCGTCACCGTTCCAATGTGCGTCCCACGCGATCTCCCCGTCGTCGGGCGCGAGGGAGAGCGCCAGGACGTCCGATCGGTTCCCCATCCGCTCGCTCGATCCCACGAGGAACAGCGCGGTGGGCGCCACCGCGAGCTCCGCCGCCAGATCGGGACCCTCGGCGGGACCGTCGTAGGTCGTTGCCCACCGGCGCTGTCCGGTCGGGCCGCGGTAGGACACAACGTGCACGTCGCCACCGATCCCGGTCCTGCTGAGCGCGGTCGCAGCGGTGACGGCGTTGCCGGCCGGATCGAAGACGAGGTCGACGGGTATCGGACGGAACCCCTCACCCGGTGCGTCCCCCTCGAAGCTCTCCCATACGGGTGTGCCGGAGGCTGCGTCGAGTCCGGCGACGTAGGTGCGGACGGGCGCCGTCCAGGTTCGACCGGCGACGACGACCCGTCCCCCCGAGGGAGAGACGGCGATCATCGTCGTCTGCACGCGGTCCTGTGGCACCTGGAGGGAGGTCTTCCAGAGGCGAGCTCCGGTCGTGGCCTCGTAGGCGACGACGAGCGCGTCGTCGCTGGGTCCCGCGTCGACACCGTCCCTGCCCGTCACGTAGACGCGCCGACCGGCGGGATCGAATGCCACGTCGAACATCCCGTCGTCGGGACCGTCGTTCTCGATCGCGGTCCACACGACCGCTCCGCTGGTCGCGTCGTGGGCGATCGTCACGGCGTTGGTCCGTGCGCGCGGCGTCGCGCTCTCGCCGGTCGTGACCACGAGCGATCCGTCCGGGGACAGTTCCTGCGCTCGGGGAACGTCGTCTTTGGTTCCGGGCCCGTCGTAGGCCTGGCTCCACGCCGGGTCGAGCTGGGCGGCCGTCGCGGCGCCCGATGTCGACCCCGCGATCAGGGCAGCTGCCAGCAGCGACACGAGCAACGGGCGGGCGGCACGACGCGACATCTGAGCCCTTTCGTGGTGGGAGGGAGGCGAGCGATGCTACGTCGACCCTTCGCTGTCGGGCAAGCGTCCTACGCCCGATTGCCCTGCAGCGGATGTGGGGGTTCGGTGTCGCGCACCGGGCCGATCTCGTGGCCGATCAGCGAGGCCGGCGATCCGACCGGAGGCGGGTGGCGAGGTCGGCGAGGCGAGAGGAGAACGCCACCGGCGCCGCCTCGGGCCGCGAGAGGGCGCGGGCCGCCGGAGGGAGCGCCGCGAGCTCCGCCGCGAGCCGATCCCGCGTGCGTTCCAGGGAAGGAACCTCCGCCACACGGGCGCCCGAACGCACGACCGCTTCGAGCAGAGCGACGGTTCCTTCGGGAGCGGTCTCCTCCCGAAGTCCGAGCACGTCGGGTTCCGATCCGCGCTCTACGGACCGGAATACTTGCTTGGCTCCCGGCAATGTCGACTTGCCCGTGGACAGCTTCATGACCGGCTGCTCTCCGACGGAGACCAGCTTGTAGACCGAGTCCAACGACGGCGCGTCCGCGGAGACCCCCATCTGTGTCCCGATCCCGAATACGTCGATCGGCGCGCCGTCGCCGACCAGCCGCCCGACCTCGTGTTCGTCGAGTCCGCCGCTGACCACGATGCGCACCGATCCCAGTCCCGCCTCGTCCAGCAGCGCGCGCGTCCGGCGGGAGAGCGCGTCGAGGTCTCCGCTGTCGATCCGGATCCCGAGCGCTCCCTCCAGGTGCAACTCCTCGATCGTGTCGATCGCTGCACGAACCCCCTCGACCGTGTCGTAGGTATCGACGAGAAAGGTCACCGGCCCGCGCCGGTCTTGCGCGTACGCGCGGAACGCCTCCCGTTCGGATCCGAACGCCTGCACGTAGGAGTGCGCCATGGTTCCCGATGCCGCGAGACCCAGATCCCGCGCGGCGCCGACATTGCTCGTCGCCGCGAAGCCCGCGATCGCGCTCGAACGCGCTGTCGCCCACGCCGCGTCGTGCCCGTGGGTCCGGCGGTAGGCGAAGTCGACCAGGTCGGCGTCGGGAGCGGCGAGCCGGTACCGAACGGCCTTCGAGGCGAGCACCGTGTGCGTCGTGATCACGTTCAGCAGGACGGTCTCGACGAGCTGTGCGATCGGGAGCGGCGCGTCGACCTCGAGGATCGGTTCGTTCGCGAACACGACCGTTCCCTCCGGAACGGCCCACACGTCTCCGTCGAACCGCAGCGACGCGAACGCATCCACGACGTCCGCGTCGAAGTCCAGCTCGGTGCGCAGGTAGGCGAGATCGTCGTCGTCGAACGAGAGAGTCTCCAGGTAGGCGAGCGCCGGCTCGAGGCCCGCGGCGACCAGGAACCCGCGCGTGGGTGGAAGGTCGCGGATCGACAAGCTGAACGTCGCGCGCTGAGTCATCCCGCGGCGGAGGTAGCTCGCCGCCATGTGCAGCTCGTAGAGGTCGGTCCGCAGGCCCGCTCCCATCCTCGATCCAGGCTACGCGAGTCGGCGGCGCGGGTACGCTGGACCGCATGGTGGATCGCGCACGGTTCCAGGAGCTCGCCGCGGAAGCGATCGACGGTCTCCCCACGTGGGTCCACGACCGGATGGAGAACGTCGACGTGACGATCGAGGAGCTCGCGCCGCCCGACGAACCCAACCTGCTCGGCCTGTACCAGGGGATCCCGCTCACGCAGCGCGACGGTGGCTACACCGGCGTGATGCCCGACCGGATCACGCTGTACCGGTCGACGATCATGCGCCGCTCCGGGCACGACGAGGACCGCGTCCGGGCCGAGGTCGCCCACACCGTGAAGCACGAGGTCGCGCACTTCTTCGGCATCTCCGACGAACGGCTCCACGAGCTCGACGCGTACTGATGGACGAGACATGGATGCGCGCGGCCCTCGAGCAGGCTCGGGCGTGCATCGCGTGGGGCGACGTACCGATCGGCGCGGTCGTGGTGCGCGAGGAAGCGGTGCTCGCTGCAGCCGGCAACGAACGCGAGCATCGGCAGGATCCCACGGCGCACGCGGAGATCCTCGCCCTCCGCGCAGCCGCCGAACGGGTCGGTTCCTGGAGGCTCGACGGCTGCACGCTCTACGTCACGCTCGAACCGTGCGCGATGTGCGCCGGCGGCTCGGTGCTCTCGCGCATCGATCGTCTCGTGGTGGGGGCTCCCGATCCGAAGGCCGGTTTCGTCGGTTCCCTCGGCGATCTCGCGCGGGACGACCGGCTGAACCATTGTGTCGAGGTGACCTCCGGGGTCCTGGCGACCGAGTGCGGCGATCTCCTTCGTTCGTTCTTCCGCGACCGCCGCTGAGCTGCGCAGACCCCTTGCTAGACTCGGCGGCGGAGGCGTGCCGGAGCGGACGAACGGGACCGCCTCGAAAGCGGTTAGGGGTCTAAAACGCCCCTCGAGAGTTCGAATCTCTCCGCCTCCGCCCTCCGCGTCGGCCGTCCCAGTCCGGGGCGGCCGTCGCCGTTCCGGGGCGACCGAGGGCTTCCGTAGACTGGGCGGCGGTGGCCTGCCCGAGCGGCCGAAGGGACACGCCTGGAAAGCGTGTAGGGGGGCAACTCCCTCGAGGGTTCGAATCCCTCGGCCACCGCCGACCTCGGCCACCGCCGAAGGCGATGTCATTCGCCGGCGGCCAGCGTTGCCCTGCTCATGAGGGAGGGTGCGCCGTGGCGGGGGGTTGTCGTCGAGCGACAACGATCGCAACCACGGTGGTCACGACCATGCCGACGATCGCCACGCGACCGACGGCAACGGTCGGGTCAGAGTCAGATTCGGCCGCGAACCCTAGAGCGCTCGACGCCACGAACGACATGAGCCATCCCATGAGGATCACCCCCACCCCCCGGGGCCACGAGGGCCACCTCCTACGGCCGAACAGCCACATCGCGAGAGCAAGGATCGGTCCGAACACGAGCAGGCCCCAGGATGCCGCGGTCTCGATGGGGGTTGCTGCGATGGGAGGTGCTGAAAGCACACGCGTCGCCTCCCATCGCCCGTTCTCGTGACGGGTGAGGACACCGTCAGCTCCTAGGCTCGCGACAACGTTCGGACCCGGTCGACCTTCGGCCACCGCGACCGAACCGAGGATCCCGACGTGGCCACCCGCGCAACCGGTCGAGATGGCCGAGAACTGCGCGTCGCTGAGACGCAGTTCCTCGACCCGATCTCCACCGGGTGATCCACGTTCGATGACCCGCTGACCGCGGAGGTGCCAGCACGTTCCGTCGGAGGCGCACGCCTTCAGCGGTCCCGTCGGACCGGGGTCCTCGAAAGGGGAGCCGGGTCGTGGGGAGGCCGGTTGCATTCCCTGCGGCGGCGCACTTCGTTCCCACGAATGTCCCCCGTCCTCGCTGCGAGCCCACTCCGGGTCACCCCACCCTCGGCTGACGAGCGCAAAGAAGGTCTCGTCTGCAACGACCACCCGGGTGACGGCAGGGCTGGGGTCACAGCTCGTCGCGGTCGCAGCGATGACCGCGACGATGGCTGCCGCGAGGGGGACACCGGCCGACATCCCGGCGCGCAGTCCACGAACGAGCTGTCCGGACCCGAGAACGGGGGTTCCTGCACCCCCGACGGACGATCGGAACAGGCGCGTCATCGGAATCAGGATCGTGAGTGCGACGAGGTCGCTGGCATCTCGGGCGGTGACGCCACCAAGGAGGGGGCGAGCGGCCTCCGCGAAGCCCGGGGTCGTCTTGAGGAGCAGGAACCCAGTGCCGACGAGCGCGAGACCGCGCCGTGGCCCGATGAGCACCGCCGCGAGCGTTCCGGCGACGGCGACACCGGCGAAGTCGCTGATCTTTCCCGTCCACCAACCGGGAAAGTGCTCCTTCAGCACGTGGTCATTCAGGGCCAATAGGAGAACGGAGGCGATGAACCTCGGGTCGCCCGCCCATCGCCACCGTCCACTGAATGGTGAGGACGGGTCTCTGTCGTCGGTCAGCCCTCGAGGCGGCACGCGCTCATTGTCTCTCGTCGACGTCGTGTGCGGGTGCGGGTCACACACTCACTGGAGCGTTCTCGGAACATGAGGTGTGAGCACCCGTGATGACGCCCCGGATACGGACCGGGCGACGTTGGAGCTCAGCGCAAGCGCTTGCTCCAGTACGCGTAGCTGTTGTGCACGACCATCCCGACCTTCAGGTACAGGTCCTTCGCACCCGTTCGTGAATCGGTGGACAGGCCGACCTGCGAGGCGCCTCGTGAGCGCAGCGCGCCGAACGCCTCGCGCAGCAGGCTTTGCGCGATCCCCCGTCCGCGACGGTCGGCGCGCACCGCGAGGTCGTGGACCCACCCCTCCTCGGGAGTGACGAGTCCGAAGGCGGCGCCGACGATGTCCTCGTCGGGCCCTTCGACCGCCACGAGGAGCAGGGAGGGGTCGAAGTCGGCGCGATCGATCGAGGTCGCGCGCCACAGGTCGAAGGGTTCCGACCCTCGTTCCTCCCACTCGGTGAAGGCGTCGTCGATCACCCGATGGACGGCGCGGGTCTCGGTCTCGGGACGGAACGGACGGATCCGGACCCCGTCGGGAAGCGGTCGGTCGTCGATCTCGACCTCCGAGGGCAGGCGGAAGGTCCAGGCGACCCGTTCGGCCTCGTACCCGCGGGATCGGAACAGGGCCACCGTCCCGGTCGCGCGATCGGGCACGCCCTGACCGACGCGCAGCGGTCCATCGGGGCGTTGTGCGAGCGCCCGTTCCTCGAGCCACGACAGCAACGCGCTGCCGATCCCGAGGCCTCGCGAGGAAGGATGCACCGTCGCTTCGAGCCGTTCCCGGAACAATTCACCCTCGGCGACGATCGCTCCGCTGCTGTCGATCACGGCGGTTGCGTCGACCCCGACGTTGAACCCGGGACGTTCCCACTCGCCGCGGACGTCCTCCGTGCTCATCGAGGACTCGCCCTCGTCGTGGAGCTCCCCGGCGCGGTACAGCGCAGTGACCTCCTCGAGGTCCGTGGGCGTCGGCGGGCGGAACCGGAAGCCGTCGGGCAACGCCCCGTGCGTCAGGGCGTGCTCCATCCCGGGCACGTCGGCGGCTCGACAGCGCCCGGGAGTCCGTCGATCTCCTCGAGCACGGTCCGGACATCTTGGAAGTCCTCGTACGGCAGGAACGGCACCCCGTCGGACCGGCAGATGGCGACGAGGGCGTCCTTCGCGAACACGACGTCCGCGTAGAGGGCTCCGTAGCGATCCGACAGTCCTTCCCCGATGAACGCCACGGGTCCGTACTCGCGCCGGGCTCGCTGCACGACGAGCATCTTGCAGGTCCCACACCCGTTGCATTCCGGATGCGCGTTCGGATGCGAGAGCGCGGCCGGTCCGCCGTCGTGGTCGAACGACAGCCGGTTCGTGATGACCTCGAGGTGGCCGAGACCTTCCCGCTGGAGCAGCGGTGGGATGTAGAAGGCGAAGCCGTCGCTCGCCAGTTCGACCGGGAGGTCGTGCGCCTCGGCCCACGAGACGAACGGACGGAACGTCGGGTCCATGCGGCACTGATCGAGCGCGAAATCGATCATCGTTTCGCGATCGGTATCGAGGAGGGCCGCCTGCGCCTGCGCGGCCTCGCGCAAGCCCACCTCCCCCCGATCGACCCGTTCGTCCCAGTCGCGCCAATCGGCGGTACCGAACCGCTCGAGCAGCACCTCGGACACGTCATCGAGGCATGCCGTTCCGTCGAAGTCAACGACGATCGAGCGGATCGGATGCATCGAGCCAGGCTACCGAACGACCCGCACGGCGTATCCGAGCGCGCCCGTATACTCGCGGGCGGTGACCGTGCTAGGCGGGGAGCCAGCGGTGCCCTGTACCCGGAATCCGCTTACCGGGGCCGAATCCCCGCCCGCGGCCCGGATGGTCGAGGCAGCCCTCGGCACGGAGCGATGATGGTCGGGTCCTACGCGACACCAACCTGCGAACCCCGTCAGGTCCGGAAGGAAGCAGCGGTAAGCGGGCCCTGGTGGGTGCCGTAGGGACGCCTGGCCGGAGCCACCGGCCGTCGAAGCGTTCGTGCCGTCCGCGGTCAACGGCGGGTGCACGGTCACCCTTACAGCTTCGCCGCGGGGCATAGAGGGGATACCGATGGCCGAGGATCGACCACACCAGGCGCTGTACCGGCGTTACCGCCCACAGAACCCTCAGGAGATCCTCGGCCAGGACCACGTCGTGCGCGCCCTGACGGGCGCGATCGCCGAGGACCGCCTCGCGCACGCGTTCCTGTTCTGTGGGCCCCGAGGTACCGGCAAGACCTCGACCGCTCGGATCCTCGCGAAGATGGTCAACTGCGAGCAGGGTCCGACGGCCGAACCGTGCGGCACATGCGACCAGTGCGTGGCGATCCGCGACGGCCATCACATCGATGTCTTCGAGATCGACGCCGCATCCCACGGGGGTGTGGAGGATGCCCGTGACCTGCGCGAGAAGGCTCCGACCGCTCCGGCGTACGGTCGCGAGAAGGTCTACATAATCGACGAGGCGCAGCGGCTCTCCCGAGAGGCGTTCGACGCCCTGTTGAAGGTCTTCGAGGAGCCGCCTCCAGGCGTCCGGTTCGTCCTCGCGACCACCGAGCCGCACAAGATGCCGGCCACGATCGTCGGGCGGTGCCAGCGGTTCGACTTCCGGCGCGCCTCGCTCGACACGATCTCCGATCATCTCGAGCACATCGCGAAGGACGAGGGTGTCGGCTTGACCAGCACGGCCGCAGCGGCGATAGCGCGCCAGGCGGAGGGCTCGTTCCGCGACTCGTTGTCGCTGCTCGATCAGGCGATGGTGATCGCCGGAGGCGGCGAGGTCGACGATGCCGTGGTCGCGACGATGCTGGGAACGCCGCGTGCCGAGATCCAACGCGAGCTCGCCGACGCGGTCGCGGTCGGCGACGCGAAGAGCGTGTTCGAGATCGTCAACCGGCTCGTCCTCGAGGGTCAGGACCTGCGCCACCTCACCTCCGAGACGCTCGAGCACTTCCGTAACCTGCTGCTCGTTCGAACCGCTCCCGGGCACGATGACCTTATCGACGTCACTCCCGACGAGTACGAGCGGCTCCGTCAGCAGGCGGAGAAGTTCCAGCCGGCCGAACTCTCCCGTGTGATCGCGCTGCTGCTCGACGCGCAGGCGGACATGCGGTGGACCACCTCACCACGCATCTCGCTCGAGCTCGCACTCGTGCGCGCGACGATGCCCGAGACCGATCCCCAGCCCGTGGGCATGCTCGCGAGGATGGAACGTCTCGAACGCCTCGCGGGACTCGAAGGTGCTCCCGGCGTGGCGACCAGTGCTCCCGCTCCGGCCGCGTCACAGCCCACGGCAACCGGCCCAAGGAAGGCGTCTCCCGCGACCGATCCCCCCGACGACGCCGTTCCCGTGGTCGCCAAGGCGGTCGAGGCGACGCAACCGATCGGTGGCGACGCGACGCGATCCGAGCCCGCCTCCACGACGTCGAAGCGGAAGGCGAAGCCCGAGGAGAAGGCGAGCGCGCCCACGCCTCCCGCGCAGCCGGTGATCCACGCGGCCTCCACCGGGTCGGTCGACGTCGAGCTGCTCCGCAAGTCCTGGCCATCGTTCATCGAGCACCTCCAGGCTCAACGGCAGCCGATCCTCAAGGCGCTGCTCGAGACCGCGACCCCCGTCACCTTCGACGGTTCGACGCTCGAGCTCGCGTTCCCTCCCGACCGGACCTTCGGGGTGAAGAAGGTCGAGGAACGCGCTCCCGAGCTCCGCGAGGCCCTCGAGGCCGTGTTCGGTATCGCGCCGCAGGTCCGGTGCGTGGTCCGCGAGGCCGGCGCGAAGGCGAACGAACCCGACCCCGAGGTCGACGACGAGCCACCTCCCTCGGAGGAGGAGGCGCTCAAGCGGCTGAAAGAGGCGCTCGGCGCCGAGGTCGAGGGAGACGGTTCTTAGGTGGCCTACGAGGGGCCGATCCAGGATCTGATCGACGAGCTGTCCCGGCTGCCCGGCGTCGGGCCGAAATCGGCCCAACGGCTCGCGTTCTGGCTCGTGAAGGCTCCCGACGACGATGCGAAGCGGCTCGCACACGTGATCGTCGAGGCGAAGGAACGGATCGCCTTCTGCCGCGAGTGCGGCAACGTCGCCGAGGGCGAGCTGTGCCGTGTGTGCCGCGACCCGGGCCGCGACGCCACCGTGCTATGCGTCGTCGAAGAGCCGAAGGATGCCGCGACGATCGAGCGCGCCGGTGTGATCAAGGGTCGCTATCACATCCTCGGCGGGGCGATCTCGCCGCTGGACGGCATCGGGCCCGAGGACCTCCGCATCCAGGAGTTGCTCGACCGCGTCGAGCGCGACGGTGTCACCGAGGTGATCCTCGCGACGAACCCGAACCTCGAGGGGAACGCGACGGCGATGTACGTCGGGGCCCTCCTCAAACCCCTGGGTGTTCGCGCGACCCGGCTGGCCAGCGGTCTGCCGGTCGGCGGCGACCTCGAGTACGCGGACGAGGTCACCCTGTCGCAGGCGCTCGAAGGCCGCCGGGAGCTGTAGTGCTCACCGAGGAGGAACGAGAGTTCCCCCGACGGTACGCGCGCACCGGTCGCTTCACGAACGGCTCTCCTCGGGCGATCACGGTCGCGCCCGACGGGTCGCGCGTCGTGTTCCTGCGCTCGTCCGGACCCGAGGATGACGCGAACGCGTTGTGGGTCCTCGATGTCGATGGGTTCCGCGAGCGTTCGATCGCCGATCCGCGCGAGCTGGGTGCCGACGCCGACGATCTTCCGGCCGTCGAGCGCGCGCGCCGGGAGCGCGTCCGCGAGTCGGCGGGCGGCATCGTCGCCTACGCCTGCGACGACGCGGTGTCGGTCGCGACGTTCGCGGCGGGGGCAACGCTGTTCCTCGCCGATCTGGGATCGGGCGAAACCCGCCGGTTGTCCGCGGAGCCGCCGGTGTTCGATCCGCGCCCGGATCCGACCGGCTCGCGCGTCGCCTACGTGGCCGGCGGTGCCCTCCATCTCGTCGACGTGGCGGGCGGTGTGGACCGGATCCTCGCGGCGGATCCCGACCCGGACGTGTCGTGGGGGAGCGCGGAGTTCGCCGCGGCCGAGGAGATGGGCAGGATCCGCGGGTTCTGGTTCTCCCCCGACGGGGAACGGATCGCCGCCTGCAGGGTCGACGAACGGCGGGTCCCGGTCTGGTTCATCGCCGATCCAACCGACCCGAGCGCGGCTCCCGCAATCGTGCGCTACCCGGTCGCCGGCTCGACGAACGCCGACGTCTCGCTCGCGCTGTTCGACGTTGCCGACGGCGCTCGGCTGCCGGTGCAGTGGGACCGTGAGGAGTTCCCCTACCTCGCCCGCGTGTCGTGGACACCGAGCGCCCCCCTGACCCTGCTCGTCCAGTCGCGCGACCAACGCGTTACCCAGGTGCTCGAGGTCGACGCCGCGACCGGAAGGACCGCGCTCGTCCGCGAGGATCGAGACCACGCCTGGGTCGATCTCGTTCCGGGCTCGCCGGCGCGGCTGACCGACGGGCGACTCGTCTCGACTGTCGACGCCGATGACACCCGGCGCCTGGCGATCGACGGATCACCGGTGACCCCGCCCGGGCTCCAGGTGCGGTCGATCGTTCGGGCCAGTGACACGATCGTGATCACCGCGTCGACCGATCCGTACGAGACGCATCTGTACCGCGTGACCCCCGGCGATGCCGGACCACCCGAGCCCCTGACGACCGCCTCGGGTGTGCACTGGGGCAGCACCGGCGGCGACACGCTCGTCGCGCTGTCCCGCACGCTCGAGGACGATCGGACGAGGGCGGAGGTCTGGCGCGACGGCGCGAGGATCGGTGTGATCGGCTCGTCCGCCGAACCACCGCCGCTGGACACGCGGCCGTCCTTCTCGTTGCTCGGCACGCGGGAGCTTCGGTCGGCCCTGCTGATCCCCCGCGACGTGCAACCGGACCGCTCGGGTCCGTTACCCGTGCTCCTCGACCCGTACGGGGGACCGCACCACGCGCGCGTCGTGCATGCGCGGCAGGACTTCCACGGGTCGCAGTGGTTCGCGGACCGAGGGTTCGCCGTGCTCGTGACCGACGGCCGCGGAACGCCCGGCCGTGGCCCCGCGTGGGAGCGCGGTGTTCGCGCCGACCTGGCCGGTCCGGTGCTCGAAGATCAGGTCGACGCTCTGGCCGCCGCGGCGGTGAGGTATCCGGGCCTGCTCGATCTCGACCGGGTCGCGATCCGCGGATGGTCGTTCGGAGGGTTCCTCGCCGCGCTCGCGGTCCTGGAGCGCCCCGACATCGTCCACGCCGCCGTGGCCGGCGCCCCAGTCACCGACTGGGCGCTCTACGACACCCACTACACCGAGCGCTACCTGGGCAGCCCCAAGGACGATCCGGAAGCGTACGGGCGCAGCTCGTTGGTGCGTCTGGCCGGCCGGCTCGAGCGCCCCCTGCTGCTCCTCCACGGCCTCGCCGACGACAACGTCGTGGTCGCGCACACCCTGCGCCTGTCGACGGCGCTGTTCGAGCACGGCAAGCACCATGAGATGGTGCTGCTGCCGAACGCCACGCACATGACGCGCAGCGAGGTCGTGGTCGAGCGCCGCTTCGATCTCGAGCTCGATTTCCTCCGCCGGTCGCTGGGGCTCGTGGAGGGCGTGCGGTCGAGCTCGTGAGATGTCAGGTACGCTGCTAGTCAGGTAGCGCTCCACGTCGTTCCCCCTCCACGGAGACCCGACGTGATCGAGCCGCCCCGATCCACGGGGTTCCCGCGCTCAGCGCCCGCCCACGACGCATCCGCTTTTCCTCGCGGCGACGTCGACCTCGCCGCTTCACGAGCAGAAGGCAGATGTGATGACCCAGACCGAACTCGCTCCACGCGACGCCGACGAGCGTCGTGCTCCGTCCACTCCCGAGGGGTTCGCCGACCTCGGCGTCTCCGGGGAGGTCGTCCGCGCGCTGCAGCTTCGCGGGATCGACGCCCCGTTCGCGATCCAGGCACTCGTCCTCCGTGACGCGATCGCCGGAAGGGACGTGCTCGCCAAGTCGCGGACGGGCTCGGGCAAGACCCTCGCGTTTGCCGTGCCGATCGTGGAGCTGCTCACAACGAGCGGTCGTTCGCCGTCGGCATTGATCCTCGCTCCGACGCGCGAGCTCGCCAGTCAGGTTGCCGAGGAGTTCCGTGCGCTCGCCGACGTCCGCGGCCTGAAGGTCGCGGTCGTCTACGGCGGGGTGGGCATCACCCCGCAGGCCAAGAAGGCTCGGCACGCCGACATCGTGATCGCGACCCCCGGCCGGCTGCTCGACCTCGTGGCGCGCAAGCTCCTGCGGCTCGACCGGGTCCGGATCGCCGTGCTCGATGAGGCCGACCGAATGCTCGACATGGGGTTCCTGCCGGACGTGCGCAGGATCCTCGACCTGCTGCGTCCCGAGCGCCAGACGATGCTGTTCTCCGCGACCCTCGACGGACAGATCGGCACGCTCGCCGCTGGCTACACGGAGAACGCGGTGCGCCATGAGGTCAAGGACGACCGACCCGTGGTGTCGGATGCGATCCATCGCTTCGTGGCCGTCGACCGCCCGGACAAGCAGCGGGCGCTCGTGCGGGAGCTGGCCGCCGATCGAGGGCTCACCCTCGTGTTCGTGCGGACCAAGCACGGCGCCGACCGTCTCGCGCGCAACCTGAAGAAGGAGGGGTTCCGCGCCGGTGCCCTCCACGGCGGTATGAGCCAGCCGCAGCGCGAACGGGCGCTCGGCCACTTCGCCGCCGGACGCAACGACGTGCTCGTCGCGACCGACGTCGCGGCGCGTGGGCTCGACCTCGAGCACATCTCGCACGTGATCAACTTCGACGCCCCGGAGGATCGCGATGCCTACGTCCATCGCGTCGGGCGCACCGCTCGCGCCGGCCGCAGCGGCACGGGAGTGACGTTCGTGACGCCCGAGCAGCGCAACGAAGTCGGCAAGATGGCGAGGGAACTGAAGCTGCACACCGAATACTCCGAAGCCGGCCTCCGTGCCGGACCGACCGGAGGTCAGGGCTCGAAGTCGAACCGATCGCGGCAACGGAGCGGCAACGGCAGCAACGGCCGGCCCCGCCAGCAGCAGCGCCGACGCCGCCGCTGAGACTCCGGATCAGCCGCGCTCGGCGGGGCGACGCCGCATCGAGCGGGCGACGAACCAGCCGATCGCTCCGAGCACGAGCAGCGGGAGCAGGTAGCCGACCCCGATCACGATCGCGCCGACCACCCGGATGAACCCGTCGATCGACGACGTCCAGGCGTCCAGGATGCTTGCCTCGTCGTCGCCCTGCGGCTCGACACCCTCCTCGTGCAGCTCGACGCTGATCGTCGCCTTGCTCGTCTGATCGTTGATCAGCTTGACGCGACCCTTGAGCTCCTCGATCCGGATCAGCACGTCGTCGACGGCGTTGGTCAGCCGCAGGATCTCCTCGAGCGAGTTCGCCTTCCGCAGGAGCGTCGTGAGCGCGGTGCGGCGCGCCTGCAAGATCTCCAGACGTGCCTTCAGGTCGAGGTACTCCGCCGTGACGTCGGCGCTCTGGATCGCGTCGCGGTCCGTCCGGATCCCAAGGTCCTTCAGCAGGCCGCGCGCGCGATTGAAGTACCTCGCGGGAACGCGCATCACGAGGGACCCGGACCGCACGCCGGCCGACTGGGTCGTGACGAACCCGCCGAGGTCCTCGGCGATCAGCGAGGCCTGCTGGAACCGGTCACCGAACGTGTCCCTCGGGATCTGCACGGACAGGTCGGCCGTCTTGATCACCTTCGAGAACTCACCGGGGATCCCCGCCGCGCCGGGGATGTCCTCGACAGCTCCGTTCCCCCCGCCGCCGGTCAGCCCTGCATCGTCGGTGGCGTAGTTGCTCCCGAACCCGAATGCCTCTTCGTCCGAGCCGTTCCCGACCCGGGCGAAGTCGCTCCCGGAGGCGGGCTCGTCCTCCGGAGCCGGCGCCGGCGACTGGAGGGCACGCTCAGGCATGGCCGCCGAGGTCGACGCGGCATCGTCCTCGCCGCCCCCGCCGGTCACCTGCGTTCCGACGATGCCGGCCACCGTGAGGAACGCCGCCGCTGCCGCTCCGACCTTCAGCCAGCGACGCGAGCCACGTCGTCGTGCCGGCAGAGGAGTGGCGGGCGAGTGCGACACCGTTTCACGGGCGGCGGCCAGACGGAGATCGTCGCCGAGCTGGTCCAGGAAGTCGATCTTCGTGTCGGTCATCGGTCGCTGACCTCCATCTCGAAAGCGGGTTCGAGCTCGCGCGCTCGCGGTTCGAGTTCGGTGGCGAGCCGTCGCATCGCACGGCTCACGCGTTGGCGGGCGGTGGCTTCCGTACAGTCCAGTGCAGCCGCTACTTCCGCGTACGGGCGTTCCTCGATCACGCGGAGTTGCGTCGCGTTCCGCTGATCGTCCGGAAGTCCCCCGAGCGCCTGCGCGATGTCGTCGCGCAGCGGAGCGAAGTCGATCAGCTCCTCGATCCGGTCGAAGTCCTCGGAGGAGAGCTCGCGTTCGGGGAGTCCCAGCTTGGCTCGCGCTCGCGCGTCGACGCCGCCGCGGCGACGGAACCGGGAGAGCTGGTGGTTCGCGATCCCGTAGAGCCAGGCAGCACCGTCGGATCCTTCTCCGCGGAAGCTCGCTCGCGACGCGAAGGCCTCGGCGAAGGTCTCGGCGGTGAGATCGGCGGCGGTCTCGGGGTCGAACGTGCGCCGAGCGAAGAAGCGGAGCAGGGGCCGTGCGTGACGTTCGTAGAACATCGAGAAGGTCTCCGGTCGCTGGCTGGAACGGAGCACGAGCTCCGCGTCGCTGGTCGTTTCCATCGGCACCTTCTGATCGCCCGGGTCGGTGTCGGTGCTGTCACGAACCTCATGCCGCAGCGTCATGAACATGTGACGCCCGGGCACGACCGCCAGGTTCCCATCTCGCGAACGGACCCCTCCTACCAGGGACGTTAGGTGGCAGTTGGTACCGTTGGTGCATGCCGGTGATCGTGCAGAAGTACGGCGGGACCTCGGTCGGCGACGTCGGCCGGATCCGTGCCGTCGCGGATCGTGTCGTGGCCGCCCGAGAGGACGGTTACGACGTCTGCGTCGTCGTCTCGGCGATGGGCGACACGACCGACGATCTGATCGGCATGGCGAACTCGCTGACCCCCGCCCCGCAGCCTCGCGAGCTCGACATGCTCCTGACCTCCGGGGAGCGGATCGCGATGTCCCTGCTGGCGATCGCGATCAACGCCCGTGGGTGCAAGGCCGCGAGCTACACGGGATCGCAGGCCGGCATCATCACGACGACCGAGCACGGCAAGGCCAAGATCGTCGACGTCCGTCCGGGTCGCATCAAGGAGGCGCTCGAGGGCGGCAACGTCGTGATCGTCGCGGGGTTCCAGGGCGTCTCGACCACGCTCGACGTGACGACGCTCGGCCGCGGGGGGTCGGACACGACCGGCGTGGCGCTCGCTGCCGCGCTCGGAGCGGACTTCTGCGAGATCTACACGGACGTCGACGGTGTCTACACGACCGACCCCCGGATCTGCGGGGACGCGCGCAGGATCGACGCCGTCAGCTACGAGGAGATGCTCGAGATGGCCGCGAGCGGTGCGAAGGTCCTGCAGCTGCGGGCGGTCGAGTACGCTCGACGCCACGGTGTCCGCGTGCACGTGCGCTCCTCGTTCACGGCCGAGCCCGGCACCTGGGTGCAAGAGGAAGGAACGCAAGGGATGGAGCAGGCGCTGATCTCCGCGGTCGCCCTCGACGACACGGAGGCGAAGATCACGATCGAGGAAGTGCCCGACCGTCCGGGTGTGGCCGCGAACATCTTCAAGGCCGTCGCCGACGAGGGCATCAACGTCGACATGATCGTCCAGAACGTGTCGCATTCGGGCACAACGGACATGTCGTTCACCGCGCCGCGGGCCGATCTTCCCAAGCTCCAGGATGTGCTGGATCGCATCGTGAAGGAGATCGGTGCCGTCCGCTTCGTGGTCGACGACGGCATCGCGAAGGTCTCCCTGATCGGGGCGGGGATGAAGTCGCACCCGGGCGTGGCGGCGGACATGTTCCAGGTGCTGGCGGCCGAGGGCGTGAACATCGAGATGATCTCGACCTCGTCGATCCGGATCTCGTGCGTGATCCGCAGTGACGAGGCCGATCGCGCCGTGCGTGCGGTCCACGTCCACTTCGAGCTCGGCGAGGGGACCGTCGAGCGCGGAGCCGCGGTCTGATGGGCTACCGGGTCGCCGTCGTCGGCGCCACCGGAGCCGTCGGTCGCCGGATCACGGCCATCCTGGCCGAGCGCGCCTTCCCCGTCGACCAGCTGATCCCGCTGGCCTCATCACGCTCTGCAGGGTCGAAGATCGAGTTCCGGGGCGAGCAGATCGAGGTCCGAGAGCTGACCGACGTCGCGCTCGCCGAGGCCGATCTCGTGCTCGCGTCCGCGGGCGCCGCCGTGTCGGAACGCTTCCTCCGGACCGCGGCGGAGGCCGGCGTCACATGCATCGACAACTCGAGCGTGTTCCGCATGGACGAGGACGTGCCCCTGTCGGTCCCCGAGGTGAATCCCGAGGCGCTTCGGGGATCCCCCCCGCCCAGGCTCGTCGCGGTGCCGAACTGCACCACGATCACGGCTGTGCTGCCGCTCGGTCCGCTCCACCGCGAGGCCGGCCTCACCGAACTCGTGCTCTCCAGTTACCAGTCGGTCAGTGGGGCCGGTCAGAGGGGGATCCGCGAGTTGCAGGAGCAGGTCGACGCCCTCGATGGCGATCTCGAGACCGAACTCGCTGTTCCCGACGCCGACACGCTGCTCCGAGGAGACACCTTCGGCAAGCCGATCGCCTTCAACGCGGTCGCGAAGATCGGCGCGTTCCAGGATGACGGGTTCACCGGGGAAGAGGTCAAGATGATGGCCGAGCCGCGCAAGATCCTCTCGGCGCCGGGCCTGGAGGTGGCCGCAACGAGCGTGCGGGTTCCGACGGTGGTCGGTCACGGAGTGTCGATCGCCGCCACCTTCTCCCGCCCGATCACGGTCGAGGAGGCGCGCGCGATCCTCGCGGAAGCCCCGGGCGTCGAGCTGCGTGACGATCCGGCGAACGGCGTCTACCCGAGCCCGGTCGAGTCCGCAGGCCTCGACGTCGCCCTCGTCGGCCGGATCCGTCAGACCCCGGGCCGGAACGACCAGCTCCTGCTGTTCAGCTGCGCCGACAATCTCCGAAAGGGCGCCGCGCTCACGGCCGTCCAGATCGCGGAGCTTCTGATCCCCCGGACCTGAGTAGCGAACGTCTGTTCGACTTTGTCAGGTTATGCCATACTTGATCCGCCACGGTCAAGGAGGGTCAAGTATGGCAACAATGGGATTTCCACCCTTCCATCCCAGGTCAGGGGATATCCCGTTCCTTCTCAGCGAGCAGGAGTTCGCGCAGGCGTTCCCTCGGGAAAGCGATCTTGTGGAGTGGAAGGAGGGGGCGGGGCAGGACGCGATACAGCGTGCCGTAGTCGCCTTCTCCAATTCGAACGGTGGGGTGATCCTCATCGGTGTGGACGACAGCGGTCGGGTTGTGGGCCGTGACCCTGATGGCGCCTCCCGAGTGGTCCATCAGGCCGTAGCGACGTGCTACGAGCCCGGGACGTACTGGATCCATGTGCTGCTAGTCGGGGATAAACGAGTCACGGTTGTTGCCGTTGCCCAGCGCACACAAGGGTTCGCTCAAACATCGAAGGGCGAGCTGCTAGTTCGTCGGGGCGCCAGCAATCGGGCTCTTCTCGGTGGAGAACTCCAGCGGTTCATATCGTCGCGAGCCTTCGCTCGTTTCGACCTGACCGAAACAACGACCCCGTGGTCGGATGCCAGTCAGCCGCTCATCCGTCAGATTGCGGAATCCTATGGGTGGGTCAACATGGACCCCCGACGATTCATCGATGAAGAGCTGGCAGCTGATGGGCCCGATGGACCGGTCCTCACCGTTGCGGGTGCGTTAACCCTCCTACCGGATCCATCCGCAGTGATTAGCAAGTCATTCGTCGAGGTGCTCCGGTTTCCCAACGAGGGATCTGAGTACGATCGCCGCCTCGAGATCCGCGGCTCGGTCCAAGAGGTAGTGGTCAGTACAACGGATTTCCTAGTCGAAGAGCTCGGCATCGATGTGGTGGTCACCGGTGTTCGAAGGCTGGAGTTGCCTCGACTCCCGACCGTGGTCATCCGCGAAGCGCTTGCGAACGCGGTGGCGCACCGAAGCTACGAAGACGTTGGTCGCCCCATCCAGGTCGAGATCTTTCCGAGTCGGTTGATCGTCACGTCCCCAGGGGGACTGGTTGAACCGGTCACCGAGGAGAACATCCGCGACGCCCACTCCTCGAGGAACGCCAAGCTGCTTCAGGTCTTGCGGCGCCTTCGGTTGGCTGAGGAACTCGGTCGTGGTGTCGACGTGATTCAGGACACGATGGCTGAAGCCTTGCTGGATCCGCCGAGTTTCCGAGACAGGGGGCACTCTGTGGTCGTCGAGCTCCCTATCAGGGGTGCCGTGACGCCTCAGGAGAAGGCATGGGTGCGTGAGGTTGAGCGCTCAGGTGAGATCCGACCGAGCGACCGCCTGCTCCTGGTCCAGGCGGCGAGGGGCGAGGTCCTGACGAACAAGCGCGTTCGTGAGGTTCTAGCGGTGGATAGGGGAGAGGCAGTGGCAGCTCTCCATCGCCTTCGGGATGCAGGTTTCTTGCGCCAGTCCGGAACTCGCGGTGGAACGAGCTACGTTCTCGGAGAGAGTGTAGCTTCCCCGCCGTGGTTCCGAATGACGCCCACGGATCTTCGCGAACTCGTCGTCGATCTGGCGGCGTCCGGTCCCATCACCAACGCCGACGTTCGCCAGGCAACAGGACTCGATCGGGTCGCAGCCCTACGGGTTCTTGATGCTCTCGTGCGTGAAGGTTTGCTGCGTCGCCATGGCGAACGTCGCACCACACGATACGAATTGGCAAGCCCTCCCACGACCTAGTGGCGTGGAGAGTACACACCCATCCATCCCGGCTAGGTGTCGTCCACGGCTAGGTGTCGTCGCGGATCGGCTGGCCACTGGGGGCGACGTCGTCGACGAGCGGCTTCACGAACCACTTGCCGTAGTCGGCCCATCCCAGCCGTTCGTAGAAGTTGTGCGTGTCCTCGCGCCATCCGGCCGTGACGAGCGACATGCGGAAGCAGCCGCGCTTGCGCGCGAGCTCCTCCGCCCGGCTCAGGAGCAGCTTGCCGACCCCCTCGCCGCGGGCGCGCTCGGTGACGACGACGTCGTTCACGCGAGCCTGGGGCCGATGGTCGCCCAGGCGCTGGTGGTACTCCATGTCGAGCACCCCGAGGAAGTCCTCGCCGCGCTCTGCGATCAGGTTGACGACCTCGAGGCGGCGCAGGTGGCCTCCGAACTGCATCTGGTGGGTGGGGTTGTCGGCCGTTCCCTCGGCCACGCCGCGCCCGAGCTCGACGAGCAGACCGGCAACGGCGGGCCAGTCCCCAGGTCGGGCGGATCGCACGACGATCTGCTCGCTCACGACGGGCACTCGCACGGGGCGGAACCACACTTGGGGCAGCCGTTCTCGTAGCGTGATGCCGCGCGCTCGAGGTCGATGCCGGATAGGTTCGCGAGCGAACCGAGCCAGGCGAGTACGTCGCCGAACTCGTGCTCGAGGTTCTCGCGATCCTCGCGCCGCAGCGCGCGTGCGAGCTCGCCGACCTCCTCGGTCATCCAGCGGAAGGTCGCGTCGCGCCCGCGGCCGGCGTCGCGCTCGTAGTACGTGCGCCGCAGGATCTCCTGTAGCTCGGTGATCTCCATGAACGCGAGTGTAGCTTCGGTCAAGTGGTCTCGCGGGCGGAGGCCGTACCCGACCCGGGGATCCTGCGGGCGATCACGAGCAACGGAAGCATCATCACGAGCCCGACGACGAACGCGCCCGCCAGTCCGGCCGTCGTCGCCGCGCCTCCCTCCTCGAGCAGGGCGATCGCGCTGCCGCCGAGTCCCGCTCCGATCCCGACGCCGAGCATGTCCATCAGCAAGGTCGACGACAGCTCGCCCGCCTGGCTGTTCTCCGATGCCGCGTTCATCACCGATAGCGGGATCGTGGGGAACGCGATCCCCATGCCGAGTCCCGCCACGCCCCATCCCACGTACGTGACGATGATCGGGAATCCTTCGATCAGACCGCTGGCAACGCCGACGGTTCCGAGGAAGATGAGCAGGACGCCGATCGTGACGAGGCGTCCGAGCGGCACCGCGCCGGCTTGCCGGGACTGCCAGAAGCTTCCGATCGCCCACGTCACCGTCGCGGCGGAGATGACCAGACCCGCGACCGCGACGCTGAAACCGCGGAGCTCGGTCAGCATCAGGGGCACGAACGCGTCCACCGCGAAGAACGCGCCGCTCAACAGGAACGCCGCCGCCGCCGCGGCCGGCAGCCCGGGGCGAGCCGAGAGCGTTCCGCGCGGCACGATGTGCAGCAGGGCCGGGAGACCGATCGCCGCTCCGACGATGAGCAGAGGAACGCTCCAGACGGTCACGTCGGTGATCGCCGCCAACACCATCCCCGCTCCGAGCATCAGCTGCAGAGGCCAGCGGACCGGCAGGTGGCTCTCGTCGTCGATCGCGCCCGGAACGTTGCCGAGTCCGGGGAAGATCAAGGCCGATGCGATCAGCAGCACGGGGATCGGCGCCACGAACGCGTAGCGCCAGCCGATCGTGCCGGCGATCGCCGCGCCGACCGGAGGTCCGAGCAATCCGGGGAGGATCCACATCGAAGCGAGCAGCGCGAGCACGCGCGGACGCAACCGCTCCGAGTAGCTCTTCGCGACGGTGCCGAGTGAGAGGGAGTACAGCGCTCCCGCTCCCGAGCCTTGGACGAACCGGCCGACGACGATGATGAACATCGACGGGGCGAGTGCGGCGATCACGAGACCGGCGACGTACACGAGCAGCATCACGATCAGGGGTTTGCGCGTGCCGAACCGGTCGGCTGCGCGCCCCGCGATCGGGATCGACCCGAACGTCGCGAGTGCGAACGCACTGAAGGCCCACCCGTAGAGTTCCACGTTGCCGAGATCGCTCCGCACGTCGGGAAGGATCGTGGTGACGATGAGCGCCTCGACGGCGATCAACGCCTCGAGCAGCAACAGGCCGATCGTGAGCCGCCCGCGCCTGCCGTGGAAGACTTCCCTCCAGGACGCGGGACCGGGTGTCGCCCGGGTTGCCTCTTGAGCCACACACCCTCCTCAGCGGGGACAGCCAGGGCGACGCCCGGCTCGAACGGTCGTTCCAGAGCGTAGCGTTCGCCCCGCCGGTCACGGCGCGGACGGCGGGCACGGTCGACGCACGCGCTCGCGCCCGGGATCCGGGTACCGCGACCCCTCGGTCCGATGGACTTGTCTACCAACCGGTAGATGTGCATAATCTGCCGCATGGTAGACACCCCGGCTCGCCCGGATGACGCCTCGCCCACCCCTGAGGGGGAGCCCGGCCGCTCCCTCCCGGCACTGCTTGCGGGCAAGAGGACGCTGGTCACGGGCGTGACCGGGTTCCTCGGTCAGGCAGTGGCCGAGCGGCTGCTCCACGACTTCCCCGACACGCCGCTCGTCGTCCTGATCCGCCCCCAGCACGGCGTCTCCGGTCGCAGCCGGCTCGAGAAGGTGATGAAACGGCCATTGTTCGACCGGCTCCGGGAACGGGAAGGTGGTGACGACGGGATCTCGAGGCTGCTCGACCGCCGCGTGCTGGTCGTGGAGGGTGACTTCACGCGCGAGGCTCCCTCCTTCCCGAACGATCTCGACCTCGTGATCCACTGCGCGGCCGCGGTGTCGTTCGACCCACCGATCGACGAGGGGTTCCAGACGAACCTGCTCGGGACCCAGCGCTTCTACGGGTCGATCGTCGCCAGCGGTTCGACGCCCCACCTCGTCCACGTGTCGACGGCGTACGTCGCGGGGACTCAGAAGGGCGTGATCTTCGAGCGCACGCTCGACCACAAGGTCGACTGGCGCGCCGAAGCGGACTTCGCGCTGCAGGCCCGCCGCGACGTCGAGGCGGCGAGCCGCCGGCCCGAGCAGCTCGACTCCTTCATGGACGAGGCGCGCAAGGAGCACTCGCGCGCGGGCCCGCAGACCGTCGCGACCGACGCCGAGCAACGACGGAAGGACTGGGCGACCAAGCGCCTGATCCACTACGGCCGCGCTCGCGCGCAGACGCTCGGCTGGCCGGACAACTACACGTTCACCAAGGCGATGGGTGAGCGAGCCACCGAGGAGCTCGCCGCGGAGCACGATCTGCCGCTGTCGATCGTGCGTCCATCGATCATCGAGAGCGCCTACACCCACCCGTTCCCCGGGTGGATCGAGGGCTTCAAGATGGCCGAGCCGATCATCCTGGCCTACGGGCAAGGACAGATCACCGAGTTCCCCGGGATCCCCGAGGGGATCGTCGATATCATCCCGGCCGACCTCGTGGTGAACACGATCCTCGCGGTCGCGGCGAACCCGCCGCCGCCGAACGAGCCCGGCTACTACCACGCGAGCTCGGGTGACCGGAACCCGTTGATGTACTACGAGCTGTACGAATGGGTTCGCGAGTACTTCGAGGCCCACCCGCTGCCCGAACGAGGACGCGGGTACGTGAAGCCCCCGACCTGGACCTTTCCCGGCAACCTCAAGGTCGAGCGGATGCTCCGCACCGGGGAGCGACTCGTCGACATCGCCGACACCGCCGTGCGCCGGCTCCCGAAGTCCAAGCGCACGCGCGAGTTGATCGCGCGCGTCGATCGGGACAAGTCTCGGGTGGAGTTCGTCCGGCGCTACGCGGACCTGTACGGCACCTACACCGAGGCCGAGGTGATCTACACCGACACGAACACGCTGCGACTGTTCGACTCACTCACCGACCAGGACAAGGCGCGGTTCCCGTTCGACTCGGCGATCGTGGACTGGAAGTACTACCTGATCGACGTGCACTGTCCGAGCGTGACCTCGTCGCTGCGCAAGCTCTCGTCGAAGAAGCGCACGCCGTCGGTACAGATCCGTGAACGCGAGGAACCGACCCTGGCGGTGTTCGACATGGAGGGAACGATCATCTCCTCCAACGTCGTCGAGTCCTACGTCTGGACGAAGATGGCCGACCTCGAGTGGATGGACTGGCCGAAGGAGCTCGTGGACGTGTTCGGACGCGTTCCCGGCTACCTGATGGCCGATCGTCGCGACCGGGGGGAGTTCCTCCGCACGTTCTTCCGGCGGTACGAGGGCGCCTCGGTCGAAGGCGTGCAGGAGATCATCGACGACCACGTCGGCGAGTTCATGTTGCAGAAGGCGAGTCCGGCGGCGATCCGGAGGATCCGCGAGCATCGCGCGGCAGGACATCGCACGTTGCTGCTCACCGCCGCGGCCGAGATCTTCATCCAGCCGCTCGCCCCGCTGTTCGACGTGATGGTGGGCGCCGAGCTCGCCGAGCGAGACGGGCGCTACACCGGCTTCATGGCCACGCCGCCCCTGGTCGGAGAGGCTCGCGCAGCCTGGCTGCGCCGGTATGCGGCGGATCACGGCGTCGATCTGAAGCAGTGCTACGGGTACGCGGACAGCCACTCCGACCTGCCGCTGCTGCGCGCCGTCGGGAACCCGGTCGCGGTTTCGCCGGACTCCGCGCTGCTGCGGATCGCGCGCAAGCGCCGCTGGCCGGTCGAGGAGTGGGCGATGAGCACGCCGATGCCGCGCGTGCGGTTCCCGAAGCCGGCGATCCGATGAGCCGGGGAGGAGGCTAGCGATGGCCCTGCAGCTCGAGTTGTATCGCAGCGCCCCGCGCTACCTCACCGAGCGCGCGCTGTCCGGCCGGGTGCCCGGCGTCGTGACGAGCCCCGTCGCGCCCTTGCGGCTCGCGACCGCGAAGGATCCGCGGGTGCCCGGTCCCGGCTGGGTCGGGGTGAAACCGCTGCTGTCGGGGATCTGCGGTTCGGACCTCGCGACCGTGGCCGGCAAGTCCTCGTTCTACTTCTCCCCGCTCGTCTCGCTCCCGTTCGTCCTCGGACACGAGGTCGTCGGGGAGCTCGCCGACGACTGCGACGAGCTGGCCTCCGGCACCCGGGTCGTGATCGAACCGGTGCTCTCCTGCCTGGCGCGCGGCGAGGACCCGCCCTGCCGCAACTGCGCCGCGGGCAACCGTGGGCGCTGCGATCGCGTGACGGTCGGTCACGTCTCGGCCGGGCTGCAGACCGGCTACTGCAAGGACACCGGCGGGGGGTGGAGCCGTCAGTTCGTCGCGCACCGTTCCCAGCTGCACGTGGTTCCCGACGGCCTGGCCGACGATGCGGCGGTGCTGATCGAACCCCTCGCGTGCGCGATCCACACGGCGATGCGCGCCCGGGTCGAGCCGAACGACGAGGTGCTCGTCGTGGGCGCCGGGACGGTCGGCGCCCTCGTGACGCTCGCCCTGCGCAGCCTGACCTCCGCCGGCCGGATCACGGTGGTGGCGAAGCACCCCAAGCAGCGTGAGCTCGCCGAGCGGATGGGAGCGGACGAGGTGATCGAGCCGAAGCAGGCCACGAACGCCGTCCGCCGGTCGTCCCACACGATGAAGCTCTCACCGGAACGAGGACCGGACTTCCTGCTCGGGGGGGTCGACGTGGCGATCGAGTGCGCCGGCTCCCGCGGGGGCCTCGATACCGCCCTGCGGACCACCAGAGCGGGTGGCCGCGTCGTGCTCTCGGCGATCCCCGCGAGCGGTGCCGACCTCACGCCGGTGTGGTTCCGCGAGCTCGAGGTGGCCGGCGCCTACACCGGGGGGGTCGAGCGTGTGGACGGAGAGTCGCGCGGCACCTTCGAGCTCGCCGTCGAGCTCGCCCAGCGATCCCCGCTCGAGGGCATCGTCGGTGCCCGGTACCCGCTCCGGCGCTGGCGTGAGGCGATCGACCACGCCCTCGGAGCCGGCAAGCTCGGAACGTCGAAGGTCGTCTTCGACCCCAACGCCTAGGAGAGGGGAACAGCCGTGCCCAGACCAGGTTTCGTCTTGGAGGTGGACGAGCGCACACCGCCGCTGCTCGTCAACGAGGGCGAGGGATTCCGGCTACAGAAGTTCCCGCTGGGCTCACGCGTCGTGTACTCGCCCGATCCGCTCCCGGGGATCCGCGACGTGAACGGAGCGATCCGCCAGGCGCTGCTGCACCCGCACGACTCCGAACCGCTCCCCGACCTGCTGAAGCCGGGGATGAAGCTCACGATCGCCTTCGACGACATCTCGCTGCCGTTGCCGCAGATGGTGCAGCCCGACATCCGTCAGCGGATCATCGAGGCCGTGGTCGAGCTCGCCGCGCGCAAGGGCGTGACCGACCTGCAGCTGATCGTCGCGAATGCCCTGCACCGGAGGATGACCGCGGACGAGATCAAGCGCGCCGTGGGCGAGCGGGTGTTCCGCAGCTTCTGGCCGAACGACCTCTACAACTTCGACGCGGAGGACGCCGAGGCCCTGGAGTTCATCGGCACAACCGATCAGGGCGAGGAGGTCGAGATCTCCAAGCGGGCGGCCACGTCCGATCTGGTCGTCTACGTCAACATCAACCTCGTGGCGATGGACGGCGGTGACAAGTCGGTCCCCGTCGGTCTCGCCGGGTACCGGAGCCTGCGGCATCACCACAACGTGCACACGATGCTGCACTCGAACTCCTACATGGACCCGCGTCCGGAGCACTCGGCGATCCACGCATCGACCAAGCGGATGGGTGATGTGATCCGTGACGCCGGCATCAAGATCTTCAACATCGAGACCACGCTGAATTCCGAGACGTTCCCGAAGGAGCTCGACTTCCTGAACAAGCGCGAGTGGGAGTGGTCGCTGAAGGACCAAGCTCTGATGCTCGCGGCGCGCAAGGCGAACGAGCTGGCCCCGCCACGGATCCGCAGGGAGGTGTTCCGCCGGATCGAGGCGCCGTACAAGATCACGGGCGTGAACGCGGGGGCGACCGGTCCGGTCCACGAGCGGACGCTGGCCAAGCTCCACGAGCAGCAGCTCGTCGAGGTCCAGGGACAGAGCGACGTCGTCGTGTTCGGACTGCCCTACGTCTGTCCGTACAACGTGAACTCCATCATGAACCCGATCCTCGTTCACTGCCTCGGGCTCGGGTACCTGTTCAACATGTATCGCAACAAGCCGCTCGTTCGGCCGGGTGGCGCGGTGATCATGTTCCACCCGGTGCCGTGGGAGTTCCACCAGATCCACCACCCGAGCTACATCGACTTCTTCGAGGAGGTCCTGTCGGAGACGACCGACCCGGCAACGATCGAATCGAAGTTCGAGCAGCGGTACGCGGAGGATCCGTGGTACATCCATCTGTACCGGACGAGCCACGCGTACCACGGCGTTCACCCGTTCTACATGTGGTACTGGGGCGCACACGGTCGCGACTACGCGGGCGACGTGATCGTCGTCGGCGGCGACCCACGCACGTGTGGGCGGATGGGGTACCGCGTGGCGGGGAGCTTCCGCGACGCGCTCGAGATGGCCTCGGACACCGTCGGACGCTCGCCCTCGATCACCTACTTCCACGCCCCGCCGCTCGCGATCGCGGACGTGCGATGAGGGGGGATCGCTGATGCCGTCGTTCTCCGATGAGCTGCGCGACCTCGCGAAGGGGTTCCGCTGGGGTCGCCGTTCCCTGACCCCCGCCACCGCCGAGGAGCACACCCCCGAGAAACAGGACTGGACCTTTCCCACCGCCTGGGCGCGCACCGAGACCGGTGTCGACGTGCGCGAGGCGATCCTCGACTACTTGATGCGTCCGCTCGTGTGGTCCCAGACTTCACCCGAGGTCTACGGCACCGACAACCTCGACGGGCTCGAAGGACCTGTGCTCTTCGTGTCGAACCACTCGAGCCACCTCGATGCGACGCTGATCATGACGACGCTGCCCTCCCGCTGGAAACGGCGGACGGCCGTCGGCGCCGCGAAGGACTACTTCTTCGACGTGTGGTGGCGACAGGCCTTCACCGCGCTCGTGTACGGCGGGTTCCCGATCGACCGCACGGGAGGCGGGAAGGGAACGGCGACCGCGAGCGATCTGGTCGCCGATGGCTGGAGCATCGTCGTGTTCCCCGAGGGCGCGCGCAGTCCCGACGGGTGGATGCAGCGGTTCCGGCACGGGACGGCGCGGATGGCGATCGAGTTCGATGTGCCGATCGTGCCGATCGGGATCCGCGGCGCGTACCAGGCGATGCCGAAGGGGCGCTTCTGGCCCAAGCCCGGCCGCCCACCGATCACGGTTCGGTACGGCCGCCCGATCTTCCCCGAGGAGGGCCAGACCCACCAGGAGCTGTCCCGGCGGATGGTGCAGGCGGTGACGCTGCTCCACGACGAGGACCGGACCAGCTGGTGGGATGCCCTCCAGCGCGCGGAGCGGGGCGAGACCCCGAGCATGACGGGTCCGCAGGGGCCGAAGTGGCTGCGGAACTGGGAGAGCTCCCGACCGCTCCCCAAGCGGAAGGGAACGACATGGCGCTGACCGCGACGGCCGCATGAGCCGGACCGGTGGGGAGAAGCGCCGTCGCTCGCTCGTCGAGGAGGCGATCCGCTGTTTCGGCCGCGACGGCTACAAGGCCACCAGCCTCGACACGGTCGCGAAGGCGGTCGGGGTCCGCAAGCAGACGCTCCTGTACTACTTCCCCACGAAAGATGCGTTGCTCGAGGCGTGCCTGACGAACGCGGGCGCCACCGTCGGAGCGGCGATCACCGCCGCCCTCGAGGACCAGGACTCGGCCGAGTCGAAGGCGGAGGCCGTCGTCCACGCGGTCTTCGAGCTCGCCGACGAGTTCCCGGAGTTCCCGATGTTCGTGCGCGAGACCGGGCGGCTGGGCCCGGACGCGTTCGAGCGCTTCTCCGCCGTGCTCGATCCGCTGCGCGAGCGCGCCGTCATCTCGCTCCAAGCGGGGATGGACGAGGGCTCGATCCGCAAGCAGGATCCGGCGATGCTGCTGTTCACCCTCTACACCGCGGTGATCGGCTCCCTCACCGAGGCGAGCGTGCTGAACGCCGTGGTCGGTCCCGACAAGAGCCGAGCATCGCTGCGCCGCCGTGAGAAGGAGGTGATCTCGTTCGTCCGCGCCGCGCTGGCGCCTCCCCCCGAGGACTAGCTCTTCGGCGGGGCCCAGGCGGCGATCGCGGCTCCCACCAGGAATGCGGCGTCGCCGGCGAGCATCCCGGCCGTGAGCGGGAAGTACTCGTCGAGCGATGACTCGCCGCTCATCACGCGGTCCAGCACGGGGATCATGGCGACGAGCACGCCGATCCCGAACAGGACCGCGAGGAGCAACGCTGCCAGCCACCGCAGCCATCGCTGCGGATTGAGGGCGCAGAGGATCGCGAACGCGACGCCCACACCGATGACGCTCAGGATCGGAAGGTAGGTCGGCATGCCGGAAGGATGCCGGTCGTCCGGCCGCGAGGGAAGGGTGTCCGTTCGGTCAGGACGGAACCGCAACCGATCCACCGGACCAGCGGGACAGATGTGGCGGAGCTGTAGCGAGAAGGCGACCGAACCGCCGGGCGCGGATCTAGGAGTAGTACTCGATGATGAGGCGCTCTTCGACATCCACCGGGAGCGGGATCTCGCTGCGTTCGGGGACCCGGGAGAGCGTTCCCTGGACCTGGTCGGTGTTCCGGTAGAGGTAGTTCGGCGGCTGGGGCGTGATCTCGATCGCCTCACGCACCGAGACGAAGTTCTTCGCCTTGCCCGTGACCTCGATCGTGGCGTTCTCCTTCACCCGCGCGCTCGGGACGTTCACGCGCTTGCCGTCGAGCAGCACGTGCCCGTGCGAGACGAGCTGGCGTGCCTGGCGCATCGTGAGGGCGAACCCGAGGCGAAGGACGACCGCGTCCAGGCGCGTCTCGAGCTGGCGGATCAGTTCCTCCCCCGTGACGCCCTTGGAGCGGCTCGCCTTGTCGTAGTAGCGGCGCATCTGGGCCTCGTTCACTCCGTAGATCGCGCGGAGCTTCTGCTTCTCGAGCAGGCGGACCTGGTACTCGGAGAAGCGCTTTCGGCCCCGGCCGTGCTGACCGGGAGGGTAGGGACGCTTGTTGGACGGGCAGTTGGGTCGCCCGCACAAGGGCGCCCCGACGCGCCGACACATCCGATGAGCTGGTCCGGTCTTCTGCATGAGAGTGATGAGGGTACCAAGGGACGCACGAGGTCCCCGGCAACCCCGAGAGGATACCAACCCGCGGGCCGCGTGACCTGCGCAGACACCGCCCGCGGCGGCGTCGAGCGGCTAGCATCCGCCTCGATGAGTGACGCATGGAAGGACCGGGCGGTGGGCAGCGTTCTCGGGTTGGCACTCGGCGATGCTCTCGGGACTCCGTTCGAGTTCACCCGGGCCGATGCGATCCCGGATCCGGTCCCGGCGTTCGAGCGGCCGTGGATGGGGTTTCCGCCCGGAACGACTACCGACGACACGGCGATGGCGCGGAACCTGACGCGCTCGCTCGCCGAACGCGGCGGGCTCGACACGGCGGATGTCCTCTCGAGGCACGCGGGCTGGCTGCGGACCGAGCCTCCTGACGTCGGGACGCTTACCCGGCAGGTGCTCTCGCGCGTCCAGCCGGGCCTCCCGGAAGACGCGGCGGCGCGCGAGGTCTGGGAGCGGCGCGGCCCCGAGGTCTCGGCCGGGAACGGCTCGGTGATGTACTGCGGTCCGCTCGGCGTCGCCTACGCGCACCGCCCGAACCTGCTCCACGAGCTCGCCCCGGCGCTTTCGGCGATCACCCACTGGGACGAGCGATGCCGAACGGCGGTCACGGCGGTCACGCTCGCCGCCGCCGCGTTCGTCCGCGGCGACACCGTGCTCGAAGCGGTGCAAGGAGCTCTCGTCGCGGTCGAGGACCGGGAAGGAGCCGAAGAACTGGAGTTCCTCGTCGAGGCCGCCGGCACCCAGCGACGGATCGACGGACCGGACATGGGCTTCTGTCTGTTCACCGCCGGGGTCGCGCTGCAGGCAGCGCTGCGCGACGACGAGGACTTCGAGGCATCACTGCGCCGGGTCGTGGCGCTCGGCGGTGATACCGACACGAACGCGGCCGTCGCCGGCGCGTTGGTCGGGGCTCGTGTGGGGCGCGCGGGTCTGCCCGCCGCCTGGTTGGACCTGCTCGCCGATCGTGCGGAGATCGAATCCGAGGCGTCGGCGTTGCTTCCACTTGCGGCGATCGATCGCTAGCGCGTCCGTTCGACGGTTCTCCGGCGGTAGGAGAAGATGCGCACGCCTTCCCGAACGATGGAGGGCTGCCGACGACCGGGAGGACGGCGACCCGACGGATGGAACCGAACGAGATCTTCGAGCTCATCATCAAGGCCGACGAACGCTTGAAGTACGCCAAACCCGAACAGCTCTCGAACCGTCGCCGGCAGGCGCGCGAGCTCCTCGTCCAGGCCCGCGAGGAGGCTTCGGCGATCGGGAACGACGCACTCGTCGACCAGGCCGACACCCGGCTCGCAGACCTGGATGCCGCCCCCGACGGGCCGTCACCGATCGCCGGAGGATCGGACGAGCTCTCCGCCGTTCCCTACCTCGTGACCCCCTCGTCCGCGACCGGGCACGACCGTCCGATGCGTCACGAGCCTTCACCGGACGGGCCGCGTCCCACCCCTGCGGATCCGCTGCCGGGAGAGGCCGAGGCGGCGGGCGTTCCCAGCGCCAAGCGCGACAAGGCCCCGCCCGAGCTCGGCAACGACGCGATCGCGATCCTGGAGGGCCGGACGTTCATGTACTCCGACGAGCGCGGCGATGTGCCGGCGGGGTCGGTCGGAGGGCTGGTCCACAACGACACGCGCTTCCTCAGCACGTGGCTGTTCACCGTCAACGGCGTCGCGCCGACGGTGCTGCGGTCGCACACGGTCGACTACTACTCGGCGAGCTTCTTCCTCGCGAACCCGCAGTTGCCGGGGCTTCCGCAGAACACGCTCGCGATCCGCAGGCAGCGGTTCGTGGGCGACGGTGTCCGGGAGAGCATCACGGTGCACAGCTACGCGCACGAGCCGGTGCAGGTGGAGATCCGGCTCGCCGCGGGCGTGGACTTCGCGGACCTGTTCGAGATGAAGGCGGCGGTGCGCGATCGCTCCGCCGAGACCACCGTCGAGGTCGAGGAGCCGAACCGGAGCATCGTGTTCCGCTACGAGCACGACGGGTTCCGCGCCGAGACGCATCTTCACACCGAGTCGGTCTGCGAGTTCCAGGGAACGGATCTCGTGTGGCACGCCACGATCGCGCCGAACGATCATTGGCGAACGGAGCTGCGCGTGCGTGTCACGGCGGGCGGACAGGTGCTCGAGCCCTCGCACGGGAGGTTCGGCGAGGAGCGCGACCTGGCCGAGGACGATCCGCTCGTGATGTGGATGGATTCGGTCCCTCGGTTCTCCTCGGAGTCCCCCCTGCTGACCAACGTCTTCGCGAAGTCCGTCGAAGACCTGGCGGCGCTCCGCATCACGGGCACGTTCCGTGGCAAGGATTTCGTCCTTCCGGCGGCCGGTCTGCCCTGGTTCATGACGCTGTTCGGGCGCGACACCCTGTTGTCCTCCTATCAGTCGATCTGGGTCGGCCCGCAGCTCGCGCGCGGCGCGATCGGCGCGCTCGCGCTGCTGCAGGGGCGGGAGGTCGACGACTTCAAGGACGAGGAGCCCGGCAAGATCCTGCACGAGGGGCGCACGGGCGAGCTCACGGTCCTCGGGATGAAGCCACACAGCCCCTATTACGGCGCCGTGGATTCCACGCCTCTGTGGCTCGTGCTGTTGTCGGAGTACTGGCGCTGGACCGGCGACGACGACTTCGTACGCAGCCTGTGGGATCAGGTGACCGACGCGCTGGACTGGATCGCGCAGTACGGCGACCGCGACGGCGACGGTTTCCTCGAGTACGGCACGCGCTCGCTCCAGGGGCTCGGGAACCAGTGCTGGCGTGATTCGTGGAACGGCGTGCAGTTCGCGGACGGGTCGATCCCGTTCCTTCCGATCGCGATCGCCGAGGTGCAGGGGTACGTGTACGACGCGAAGCAGCGTGTCGCCGAGATGGCCGAGGTGCTCTACGGCTCGACCGATTTCGCCGCGAAGCTACGCGGCGAGGCGGAGACGCTGAAGGGGCGGTTCAACGACGCGTTCTGGGTCTCAGAACACGGCGGCTACTACGCGATCGGGCTCGACGGCGACAAGCGCAGGATCGACTCACGCACCTCGAACATGGGCCACCTCCTCTGGTCGGGGATCGTGACCGCGGAGCGCGCTCCCGTGGTCGCGCGGCAGCTGCTGTCCGACGAGCTGTTCTCGGGCTGGGGGATCCGCACGTTGTCGACGGCGGATGCCGGTTTCAATCCGATCGGCTACCACCTGGGAACGGTCTGGCCCCACGACAACTCGATCATCGTGGACGGGCTCGCCCGCTACGGGTTCCGGGACGAGGCGAACCGCGTCGCGATGGCCCTCCTCGAGGCCGCCGGATTCCTCGAGTACCGGTTACCGGAGGCGTTCTCGGGGTTCGGTCGCGACATCGGGCGGTTTCCCGTTCCGTATCCCACCGCCTGTAGTCCGCAGGCGTGGGCGACGGGGGCGCCGTTCCTGTTCATCCGCTCGATGCTGGGCCTGGGGGCCCGCGACGGAGCGCTCACGGTCGATCCGCACGTCCCCGACGAGATCGGGCGGGTGTTCGTACACGGGATGCACGCCTTCGGCACGCACTGGGACGTCGAGGCGATCGGCACGAACGGTCACGTTCGGCTGACCCGCTGAGGAGGCTAGCCGGGGCGTCCGGCGCCGACGTAGCTGCCCCAGTACACGGACTGGATCTTGACCTGTCCGCCGGGGCCCGGATGACTCGCGTCGATCATCGCGTTGCCGCCGATGTACATCGAGACGTGGGAGATCGGCGAGTAGAAGAAGAGCAGGTCGCCGGGCTGCACGCTGCCGCGGTCGACGCGCGGGGTCGCGGCGTACTGGGCCGAGGACGAGTGCGGGAGCGAGACGCCCCCGTGCGCCCACGACCACATCGTGAGGCCGGAGCAGTCGAACCCCGATGGACTCGCGCCTCCCCATACGTACTGGGTCCCGAGCACGCTCTTGGCGGCGGACACCGCCGCCGCCGCGCCCGTCCCGTTGATCGGGGGGTTCCCGCCGCCGTCTGAGGGGGGGGCCGGTGCTCCGCCTCCGTCCCCTCCGTCCCCGGCGAGGGCGGCTTCGGCTGCCGCCTGTGCGGCCTCGCGCGCGAGCTGCTGCTCGCGCTGGAGCTGCTGTTCGAGGTCGGAGATCATGTCGCGCTGGGCCTCGATCGCGCTGTTGATCTGGTTCTGCTTCTGCACGTTCGATTCCTGCAGCTCGCGTTGGCGTTCGATCATCCCGTCGAGCTCGTCTTGGGCCCACTGCGCTTGCTGGCTGGCGTTCTCCGCCTCGGCGGCGAGGTCGGCGTCCTGCTGCTGGAGCTGGTCGAGGAACTCGAGCCGGTCGGAGAAGTCCCCGAAGTCGCCGGCCTCGAAGAGGACCTCGAGCTCGGAACCCGCCTCCATGTACGCCCCGGTCACGCGGCCTTCGAGGAGTTCGATCGCCTCGCCGGCCTGGGCGGTCGCTCGGATCTCGTCGTCCCTGGCCTCGTCGAGCGCCCCCTCGATGCGGTCCAGCTCGACCCGAGCGGCGTTGTACTCCTCCACCAGGCGCGAGAGCTCCTGGTTAAGCTCGGCGTAGCGGGCCTTCGCGTCCTCGATCGCGTCCTCGGTGGGGACGGCAGAAGACGTCGCTGGAACCACGACGAGGACGGAGAGGACGAGGGCGGCGGCTGCGATCAGCCTGCCGATCCGTCCGCGGGCGTTGTTCTTTGTATGCGGCATAAGTAAGGAAAATGGCTGCCGTAGCAGCCACCGACGAGGCTACCCGCCGGTCCTGGGGGCGTCAAACGTTTCTGCTCAGAAGGCCTTCTGACCTGCGCAGATGGATGCACTCGGGCGCACCGAAGCGGGCGCTGAGCCTCTCCGGGCGGGATCACGCCTGGTCAGGCCCCTTGCGGTCATGCGTATCGGAAAGCGCAACGGGGGGCACCATGGGCGCCCCCCGTGCGAGGTTCCGGGTCGGGACGGCGGGATTTGAACCCGCGACCTCAGCGTCCCGAACGCTGCGCGCTACCAAGCTGCGCCACGTCCCGAAGGGTCCAGTCTAGCCGCTCGGTCGGAGGGCGCTGCGCCGTGGGTAGGCTTGCACTCCGCCCGCGGTGCCCGGTGCCCGCGTCGACCGTAAGCGAGGTGCTCGAACGATGCGGATCGCCCAGATCGCTCCTCCCTGGCTCGCCGTTCCCCCCAAGGGGTACGGGGGCATCGAATGGGTCGTTTCGCTGCTCGCGGACGGTCTCGTCGAGCACGGGCACGATGTGACGCTGTTCGCCCCCGGTGACTCCACGACGCTCGCTCGGCTCGAGTCGGTGTTCCCGGTCGCGCCGGGCCCGGAGGCGATCAACTCGATCTGGCACGACGCCGTGCACGCTGCCTTCGCCCTGCGCGATCCCTCTCGCTTCGACGTGCTGCATGTCCACCCGTGGTGGTCGACGCTGGTCGCGGCCGTCCAGACGCCCGTGCCGGTCATCCACACGCTGCACACCGCGTTCTTCGATCACGTCCGCAGGATCTATGAGCAGGTTGCCGACCGAGCCTGGTTCGTCGCGATCAGCGAGGCGCAACGCGCGCAGATGCCCGAGCTCCGCTCCGCCGGGGTCGTCTACAACGGCATCGATCTCGACATGTATCCGCTACGCGCCGAGAAGCAGGACTACCTGCTCTTCCTCGGCCGTACCGCGCCGGAGAAGGGGATGGCACGCGCGATCGAAGCGGCCAGGGCCGCGGGGATGCCGCTCGTCTGCGCTGTCAAGGTCGCCAGCGAGACCGAACGACAGGAGTGGAACGACGTGATCGCTCCACTGCTCGGTGACGACATCGAGGTGCTCGGTGAGGTGACCCACGAGGAGAAGGTCGACCTGTTGTCCGGAGCCCGCGCCGTGCTGTTCCCGATCGACTGGGAGGAGCCGTTCGGCCTCGTGATGACCGAGGCGATGGCCTGTGGCACGCCGGTGATCGCCACGCGACGCGGGTCGGTTCCGGAGGTGATCGCGGACGGCGAGACGGGATTCATCGTGAGCGTCGACGGCTACGCCGACGAAGCGGCCGATCGGCTCCGCCACATCGGTGAGATCGATCCCGTGGTGTGTCGCTCCCGTGTGAGCGAGCGGTTCTCCAAGCGCGCGATGATCGAGGGCTACGAGCGCGTCTACGAGCGCGTGACGGCCTGAGACCGTTCTCCGCTCGTCCTTCCCGCGGACGGTTGCAGGTCGAGATACGCGACCTCGGGACGACACAGGAACCGGAACGGAGCGAACCGGTTCGTGCCGATCCCCGGTGAGGTGTACAGGTAGCTGGGTCCGAAGCGGATCAGACCCGAGACCAGACGTGTCGGCATCACGGAGTTGGTGACGAGCGCGCCGACCAGGGGCAGCCGCACCTGGCCACCGTGGGTGTGGCCCGACAGGATCAGGTCGTAGCCGAGCGCGGCCAGCTCCGGGGCCGCGTCGGGCGAATGGACGATCGCGAGCCCGAATCGGTCGGCCGCTCGCCGGGGTGCCACGCGCAGGTCGTGCCAGGCGATGTGCGGATCGTCGAGGCCGACCACCTCGGCCGGGATGCCGGCGAGATCGGTGACGATGCGCTCGTTCCGCAGCGAGGTCCATCCGTCCGCCTCGAGCGCCGCGATCAGTTCCGGCGCCCGTCCGCGACGCGCGACGCGGAGCGTGCGCGTCTTGGAGAAGTACTTCAGCCAGTTGAGGGACACCCACCGCGGGGTTACGAAGTGGTCGTTCGATCCGAGCACGAAGTAGGAGGCCACCCTGCCGCGCACCGGGCGGAGCGCCCCGACGACCGCCTCGACGGCCTCCGGCTCGCCCACGAGGTCGCCGGTGACGACGGTGACATCCGGTTGCGGGAGACGCGCGAGGTAGGCCGTCATGCGGCGGTCGCCTCGCGCGAAGTGCAGGTCCGACAGATGCAGCACGGTGAGCGGCGCCGACGTCCCGGCCTTCGGGGTCCGCGCGGTACCGGTGGGTAGGATGTCGAGTCGGTAGCGCACGGTCCGGTACCAGCGCCTCTCGATCAGCACGCCGTAGGCGACGCACAGGGCGCCGGCGACGACGAGGGCGAGCAGGATCCACCAGACCACCATCCAGCAGGGAGTCTACGTGGCCACCTCGGAGCTCAAGACGCGACTCGACGCCGAGATCAAACAAGCACTGAAGGCGGGGGACAAGGTACGTCTCGGCGCGCTGCGGATGCTCTCGGCCGGCATCACGAACCGTGAGAAAGACGTCCTGCACGATCTCTCCGACGACGAGGTCCGCGAGGTCGCAGCCCGTGAGGTCAAGCGCCGGAGCGAATCGATCGAGGCCTTCTCGGCGGCCGGCCGCGAGGAGCTCGTCGCGAAGGAACGGAGCGAGCGCGAGGCCCTCGCCGACTACGCCCCCGAGCAGCTGACCGAACAGCAGCTCGACGCGATCATCGACGAGGCGATCGCCGCCACCAGCGCCACCTCGCTCAAGGAGATGGGCGCGGTCATGGGCGCCGTGATGGCCAAGGCGAAGGGCAAGGCGGACGGCAACGCGGTACAGGCGAAGGTCAAGGCGAAGCTCGGCGCCTGAGCCCGTTCGTCAGTCCCCGTCCCCGCCGCGCAGCTGGCCGACGGTGAGGAACACCTTGGTCTTCTTCTCGACCAGCTCGCCGGTGTCCGGATCCTGTCGTAGCACGATGTCGGCGCGTTCCTCCTGCCGCACCTTCACGTACTCGATCTTGACCTTGAAGCCCTGCCTGCGTAGGAGCGCCCGTGCCCGCTGGCCGTTCGCGCCCAGCAGGTACGGCACCTCCAGGAGCTTGTTCTCGCCCTTCGGTTTCTCGCCGGAGCTCACGTACAGGGTCACGAACGTGGAGGTCGGGCCCTCCGTGTCGCCCGCGGGCGACATGCTGACCACGGTGCCGATCTCGAGGGAGGAATCGACCGTCTCGGTCGTCACCGAGCGGAACCGTGCGTTGTCGAGGACCTCGAGCGCGGCGCCCTGCGCCATTCCGACGACGCTCGGGACCCTGGTGGGTCCGATGCTCGTCGATGTGTCCAGCGGCTCGACCGGCAAATCCCCGGTGATCTTCTCCATGTACTCCTGCCATAGCGGCGCCGCGATCGTGCCGCCGTAGACCGACTCCCCGCCGAAGTAGCCCACCATCGACTTCTGGTTGCCCGGGAACCCCACCCAGACCGCGGTCGCGAGCTGCTTGGTGTAGCCGACGAACCACACGTTGTTGTTCTCCTGCGAGGTCCCGGTCTTGCCCGCGACCGGCCGCGATCCGAGCGCCGCCGCGCTGCCGGTGCCTCCGTTGATGACCCCGACGAGCGCGTCGGTGATCGTGTTCGCGATCTCCTCGGGCATCACCCGCTCGCAGCTCGGCCGGTTGCGGAAGAACGCGTCCTCGCCGCGCGAGACCGATGTCACCGCGTACGGCGCGCAGTGCACGCCCTCGTTGGCCCACGTCGCGTAGGCCGACGCCATCTCGAGCGGTGATGTCGATCCTGCGCCGAGCGTGACCGACTCCACTGCCGGGAGGTCCGACTCCACACCGACGTCACGCGCGGCGTCCACGATCGCCTCGGGCGTCACGTCCTCGGCGAGCTGGGCGAAGATCACGTTCGTCGACGCGGCCGTGGCCGCCTTGAGCGAGAGCGTTCCCTGGCTGCCACCCTCCGCGTTCTGTACGCAGCCGCACGCGTTGGACGTGGCCCACGCCTTCAGCTTCATCGGCGAACTGCCCGAGTAGGTCTTCGTCGGCGGGATGTTCTGGCGGAACGCGGCCATCAGCGTGAATGGCTTGAACGACGAGCCGGTCGGGTGGCCCGTCGTCACCAGGTCGACCTGATCGCGTTCGTAGTCCTTGCCCGAGAGCAACGTCCGAACGGCGCCCGTCTCGGTGTCGACGGTCGCGATCGCGGTGTCCGGGAAGCTGCGCGACGGGCTCATGTGGCGCTGTGCGGCCTGTTGGGCGATCCGCTCCCACTTCGGATCGAAGGTCGTCACGACGTCGAGGCCACCCTGGAACAGGGTGCGCTTGCGCTGGTCCGCGGTCTCCCCGAACACGTCGTAGTGGTCGTTGCCCTCGTCGAGGATCTCGCGGATCAGGTAGGTGACGAAGAACGGCTCCTTGTCGTCCTCGGCCTCGCCGGCGCCGCGTGCCACGGTGACCGCCTTCTTACGCGCCGCGGCGACCTCTTTCTGGGTGGTCATGCCCTCGGCGAGCATCGTCTGCAGGACGACGTTGCGGCGCCTGCGGGCCGCCTTCGGGTGGTCGAGCGGATCGTAGTCCTCCGGGCGCGCGATCATGCCCGCGAGCGTTGCCGCCTGACCGAGGGAGAGCTTCTTCGGCGGTCGGTCGAAGTAGAACTCCGACGCCGTGCCTATCCCGTACACGCCGTTCCCGAGGAACACCTCGTTCATGTAGAGCTCGAGGATCTCCTTCTTCGTGTACTTCTCCTCCATCCGTAGGGCGAGTCCGGCCTCCTGCAGCTTCCGCGCGTACGTGTCGTCGGCAGCCCCGGCGCGCGGTGACTGATTCTTGGTGATCAGGGTCGTCTTCACGAGCTGTTGGGTGATCGTCGAGCCGCCCTGGACGATCCGGCCCGAGAACATGTTCGCGATCAACGCACGGAACACCGACTCCGCATCGACGCCGCGGTGCTCGTAGAAGTCGCGGTCCTCGATCGCGAGCACCGCGTTCTGCACCTTCTTCGGGATCTCCTCGAGCGGGACGATCTCGCGGTTGAACGTCAGGTACACGGTGGCGAGCTCGGTCGTCCCGTCGCTCGCGTAGATCGTCGAGCGCTGTGGGGGCGCGGGCAGCCTGCGGAACGTCGACCCCTCGATCCGCAGGCGCTCGTTGATCCCCTTCACCGTCGCGTCCGCGCCGATGATCGCGGGAGCGACCATCAGCGCGATGACCCCCGCACACAGCAGGATCGTGAGGACGAACAGGAACGGCATCACGATGTAGAAGAGCGGGCGAGGGCGGTCCGGATCGCGGGGCCCGGAAGGGGACCGGCCACCCGGCTTCGGCCGCCAGAGGTCGTCGGACGGCGCGCCCGGCGACGCCGGACGACGGGAGAGCCGGGGTTCCGTCCGCTTCGCCATCGGGGTTGACTCGAAGGATAGACCTCGCAAGGGCTTCTGACGCGGGTGGCACATCGCGCCCGCTCGCTACGATGGGCGCATGCGCCGCCGCTCGCTCTTCCTGTTGGTGTTCGCCTTCCTGTGCGCGTTGGGTTCGCCGGCCGCCGGTCAGAACGACGCTCCCGATCCCGGTGAAGTTCCCACGGTCGAGGTCGTGAAGGTGAACGGCGCTCTCGACCGGGTGCTCACCGACTTCCTCCTCGGTGAGCTCGCCGACGCCGAGGCGTCCGGGAGCACCCTGGTGCTCCAGCTCGACTCCTCGGGCACCCTCGACGTCGACGCCTTGGCGCTGGCCCAGCGGATCCACGAGGCCGAGGTGCCGGTCGTCGTCTGGAACGGCGACGTTCCCTCGAGCGTGCGCGGCGGCGCCCTGCTGCTGATGGCCGCCTCGAGCGTCGCGGCCATCTCGCCGGGCTCGGCGACCGGCCCGCTCGAGCCGGTCGACCTCGCCCGTCCCGAACGCGTCGTGGAGGACGCCGACGGGATCGTCTCTGGCTGGTACGCCGACTTCGACAAGGGCCAGGCCCCCGCACTGTCCGCGCTGACCGGGGCGGTCCCGGGACAGGACGCCCTCGACCTGAACCTCGCGCAGGAGGCCGCGCCGTCGATCCCGGCGCTGCTCGAGGTGATCGATGGGCTCGAGGTCGGCACCGCCGCCGGCCCGGTCACGCTCGAGACGGCACTCGCGCAGGAAGAGGGCGTGGACGAGCCGGTCCTGTGGACGTTCCGCGACCTCGGACCGTTCGGACGGGTGTTGCACGCGATGATCTCGCCCTCGGCGATCTACCTGCTGCTGTGTCTCGGTCTCGCGGGCGTGGCTTTCGAGGTCACGCAGCCGGGATTCGGCTTCGCGGGGTTCGCGGGACTCGGTTCCCTCGCGCTCGCGATCTACGGACTGTTCCTCGTTCCCTTCAACCCGCTCGGCCTGGTCGTGCTCCTCGCGGGCGTGGGTCTGCTGGTGCTCGACGTGCAGCTTCGATCCCTCGGGTGGCGGACGTGGTCCGGGCTCGCGGTCTTCGTCCTCGGGTCGCTGCTGGTGTTCGGCGGCGTGTCCGACCTGATCGATCTCTCGCCCTGGTTGATCGGATCGATGACGGTCGCGTCCGTCCTCTACTACGGGTTCGCGCTCACGGTCGCGATCCAATCCCGGGATCGCATCTCGACCCAGCAGCGGGGGCTGATCGGTCTCGTCGGCGAGGCGCGCAACGATCTCAACCCGGTCGGGGGGGTCTACGTGAAGGGCACGATGTGGCGCGGAAAGGCGATCGAAGGCGAGATCCCGCAGGGAACGCGCGTCCGTGTTCGCCGGGTAGACGGGTTGGTCCTCGCGGTGGAGCCGGTCGCCGACGATGCCTCCGACCTCGAGGCCGACGTGACCGGCCCGGACGGGCAGCCGTCACCGGCGGGCGCATAGCCCAAGGTCGGTGGGCGGTCGCGGTCCGACGAATCCGGGCGCCCCGGTTTCCGCGAACAAGTGCATGAAGGGGCGTTTCCGCGCGCCCGAGGAGGTCCGAACCGCATGGCCGGGCAGGTTCACGCCGCGTGGGACGACAGGTGGCGCCAGCTCGCTGCCTGCAAGGGGGAGGATGCCACCTGGTTCTTCGCCCCCAGCTACTTCGAGCGCCGCGGTCAGAAGGATGAACGAGAGCGCAAGGCGAAGGCCCTCTGCGGGCGGTGTCCGGTCCGCGAGGAGTGCCTCGAGTACGCGCTCCGAACCCGCGAGGGACACGGCGTCTGGGGTGGGCTGAACGAGATGGAGCGCCGTGCGGTGCTCCGCCAGCGCGACCTGCGGGAGCTGCAGGCCGGCTGACGGGCCCCGGCTATGCTCCGGGGATGTCGATCGACGAACGTCTCGCCGAGCTCGGGATCGAGCTTCCCGATCCGCCCGGGGCGGTCGGGTCCTACGTCCCGGTCGCGCGCGACGGGGACCTGGCGTCGGTCTCCGGACAGGTCCCGCTGATCGATGGGGCGATCCTGCACCCGGGCCGTGTCGGCGCCGACGTCCCGGTCGAGAGGGCGCAGGAAGCCGCGCGCCGATGCGTGCTGCAAACCCTCTCCGCGTTGCGCGCCGAGCTCGGTTCCCTCGAGAGGATCCGTCGGGTGCTCCAGGTCTCGGTGTTCGTGGTGTCCGCACCGGGCTTCACGGGCCAGTCCGTCGTCGCGAACGCCGCGAGCGATCTGCTCGCCGAGGTGCTCGGCGCGGCCGGTACCCACTCACGGGCGGCGATCGGGGTGGCCGAGCTTCCGCTCGGAGCTCCCGTCGAGGTCACGCTCGTGGCACGTGTGGACGAGGACGAGGGCTCACCCGGCTGATCGATCTCCGGAGCGTGGGAACCGCAGGTCCCCGTCGCGGCGCGTGACTCCGGTCCGGTCGAGGAACTCCAGAAGGGGAACGGCGTACTTGCGTGAGGTGCCGAGCCGTTCTCGGAATCCACTCACGGTGATCCCCTCGGGGGTTGCCCGAACCGCGCGTGTCGCTTCGTCCACGAACGAGGGAACAAAGACGAGGTCCGGGGCAACCTGGACGACCGCCCCCGATGCCGCCGCGGCGTCGATCAACTCGGGAGGGGTCCCCGAGGCGACGAGCTGCTTGACGGTGGGCGGTTGCTCGGGGTGCCTCCCCACCGCGGCGATCAGCTCCGTGAGCCGCGGGTCGGTCTCGTCGAGCGCGACGGTGTGCGCCGAGAGCCGTACGGCGGTGGCCGACCGCACGATCGTGCCGTCCTCGGCGAGCTCGTCGAGCATCGTGTCAGCGAGATCGCGGTCCCTCGGACCGCCGTGGCGCGCGAGCGAAGCCGTCGTCGTCGCACGAACCGCGGAGAGTTCGTCCCCCCCACGCAGGGGGTTCGCGCGGTGGAACGCCTCCAGTTGCGCCGTCACGTCCCGGTGCACCTCGGCTCGCAGATCGTCGTCGATCAGCCAGGGACCTCCGATGCCGGGTACCCCGGTCAGCAGCTCTGCGTCGTCGGCTCGGATCGCGCCGCGCTCGCGCAGCAACAGCTCCGGGAGGCCGGCCGCCCGGGCGCGGTCTCGACGTTCGAGCCGTGCCACGGTGTCGGCCGCCGATGCGCGCGTCGGACGCAGATCGAGGACCCGGCCTCCGGCGACGGTCTCGCGACGACCCGCCTCGCGCAGCACGAGCAGATCGAAGGGGGCGAACGCATGCGGCCGCGCAAGGTGCAGGCGTGCGAACGCGGTTCCATCGGGATCGAGCCGCGTGGAACCGAGCAGTCGGAGCCGCGCGTCGATCTCCGCCGCGCCGGCGTAGACCTTGTAGGCCCCCCGCGCGGTGATCGGGTGCGACAGGGAGCGCACGGGGGTCAGCCGGACGTCGACGACGGCGGTGCCGGCGAACGCTCCGGGCCGCGTGAGCACCGCTCCTCGCTCGACGTCGTCGCGATCGACCCCCGCGAGGTTCACCGCCACGCGCGAGACCGGGACGGCCTGCTCGATCTGCCGTTCGTGGCTCTGCAAGCCACGGATCCGGGCACGGCGACCGTCCGGGAGCAGCTCCACCTCCTCGCCGACGGTGAGTGCGCCGCCGGTGAGGGTTCCCGTGACGACCGTTCCCGCCCCCCTGATCGTGAACACGCGATCGACGTGCAGGCGCGCCCGATCCACGTCCTCGATCGCCGCGCCGTCCGCTGGGATGCGGCCGACGAGCTCGTCCAGCGCTGCGCGGAGATCATCGAGTCCCGCGCCGGTCGCGGCCGAGCACGCCACGATGGGAGCATCGGCGAGCACGGTGCCGCGCGTTCGCTCGCGAACCTCGTCGCGTGCGATCGCGAGCGTCTCTTCGTCGACGAGGTCGGCCTTCGTGAGCGCGACGACGCCGCGCGCTCCGAGCAGGTCGAGGATCTCGAGGTGTTCCTCGGACTGTGGCTTCCATCCCTCGTCCGCGGCGACGACGAACAGCACGTCACGCACCGGGCCGACCCCGGCGAGCATGTTCCGGATGAAGCGCTCGTGACCGGGAACGTCGACGAACCCGATCTCGCGACCAGACGGCAGCGCGCACCAGGCGAATCCAAGGTCGATCGTGAGACCGCGGCGCTTCTCCTCTTCCCAGCGGTCGGGGTCGATCCCGGTGAGCCGGACGATCAGGGAGGACTTGCCGTGGTCGACGTGTCCCGCCGTGGCGACGACGCGCAGCGCGGCCTCGGCCACCGGCCGGTCAGGGCTCCTCGTCGTCGGGGAACTCATCGAGCTCCAGTGCGTAGAGCACCGCGCGCGCGATGTCGTGGAGCTGCTCGTCGAACACGGTCCGGCAGTCGAGCAGCACGTGCTGCTCCTCGATCCTGCAGAACACCGATGGACGCGCTGTCCGGAGCCGTGCGGCGAGGCTCGGAGGGTTCGGATGGCGCACCGCGACCCCCCACGAGGGGAGTGCCTGTCCCGGGACCGAGCCGCCGCCGACCGCGGCCTCGGTCTTCTGTACGTGCGCTCCCTCGAGCTCGCCATCGAGGGACTCTGCGAGCCGGCGTGCTCGATCGTGCACCACGTCGGCGCTCTCGCGGAGCATGCGCCACACGGGCAGCTCGTCGTGACGACCCCGCGCGTGCAGCAGCAGCACCGACTCGAGGGCTGCGACCTGCATCTTGTCGACGCGGACGGCCCGCGCGATCGGGTGTCGGCGGAGCTTGTCCACGAGGTCGGCGCGGCCCAGGACGATCCCCGCCTGGGGCCCACCCAAGAGCTTGTCGCCCGAGAAGGTCACCAGGTCGGCGCCCGCGGCGAGCGATCCGGCGGCGCTCGGTTCCTCCTTCGGGACGCCGGGAAGTCGATCGAGCAGGCCCGAGCCGAGATCGTGGACGAACGGCACGCCGGCCTTGGCGGCGATCGTCGCGAGATCGGACGTCGCGGGGGACGCGGTGAACCCCACGACGCGGTAGTTGCTCGGATGCACCTTGAGCACGAGCCCAGTCGACGCGTCGATCGCGGCGCGGTAATCGGCTGCGCGCGTGCGGTTCGTGGTCCCGACCTCGACGAGCTTCGCACCCGACGCCTTCATGATGTCGGGGATCCGGAACTCCCCGCCGATCTCGATCAGCTCGCCGCGGGAGACGAGCACCCCCTTGCGTCGCGCGAGCGCCGCGAGGGTCAGCAGCAGCGCCGCCGCGCAGTTGTTCACGACGAGAGCGTCTTCCGCACCGGTGATCGCGGTGAGGATCCGCTCGGCTCGCGTGCTGCGCTTCCCCCGGCGTCCCGTCTCGCGATCGATCTCCAGATCGCCGTACCCGGAAGCGAGCATCGCGTGCGAGATCGCGTCCTCCGGCAGGGGCGCGCGTCCGAGCCCGGTGTGGAGGACGACGCCCGTGGCGTTGATCACCGGGAGCAGCCCCGTCGCCACGATCGAGGCCACGTGGGCGGCGCGTCCGAGCAGGACGTCCTCGCCGGGCGGGTCGACGCCGTCGGCGGCGGCAGAACGCGCCTCGGCGAGCACCTGCGCGAGCGCGGCTTTCAACAGCGGACGCCCCAACTCATCAGCCGCCCGCCGTCCCGGTTCGGAGCGCAGGAGTGCGTCGACCGATGGAAGCCTGCGTCGGAGTCCGGCGTCGGTGCTCATCGTGGTCGGAGCCTACCCCGCCGCTGCTACTCGCCGGTCAGACCGTCGGTCTGCTCCCGCAGGATGTCCAGGTGCCCGTTATGGCGAGCCGTCTCCTCGATCATATGGATCAGGATCCAGCGAAGGGTGCGCGGTCCTCCAGGACCGGCTGCGAGGTCGTCGGGGGAGTTATCGACGATGGCGCGGCGGCTCTCGTCGCACGCACGGCGATACAACGCGAAGATGACCTCCGGCGTCTCGCCCGGCTCGATCCGCAGGTCGGCGTCGGGATCCTCCTCGGTCCACGGGATGCCGACGTCGGGGTCGCCGACGAACTCCTCTCGGAACCAGTGCCGCTCGATCCAGGCGAGGTGCTTGACGATCGAGAGCATGTTCGTTCCCGACGGCACCTGCTCACGCCGCAGATCGGCCTCCGACACGCCGCCGCACTTCCAGAGCACCGTGGCCCGCTGGAAGTCGAGGAACTGCCCCAGGGTCTCCATCTCCGTCCCCAGGTGGGCGGGTTCCGGGCGATCGTCGGGTGGCATGGACGCCATGGGTTGAAGCCTATCGAGGGCGGGAGCAGCCGGCCTGGGCGGATCCGGGCCCCGTCTGCGAAGATACGCACGCATGGACACGCGCGAACGCCCGGCCTTCCAGAGCTCCGTCGTCACGTCGATGGTGCGCGGCGGGGGGCTCGATGTCGAGGTCGTCCCCGCAGGGGGGCTGCGCACCGAGGAGATGATCCTCAACATCGGGCCGCAGCACCCGTCGACGCACGGGGTGCTGCGTGTCGTCCTCGAGCTCGACGGTGAGGTCATCACTCGCGCGGAACCGGTGATCGGCTACATGCACCGCGCGGCCGAGAAGCTCGCCGAGCATCGCGATGCACGCCAGGTGCTCGTCCTGATGAACCGCCACGACTGGATCAGCGCGTTCAACAACGAGCTCGGCTGGACGATCGCGGTCGAGCGGCTCGCCGAGATCGAGGTGCCCGATCGTGCGCAGTGGATACGGACGATGTTCGCGGAATGGAATCGGATCCTGAACCACCTGATGTTCACCGGCTCCTACCCGCTCGAACTCGGGGCGATGACGCCGATCTTCTACGCGTTCCGTGAGCGCGAGATGATCCAGGACCTGCTGGAGTCGGCGACCGGCGCCCGGATGCATCACTCGTTCTGCCGGGTCGGGGGCCTGAAGGATGATCTTCCGCGCGGATTCCTCAAGCGTTCGGTCGAGGTCCTCGCAGAGACCCGCAAGCGGATCGCCGAATTCGAGACCTTGATCATGGGCAACGAGATCCTGTTCGCCCGGACGAGGAACGTCGGGGTGTTGCCCCCTGAGACCGCGGTCGCGTTCGGCTGTTCCGGTCCGGTGCTGCACGCTTCGGGCGTGCCGATGGACCCGCGCAAGGATGACCCGTACGAGAAGTACGGCGAGGTCGAGTTCGAGGTACCGGTCGGCAAGGATGGAGACTGCTACGACCGGCTGTGGGTGCTCGTCGAGCGGATGAAGCAGAGCTGCAACATCATCGAGCAGTGCATCGAGAAGCTGCCGGCGGGCCAGTTCCGTGCGGCGAAGCTCCCCAAGACGCTGAAGATGGATGGCGAGATCTACGTCCGGACCGAGAACCCCCTCGGGTTGATGGGCTACTACCTGATCGGCGACGGGGGCACGGAGCCGTACCGTCTGAAGATGCGCACGTCCTCGTTCAGCAACGTGTCGGTGCTCCCGGCGATGTTGCCCGGAACGCTCGTCTCGGACCTCGTGGCGATCCTCGGCTCGATCTTCTTCGTCGTCGGCGACGTCGACCGCTAGGTCTGGCGGTTGAACCACACCCCGCCGGGACCGGTCCAGCTGAACCCTTCTCCCCACGTGGCGATCGTCTTGCCCGTGCTCGTGATCGCCAGCTCCCCGTAGTCTCCGTAGACCTCGTCGAAGCCCGCCGCGTCCTTGTAGTCGGCGCCGGATGGTGCGTCGGAGATCTTGGTCGGCGAGGTCCACGTGGCTCCACCGTCGGTGGAGGAGCGGTACCACACGTTCCAGGAGTCCGCGTCGACTCCGCTGGTCTCCATGTACCAAGCGCGGACGTCACCGGTTCCGCGGGCCTCCACCGCCGGTGAGGTCGCGTGCTCCGCGGCCGTGGAGATCCCGGAACGGGCGGTCCACGTCGCTCCGCCGTCGGTCGACCGACGCACCCAGATCCGCTGGGGTCCGCCTGCGGTCGTCGCCCCGTCGTACAGCAGGGTCAGCGCGCCGTTCGCGGCCGCGGAGATCGCCGAGTGCCCCAGGTAGAAGTCGCTGCTGCAGCCGTCCGCGACGCAGGGGATCCCCGGTTCGACGGCGTCCACGATCACGTTCTGCCACGTCTGTCCCTGGTTCGTCGATCGGAGAACATGCTGTTGCACCGGGCCTTCGGGACTTGATCCGGGACCCGTGTAGCTGATGCTGCTTTCGGAGAACACGACCGTTCCGTTGGGAAGGACGTCGGCGTCGAACGCGAAGAAGTAGCGACCGGAATCGACGATCTTCGTCTGTGTCCACGTGACGCCGGCGTCGTGCGACTGCGCGACGTACGGATCGCCGAAGCTCGGTCCGTTCCACGAGACGTAGACGTGCTGGCCGTCGTCGCTCATCGCCAGGACGGGCTTGTCCTGCCATTGCACCTTGCCGTAGGTCTTCACGGGGGTGCTCCAGGTGGCCCCGTGGTCGGTCGACTTGGAGAAAACGACCTTGGAGTCGTTCATCCACACGGCATGGACGTGGCCGGTGTTCGGAACGACCTCGATGATGGGATCGAACTGGCCTTTGACACCGCGACATTCGCAGATGAACTGTCCGCCGCTCCATGTCTGCCCGTTGTCGGTCGAGCGCTCCAGGATCAGGTTCGGGGACGGACACCGGCTTCCGCACGCCGTCGGCCCGCCGTAGCGCGTGACGAGCAGATACGCGAAGGACCCGTTCGGATCGGTAGCGATCGCGGGTTCCCAGTCGTCACCCGTCGCATCGAACAGCTGCTCCCCGCTCCACCCGGCAGCGGCGAGCGGTTGGATCCGCCCCGTCTTCCCTGCGATGCCCGCTCCTCGCGCTTCGGCGAGGGCATCCTCGCGCAACTGCGTGCTCAGAGCCTGCTCCTGCGCCTCCTCGTTGCCGCCGCGAACATTCTCCGCGGATCCCGCCTGCGGCGCCGCTCGGGCGACGAGCAGGGCGCCGGTCAAGGCGGCCGCGGCCACCAACGTGATGCCCGTCGTGACGATCCGGCGCTGCTGCATCCAACGTCCTCCTTGAGTCGGCCCCGGAACCGTAGGCCTCGGTTGAACGCGGGGTCAAATCAGGGCTATCGTCCGCGCCTGTGGAACCGAGCGGGAGGTCCGGTACGGGAGAGGGATCCGGTGCCGTCGCGGCTCGCGCGGTGGTCGTGCTGCTCGTCGGCCTGATCTTCTGCTTCCCGTTGCTCGTGATGCTGATCGGCTCCCTGCGGCTCGCCGGGTTGCCGCCGCCACGCACCCTTTCGCTGTCGTGGCCCCCCGCCTTCGAGAATTACGCGCGTCTGGATCACCTCGCGGGTGTGTGGAGGGCTGCGGGTGTCTCGCTGCTCGTCGTCGGTATCGCGGTCCCGATCGCTCTGGTCGTCGCGTCGTGGGCGGGTTTCGCGATCGCACGGACGACGCCGCGGATGCGAGCCGCGATGCTCTCGGTGACGGTGGCCGCTCTCCTCGTTCCACCGGCGAGCCTGCTGGTGGGACGATTCTGGCTCTTCCGTCGGATCGGGGTGATCGACACGCTCGTTCCTCTGGTGGTCCCCGCGCTGTTGGGGTGCACTCCGATCGTGGTGCTGCTTTACGCGTGGGGCTTCTCCCGGGTTCCGCAGGCGTTGTACGACGTCTGTCGCATCGAAGGCCGGGGTGTGATCGGCGGATGGCGGGCCACACTGCCCCTCGTGCGCCCGGTGACGGTGGTCGTGGCCGCGCTCGCGTTCCTCGTGACGTGGGGCGACCTCCTCGGACCGCTCGTGTACGTGTTCGACGACCGGCTCGCGACCCTTCCACTGGCGCTGCGGGAACTCGCGACCCTGGATCCACCGCAGGCCCCATTGCTGCTCGCGGGAGCCGTCATCGCGACCGTGCCCGTGGTCGTGGTCCTCGGGATCGGGGCGCGGCTGCTGGCCGAATCGCGGGGAAGGGTGTGAGGTCTCTGCGTTCCGGCGGCAGATCGGTTGGGTCGGCTTTTCGAACGGTCGCGGTGGTGGCCCTGGTGGGAGCAGTCGCGATCGGGTGTTCCGGCGGTAACGATGGGACGCAGGTTCGGTTCCTGGTCGCGGGGGAACCCGAGGAGCTTCAGGCGTTCCGCGACGTCGTGACCGCGTTCGAGGATGAGCATCCGGATATCGACGTGCGGCTGATCGAGACCGGGGATCGGGATGCGCTGCTCGCGCGCCTCTCGTCGTCGATCGCCGGTGGGGAGCCGCCCGATCTGTTCCTGGTGAACTACCGGTTCTTCGGGCAGTTCGCCGCCAGGGACGCGCTCGAACCCCTCGACGAGCGGATCGGTGGATCGACCGTGTTCGCCGAGGACGACTTCTTCCCGGCCGCGATCGAGGCGTTCCGTTTCGGTGGACGGCAGCTCTGTCTGCCCCAGAACCTCTCGAGCCTCGTCGTCTACGTGAACGAGGATCTGTTCGCCGAGGCGGGGATCGAGGTGCCGCGCGGCGGCTGGTCGTGGGACGAGATGGTGCAGGTCGCGTCGCGACTGACCGTCGACGAAGACGGCGACGGCACCCCCGAACGGTACGGCCTCGGTGTCGATCCCGAGCTGCTCCGGATCGCGCCGTTCATCTGGTCCAACGACGGTCGCCTGGTCGACGATGAGGAGCGGCCGACCTCGTTCACGCTGTCGGAACCCGAGTCGGTGCAGGCGATGCAGCTGTTCTTCGATCTGCGCTCGACCTACGAGGTGGTTCCGACGGAGGAGGAGCTCGAGTCCGAGGACAACGAGTCGCGATTCCTCAACGGTCGGACGGCGATGCTGATGGAGTCGCGCAAGGTCGTCCCGAGCTTCCGGACGATCACCGATTTCTCCTGGGATGTGGTCCCGCTTCCGGTGCTCCAGGAGCGAGCCACCGTCCTGCACTCCGACGGGTATTGCATGCTGGCGTCCTCGCCAGTGCAGGAGGAGGCATGGGCGTTCACCGAGTTCGCGCTCGGGCCCCGGGGACAGCGGATCGCCGCAGCGACCGGGCGCACCGTACCGTCGCTGCAGTCCGTGGCGGACTCGCCGATCTTCCTCGATCCGTCCCAGCCGCCGGCCAACTCGCAGGTGTTCCTCGAGTCGGTCGCCGCGATCCGGCGGGTTCCCAACATCTCGACGTATCCGGAGATCGAGGACATGGCCAACGTGCTCCTCGAGGAGGCCGTCTTCGAAGGCGATCCCGCGGAGGAGGTCGCTCGTGCGATCGACCGGCAGACCCGTCCCTTGTTCGAGCGGGGGGAGGGCTGACCGTGCCGGCGCTGGACTTCGCCGGGATCGCGAAGCGGTTCGGGGCCCTCGAGGTGCTTCGAGATCTCGACCTCACGGTCGAGGACGGGGAGCTGGTGACGCTCCTCGGGCCGAGCGGTTCGGGGAAGACGACCGCGCTCCGGATCGCAGCGGGACTGGATGGCCCCGACGCGGGGCGGGTCCGGATCGGAGGGAACGAGGTCACCTCGATCGCTCCGGCCGAGCGCGACGTCGCGATGGTGTTCCAGGGGCCCTCCTTGTTCCCGCATCTGAACGTGCGGGCCAACATCGGCTTCGGCCTGGCGGCCCGGGGGCGCCGGGGCGAGGACCTCCGCGTCGCCGTCGAGGAGGCGGCCGCGCTCGCGGGCTGCGAAGAGCTGCTCGCCCGCACGCCCGACCAGCTCTCCGGGGGGGAATCGCAGCGTGTGGCGCTCGCGCGGGGGCTCGCGCGCCGCGCGGGCGTGTTCCTGATGGACGAACCGCTGTCGAGTCTCGACGCACCGGTGCGGGCGGCGTTGCGAACGGAGATCCGGAGGGTGCAGCGAACGATCGGCGGGACGATGCTGTACGTGACGCACGATCAGGACGAGGCGATGCTGCTCGGCGATCGGGTTGCGGTCCTCGTGGACGGCAGCGTGCGGCAGATCGGGACCCCGGACGTGGTCTACGCGGCTCCGGTCGACCGCCCCGTTGCCGCGTTCGTCGGTACGCCGCCGATCACGTTGTTGCCGTGCGCCGCAGATGGCGGCACGCTCGTCGCCGGCCCCTTCCGCGTGCCGGCCGAGGGTGCGCGCGAGGCGACCGAGATCGGTGTGCGCCCCGAGGACGTCCGCCTGATCGCTCCCGAGGGCCCGTCGGACGCGGTGGTGGGAAGGGTCGTGCGGGTGGCGACGACCGGCAGCGATCGCTTCGCGACCGTCGCCGCGGAGGGGGTGGAGCTGCTCGCGCGGTTCGGACCCACGGTGGACGTGCGTGAGGATTCGGTCGTTCACATCGCCTCCCGGCCGGTGAGGGCGCATCTGTTCGCGGCGGACGGCCGGCGCTTGTCGACCGTGGAAGCGCGGAGGTAGGCATGCGCCTCGCCGCCGCCGAGAAGCGACGCACGCTGCTGCTGTTGATCCCGTTCCTGACGGGAGTCGTGCTGCTCGTCGTACTCCCGTTCGCGGCCACCGCCGTCCTCGCGTTCACCGAGTACGACCTCGTCCGGCCGCCCCGCTTCGTCGGGATGGACAATCTGCGTGCGCTGCTGGACGACGACGTGTTCCGGATCGCACTCCGCAACTCCCTGCTGTTCGCGGCGGCGTCGGTGCCGCTCCGGCTGATCGGTGCGACCGGGCTGGCGCTGCTGCTGCGGCGTCCGGGACCGGGAGTGCGATCGGGCAGGATCGCGGTCGTGCTGCCCGTGGCGATCCCCGACGTCGCGCTGGCCCTCGTGTGGCTGTGGATCCTGAACCCGTTGTACGGGCCGCTGAACCTGGCCCTCGATGCCGTCGGGCTGCCGACCCCCTCGTGGCGCTCCGAGGCCGTACCGGCTCAGTGGTCGGTGATCGGACTGTCCGTGCTCCAGCTCGGGGAGGGGTTCCTGCTGGCTCTGGCGGCGCGGGCATCGGTGCCGCGCGTGCTCGAGGAGATCGCTGCCGTCGAGGGAGCAGGGCCGTGGACGACGTTCCGGCGTGTGGTGTTCCCGGTGATGCTGCCGGCGCTGCTCCTGCTGGCGATCCGCGACACCGTCTGGAGCTTCCAGGCGACGTTCGTCCCGGCCCTGCTGGTGACCGACGGGGGTCCGCCGCCCTATGCGACGACGACGCTGCCCCTGCTGGCCTACCGGAACGCGTTCGAGTACCTGCGGTACGGCTACGCGTCGGCCATCACGCTCGTGCTCTTCGCGCTCACGGCATCGGTCGTATGGCTGGAGATCCGGCTGATCGCGCGATGGCGCCGGACATTGCGATGGAACTGAGGCGTCAGCGGCGGGCCTGTCGACGCTCGAACGGGGGGTGGACGGTGGTGTCGGAGAGCGGTCCGTAGAGCTCGGGGCGGCGGAACGCGTTGCCCCACGTCTCCGCCGAACGCCACGCGCGCAGGGTGTCCAGGTCGACGTCGCACAGCACGAGCTCCTCTCCCGGCCCTCCACGTGCCACGGTCGTGTCGACCGGGGGGCCGCCCTGGCCCTCGTAGGCGATCGGGCTGACGGCGATCGAGCCGCCGTCGGCCCCCGGCGGTGCGTGATTCGCGACGGCGACGACCACCATGTTCTTGGTCGCGCGGGTCAGGGTCTGGGCGACGCGGACCTCGTCGAGATCACAACAGTTGGGAACGACGATCACCTCGGCACCGGCGAGCATCAGCAGCCGCGCGGGCTCGGGGAACTCGCGGTCGTAGCAGATCATCGCACCCACGCGGACCTCGTCGGTCGCGGTTCGCAACGTCGCGACCGGGAAACTCTCCCCCCTGGTCAGGGTCCGCTCCCAATCGAAGTCGCACGTGTGAGACTTCGCGTACACGAGGACCCTCTCTCCGGTGCGATCCAACACCACGACCGTGTTGCGCACCCCGCCGTCGACCCGTTCCAGCAACGTCGCCCCGATCGCCATGTCGAGCTCGTCGGCCAGGTTCGCGAAGTGGGAGATGTACGGACCGTCCAGGGGCTCGGCACGCCCGAACCAGGCCTTTCGCTCGGACGCCGACTGCGGCACCGGCGTGTACCCCGTGCTCCACATCTCCGGGAGCACGGCGAGATCGGCGTCTGCCTCCGCCGCGCGTCGACACCAGGTGTCGGCACGGGCGAGGTTCGCCTCCACGTCGTCTTCGCGCGCCGACAGCTGCAACAGCGCGATCCGGAACCGCCTCATCGCCGCATCATCACCCATCCTGCGGTGCGCGGGAACGTTCGTTCGCGTCACGCAGCCAGTCGGGCTCGGGGAGTGGATCGTCGCCCCGGTCGTTCCCGTCGATCGCGAGCACGAGCCATCGCAGCCGCCCCAGCGCCGCCGGGTCGGTGAGGAGGGTCGCGCGACTGCGCCCGCTCCAGGCCCGAACGGCGTCCAGGCCCTCCCGCCGGTCGAGCAGGGTTCCCTGGTGTTCGAGTTGCTCCGCGCTCCAGGTATCGAAACCCAGGGAGCGCAACGCCGCATGTTGGGCGGGTGTTCCGAGCACCCGGAACCCCGTTCGCTCGGCGTGGCGCCCGACCGCGTCCAGATCGACACCTGCGGTGATGTCGGTCGAGCCGGGGTCGGCCAGCACGTCCTCCACGATGCGTTGGTTCCTGTAGCCGTGGACCGCGCCGTCGGCCGAACCAGCCGAGGCGTAGTCGATCAACACCGCGTACCCGCGGCGCAGCCGGGCGGCGAGCGCGTCGACGAACGCGAAGGCGCCGGTCGGGACAGCGACCTCCTCGCCGGGTCCGGGTGTCGCGGGCACGAGTGCTCGCAACGTGTCGTCGCACGGCGCGGTCGTGACGCTCAGTGCGTCGTCGACGATCGTCACGCGGACCTCGTCCGGTCGATCTCCGTCCGCGGCCCGTCGCACGAGCCGGAACGGAAGGTTGTCGAGCAGCTCGTTCGCGATCAGCACCCCTTCGAACGTCGGCACCTCCTCGAGCGCCGGGATCCCGCGGGAGGAGAGTGCCTCCCTCGCGCCGGACGAGCGCTCGACGCCCTCGTACCGCAGCGGGAGGTCCTCGAGCCACGTGGCGAGCTCGGTCGCCAGCGTTCCGTCACCGGCACCTGCTTCGACCACACAGAACGGGTCCGGCCGGCCGAGCCCTTCGTGAAGCTCCCGCAGCCCTCCGGCGAGGAGCCGAGCGAAGACCTCGTGGACATGCGGGCTCGTTGCGAACGCAGCCCCTTCGCCGGTGCCGACCGGGGGGTCCTCGTAGAAGCCGCCGAGGCCGTAGAGAGCGATCTCCATGTACCGGTCGAAGCCGATCGGACCGCGTCGCTCGATCTCGTCGCGGATCGCGCGCTCGGGTTCTCGCATCCCGCGAGTATCCGGCAGCGGCGACCCGACCGGCCACGACGTAGGACTCCGGCGCCGGGAGCCTGGGAGGATGGCTGCATGAGCGGCGCGGATGTGATGCGCAGGGCGGCGACCCTGGTCGCCGCCCGCCCGGGGCCGAAGGCAGGCGTGGAGGTCCTCGTGCTGCGCCGCTCCGACCGCAGCCGGTTCCTGCCCGGCTACGTCGTGTTCCCCGGGGGAGCGGTCGACCCTGAGGACGAAGCCCTGGCCGTGGCCTGGTTCGGTTCGGGATCCAGACCCGAGCAGGTCGCTCGGGCGGCCGCGATCCGCGAGCTGATCGAGGAGACGGGATTGGCAGTGACCTCCCGAGGACTCGAGGCCGCCCGAGGCGGCAGCGACGTGGCGGCGCTCCGAGCGGTGACCCTGGACCCTCCCGCTCCGGTCGCCCTCCGGCAGATCGCGCATTGGGTCGCCCCCGAGGATGTCCCCGTGCGGTTCGACGCTCGGTACTTCGCCGTCGACGCGCCGCGTGGCGTCGAGCCCGTGCCCGATGCGGTCGAGGCGGCCGCCGCGTGGTGGGCGGACCCTCGCGAGCTGCTCGAGCGATGGGCCGCGGATGGGGAGAAGCTCTACTGGCCGACCATGAAGACCGTCCAGGCGCTCGCCGCGTGCGAGGACGTCGGAGCGCTCCTCGCCCTCGACATCCCCCAACACGAACCGGAACCGGGAGACGAGGAACGGATGCCGCGTTCGACCTTCTACCAGTCCGACGCGGAGTTCGAACAGGCGCGACGCGCTTCGGTGGAGGGTCGGTGAACCGGAGCATGCGGATCGTGCGGGTCCTCGCGCCCAATCCCGACGTGTACACGCTCGAGGGAACCAACACGTACGTCCTGGGCGCGGATCCGGCGATCGTGATCGACCCGGGTCCCGACGACGCCGGACATCTCGTCGAGATCGAGCGTGTCGCCGGCACCGTCGGCGCGATCATCGTCACGCATCAGCATCCCGACCACGCGCCGGGAGCAGCGCCGCTCGCCGCGCGCACCGGGGCGCCGTTGTACGCGTTCCGTCCCCCGGAGGGAGGGGAACTGCTGCGGGACGGGCAGACGGTTCGGGCCGACGGCGTCGCGTTGACGGCTGTGCACACGCCGGGACACACCCCCGATCACGTTGCGCTCTTGCTGGAGGACGGCCCGGTGCTGTTCACGGGCGATGCCGTCCTGGGTCGCGGTACGAGCGTCATCGACCCTCCCGAGGGGGACCTTGCCGCATACCTCCGTTCGCTGCGCAGGATGCGCGAGCTCGCACCGCGCACGATCTACCCCGGCCACGGTCCCGTCGTGCTCGACGGTGTCGCGAAGGTGGACGAGTACCTGGCCCACCGCGAGGAGCGCGAACGACAGGTGGTAGTCGCGCTCGGCGACGGGACCGGAACCGTCGCCGACCTCGTGGACGCGATCTACGCCGACTACCCGGACGCCGTCAAACCGCTCGCGGCGCGATCGGTGCTCGCGCACCTGCTGAAGCTCGAGGGAGAGGGACGCGCATCGCACACCGGACACGGGGACGATGCTCGATACGCACAGGCCGAGCAGCGTGCGTGTGAACGGTGCGGCCGCCCGGTCCGCGGCCGTGCCAAGCTCTGCGACCGTTGCGGCGTCGGGGCCCTCCAGGAGGCGCCCGAAGAATGAGGCAAGGCGATTAGCGACAACCCGACGGTTCCGACCGCGTCAAGGCGCAGGGACGCTCCAGGGGAGAGCGCCGGTTGCCGCGTCCATGATCACGAACCGACGTCCCTCGAACCGCACGAGTCCCCTGGCGATCAGGCGGACCAGTGCGCGGTTCACGGTCTCCCGCGCCGCGCCGACCATCGCCGCGAGCTGCTCTTGCGTGACCGTGATCTCGATCCGTACGCCGCCGGGCACGGGACGTCCGTGCCGCCGAGCGAGATCGAGCAACCGCAGTATCACCCGCTGAGGGACCGCGTACCAGGTCAGCTCGCATGCGCGCCGTCCGGCGTCGTCGGCTCGGCGTTGGAGGGCGCGGAGCAGGGCGATCCCCAGCGCAGGTCGGCGCGCGAACAGCTCGTCGAGGCACCACGGATCGAGCATCCGGACCTGAGCCGGACCCGCCGCCCGCACGGTCGCGGAGCAGCGGTCGGGAGGCAGAGTTCCGGACAGGTCGCCGGGCGCCAGCAGGTCGTGCAGCAGCCACCGCCCCTCGGGCGAGTCCGAGGACTCGAACAGGAGGCCCGAGCGGACGACGAACAGTCCGGGGGCCGGCATACCCTGCGTCAGGAGTGGCTCGCCCCGTTGCAGGCGTCGCACAGCACCGAGTCCCTCGGGCAGCCGGACGCTCGGCGGGGTAAGGGGGAGCGATCGGACGGAGGCGGTAGCCCTCATCGCATGCTCCTCGTGGTCGAGGCTGGGCCGGGGAGGCCGCCCTCGCCGCTTCGGCGGAACCCTAGCCGGAACCACCGACACTCGGGGACGGCTCCGCGTTCCTGCCGGCCGGCGCTTCGGGGTAGGCTGGCGCCCGCAGGCGAGGAGGACGGTATGGCCAATCGAGGACTTCCCGCACTCGAGCGTGTTCCCCTGTTCGAGGGGCTCTCGCGCCGACACCTGAAGCGGATCCAGGATCTCGCGGTCGAGGCGCGCTACATGCAGGGCGTGTCGATCGTGAAGCAGGGACAAGCGGGCGACGGCTTCTACGTGATCCTCGAGGGACAGGCGAAGGTCACGCGCGGCTCGCGGACCGTGACCCGGCTCGTCCCCGGCGACTTCTTCGGTGAGATCTCGTTGCTCGACGGTGGCAAGCGCACCGCGTCGGTGGTCTCCGAGACACCGATGGTGCTGCTCGAGCTCAAGCAGCGGGCGTTCCAGCGGCTGCTGCGCGACGATCCCGAGGTGGCCCTCAAGCTGATGGAGGCCCTCGCGCGCCGCGTGCGCCGCACCGAACGAACGTTGCAGGACTGAGGCGCGCACTCGATGCGGATCGAGTTCAGTCCCGTCTCCGACGAGGCTGCGACGCCCGTCGGCGGTGCGTTGTGGACCGGCGCGGGCGTTCGGATCGAGGCCGGAGACGATGCCGCCCGAGCGGCGATCGAGCGGATCTTCCGGCTCGCTCCGGTGCCGACCGACGACCCTTCGTACCGTCGCTTCGGAACATCCGGCGACAGCGTCATGCAGCCGGGGACCCTGGAGTGGTTCCGGGCCGCCGCGTTCGCGCGAGCGCCCGCCGAGGGGCTCGCGGCACGCCTGGTCCCGACGGTCGCACGTGGCGCGGGATGGGATCCCGCCGCGCAGTACCGGTCGTTCGAGGATGTCCTCGAGCGTTTGGACCGTGCCGACAGAGGCGTCGGCGAGGCGTGACCGATCAGATCAGGTCCGCGTCGCCTCCGCGTCGGCGAGCCACGCCGTGCCGGCATCGCAGAAGGGGCGGAAGTCGCAGTAGCGGCATTGCGGTCCGGGCGTCGGGTCGAACCGTTCGTCGGCGATCCCGCGCAGCGTCGTGCCCACGCGGTCGCGGATCTCGTCGGCCGCGTCGCACACGTAGCTGACCTCGGCTTCGCTCGCCAGGTAGAGGTAGGTGAGGGTGAGCTGCTCGGGCCGCTTGCCCCACACGTCGATGCACGCGAGTGCGTACAGGTCGAGCTGCAGGCGCGCCAGTGGGTCGTCGGCCGCCGGAACCCTGCCGGTCTTGTAGTCGACGATCTCCCAGTCGCCGTCGAGCTCGCCGTAGATCGCGTCGATCCGCCCCCGGATCGTGGCGTCGCCGACCCGCAACAGGAATGGACGCTCGGCTGCGAGCGGCACGACGCCGCTCAGGCGGCTGCGTTCGAAGGCGCGCTGCAATGTGGCGATCTTGCCCGGCTCGCCGGCGAGCTCCTCGACCGTGACATCGGGCGCCTCATCGGTCTCGAGCAAAGTCGCCTGGCCGCGAGCTCGGATCTCGATCCACCGGTGGACCTCGGTGCCGATCCTCGCGGCGGGACCGCTGAAGCGCGGGAGGGGGCGCACCGCCGACCAGTAGAAGCGCTTGGGGCATCGCCCGTACTCGATCACGCTGCTGACCGACAACGTCGAGGGAGTGCTCGGGGGGTCTGGGGGCCCGGCATCCTCCCGCTCGCGCAGGTGTGCGGCGAGGATGACGCGCTCGCCCGCGACGCGATCGAAGACCGAGCGCTCGTCGGCCGCGAGGGACTCCAGCAACGAGGGTTGGACCGCTCCGGAGGCGGCCGCCTCGACCGCGACCGGTCGCCAGCCCTCCGCGAACAGCGCGTCGGATTCGGGCCGCAACGCCGGCTCGGGCCAGTCGCGCACCAGGTTCTCGCGGAAGCCGAGCAACGGGTTCTCTTCGGGCTGCTCTTCGCTCCGGTCCGTTCGTGCCAGGCCCGATCGTTCGCCCCAGTCGCACAGCTCGTCGAAGAACACGCCCGGTCCCTTCGCCTTGAACAGCTCGCCGTACCAGTGAGCCGAGGACGCGTACAGGTGCCGGCGGGCGCGGGTGAGTGCGACGTAGCACGTCCGGCGCTCCTCGATCAGCTCCTGGGCCGTGAGCTGTTCCTTGAAGTGCTTCAAGACGCCGTCGTAGCGGGGAAGGATCGCAGCGTCGCCCCGCAGCTCGAAGTCGAGGGACCGTCCCTTCTGTGCCGGGTTGTGGTGGACGCGCGTGTCGGGGAACACGCCCGTCGCCATGCCCGGAACGAACACGCTGTCGAACTCGAGTCCCTTCGCCGCGTGGATCGTCATGACCTTCACCGAGTCGTCCTCGGTCGGCTGCACCGGTGACCATTCCTGCTTCTCGACTGCCATCAGCGCGTCGATGTAGGCGAGGAACGCCCGCATCGTGAGCTCCCCCTCGAGCGGTGCGAACGCGTGGACCTCGTCGAGGAACGCAGCGAGGTTGCGGCGCGACGTCGTCGAACGATGGCGGTCGACCTCGGCGTCCAGCTCGGCCAGCAGACCCGTCCGCCGAACGACCTCGGCGAGGAACGCACCCACGGGTCGCCGAGCCAGCTCGCGCAGCCCGTCGATCTCGTTGCGGAACCCCTCGAGCCGGGCGAGCGCCTCGTCGGAGAGGTCTTGGACCTCGTCGAGGTGGTCGTAGACCTCGGCCAGCAGGACCGGGAGCTCGGGTCCCAGGTCGTCGTCGGTCTCGCTCGACCGATCGCGTGGGTTCTGCGTCTTCGCCCACGCCGCGAGCCGTGCCATGTCGCGCGCGCCGATCCGGTAGCGCGGTCCGAGCAGGATCCTGGCGAGCGCGACGCTGTCGCCGGGGTCGGCCGCGACCCGCGCGTACGCGAGCACCTCGACGACCTCGGGCATCTGGAGCAGGCCCGCGAGCCCGACGATCTCGACCGGCACGTCGCGATGGGAGAGCGCGAGCTGCAGGGTCGAGAACAGCCGGGACGTTCGGCAGAGGACCGCCGCCTCGCGCCAGGGTTGACCCGCCGCGTGCAGCTCGACGGCGCGATCCGCGATCGCCTCGGCCTCGGTGACCTCGTCGGGGAACAGCGTGACCCCGACCTCGCCCTCGCCGTTCTCGGGCCAGGGCGTGAGCTGCTTGTCGGCGGGGCGTTGATCGGGTGGCAGAGGGGCGATGACGGTGTCGGCCGCCGCGAGGATCCGCGCGCCGCTGCGGAAATTGGTGAACAGGGGCAGGACCTCGGCGGGCGAACCGTCGGCCCTCGGGAACGCCGTCGGGAACTCGAGGAGGTTGAACAGGCTCGCGCCCCGCCAGGCGTAGATGTTCTGGTCCGGGTCGCCGACCGCGGTGACGGGGTGCCCCTCGCCGAACACCGCGGCCATGAGGCGGGCCTGCGCGACGTTGGTGTCCTGGTACTCGTCGAGCAGCACGGCCGGGAACCGGTCTTTGTACTCGGCCGCGATCTCCGGGTGCGCCTGGACCGCGCGCAGGGCCAGTTCGATCTGGTCGCCGTAGTCGAGGACGCCGAGCCGGCGCTTCTCGGCGCGGAACAGCGTCGCCGCGCGTGCCAGCTCGATCCGCTCGAGCGCGGCGGCGTAGGCCCGATCCGAACGATGGGCGGACAGGGCCTCGAGGCGCTCCTCGTTGAAGGCGATCACCTGTTCGGGCGCGACGAAGTGGTTCTGCAGTTGATCGTCGAGCGTGAGGATCGCGTCGATCATCGAGGGCTGCCACTGGGTGGTGAAGTGCTCGAACGGCATGAGATCGAGGACCTTCGCGCACAGCTCGGCGCGTTGGATCGGTTGCAGGACCCGTTGTCCCGGCTCGACCCCCGCGTACATCCCGTACCGCTGCAGCAGCGAGGCCGCGAACCCGTGGTAGTTCGCGATCTCGGGTTCCTCCCCTTCGTCGAGGTCGAGGACACGCAACGCATGGCGGATCCGCGCCACGAGGTTCTCGGTCGCCTTGTTCGTGAAGGTCAGACAGAGCACGTTGCCGGGGAGCACCCCCTCGCGGCCGGCGAGCGCTTCGAGCGCGAGGTGGATCACGCGCGCGGCCATCACCGAGGTCTTGCCCGACCCGGCGCCCGCGATCAGGACGTAGGGCTCGAGCGGCATCGAGATCGCGCGCCACTGCTCGTCGGTGGGCGCGTTGCCGAGGAACTCGACGATCTCGCTCGGGTGGTCACTCATGCCTGGGCCTCCACGGCTCCGGAGGATGCGCCCTGCTCGGACGTGTCGAAGACCGGACGTCCCTCCGGGTACAGGGAGCAGAGTGTTCGGAAGTCGCAGAAGAAGCAGTTGGCTCTGGTCGAGGGCCGCCAGGCTTCCTCGTCGCGTCGTTCGCGGATCTCGCCGATCAGTCCCCCGACCCGATCGCGCATCTGCTGTTGGTACTCCTCTTCTCCGGCCGGGGAGACGGGCCAGGCGACCTGCTTGGTGGGGCGGGGACGGCGGAACGTTCCGGAGAGGTAGGCCAGCTCGACGGCGCGCACCGGACGGAACCGCGCGAGCTCCTCCGCCTGCTGCACGGCGAGGTAGTAGATGCCGAGCTGCAGGCTCTCCCCGGGCTTGGGAGCGTTGTCGCCCTTGCCGGACTTGAAGTCGGTGATCCGGTTGCCGCCGCCCTCGAGCGGCCCGATCCGGTCGATGAAGCCGCGGAAGTGTGCGCCCTCGTGATCGAAGCGGAACTCCACCTCGGACTCGGTCGCCGGCAGGGGTCCGTAGTCGTCGAACCAGTTCGGCAGCATCCGTTGCTCTGCGACCTGCCGGTAGCCGTCGGAGACCGCCTTGGAAGGGAACTCACCCTCGCGCCAGCGACGCCGGAGCTCGTCGACGAGCGCCGGCAGCGAGCGCTCGAGCTTGCCGTTCTCGCAGTCCTCGATGATCGAGTGGACCGTGGTGCCGACCCACGCCTGGTGGCCGCCGCCGCGCGAGAGTCCGAGCTCCTCCGACAGGACGTACTGCAGGCCGCAGTTCTCGAGCTTCTCGAGCCGCGAGTACGACAGGTGGAGAGGGTCGTCGTCCGGCGCCCCGTCGGCGTCGGTCCAGTCGCGCAGGAACCACCACGATGTGGGGTCGACGCCGAGGGACACGAGGCCGGCGAGTCCCGCGAGCCGCGCGGCCGGCGTTCCGGTGGTGTCGGCGAGCTCGCGCCGCCACCGCGCCGCGGCTTCGTCGACGGAGGCGGGCTCAACTTCGATCCAAGCCGGCGAGAGATCGCGCCACGCGACGCCGATCTCGTCGGCGAAGCGCGAGCGGATCGAAGCTTCGTCGCCGTGAGGATCACCGGCGGTCAGAACAACGCGACGACGGGCGCGCGACGTGACGACGTCGAACAGCCGGCGTTCGTCCGCCAACCGGATCCGGTTGCGGTCGGAGCGTGAACGCCCGGCGTCGAGGACCTCGAGGTCGAACATCGGCTCGGGACGACGCAGACTCGGGAAGTTCCCCTCGACCAGACCCGCGACCACGACGGTGTCGAACTCGCGCCCGGCCGCCGCATGTGCGGTGAGCACGTGCACAGCGTCGTGATCGTCCGAGCCGGCAGCGCTCTCGGGGCCGCCCTCGCCGCGATCGAGTCGTTCGAGGAACGCGGCGACCGACCGATCGGGCGACTCGTCCGCCGCCGAGAGCACACGGGTGAGTGCGAGCACGGCGTCGAGATCACGCGCGGAGCCCGGGTCGGTCTCGGCCCCGGCGACCAGTCGCGCGGCACAGGGCAGTCCGCTCCACAGGGCGCGGAAGCACTCGAGCGCGGACGACGTCGCGATCGGCTCCGCGGCCGTGAATGCCTCGTGGAGCGCGCGAAGCGAGCCGGCCTCGTCCTCGTCGAGTCCCGCCGCGAGCCCGATCGCCTCGCGGCGGGGGAGCTTGGCCTGCCGCGCCATGCGGAGCAGGGTGCGCGCCGCTGCGGGGGACAGGGCGCCGAGCTCGGAGGTCAGGACGGACTCCACGAGATCGTCGCGCCGGCCGGGGAACGCGATCCACTCCAGCGCGAGCAGGTACGGCACCGCGCCCGGTTCGGCGCGCAGGGTCGCGGCGCCGCGCGGCGCGTGCCGGGGAACACCGGCGTCGTCGAGCGCGCGGAGCAACCCCGCGAGGTCCGCGTTCTCGCGGCGAACGACGACCGCGAGCGATCCCCAGGGCACGTCGTCGTGGACATGGACCCGGCGCAGCTCGCGGGCGATCGTCGCGTGTTCCTCGGAGGTGTGCATCGCACGGACGGCTTCGATCGTGCGACCGGCGCCGCGATGATCGGCGGCCAGCTGGACATGCCCAGCGCCCGGGAATCGCTCGTGGAAGTGCTCAAGGGGTCGAAGGGTGGTGCCCTGGAACGAGAAGATGTGCGACCCGGCGTCGCCCGCGACCACGAGCGAGGACGGGCGTAACGCGGCGATCAGGGCTTCGGCTCCGTACGTCGTGTCGTGGTAGTCGTCGACGAGGAGGTGGTCGAAGAGGGGCTCGTCCTTCGCGGCGGCCGCCGCAGCCTGCTCGACGAGCCCCGCGAAGTCGACCTGTCGCTGGCTGTCGAGTACCCGGAGGTAGGAGGCGGCGAAGCGGGCGACCTCGCGCCAGCCGGTCAGCTCGCGCTCGGCGGCGCGTCGCTCGATGTCTTCGGGGGTGCGCAGTGCCTCTTGGGCGCGCAACAGGAACTGGCGGAGCTCGTCGGCGAAGCCGCGCATCCGCAGCATCGAGCCGAACGCCGGCCAGTCGGCCGGATCCTCGCCGTCGAGGAGTTCCTGCACGCGTTCGAACTGATCCTGCGCCGACAGGACCGTGGGCGGTTGCTCGTAGCCGAGGAGCCCGTACCGTCGGCCGACCACGTCGAACGCGAGCCCGTGGATCGTCACGATGTGCACGACGGGTTGGGATCCGGAGATGCGGGAGAGCAGCTCGTTGCGTGCCTCGTCGCGAGCGCGCCTCGAGCCGACGATCAACGCGACGCGCTCGGCCTCTCCGCGCTCGACCAGGTGGAGGAACCGCTCGCGCAGCACGGTGGACTTGCCGGTGCCGGGTGCGCCGGTGACCAGGAGGGGGCCGACGCCGTGGTCGAGCACGCGGCGTTGGTCGTCGTCGGGGAGCCGAGGGGTCATGACTCGGGATGCTACCCAGGGGCACCGACAGGCGCTGCTCGGAAGGGCTTCGCCTCCGGTCAGGCGTCGGGCCGTGGTGGGGCAGAGGGGCCGGGGGGCGGGATCGGGCCGACCCCGGTCGGCGGGGCGGGTATCGCGCCGCGCCGCTTCTCGAACCACTCGGAGATGTCGTCGGGTCCGATCGCTCCGAGCATCCGCTCACCCTCCATGACGAGTCCCGTGCGGCCGGGACCGAGGGAGACCAGCACGCGGTCGAGGGGTTCGTCCGCGGAGACGACCGGGACGTTCGCGAGCGGCTCCATCCCGTCGCGAACCGGTCGCAGGGGATCGCGTGCGCCGACCCGCCGAGCCGTGTCGAATGAGATCACGCCGACCGCCAGCCCCGTCCCGTCCACGACGGGGAAATTCTCCTTCTCGTGGCCGCGCAGGTACCGGTCGAGCGCCTCGGACAGCGACAGGTCGGCGGGAACCGTCGCCGGTGGAGCGCGCATCGCATCCCGCGCCCGACCATGCGCGAGCTCGGAGCGCACCCGGGTGCGCTCCTGCGAACCGCGTCCGGATGCGACCATCGTCCAGCCGATGAACCCGAGGAAGATCGTGTAGCCGAGCGCGCCGCGCGTCGCCATCCAGATCGCCCCGGCGATCAGGGCCCAGCCGACGAGGATCCCGGAGACTCCCGCGACACGCTCGCCGGTCTCGCGCCGACCTGTGATCCCCCACACCGCGGCCTGGAGTACGCGTCCTCCGTCGAGGGGAACGCCGGGAAGGGCGTTCAGCACGGCGACGATCGTGTTGATGTAGGCGAGGTAGCCGAACAGGCCGTTCCACACGGGATCGCTCGCCGCGATCTCGAGCAGCTTGAAGGCGCCGCCCAGGACCAGGCTGCTCAGCGGTCCCACGATCGAGACGATGAACTCGCCTCGGGCTCCTCGCCGGTCGGCCTGCACCTCGGTGTAGCCGCCCCAGAAGATCAGCGTGATCGAGCGGACTGGAAGCCCCAGGGCGCGTCCCGCGACGGCGTGGGCTCCCTCGTGGACCAGGATCGATCCGAAGAACAGGACCGCCGAGAGCAGGGCGAAGCCGAGGCTCTCCGCGTCGGGAAGGTCGTACCGGCGTGTGTAGCTGGCGTAGAGGGTGTAGGTCGTCAGCGCCGCGATCACGAGCCACGACACGTCGAGCCGGATCTGGATCCCGGCGACGGTCGCGATCTTGAAAGAGCGTCCTCCGAACACGGTCCCGCCACCCTACCCCGGGGTCGCCGCTACGCCCGCGGAGGTGAGTCGAGGTCTACGTCGAGCAGGCTCGCGAGGTCGCGCGCGTTGTTGACCGCGAAGTCGCGGTAGCAGTTGTTCATCAGCACGTGGGTCTCGCGGGTCTGTTCCGCGAGGGACTCGATCCTCGGGACCCAGGGCTGCAGCTCGGCCTGCTCGTAGTGATAGGTGAACCGGTCGACCGCGGTCTCGCTCTTCTTCTCCCAGTTGTCGGTGTTCCGACCGTGGAACCGGACCATCGACAGGTCATCGGCGGTCGCCTCGGCGATCGGCGGCAGGCTCGAGTCGAAGCCCTGCGGCATGTCGACGGCGACGAAGGGCAGGTTCCGCTCGCGCAAGAACGACAGCGTCTCGTCTTGGTTCCGTTCCTCGAGCCAGCTCTTGTGACGGAACTCGATCGCGACCCGGTAGTCGGGCAGGCGTTCGACGACCTCGTCGATGTAGGCCTTGGACTTGCGCGAGATCGTGAACCACTGGGGGAACTGGAACAGCACGGCCCCGAGCTTGCCGGCGGAATGCAGGGGCATCAGCGCATCGCGGAACCGCTGCCACGCCTCGTCGACGATGTCGTCGGGCAATTGCTCGCGATACCAGCGTCGCTTGCCCTGCTCGGACTCGGGGACCCGTTCGACGAGGTCCTTGTATAACGAGTCCGGCCGCGTGGGGTGGTTCGTCAGCAGCGAGTACGCCTTGATGTTGAAGGTGAAGTGCGCGGGCGTCCGCTCGATCCACAGCACCGAGTTCCGCTCGCTCGGCGGGAAGTAGTAGGTGGAGTCGACCTCGACGAGCGGGAACTGCGACGCGTAGAACCGCAGCCGTTTCTCCGCCGTCTTCGCCTCGGGTGGATACCAATCGGTTTCCTTCACCAGCGTCGGATCGGTCCAGCTCGAGGTACCGATGAGGATGCGATTGCTTCTGCGTGTCACGCGTTCACGACCGAGGGGCGAACTGGCTGCCGAGCAGATCTTCCAGCGTGCGGATGGAGCCCGCCCTCTCGCCGAGGTACACGACAATCAGCGATCCCGCTCGATAGAGATGCTGACCGCCCCAGTCGATGACGGTAGAACCGATGTAATACCCATCCTTGCTAACGGACTCCTGCAGCCGCGTGGCGGCGCTCTTGCTCGGGTAGTCGAAGGCCATGAGTCGCGTTCCATCGAACGACACCGAGTAACCACGGACCCCGAAGATGTCGTTCGCCCAATCTTCGTGCCGGTCGATCTCCACCTCGTGCCCCGCCAGCTCCAGGCCCTTCACGAAGGAATCGAGATCCGTGACCGCGAGGGGCTGGATGGTCGGAGGTGGGCTAGTGACAGGCGGGGAAGTGGAGGTGGGCGTCGAAGAGTCTCCCGTGCACGCCGCAAGCATTGCAGCGACGATGAGGCCGACATCGACCGTCTTGAGTCTCCGCACGTCTACATCATGTCTCGCGGAGCCATGTGTGACGCGCGGCGGGATAACCGGCGACCCATTTGGTGTGCCGATCAGGATGCTGCCGGGGGCCATGGTCGGCTTCGGCTCAGGGCTCGGCAGGGCGGCGGTCCTTTTTCTTCTCGTCCCGCTTGCGCTTGCGTCCCAGGGCAAGATCCTTCGCCTGCGTGGCCTTCTCCTTCGCCTTGTTCAGCAAGCGCTGGGCCCACACGTACTCGGTCGCGAGCACCGCGAGGCCCAGGAAGATCGCTGCCCAGCCCGGGCCGGGCAGCACGAGCATCGCGATCCCCGCGATGATGAGCGCGAAGCCGGCGATCGTGACGGCGACACGCTTGGCGTTGCGACCGATGAACTTTGCGACGACCTTGAATGGGAAGATCGACCAGTGATCGTGCCAACGCCCTTGCCGACCGCCGCCAGCCTCGAACTCGGCGATCGCCGCGGAGGCGTCGCGCTCCTCGGGGTCATCGCCCCACACCTGGCGTTCGCGTTGAGGGTCGGTCATCGTGATCGACGGGTGAACGAGGTGCCCATCAGGGTCAGTCTCGCACATCCTCACTCGCGCCAGCGTCCGAGGGTTCCGACGGCTCAGGGGTTGTCGGCGACGAGGATGTCGCGCCCTCCGGCGGCGCAGGCAGCGAGGCACCCGGGGGGGTGGCCGACCGCCGAAGGGACGCGACGACCGCGACGGCCAGTGTCGTTCCGATCACCAAAAGCGAGAGCCAGATCGGCACGTGATAGATGTCGGAGATCAGCATCTTCGCTCCCACGAAGACGAGCACGGCCGCCAAGCCGAGCTTGAGATAGGTGAACCGGCCCATCATGTCGGCGAGCAAGAAGTAGAGAGCTCGCAGTCCGAGGATCGCGAACGCGTTCGAGGTGAACACGAGGAACGTCTCGTTGGTCACCGCGAAGATCGCGGGGATCGAGTCGACCGCGAAGACGACGTCGGTCGTCTCCACGATGATCAGCACGGCGAACATCGGAGTGGCCACCCATTTCCCGGCCTGCCGTACCCAGAACCGTTGCCCCTGAAACTGGCTCGTGCTCGGGACGAGTTTCCGAACCAGCCGCAGGACCGGGTTCCTGTCCGGATGCACTTCCACGTCCTGGTGGCGCGCCATCCGGACGCCCGTGACCACCAGCAGCGCTCCGAACACGTAGATCGTCCAGTGGAAGGTCTCGAGGAGCGTGGCACCGGCCGCGATGAAGATCGCACGCAGGATCAACGCGCCGAACACGCCCCAGAACAGAACGCGATGCTGATACTTGGACGGGACTGCGAAGTAACCGAAGATCAGCGCGAAGACGAAGATGTTGTCGACCGACAGGGACTTCTCGATCAGGTAGCCGGCGAGGTACTGGCCGGCCAGGTCGGGACCTTGCCAGACCCAGATCAGGGCTCCGAACGACAACCCGAGCGCGACCCACACGGCGCTCCAGATCCCGGACTCTTTCGCACTGACCACGTGCGCGTCCTTGTGGAACACGAACAGATCGATGCAGAGCATCGCGAGGATGAAGCCGACGAACGCGAACCAGATCCAGAGATCGACTTCCACGAGGTCTCTTCCCTTCGGCTAGGCGCGATACCTCTGACGCGTCCGCCGAAGGTCTTTCCCGCCTCTTGGCGAGGCTACGCCGCCGGGCCACAGGCCGTAATGACGACGACGCTCAAGGGGATACTCCCCTTCGGTGTCCCTCAAGGATAGCGAAGGAAGCCGCCGGATCAGGGTCGCTCGCCGCTGTTCGGTTCCCGACCTCCATGACCTGCGGGTTCTTGGACGTGGACTTTGTCGCTCTTGCGTGGAATGAGGTAGTCAGTTATGAGTAGCCCGCCCGCGCGACGAGAAGAGGGACGGATGAACCGCGCGATAGGAACTGGCGAGAGGGGCTTCGCACGGTGGTGTCCTGGGTTCAACTCGCGGAGTGGCCACGATGTCCGCTGATTCGAGCCTTGTTTCTCCGGCCCCTGGGAGCGTTACCCAAGGCGTGGTGGGTGGTGGGCGTCTAGCGGTCTTCTTCTGGTCCGTCACGATTCCAACCGTGGTTCTGATCGGCACGATGTTCTTGATTCGGCCGGTTGACCCCGACTTGCTTTTCGTCGCTGCGGCCTGGCTATCGGTAGTTGCAGTCGCGGACCTTGTTCCCGTGCCGGTGTGGTCATCAATCGTCCTGACCATGTCACTTCCGATCCTCTTGGCGGCCGGTATGGTCCTACCGCCGCACGTTGCTGCGATTGTTGCGCTTCTTGGATCGGTGGATCCGAGGGAGTTCCGGCGCGAGATCGGACTTGCTCGGGCGCTGTTCAATCGGAGCCAGGTGGCACTGTCGACTCTAGCCGCCGCTCTCACTTTTCAGCTCTTTCAAGCAGATCCCCTTGATTGGCCAAAGGTGGCCCTTATCGCCTGTCTCGCGCTGGTCGGTGATCTCACGACGAACGTGTTGTTGGTTTCCGCTCCTGCTCATATGACCTCGGGCATTGGCCTGCTTGAAGTGGTTCGTAGGATGATTGGAACCGAGCCCCGCCACCGACTTGCGGGTTACCTTTGTTGTGGATTGCTCGCTCCAGTACTGGCCCTCTTGTTTGTGGAAATCGGGATATGGGGGCTTATCGCTGGCCTTGCGCCCATCTTCATGGCGCGAGAAGTGTTTGCGCAGAATCATCGATTCCGTGAAGCATCCACGCGAGTCGTGACGCGGTCGAGAGCCCTTGCGCATGCCCTAACTCGAATCTCAGAGGAGAGACGGCAGGAGAGGCTGTTCCTGGCTGGGGATCTTCACGACGAGGTCCTGCAGCCGCTGTACAAGGTTCACTTGATGGGCCAGGTACTCAGGCGTGACCTTGAATCTGGTCGACTCCTTGATCTCGATGACGATCTTCCGGGCTTGCTGGCGGCAACGGAATCAGCCCAGGAAGCAATTCGCGCCATGGTTCGCGACCTCAGGACATCTCGATTAGGGGTGGCTGGTCTCGTCGGGACCCTGAGGCTGCTTCTGCGAGAGTTCGAGGAGGACACGGGAATCCAAGTTGAGGTCGAGGCGGAGGAAGTGTCCGGATCAGGGCTCAGCGAACTCGTCGCCTACCAGGCAGCGCGCGAAGCGTTGGCGAACGTCCGAAAGCACTCAGGTGCCTCCTGGATTGAGGTTTCCGTTTCCCGACAAGACGGCTGGATTCGTGTGGCAGTCGTTGACGACGGGCGAGGCTTCGAGCCAGAGCTCGTGGATGGTGACGAGCACTTGGGATTGCTCACTCTTCGTGAACGCGTCGAGTCCCTAGGTGGCGTTCTTCAGATCGTCTCATCAGTGGGGAAAGGTACAGCCATCACCGCACTTGTACCTGCTCGATCGGGGTTTGAAGAGTAGGCAATGCAACGCGTGTGCATGAACTCGAAGAAACCCGGCACCTTCGAGCACCGGGTTTCTCGATCGAGCTCTTGAAGCTTGGTACTCGCAGCAGAATCAGAAGCGGTGGTGTGCGCCTCCGGCAACGACCAGGGCCAAGAGCGAGCCCAGGGCAATGGCTGCACGCTTGATCATGTTCATGGTGCCTCCCTCCTCACGGGTGCGAGGCGATTACGCCCCGCTAGGCGCGGCCACAGCACCGCCGACCTTCGGGAGACATGATGGGGGTCACCCGTTGAGGGGACAAGCCACGCGACCAGCCTACGCCCTACGACGTAGCTGAGCGGAGGAGCCCTATCGGTCAGGGAGAGCTTCTATTGATGGCGCGCACGATTCATCATTGAGCGTCACGCATCGGGGAGCAGCGCGTTGCAGGAGCGGAAACCGAATGGCTGAGAGCCAGGTCACGGCGATGTCCGTGCGGAAGCCGACCGTCCTCACACTTTGGGGGGCTGTCGTCGTCATTCCAACCATGATCGGCGTCGCGGCACTCGCAGCCGATCAATGGACGGTCGAGTGGCACACGGCTGTCTTCTGGATCCTCCTGATCGCCGGTGTTGAGCTCCTCCAGGTACCCACATGGAGAGGGACATCGGTGAGCCTCGGGTTCCCGATGTTGATTGCGGTCGCATTCTTATATCCACCCGGTATCGCCGCGGCCATAGCTTTCCTCGGATCCTCAGACCCTAGGGAACTGAGACGTGAAGTAACCCCGCTGAGGGCGCTCTTCAATCGATCCCAGGTTGGATTGTCAGTACTCGCTGCGAGCGCCGTGTTCCAATCTCTGGCGTCAGTCGAGGACGAGTCGCTCGTGGCGATCCTCCCCGCCGCGTTCCTGGCGACCCTAGTTGACTACGCAATCAATATCGCTCTCGTCACGAGTGCTGTTGCTCTTGCCTACCGCCTCTCGCCGCTTGAAGTCGTGCCGAAGCTCTTGGGGAAGGGGCAGGAGTTCCTAATCAGCTACGTGGGGCTGGGGCTCGTAGGCACCGTCCTTGCGAAGCTGTACACGCTTGAGGGAGTCGGCTTCTTTTCTGTCGTCACCGTGTTGGCGCCGCTCCTCCTTGCGCGACAGATGTTCTTCCGCTCCCGTGCGCTGGAGGAGGCGCACAAGGAACTCCAGGAACGCGAACAGGTTCTCCGTGTGCTGTCCAACAGGATGGCCGAGGAGCGGCAGGACGAGCGGTCCGCGATCGCGGCCTATCTGCACGACGATCTCGCGCAGCTCTTGTTCCGACTCTCGATCCAGGTCGACGTCGCGCGCCGTCACTTGTCGACAGGCAAGCTCGACGAGGTCGAGGAGAGTCTCGACAAGATCAAGGGAACCAAGCAGGAGACCTCGGACCGCGTCCGTGCGCTGATCCGCGACCTCCATCGGTCACCGCTGGGTCATGCAGGGCTCGCGGAGGCGATCCAGGGCTTCGTGGCCGAGGCGGGGCGCGACTCGGGTGTTCGTTTCAAGGTCGACGTACAAGAGATCGAGTTGCCGGCCCCGATCGCGCTGCTGATCTACCACGTTGCCCGCGAGGCCACGATGAACGCGCTCAAGCACGCCGGCGCGCATAACCTGGAGATCTCCGTCCGCGAGGTCGACGACGAGATCGAGTTGGTGATCGCGGACGACGGCGAAGGCTTCGACATCGAGGCGCCGGGCCCCGAGGGTCACTTCGGGATGGCGATGATGCGTGACCGCGCGACGGTCGGTGGCGGAACCTTCGATGTGCGGAGCGCTCCGGGTGCGGGGACGACGATCACGGTGCGGTTCCCGAGCGCGCTGCTGCAGCAGGAACAGGACGGCTCCGCCCGCGCCGTCTCGGTTCCGCGGCCGGGAGCGCCCCAGGACGGTGCTTCCCCCGGTACCCACGAGCCGGACGGTGGGTCGAAGGCGGATCCTCCCGCCTCGGTGCCGGCCTGAGCATGGCGCCGATCACTACCCACGCCGCACCGGCGTAGGCGACCAGGTCCCCGAGACTCACGACGGTCCCCAGCGGCGCGATCGGGATCGTGTCTCCCATCACCGCGAGCACGTCGTCCTCACCGCGAACGTGGTGCTTCACGTCCGCGCTTCCTGAGAGTTCCTGGACGTCGGCTTCGGTTCCTCCCGCGGCTCGGATCGCGCTCGGGCTCACGGGCATCCCCCCGTTGGGAGCGATCACGACGAGGTTCAGCACCAGGCCGACGAAGATCAGCGCGAACCCGGGCACCCGGCGGTTCACACCGAGGAAGAGCAACAGCACGGGGAAGCTCGCGACGAGCACCCCCGCCGCGATCGCCTCGCGCACCGGATCGCCGTCGGTCGGGATCGGCGCCAGCTGCATCGCGAGGCCGAGCGGAGCGAGCAGCCACCACCGGAGGTGGAGCGCCTCGAAGCCACGCAGACGTCCGCCGGCCAGATAGCCGGCCCCGATGGCGACGAGGACGATCAGCAGGGGAAGGAGCATCCGGGCACGGTACGGGTCGGGCCCGCCGCGTGACGAGCCGGGATCCGATGAACCGGCCGTTATCGTGCGACGCCGCAGCCGCCCTGTCCAGTAGGTGCACCGCAGCCCACCGCTCGCGGGCTGCGGTCGAAACCCGACCGCCCTCCTAGAGTGGCACGGTGAGCAACGACCCCGATCTCGGCTATTTCGGACCCGACAGCGTCTCGTGGCGGGTTCACCGCGAGGTGACGGTCCTGTTCGGGGGTGCCCGGGCACTTCTGCTCCAGTCGGCGCATCCGCTCGTCGTCGCGGGTGCGCGACAGACCGCGATGTTCCAACGGAACCCATGGAAGCGGCTCCAGCGCACGCTGCTCCTGCAATACACCCTCACATTCGGAACGAGGTCCGAGGCCGATGCTGCGGCGGAGCGGATCAACGCGATCCACGAACCGATCCACGGCATCGACGAGGTCACCGGCAAGCGCTACGACGCGCTTGACCCCGAACTGCTGCTGTGGGTCCACGCGACGCTCATCGACAGTGCGCTGCTGTTCGAGCGTCTGACGATCGGACGGCTCGACGACGCGGGGCGTCAACGGTTCCACGACGAGCAGAAGCTCGCGGCCGAGCTCTGTCGGGTTCCCCGCGACCTGGTCCCGCAGACCGTGCCGGACCTGCATGCCTACGTCGAGGAGATGGCGGCCGGTCCGGAGCTGCTGATCACCGACGATGCGCGCACCGTGGCGGGTTTGTTCGCCCATCCTCCCGCGGAGGCGGAGTGGAAACCGGTGCTGCGCGCGGTGTCGAGGTGGGCCTTCGGCACGTTGCCGTCGCCGGTCCGGGAGGGGTACGGCGTGTCCTGGAACCCGGCGAAGCAGGCGCTGCTCCGCGCCACGCTCGCGGGCGTCAAGCTTGCCCACGGGTTGATCCCACCGAAGCACCGCTACATCACTCCGTACCAGGAGGGGCTGCGCCGTCGACGCGGTGAGGAACCGGCCGGGACCGTCGAGTGGGCGCGCAAGCAGGCGGGTATCCGGCTCTGACGCCGTCCTTCCACGGTTCGTGCCGTCGGTCGCAGTACGCTCCACGCATGAAGTTCGATGTCGTCCTGCTCGACATGGACGGTGTGCTGTTGCTCGGTTCCGAACCGATCGACGGTGCGCCCGCGACGATCGCCTGGCTCCGTGAGCAGGAGATCCCCCTGCGGGTGGTCACCAACTCCACCCACACGACGGCGTCCGGGTTCGCGAAGCAGCTGAACGATGCCGGGATCCGGGTCGAGGCCCACGAGATCGTCACCGCGGTCGTGGGGACGGCGAGCTACCTGCGGATGCACCACCGGGGCGCCACGGTGTTCCTGCTCTCCGACGGCGACCCGGAGGAGGACCTCGCCGGCATCACACTCGTGGAGGAGGGCGCCGATGTCGTGGTCGTCGGCGGCGCGAGCGACCTGTTCACCTACGGCGCGGTCAACCGCGCGTTCCGGATGCTGATGGACGGTGCCGCGCTCGTCGCGATGCACCGCAACCTCTACTGGCGAAGCGAGGACGCCTGGCACCTCGACGGCGGCGCGTACCTGCGTCTGCTCGAGGACGCGGCCAACACGCAAGCCGTCGTCTGCGGCAAGCCCTCGACGACCTTCTTCGAGGCGGCGCTTGCCGGGACGGGTGCCGCTCCCGACCGCGCGCTGATGATGGGCGACGACATCCGCAACGACGTCCTCGCCGCGCAGCATGCGGGGATGACCGGCGTGCTCGTGCGGACGGGCAAGTTCCGCCAGGACGACCTCGAAGCCGGGGAGCCGAACCATGTGATCGACGGCGTCGGGGATCTTCCGGCGCTGCTCGAGTCGTTGCTCGAGGCCTGAGCCGACCGACCGCTCGCCGACTAGGCTCGGGAGCATCGACACCCAGCGCACCCGGCACGCACGCAACCTGTTCGCGGGCATCGCACCGCGGTACGAGCGCATGGGTGCCGCGCTCTCCCTCGGGCAGGACCCCCGGTGGCGGCGGTTCCTCGTCTCGAAGGTGAACGCCGTTCCCGGGTCGCTCGTCCTCGACGTCGCGAGCGGAACGGGGCTCGTCGCACGCGAGCTCGTCGCGAGGCGAAACGTGGACGTCGTCGCACTCGATCCCAGCGAGCCGATGCTGCGAGTGGGAGTCGAGGCGACCCGAGCGGCGGGGATGCAGCAGCGGATCTCGGCGGTCCTCGGGCGGGCGGAGCGCCTTCCCTTCGACGACGCCATGTTCGATTCGGTGACCTTCACCTACCTGCTGCGCTACGTGGACGACCCTGCGGCGACGCTCGGTGAGCTCGCGCGGGTGCTTCGGCCGGGTGGAACGCTGGCCTCCTTGGAGTTCGGAGTCCCGGAACGCCCGGCGGCCAACGCCGCCTGGACGCTGTACACACGTACCGTGTTGCCGGTCGCCGGCGGGGTCGTCTCGCCGGCCTGGAGACACACGGGTGCGTTCCTCGGACCGAGCATCGCGAGCTTCGCTCGCCACTACCCCCTGCCCGTGCAGGTGCGGATGTGGCAGGAAGCGGGCATCGGCCACGTCCGAACCCGTGGTCTCACGTTCGGTGCCGGACTGGTGACCTGGGGTGTGCGGAAGGGCCGCCCGCGTGGCTGATCCCGGCGATCGGCCGGCGTTCTACGCGCTGTCGCCCGGCGGGTGGCGCGATTACTGGAGCCTCCTGCATCCTCCCTACACGCTCTGGAACCTCTCCGCCGTCGCGATCGGCGCGTCGATCGCCCCCACGATCTCCTGGCGTTGGCTCGGCGAGAGCCTGCTCGCCTTCTTCCTCGCGATCGGACTGGCGGCTCACGCCCTCGATGAGCTGCACGGCAGGCCGCTGCGCACGCGGATCCCCGATCGTGTGCTCTGGGCGATCGCGACCGCCGGGCTCGCAGGCGCGGTCGTACTCGGGATCGATGGTGCAGCCCAGGTCTCCGCATGGATGTGGGCGTTCATCGCAGCCGGTGGGTTCCTCGTCGTCGCCTACAACCTCGAGCTGTTCGGCGGTGCGTTCCACTCCGATCTGTGGTTCGCGCTCGCCTGGGGCGGGTTCCCGACCCTCACCGGGTTCTTCGCGCAAACCGGTGAGGTGACGGCACCGGCCGTGCTCGCCGCGTGCGCGTGTGGGGCGATCGCCGCGGCCCAGCGCGCGCTCTCGACGCCGGCCCGCCGTTTGCGCCGGCGGGTCGAGGACGTCCGCGGCGAACTGACCTTCCGCGACGGCACCCGCGAGCCGATCGACGCCGCAGCCCTGCGTGCGACCCCAGAGCGCGCGTTGCGATGGATGTCGGTCGCGATGCCGGTGCTCGCCGCGAGCCTGGTGCTGAGCCGGACCCTGTGACGCCGGGGTCAGGCGTCGGCGACCACGTCGAGGACGTCGTCGCCGTAGCGGTCGAGCTTGGTGGGTCCCACCCCGCCGATGTTCGCCAGGGCAGCGCGGGAGCGAGGGCGCTTGTCCGCGATCGAGACGAGCGTGGAGTCGTGGAAGATCACGTAGGCGGGAACGCCGTCCTCGCTCGCCCGCGTGCGCCGCCACGCGCGGAGTGCATCGAACAGAGGATCGCCGGTCGGCACGGGCGCCTTCCCGTTCGTGGACGAACGCGGGCGATCGCGCTCGGTCTTGCGCTGCTCCCGAGCCGGTCGGATCCCGAGCTCGTCGAGGAACGGGCTCGCTCCCTTGCGCTCGTCCAGCGGCCAGGAGAGCGTGAGCACGCGCCGCGCCCGCGTGAGTCCGACGTAGAGCAGCCGCCGTTCCTCCTCGGGATCGGCCTTTGACCGGGCCGCGCGGAACGGGAGCTCCCCGTCCAGGAGCCGGGGCAGGAACACCGCGTCCCATTCGAGTCCCTTCGCCCGGTGGTAGGTGAGCAGGTGCACGCCTCGGCCGCTGTGTTCGGTCGAGAAGCGCCGGGTCAACTCGGAGACGAACTCCGCGAGATCGCCGTTGGGGTGCGAGCCGGCGAACTCCTCGGCGAGTGCGCGCAGTCGCGCGAGGTCCATCTGCCGGGTCGCTTCATCGTCGGACTCGGGCTCACCGTCCGGGTCGTAGCCGACCTGCGAGGTCGCGTCCTCGATCACGGGAACGGGAGCGCCCGCCGGGTCGGCGCGTTTCAGGCGTTGGAGGACCGAGCGCGGCCCCGGCCTCCGCAGGAACGCACCATCGCGGACCTGATAGGGGATCGAGCTCTCGGCGAAGGCCTCTTCGAACGGTTCCGAGCGCGCGTTGATCCGGTAGAGCACGGCGATCTCCTCGTAGGGCGCTCCCGACGCATGCAGCCTCCGGACGTCGGCGACGATCGCGTCGACCTCGTCGACCTGCGTCGGGTGGCTCCGCGCGACCGGATCGGGGCCGGCCTCACGCGAGGATCGGAGCCGCTTCTCGAACCCTCCGAGCCTGGGGACCAGCTTGTTCGCGAACGCGAGCACCTGGGGTGTCGATCGGTAATTCTCCTCGAGCCGAACGATGTGCGTGTGCCCGAACCGATCGGGGAACGCGAGCAGATGTTCCGGCGAGGCGCCCGTGAACCCGTAGATCGTCTGGTAGTCGTCGCCCACGACGCACAGATCGTCGCGATCCCCGAGCCATCGATCGAGCAGGGCCTGTTGCAGCGGGTTCACGTCCTGGTACTCGTCGACCGTGAACGCGCCGTAGCGGTCACGGACCGCCGCCAGGGCCATGGGGTGTTCGTCGAACATCTGCACGGTGAGCCCCAGCATGTCCTCGAAGTCGAGCCTGCGCATCGAACCCTTCCGGCGCTCGTAGCCCTCGAAGATCTGCTGCATCAGATCGGCGGGGATCGGCGGCTCGTGCCCGGTGCGTTCGAGCTCGACGAGGTACCCGTCGGGACCGACGATCCGGTTCTTCGCCCATTCGATCTCCCCGGAGATCTCGCGGCGCGGATAGAACTTGTAGGGCGGGGGCAGGGAGTTCGCGAGCGAGGCCACGACCGGCGCCTTCGAGTCGAGCACGTCGGGGAGCGGCTCGCCGACGTTCGGCTCCCAGAACCGCGAGAGCTGCGAGAGAGCGGCGGCGTGGAAGGTGCGCGCCTCGACCGCGTTGACCCCGAGCGTGGTCAGTCGCTGCTTGAGCTCGCGCGCGGCCTTCTCGCTGAATGTCACCGCCAGCAGCTGCTCGGACCGGAACGTCCCGGTGGCGACCTGGGCGGCGATCCGCCGTGTGATCGTCGTGGTCTTGCCCGTGCCCGCACCGGCGAGGATCGCGACCGGACCCCGCACGGCGAGGGCCGCTTCGCGCTGGGCGGGATTGAGCCCCGCCAGGATCTGCTCCAGGTCGCGCACGGGCGGACCGTAGCAGCCCCCACTGACGTCGTCGCCGACTCGTTCTCGCAGCTCTCGCGGTTGCCGTCTGACCGGAGGTCGCGACCTCCCTTCGACCACCCGCGGTCCCACGGCCTATGCTCCGCGCGTGACCCAGCACGAGCCTTCCGAGCCCCCTGCCGCGTTCGACCCACGTCGCCCGCTCGATCGGGAGCTCGACGCCAGCGTGACCGACGGCTTCACGTTCGCGGCCGTGGGTGACTGCATCACCTCACGACCCCTGTTGCCCTCGATCGGACACGATCCAGGGCTCGCTCGAACCGTCGATCTGTTGCGCGGAGCAACCGCCACGTTCGGCAACCTCGAGACCTCGATCGTCGACGTGGCTCGTTTCCGCCACTACCCGCGGGTGCACGAGGACTGGTCGCTCGTTGCCTCGCCGGCCGTAGCACAGGATCTCGCGGCGCTCGGCTTCGGCCTCGTGGGTCGCGGGAACAACCACGTGCTCGATTGGGACGTCGGGGGGATGCACGAGACCGGACGCCATCTCGACCGCGCGGGTGTGGTCCACGCGGGCGCGGGGGGATCGCTCGCCTCGGCGCGCGCCGCGCGCTACCTGGAGACGGCGGGGGGCCGCGTCGGCGTGGTTTCGTTCCACACGACGGAGCGCTTCGAGCCCTCCGCGGCGCTCGATCAGCACAACGAGGTTCCGGCGCGCCCCGGGCTCAACGGGATCCGCCTGCGTCGACGTCTCACGGTTCCCGAAGCCACCTTCGAAGGGCTCCGCGAGATCGCACGCCTGTTCGATCCGGAGGGGACGTGGGAGAGATACGCGTCGGAGGGTCCGGGAACGGTGAACGTCTTCGACACGACGTTCCGCGTCGGCGAACGGACCGAACTGCGATACGAGCCGTACGGACAAGACGTCGAGGGGAACCTCCTCTCGATCCGGCAGGGCAAGCAGTTCGCGGACCTCCTCGTCGTTTCGGCGCACGTACATCAGGAGGGTCCGGACGGGGCAACGCCACCTCCGTTCCTCGTGGATCTCGCCCACGCGACGATCGACGCCGGCGCGGACGTGTTCGTCGGTCACGGCGTTCATCGACTCTGGCCGGTCGAGATCTACCGTGGCCGGCCGATCTTCTACGGCCTCGGCAACTTCATCTTCAGCGACATCCAGGAACCGATGGTGCGCGCCTTCCGGGAGGAAGGTGCCGAGGCCCTCCGTCGAGGGCTCGGTGAGCGCGCCGAGGATGCGACCGACGCGGAGATCAACCTGATCATGAACGCGCAGGGCTTCGACGATCCGCGCTACTTCGAAAGCGTGTTGGCACAGGTCGAGTTCCGGGACGCCACACCCTCGATCGTCCGGTTGCACCCGGTCGATCTCGGGTACGGACGACGACTCACCGAGAGCGGTATCCCGCGGATCGCGGATGCGGAGACCAGCTCCTCGATCCTGAAGAGGCTCCAGGCTGCGTCCGAGCCGTTCGGAACCTCGATCGCGATCGCCGACGACGGCACCGGTTCGATCTCCGTGTAGTGCGCTTTGGGCCGGATCAGCTCGAGACCTCGTAGCATCTGGCGCCGTGGACACCGTGCACCAGATCCTGGGCTTCACGGTCGTGGCCGTCTTCACCCTCGGGTGGGTCTGGGGCCTGGCGGCGAAGGTCAGTCGCCGCGGACCCGGGGAGCTGTACTGGAAGTGGGTCGCCCTCGCCCAGGTGGTCGCGGCAGTCCAGGCGGTGATCGGGATCGGACTGCTGATCGCAGGAGGACGACCGGAGGCCACAGGCCTGGCGCGAACGCTCCACTATGTGTACGGGCTGCTGCCGCTGCTGCTGTTCGCGATCGCGCACGTCGTTGCGCGCATCGGGAACCTCTCGGTGCTCGGGATCCAGCACCGCGACGGAACGCAGATCCCGATCCGGCCCTGGACCCCGTTCGCCTGGGTGTCGTTCATCGCGTTCGGTCTCACCCTGCGCGCGCTCATGACCGGCATGGGCTGGGGCTGATCCGGCGCACGACGTCTGTGACCTGGGGCGTTCAAGCCGCGAGGGGGTCGGGCCGACGCTTGGCACATGGCCTCCTCACCGTGGCCCGATCAGACACGCGCCGACCGAACGGGCACCGGCTGCATCCCCCGCCCTCTCGGCGAGGAACTGGTGCGGCTCGATCCGTGGATGTTCTGGTTCGCCCGGCCCCCGAAGGACTCGGGCTTCGGCGCGGCCGTCGTCGTCGGCGTCACGGGAGCGTTCCTGATCCAGGCGAACGACGCGACCGGGTACTTGAAGGTCGGGACGGCCTCGGCGTCCGTCGGCGACGAACGCATCGGTGGGTTCCTACGTGCTCGCCGCGCAGCGCGAAAGCTCCACTACTGGTTCTCCGGCAAGAACGTGTTCCTGGACGTCGAGCCGGTGATCTGTCTAACGCGCGCAACGGCCGCCGGCCCGCGCCGGGTGCGGGGAGTGACGATCTGCGCGCGGGAACACCTCGCGACCGTCCTCGCGCGAGGCGAACAGACGGTCGCACCTCTGCACGCGAAGAAGGCCGCTCGTGCTCTCGGGCTCAGTCCCGACGCCGGTGACTGACACCTCGCATCATCCGAACCCCGGGATCTGATCGTACGGGCAGTTCTGCCGCGCACGCTTCCGCGCGTCCCGCAGCCCTGCGGGCCGGTTCCCGGCCAGGTTGCGGAGTTGCGCGGGGTCGTGGTGCAGGTTGTAGAACTCCTCTTCGCCGCTGGAATACCGCACGTAGGTGCGGTCGGTGTCGGTGTGGATGCCGCAATACGACGGCGGATCCGGCTTGCCCCCGTGGAACCGCACGTGCTCGAAGAGCACCTCAGAGCGCACGGCCTCGCCCGCTCCGGTCAACAGCGGCAGCAGGGAGTAGCCGTCCACCGGGGCCGGCATCGACGTGCTCGCGGCCTCGACGAGCGTCGGGGCGATGTCCACATGGGAAGCGAGTTCGCGCACCCTCGCGCCTGCCGGGATCACTCCGTCCCATCGCACGAGCAACGGCACGCGGACGCTCTCCTCGTAGGGAACGAGCTTGCCGGTCCACCGGTGCTCACCGAACAGGAACCCGTTGTCGGAGGTGAACACGATCAGCGTGTCGTGGAGGCGGTCCGTCGAGGCGAGCGCGGCGAGGACGTCCGCGATCGCCTCGTCCACCGCCTCGAGCGTCTCGACGCGGGTGCGGTAGTCCGCCCTGAGCTCGGCGGCTCGATCGTTCGACAGGCGCAGCCTCTTTTGGATGTACCTGGGTTTGTCGGCGACGTTGTCCTCGTTGAAGGCGGGCCCCAAGCCGACGTGCAGCTGATCCATGACGCCCTCGTGGCGAGGCGCCGGGATCGCTCGGCCGTGGGGTGCGAACGGCGCGAGCAACAGGAACAGCGGGTCGCTCTCGGGAACGTCCTCGATGAACGACACGGCATGCGCGGCGAGAACGTCGGTCGCGTAGTCCTGCGGCGCATCACCATGAGGCTCGAGCGCCGACGGCTGCGGGCCCTGCCCGTCGGGATCCACTCGAAGGAAGTAGTCGTAGTAGCCGGGCCGATCTTCGGCGAACGCGACCCATCGATCCCATCCGGGCGCCGCCGGTGCATCCTGAGCGCCGTTCATGTACTTGCCGATCAACGCCCCGTTGTAGCCCGCTTCATCGAGTGCGACCGCGACGGTGCGCGACTCGTGCCCGAGATCGTGGAACACGTCCCAACCACCGAGCGACGGATCCGTTCCTTCGCCGTTCGTCCAGACGCCGTTCGTATGGGAGTAGGTGCCCGTGAGGATCGAAGCACGTGCCGGGCAACACAGGGGATTGCCCACGAACGCGCGCGGGAACGTCGCGCCGCGGTCCCCGACCTCCGACAGCAACGCGTCCATCTCCCTGATCTGATCCGCGCGCTGATCGTCGGTGAGGATCACGACGATGTTCGGTGCGTCCACAGGGATCGGGCCGCCCCTTGTCTCACCGGTCGAACCGCTCCCGGCGGCTCCGACCGACCCCGTGGCGAGCAGGACGCACACGAGGGCCGCCGTCGACCCCGATCGTCGGGGCCGTCGATAGCGGTTTCGCGAGGGCTGGGGGATCGTTCGCTCCCGTCATCGGGGCGGGCAAGGGCGCACCCTAACACCGAGATGCTTGCGAGAGCAATCCCTCGCGATCCGTGGGTGTTCGAGTCCGCGAAAGGGCCTGGCACGGCTCGCGAACGGTAGGGTCGTCCGTCATGCAGGACCACACGCGGCATCGCTGGCTGTGGCCCACCGTCGTCGTGGTCCTGATGCTCGGCGCCTTCGGGGTCGGCGCGTTGATCGCCTCCCGCACCGAGCTGTTCCCGCCGCAGGTCGACGGGGGCGCCGACGTCGTCGTGGATCCCGGGGCGAGTGCGTCGCCCACCGGAGGACCCGAGGGGCCGGCCGCGGCGTGGACCGGACGATTCGACAGCCGCACATCGCAGGCCTATCGGGAGGGTGTCTGCCGGACGAGCTGGGCGGGTGCATTGGCGTTCGAGGTCACGACCGAAGGAACGCTGACCGGCCGCGGCGAGGCGGTGCTGGGTGGCGATCCCGACTGTCCGTTCCCGCTGCGACAGCCGCAGGTGCGCAGCTACACGTTCGAGATCGAGGGCACGGTGCGAGGCGAGCGAGTGTCGATGGCGTGGGAACGGTTCCGTGCGGCGGGACGTGGACTCGTCGACCACGGGGGGTTCGGACCGACGATCGCCGACCCGGGAGTGCAGATCGACGCGCGAGCCCCAGGGGGCTCGGGCTCGACGACGTTCACGCTCGACGTGCCGACCGCGGAGGGTGTCGCCAGCGCCCGATCACGAACCCGCGTCGAGTTCGGCTGCGCCCAACGGTGCTGAGCGGCCGACCGGCGCCGGATCACCCGAGCGTCAGTTGCCGGTGTCCCACCAGAGGGTGACGAACGACGACGGCACCGCGGGACCTGCCGACCACAGGCCATCGTGGAGCGCGAGCCGGTTCCCGAGCGCCGCAGCGAGCTCGTCGTCACGATCCGCGGGCAGGCACAGACGCCGCCGGATCCAGGCGACGGCGGCCGCGCGCTCGACGAACCCGCCATGTGCGCGACGCTCGTGATCCTCGCGGCGCGGGTGGATCCCGAGCTCGAACAACACGTCGGCCAGGTCGTCCGCGGTGGGTCCACCGGGCATCTCGACGTCGTGGAAGGTGCTCCACAGGTCCCGCGTCCACGCGAGGGGGTGGACCTCGGTGATCTCGACGACGATCCGATGTCGGGTGTGTGTCGCGAGGGCCTCGACGAACGGCGCGATGTCGGGAACGTTGTAGAGGACGTGGTGGCACACGGCGACGTCGCACTCCGGCGCCCGTCCGGCGACGTCCGGCCAGCGACCCTCGATCGTGGTCGCCCCCACCCCCGCGAGCTCGCACGCCTCGGCGAAGGCGCGCAGCAGGTCCCACGACGGATCGACGCCGGTGAGATGCGAGGCACGCCCGGCGAGTGCGAGGGAGCTCGCACCTCCTCCGCACCCCACATCGAGTGCCGTTCCTCCGGCAGGGAGCGCCTCCAGGGCCCGGAGATCCGAGGAGCTCGGCCCCATCTTTCGCGCGGCCTCCGCCCGATGAACGAACAGCTCGCGTGGGAATCCGTACGGAGACTCGGGCGCCGCCGCGAGGATCGGCTCCGGGATCGAGAGGGAGGCGAGCGAACGCGCCCACCTATCCGCGGCGCTCGTCTCGGGCGGGCTCACGGTCGGTCGTCGAGTCGGTCGAGCTCGGCCAGTACCTCGTCCGTGTGCTCGCCGAGCAGCGGCGGCGGGCGAGGGGCGACCGGCGCGGTTCCCTGCAGGTGGATCGGCTCGCCTACCGATCGGAGCATCCCGCGTACGGGATCGTCGATCTGCTCGATCGTCGCCGCGCCTTCGGGCGTCGCGAACACCTCATCGAGCGCGAGGACCGGGGAACAGGGAACCCCTCGCGAAGTCAGCTCTTCGAGCCACGCCGTCGCCGTCCGGGTCGCGAAGGCGTCGCGCAGGATCGAGACGAGCGCCTCGCGGTTGCGCACACGTGCTTCGTTCGTCGCGAACCGCTCGTCACGCGCCAGCTCCGATCGGCTCATCGCATCGCACGTGCGCTCGAACAACCTGTCGTTGCCGGCGGCGAGCACGAACGGTCGGTCGGCAGCGGGGAACACCTGGTAGGGAACGATGTTCGGGTGCTCGGTTCCCATCGCCCGGGGAACCACCCCCCCGAGCAGATGGTTCGCCGCCTGATTGACCATCGCAGCGACGCTCGCCTCGAACAGCGACACGGTCAGTCGTTGCCCCCGGCCGGACACGTCGCGGCCCCGCAGCGCGGATTGGATCCCGTTCGCGGCGTAGAGGCCGGCCACGACGTCGAGGAGGGCGACACCGACCTTCACCGGTTCGCCACCGCGCTCGCCCGTGACGCTCATCAAGCCCGAGACGGCTTGCACGATGATGTCGTAGCCGGGGCGCGTGTCGTCGTCATGCTCGCCGAACGCGAGCAGCGAGCAGTATACGAGTCGCGGGAACCGCGCCCGGAGGTCGTCGTATCCCAGGCCCCAGCGCGACATCAGACCGGGGCGGAAGTTCTCGACGACGACATCGGCGCCGGCGATCAGTCGTTCCGCGGTGCGCCGCCCTTCGTCGGTCGTGAGGTCGACCGCGATCGATCGCTTGTTGCGGTTGAGCGAGAGGAAATACGCGGCGTCGTCGCCGACGAACGGTGGTCCCCAAGATCGGGTGTCGTCCCCGCCATCCGGGCGTTCGACCTTGATCACGTCCGCGCCGAGATCCGCGAGCACCATCGTCGCGAGCGGACCGGCGAGGATCCGCGTGAAGTCGGCTATCCGGACACCCTCGAGCGGTCGGGCCAGGGGTGGCGCACCGTCCGGAGGTCGGGGAGCGGCGCCGGTACCGGGGCGGGAGAACCCGTGGTCCTCCGGCACGCCTCGGTCGTCCTCCTGGGATGGTCGTGGGTCGGGATCCGCCGCGGGGCACATGAGTGGAGCCGCCGGAACCCGAAGGCCCCAACGGCTCCAATCACCATTATCGCCCCTCTCGCTGCTTCCGGTCAAGTCCGGATCGGGCCCTTCGGCGGCGCCTTCGGACGCAACGGGCGGGGGTGGCGGCGACGCTGGGAGGTCTGCAACGATGGAGCCATGAATCAGGAGAGCCTGGACCGTGCGAACGCGTTCCTGTCGGTCGTGGCATCGAGGACGGAACCCGGAGAGATCTCCCCGGTGACCCCTGCCGAGGTCGGCAAGGAGCTCGGGTTCGGCCCGCCCCTCGTCGCTGCTCGCGCCGTTCGCGCCCTCGTCTCGCGCAAGCGGATCGAGCAGATCCCTGGGGACGGCTACCGCCTCCTCGATCCGCGCCCGGTTGCTCCCGGAGAGCCCGAGTCGGTCATCCGCCCTCGGCGCCCGCGGAAGAAGAAGACGCGATCCGGCGAGGGCGGTGCGGCGGCGAACGGTTCGCGGTCGGAGGACGTCACGTACGGGGAGTTCGGCCGGGAGGTCGTCGATCGCGTGATCGATCTCGGCCGCGAGGTCGGCGAGCTACGGGGGAACCTGAAGTCCACGCGAGAGGAAGCGCGGGATGCCCGTGAGGCCAAGGCCGATGCAGAACGCCGGGCCGTCGAGCTCGGCGCCCGCGTTCGAGAGCTCGAGGCACGAGCGGAGATGGCCGAGAGCAACCTGCGCACCCTGCTGGCGACCGCTCGTGGCGCGGGGCGGGGCGACGATGCCCCGGTCGCGGCGAACGAGATGGAAGCGATCCTCGGCGTGCTCAAGGGTGACGGCGGCGCCCCGGCCTGAGCCGGGTCAGACGTCGTCGATCAACGGCTCGGACGTCGCTCCCGGCTCCCCGTTCGGCACCGATGCCGACACGCCGGCGCCACCGGTGACGAACGCCAGGTGGCAGGCCGTGAAGTGCCGCTCGCGCAGTTCCTTGGGGAACACATCCTGTTCCCCGCACGCTCCCTCGACCCCCGCACGCGCCGCGTCACCGTTCACGACCGCCGGGCAGCGAGGATGGAAGCGGCACCCCTCGGGGATCCGTGTCGGATCGGGCGGCTCGCCGGTGAGGTAGGGACGTTCGGTCGCGTCTCCCGTGTCGGTGATGACGGCAAGCAGCGCCTTCGTGTACGGGTGGAGCGGCGCGGTGAGGACGTCTTCGGCGGGGCCTATCTCGACGATCCGCCCGAGATACATCACCGCGACGCGATCGGCGATCGTCCATGCCAGGCCGAGGTCGTGGGTGACGATCAGGATCGTGATCTGCAACTCGTCCCGCAGCTTCAGCAACAGCGACAGGATCTCGCCCCGGACCGAGGCGTCGAGGTTCGAGACCGGCTCATCGGCCACGATCACCTCGGGATCGAGCGCCAGCGCCCCGGCGATCACGACGCGCTGGCGTTGCCCTCCGGAAAGCTCATGCGGGTAGAGCAGGTAGAACCGCTCGGGTGGGCGCAGTCCCGCCCGCGAGAGAGCGCGCGCGACGAGTTCCTCTTCGTTGCCGGGAACCTTGTGGATCCGGAGTCCCTCGGCCACGATCTCGTAGATCGTCTTGCGGGGGTTCAGCGATCCGGTGGGATCCTGAAACACCATCTGCACGCGGCGCCGATAGTCGCGCAAGCCGCGACCTCCCATGTCCAGCTGCTTGCCCTCGAAGCCGATCGTTCCCGCGTTCGGTTTGATCAACCCCATGATCGCGCGCGCGAGCGTCGTCTTGCCGCAGCCGGATTCGCCTGCGAGGGCGAGGATCTCGCCGCGGCGGATGTCGAGGTCGACGCCGTCGACGGCTCGAGCTTCGCTGCCGCCGCGGCCCAGCACACCGGAGAGCAGCCCGACCCGGCCCGAGAAGCTGACCTTGAGGTCGCGGACGGAGATCAGTGCATCCGTGGGGACCGCCGTGCCACCGCCGGACGCGATCCGTGTGTCGCTCATCGGGCATCACCGGCGTCCGAGGAGACGGGTGGTGGAGATCCACCGGCGGTCGCGAGTGCTCCCTCGACCCGGAGGCACGCCGCCCGGCGGTTCGTACCGGCGGAGTAGAGCTGCGGATCGATCCGGTGGCAGTCGTCGAAGACCTCCGGACACCGCGGGTTGAAGGTGCAGCCCTCCGGGAGCTTCTGCGGATCCGGTGGGTCTCCCCCGAGCCCCATCGGCCGCCCGCGGAACCGTTGATCGCCGATCTCTGGGAACGCTGCCGCGAGGGCCTTGGTGTACGGGTGCGCCGGCGTCTTGAAGACGTCCTTGGCGGGCCCTTGCTCGACGATACGACCCGCGTACATGACCGAGAGGTGGTCGGAGACCTCGATGAGGACCGACAGGTCATGGGTGATGAAGAGCATCGCCAGGCCGAGGTCCCGCTGCAGTTCCTTCAACAGCCGGAGCACCTGCGCCTGGACCATCACGTCGAGCGCCGTGGTCGGCTCGTCGGCGATGATGAGACTGGGATTGCATGCCAGGGCCATCGCGATCATCACGCGCTGCTTCTGCCCGCCCGACATCTCGTGGGGATAGTCGAGGATCCGCCGCGGCGGCAGCCCGACCTGTTCGAGGAGCGCACCCACCCGCACCATCGCTTCCTTCTCCCCGGCCTGCTGGTGCACGGTGATCGCTTCGGCGATCTGCTCGCCCACCCGTCGGACGGGGTTCAGCGCGTGAAGGGCCCCCTGGAAGATGATCGAGGCACCCGTCCACCGCACGGCCCGCAGGCGTCCCGGCTTCATCGCGAGCACGTCGTCGCCGTCGAGCACGATCGAACCCTCGACTTTCGCGTCCTTGGGGAGCAGGCGCAGGATCGAAGCGGCGATCGTGGACTTGCCGCAGCCGGATTCGCCGGCGAGGCCGAGCACCTCTCCCCGTTCGATCGACAGGTCGACGCCGCGAACGGCCGGCACGCCGCCTCCGCCCGTCGAGTAGGTGATGTGCAGGTCCTCGATGTCCAGGATGCTCATGCTCACCGCTTCCGAAGTTTGGGGTTGATGATCTCGTCGAGCGCGAATCCGATCAGCGTGAACGCCAACACGACGGCGCTGATGCAGGCCCCCGGGAACGCGAGCCACCACCACCAACCCGCCGTCGCAGCCTGTCCACTCGAGGCCTGCTCCAGGATCTGTCCCCACGTCACTCGGGTCGGATCGCCGAGCCCGAGGAACGACAGCGCTGATTCGGACAGGATCGCGATCGCGACGATCAGCACCGCGTTGGCCATCACGATCGGCATCACGTTCGGCAGGATGTGACGGGAGATGATGTGCCAATTCGAGGCGCCGAGCGCCCGGGCCCGCTCGACGTAGTTCCGTTCCCGCACCGAGAGCGCTTGCGCGCGCACCAGGCGCGCCGTGCTGGGCCAGGTGGTCACCCCGATCACGAGCACGATCACGAACAGCGAGGTGCCGAAGATCGACGCGAGGACGACCGCGAGCACGAGCCAGGGGATCGCGAGGCCCCAGTCGGTCACACGCATCAGCACGACATCGGTCGCCCTGCCCCGGTAGCCGGCCACGATGCCCACCAGGGTGCCGATCACCATCGTGATGACGGTCGCGGAGAGCCCGACGAGCAGGGAGACCGGGGTTCCGTGGATCACGAGGGTGAGGACGCTTCGCCCGCTCTCGTCCGTGCCCATCGGATAGTCCAGGCTCGGCGGCGCGCCGATCGGCCCCTCCGCGTTGATCCGTTCGGTTCCGGTCTCGTCGGCGAACAATGCGAAGATCGCCACCGCGACGAAAAGAACCAGGATGGTCAGGCCGAGCATCCCCAGCTTGTCCTTGCGGAACGCGTGCCAGAACCGGAGGGCGGCGGCTCGACGCCGGGTCCACGCGATCTTCCGCGGCGATCCGGGTTCGAGCGACGCAGGAGGGAGGGGATCCCCCGTCAGGGGTGTCTCGACGTCGGTGTGGAGCGGGGGCGTCTGCATCAGGCCTCCCGCACGCGCGGATCGAGGTAGGCATACAGCAGGTCGCTCGCGAGGTTCGCCAGGATGATCGCAGCGGTGCTGAACAGGAAGATGCCCTGGAGGAGCCAGTAGTCGCTGGCTTGGATCGCGGTGTAGGTGAGCAGCCCCAGCCCTTGGTAACCGAAGACGACCTCGACCGTGATCGCACCCCCGAGGACATAGCCCAGGCTCAATGCGACGAGGGTTACCGTCGGGAGCAGCGCGTTGCGAACGGCATGCCGCCGCAGCACCATCCGCTCCTTGACACCCTTGGCCCGCGCGGTCGTGATGTACTCCTCGCCCAGGACGTCGATCAAGGATGACCGCATCACGAGGTAGTACTCACCGAGGTAGGCGAGCGACAGGGTGAGGGCAGGCAGGAACAGGTGGTGGGCCATGTCGGCGATGTAGCCGAAGGTACCGAGACTCGACGAGTCCAAGGAGATCCGACCCGACACCGGGAACCACCCGAGCGTCGAGGAGAACAGCAACAGCAACAGCATCCCGAGCCAGAACTCGGGCATCGAGTACAGCAGCAGGGAACTCCCCATCGAGAACCGGTCGAACGCGCCTCCGCGGTTCCACCCCGAACGGATCCCCATCCAGATCCCGAACACCGTGGACACGATCGTCGCGACACCCACCAGCAGCAGGGTCGGCCACAGGAACCGGAGGAACACGTCGAGCACGGGCTCGCCCTGGTAGAAGCTCGAGAGTCCGAGGTCGCCCCGGAGCGTATCCCCGGCGAAATCGCTGAACTGCCCCCACGTGGACTTGTCGAGCCCGTAGTTGCGGATGATGTCCTGTCGTTCGGCGAGGCTGAGCTGCGCGCCCTGCCCCCGGGTCAGGAAGCTGACCGGGTCTCCCGGTGACCAGACCCGGAACAGGAAGAAGTTGAAGATCGTCACGGCAACGAGGGTGAGGAGCGCCTGGCCCACCTTCTTGAAGACGTAGCGGCGCGTCCCCACCCCTGTTGCCTACCTCTCCTTCGCCCCGACCCTCAGCGGATCAGGCCTCGTCCTCGTCGCGGCGCCGACGGTTCATCGTGACCCCGACGATGATCGCGACGACGACCACCGCGGCGATGATCCCGATGATCAGCCCCGTATTGCCGCCACCGTCGTCACCGCCGGCCGTCGATGCCGACACGGGGTGGACGTTCCGGTACGAGTACGTGCCGTACTGGAACACCAGGTACCCCTGCGGCTCGGGCTGCTCGACGAACCCGGTCCAGGAGTTGTTGTACGCCTGGAGCGTGCTCTCGTAGTACAGGACGATCTCCGGCTTGTCGTCGTAGAGGATCTGCTGCATCTCGTCGGTGATCGCCCGGCGCTCTTCGACCGTCGCGGCCTTCCGCTGCTCGTCGTAGAGCTTGTCGTACTCCGGGTTCGAGTAACATGTGTCACTCCAGACACCGCACTGACCCTCCGTGTACGTGGAGAGCTGGAAGTCCGGGTCGGGTTCGACACCCCATCCCCAGATGTACATGTCGTAGTCGTTCGCGTACCAGATGTCCGTGAGCTTCGTGTCGGTCACCGGCTGGGTCTCGGTCCCGATCCCGATCTCCGCGAGCCATGCGGTGATGTACTCACCGGCCTTGATCGTGTCCGGGTTCTCGGTCCGCACGATGAACCGCATGTTGAGCGGCTCGCCGCCGCCCGGCATCTCGCGAACGCCGTCACCGTCGGTGTCCTCGTACCCGGCCTCGTCGAGGATCCGGTTCGCCTCCTCGAGGTCCTGGGTGTAGGGGTTCTCCGGCTCGAAGTGCCACTTGTTGGTGCTCAGCGTGACGGTGGTGCCAGGCACGCCGTAGCCGCGCCGGACCTGATCGACGAGCTGTTGCTTGTCGATCGACAGCGCGATCGCGTCGCGCACGTCCTGGTCGAGCAACGCCGGGTGCCCGGTGCTCGGGTTGTCGGCGCAGTACTCCACCTCGTCGGTGCACTGGTTCATCGACATCTGGATGAAGTAACTCTGACCCGCCTCATGCAGGGTGATGTTCGGCTCGTTCGCCAGCGACGGTGCGAGGTTCACCGGGATCGAGTCGGCGAAATCGATGTCTCCGGCCTTCAACGCCTCGACCATCGACTCCTCGTTCTTGAAGACCTGGAACCGGAGCTCGTCGATGATCGGACCACCGTCGATATAGTCGGGGTTGGCCTCCAGGATCCAGAACTCGCCGCGTTCCCACTCCGTCATGTGGAACGGACCCGAGGTGATCGGGGAGGGATCCTCGAACCCCTTCCACTTGTTGATCGCCTCCTTGTCGGCGAACTGACTGAACAGCGACTCCGGGAGGATGAAGATGTAAGGGGGGTACAGGGGTGCGCCGGTCGGCTCGGTCGTCTTCCAGATCAGCGTGTCGTCGTCCTCGGCAACGATCTCGTCGGTGAACGGCAGGTAGTCGCTGAACGCGCCGAACTCCTCGTCGAGGATCAGGTTGTAGGTGAAGGCCACGTCGTGCGCGGTGACGGGAGTGCCGTCCGACCACGTCTGTCCCGGGCGGATCTCGAAGGTCCAAGTGAGGCCGTCTTCGCTGCGCGTAGGCAGCTCCGCCACCTCCGGGATCGGGTCCATCGTCTTCTGGTCGAAGCCGAGCAGCAGGTTGTACTGCGCTCCCGCCGCCTCGTACTCGGGGGTCTCGATCATCTTCAGGGGGTTGAAGGTGATGGCATCGTTCACCATGCCCACGGTGAAGGTCACCTTCTCGCCGCTGTCTGCCGGGGTCTCCTCCTGCGCCAGGGCGGTGCCCGCGGCCGTGATGATCGCCGCGGTCATCGCCATGACCAAGAGGGTCGCGCCGGCACGGATGTTCTTACGCATCGCGTGTCCTCCTCTGCCCTCGTTCCCTGACGTGCCCGATCCCCCGTTCCCAGGGGGGTGGTTCCCTGTACCTATCTACGTCGCGCCTCGTAGCGCGGGTTCGCCGACCACGAGGCTGCGTGCATCGGCGTCCAACGTCGCCTTCACCCCGAGGGGGAGGGTCGCGAGATGCTTCCCGTGCCCGAGCGGGAGCTTGTATAGCACGGGTACCCCGAGGGGTTCTAGGCGTTCTTCCAGCACGTCTTCGAGGCTCCGGGTCCGGGGAGCCTCCGGCCGCTGCTCGCTCCAATCGCACCTGGCCATGTCCCCGACGACGACGCCGGCCACCCCCTCGAGCTTCCCGGCCTGGCCGAGGTGCCAGAGCATGCCGTCGACGATGTAGGGGGGTGAGTCCACGTCCTCGAAGAACAGGATGCACCCTTCCGCGGAGAACTCCCAGCGGGTTCCGAGGCTGTGCTGCAGCAGCCAGAGGCACCCACCCACCAGGGGGGCGGTGACCTTCCCGCCGACGATCGTCCGACGGTACGGGTCATCGGGGTCCGCGGGCACCTCGCCGGAACCGTCGCCTTGGAAGTACTTCACGTGGTACTCGCGGTCCCACTCCGGGCGATCGGCGTCGCCCATGCTCTGCAGGTTCAACCCATAGAACGTCGCGAGCCCGCTCTCTCCGCGGATCGCGAGATGGAGCGCGGTGATGTCGGAGTAACCGACGAACGGCTTCGGGTTGTCCCGGATCACATCGAAGTCGATGTGGGGCAACAGGTGGGCGGCACCGTAACCACCCGTCGAGCACTGGACGAGGTCCACCTCGGGGTCCGCGAACATCGCCGTCAGATCGTCGGCACGGTGATTCGCGGGACCGGACACGTAGTCGTCTCGCTCCCAGAAGTGGTCGGAGAGCTTGACGCGGAACCCCTTGGACTCCCACCACTCGATCCCTCGGAGCACGTCCGATCGGTTGAACCACGGCCCGGAGGGAGCGGGAACCCCGATCGTTCCCCCGTCGGGCAGAGGAACGCCGAAACGGTCCGCCGCGACCTGCATCGTCAAGCCCTCGTTCCCCCTCGTTCTCGGTGTTCTCGGTCGCCGACCGGGCGGTCGCGCCCTCGAGACACCCGGACGTCCCTCACCCGGCCCCCCTCCCCCCCGGAGCCCGTGGCCGGGAGAGGATCGATCCGTGCGTTCGACGGGTTCGCCGGCCGAATCAGGCGATCCGTCCGGCGTCAGACCCGATCGGACCCGGATTATTCAGCAACCGGCCGCCGCGCGCTACCCCTCCTTCCCGGCAACGACCGCCGGGCAGGCGGGGGTGCGGTCGGAAACCCCGTGAGGTTAGTCGTTGAGCACGGCCGCGAGGTCGATCTCTTGGTACGGGGTTTCGCACGGGTTCCCTGGGGCAACCCACATCCGGCCGCTCTCGAGCTCGGCGACCATCGAGAACATCACGGCGGACGCCTCTTCGCCCTCGTCGGGGTCGGGGTGCAGGCAGATCGCCTGGGGGTCGGATCCATGGTCGGTGAGGATCCCCATCACGTCTTGAACCGTCGTCGGGCGACGTTCAGCGAGCAGATCATCGATGCGCCCCAAGCGCGCCGCGCTCCCCTCGGAGGGTGCCGGCGCGATCGCCGCCAGGCCGGGGTCGCGGTAGTGGTTCGTGTGCGCTCCGGGTCCTGTCATCACCGCTTCGCGCGTTGCGGTCGTTTCGATCGTGACGGCATCGCCGCCCCGGAACCCAAGGACGTGTCCATAGCCGCCTGCTCGCCCCGCAACGCCGGCCTTCGCGATCGCGTCCTCGCGATCGCGAGCTGTCAGGGTGGAACGAGAGACCATCACCCGCGGGATCCCCGGGCCGTCGTCCGACGCCGTGAGCGACCCGATCCCTTGTGCTGCACCGTACCCGTTCGCTCCCACCGCAGGGAGGCAGCACACGACGGTGGGCGAGATGACCGGAACGTCGTCGCCGGGAACGTCGACGACGACGGCCACGTTGTCGAGGTCACCCGCGAGCCAGTGTTCGTTGTGCGCGACGATCGTCGATCCGGGAACCGACACGGTGAAGCTCGAGCAGTGCTCTGACCGTCCCGCCGCACCCTCGGTCGCCGGGAGCGAGGGCGGCGCGGTGTAGCCCTCCTTGCGTTGGAGGAACAGGAGTTCACCCTCGGGGGATTCCAGGAGCGGTTCCAGTTCCTCGAACGCGTTGACCGCGAACAGTTCGAGGACCGGCACCATCGCTCCCGCGGACATCCCCTTGAGAACCTCCATCGACGAGGGGTAGGTCGTCTCGGCGGCGGAGAGGTACGGCGTCAACAGCTCGGTCAACTCCGACGAGGACACCCCCCGCTTGTGGAGGTACCGATGGTAGAAGTCGATCGAGGTGTTCAGAAGGTCGCGCAGCTCCGACCCCACGATCGAGCCCCGCGTGAAGGGGTCCCCTTCCGCCCGTACGAGCCTGAGTTCGGCCACGATCCTCCTCGTCGCTTGGGGGTGCTGCAGCCGTGCCTTCGAAGGGCAGGCGAAACCCCTCCAAGTGTCATCGGCGCGTTCGGCCCCTGTGCTGAGCGGAGGCGGGAGGGTTCCGCCGCCGTGCCCTTTCAGCTCAGGCGTCGAGTACCTGAGGATTGAGCACGGTCGGGGGCCGGGTGCCGTCGAAGGCCGCGAACACGTTGTCGACTGCGAGATTTCCCATCGCGTCGCGCGTGTCGAAGGTCGCGCTGCCCAGGTGGGGGATCACGACGGCGTTCTCCAGCTCCAGCAGGGCCGGCTCCACCTCCGGCTCCTTCTCGAACACGTCCAGGCCGGCCGCGAAGATCTCGCCGGCGCCGAGCGCCTCGGCGAGCGCCGCCTCGTCGACGACGGGACCTCGCGAGGTGTTCACGAGCACCGCCGTGTCCTTCATCCGCCCGAACTGCTGCTTACCGAACAGGTGTCGGGTCTCCGGCGTGAGGTTCGTATGGATCGAGATGAAGTCGGACTCTACGAGCAGATCGTCGAAGTCGCGGCGCTCTGCTCCGAGAGGCTCCGTGACGTCGGCCGGCAGCTCGATCGCGTCGTGGTACAGCACGCGCATCCCGAACCCGTTCGCTCGCCGTGCGACCGCCTGGCCGATCCGTCCGAAACCGACGATACCGATCGTCTTGTGATGCAGGTCCTGCCCGAGCATCATCAACGGACCCCAGATCCACCGCGGTCTGGCACGCAGGAACCGCTCGCCCTCGCCGACACGCCGCGCGGCTGTCATCAGCAGAGCGAACGCGGTGTCGGCGGTCGTCTCCGTAAGGACGTCGGGCGTGTTCGTCGCCATCACGCCGGCAGCGGTGCAGTCCTCGAGCACGATGTTGTCGAACCCGACCGCGTGGTTGGCCACGATCTTCAGCCGCGAGCCCGCCGCCCTCAGGAACTCGGCGTCGACCTTCTCGGTGAGCATCGTGATCACGGCGTCGTACCCGCTCACCACATCGAGCAGCTCCTCCCGCGGGATCCCGAACTCGTTGTGGTGGACCGTGAGATCGCAGCGTTCCTCGAGGCGCCGCGTGGGTTCGGGCATGATCGGTCGGGTCACGAGGACCTTCGGTCGCTGGCTCATCGGTTCCCTCCGTGGGTCGGTCGTCGCCGCCGGTTCGTGCCGGGACGCTACGGAGGTCGCCTCACGCGAGTCAAATCCCGTTCGCGGCCGCCGGTCGGGTTCGGACCGGGCGCTGCTAGCATCGCTAACTCCCATGGATCTGCCCGAGGAACTGCGCAATCGTCCACCCCGCAAGGCGGGCCAGGAACCCACAGCCAGCTTGACGCTCGATGCCTACGGCAGGCTCAAGCATGAGCTGGACGGCCTCGCGGTCGACGGCCGCGAGCACATCGCCGACCGGCTGAAGGCCGCGCGCGAGCACGGCGACATCCGTGAGAACGCCGAGTACGACGCCGCGAAGAACGAGCAGGGGCTCATGGAGGCGAGGATCCGCCAGCTCAGGGAGATCCTGCGCGACCCGGAGATCGTGGAGACGCCGGCCGCCGCCGATGCGCTCGGTCCCGGGATGCTCGTCACCCTGCGACCCCTCGATGACGACGAGCCGGACGATGAGCTGTACCTGCTCGCCGAATCGAAAGAGGAACGGGCGTCGGGCGCGAGGACGGTGACGACGACGTCGCCGCTCGGCAAAGCTCTCGTGGGTGCCGCCGTCGACCAGGAGGTCGTCTACGAGGCACCGGGAGGCAACTTCCGGTACGTCGTGGTCGGTTTCGAGCCCCACACGGGCTGACGATCCGGGCCTGACTCCGCACGAGCGGCCGGGTCCTCGGTCGATGCCGACACGGGTAGTCTGGCGCCGCGATGTCCGACGAGCGCCCCCGGCCCCGAACCCGTCGATCCGGCGAGCACGGCCGGACGGAACCGCCGCCACGAGTGCGGGACATGCCCGCTCCGCGCCCGAACGAGAGCGTCGCGGCCCCGTTCCTCCGCCGCACCCTGTTGTGGCCCTATCGCGTGGTCCTCGCCGCGCTGCTCCGCCTCGGTGCGCGTCCGTGGCACCTCACGCTGGCCTCCGTTGCCCTCTCGGCCGCCGCCGCCGTGGGGATCGTGACCGGGCGATGGGTGATCGCGGCGATACTCGTGCTGCTCAGCGGGATGTGCGACGTGTTCGACGGCAGCGTTGCTCGCTACCGCGGCGAGCAGCGCCGTTCCGGGGCGTTCCTGGATTCGGTGCTCGACCGCGTGTCGGACATGATCCTGTTCGGGAGTCTGTTCTGGGCGTTGTCCGCGGAGGGCAAGGAGCTCCAGGCAGCGCTCGCGCTGGTCACGCTGGTCGTTTCGCTGCTCGTGAGTCACCTGCGAGCCGAGGCCGAGGCGGCCGGCGTCGAGCTGACCGAAGGCGTGTTCCAGCGACTCGAGCGGGTGCTCGCGCTGATGGTCGGTCTGCTGATCCCGGGCGCGATGCTGGTGGTCCTGGTGCTCCTTTCGGTCCTCGGAGCGGCCACGGTCATCCAGCGTGTATGGACGGCGTTCTCGAGACTCGCGAGGAAGGGTCGGGCCGACCCCGCCTGACGAATCGGGGGTTGCAACTGCTCGGCGCGACGGCCTACCGTCGGTTCCTCGATGCGTCGTTGGGCGGCGACCTTCACGGTGGTGGCCTGCCTCGGACTCCTCGTCGGGGTAGGAGTCGTTCTCGCCGAAGCGGCTGACGAAACGCCGACCTGCGACACCTCCCCGAGCCCCACCGACTCCCCGAGCCCCACCGACTCCCCGAGCCCCACCGACTCCCCGAGCCCCACCGACTCCCCGACGACCTGTCCGAGCCCCACTCCGAGTCCGAGCCCGTCTCCCACAACGGTCCCTCCGGGTGTCGGGGTCTCCTCAGACTTCAACGGGGACGGCTATGCGGATGTGGCCGCCGGGACCCCTCGCGAGAACATCGGGACGAATGTGGACGCTGGATCGGTCACCGTGCTCTATGGCTCAGAGGAGGGGCTCCGCGGCGTTGGCTCGCAACTCTGGCACGAGGGCTCGTCGGGTGTTCCGGGGAAGCCGATCGCGGGCGATCTCTTCGGGTTCGCTTTGGCGTCCGGGGATCTCGACGCCGATGGGTTCGCCGACCTTGCGATCGGCTCGCCGTTCGACGACCCACGCTCGCTGCGCAACGCGGGCTCGATCAACGTTCTGTACGGGAGTACTGAAGGGCTGCAGGTCGATCGCGCGCGACAGTTGTCGCAAGACACGGTAGGCCTCCCCGACTTCGCGGAGGAGGGAGACCGGTTCGGTCATTCGCTCGCCGCTACCGACCTGAATGCCGACGGGTTCGTCGATCTCGGTGTCGGCTTGCCGGGGGAGAGCCTCCCGGCCGCGTCGGGGATCGTTCAGAAGAACGCGGGGGGACTCCAGGTGCTCTTCGGTGGTGCGTCGGGACTCACGACATCGGGAGCGGTGCTCCTGTCGCAGGCCAGCCGCGGAGTTCCCGACGACCCCGAACCCGGCGACGGCTTCGGATCGACGATCGAAGCCGGAGACCTCGACGGGGATGCGCATGGAGACGTCATGGTCGGTGCCCCGTCGGAGGACGTCGGCGGAGCGATCGACGCGGGAGCCACCACGGTCATCCCCGGCGCCGACGAGGGAGTCCGCTCGATCGATGCGTCGATGCTGCATCAGGGGAAGCCGGGTGTCGCCGAGAGGCCGGAGGGGGGGGATCTCTTCGGCTGGACGATCACCGTCGGGGACCTGAGCGGTGACGGTCGGGACGAGTTGGTCGTGGGCGTCCACGGGGAAGGCGTTTCCGGGGTCGGTCGCGCAGGAGCGATGCACGTGTTCCCCGGCGCGGAGGGAGGAGTGAGCCGGGCCGGCTCGGCGCTCTGGCACCAGGACGTCGAAGGGGTCGAAGGGACTGCGGGCAACGCCGACGCGTTCGGCAAAGCCCTCGCCGCCGGGGATCTCAACGGGGACGGGCTGGACGATCTCGCCGTGGGGGCGAGGTACGACGACGAGGGAGGAGTCCCCGGCGCGGGTGTCGTGCACGTCCTCTACGGTTCCCCGACGGGGCTGACCACGACGGGATCGCAACTGTGGAACCAGGGGATGACCGGATCGGATCTGACAGGAGATGGCAAGGACCACTTCGGGAACATCCTGGCGATCGCCTCGCTGCGAGGTGACGCGATCGCCTCGCTCCTGATCGGCGCGCACTTCGAGTCGTACGCCGGTCATGCGCACGCCGGTGTGTTGCACGTGCTCCCTGGCGCGGCCGGTGGAGTCACCGTGTCAGGCACTCAGCTGTGGACCCAGGACTCGACCGACGTGCCCGAGGAGATCGACGGAAACGATTTCTTCCCGTTCTCGCTCACCGGTCACTGAGCCTGCTGGATCGCTCCCGGAGGAGTGACTAGTCGATTCTACTTGCGCCCATCGGCGTATGCCGAATAGCGTTGTTGCTCGATGCGTCGCTCCATGCTGGCTCTCGTGGCGGTCGCCCTCTGTGCGCTCCTCATCGGTGCGGGCGCCGCCATGGCCGACATCTCGAACAACAAGCCCCCCTGCCCGCATCCTCCCTGGGCGGGGGAGGAGGCGGTGGGCCGGATCCGACCCCCACACCCAGCCCGAGCCCAAGCCCGACCCCCAGCCCTACCCCCAGCCCGAGTCCGAGCCCAAGCCCTACTTCCAGTCCTACCCCGAGCCCGACTTCGACCGAACCACCTCCGAGCGCGTTGGGGGTGTCGTCCGACTTCGACGGTGACGGGTTCGCAGACCTCGCGACCGGAACGCCGAGGGAAGACATCGGCGGGATCCGGGACGTGGGCTCGGTCACGGTGCTCTACGGGACCGCGCAAGGACTGCGCGGTGCACGATCGCAGCTGTGGCACGAGGGATCCACCGGTGTCCCGGGGGACCCCTCGACCAGCGATCTGTTCGGGTTCGCACTGGCGGCGGGGGACATCGACGGGGATGGCTACGCCGACCTGGTGATCGGCTCGCCTTTCGAGGCCGTCGGGACGAAGACGAACGCGGGAGCCATCGTGGTGCTGTACGGCACGGACGAGGGCCTCGGCGCATCCGGCGCGCAACGCTTCACCCAGGACACCGCGGGCTTACCCGATGTCGTCGAGAAGGGCGATCAGTTCGGCTACTCGGTGGCCGCGGGCGATCTCGGCGGAGACGGGTTCGTCGACATCGGGTTCGGAGTGCATCGCGAAGACCTGCCCGGCGAATCGGGCACCGAGCGAGCGAATGCCGGAGCGGTGCAGGTCCTGTACGGAAGCGCGGAAGGAGTGGCGACCTCGGGAGGCCGGCTCATCTCACAGGCCACCGCGGGGATCCCGGACGACGCAGAGCGGGGAGACGCGTTCGGTTCGGCGATCGTCGCCGCCGACTTCGACGGCGACGGCTCCGACGACCTCGCGGTCGGCGGCGCGGACGAGGACGTGACCGGGGCGAGGGATGCAGGCATCGCGATCGTGATCCCCGGAGGAAGCGGCGGGATCGATCCGTCGGCGGCGATCGCCGTTCATCAAGCGAGAGCCGGGGTCGCGGACGAACCTGAGAACGGCGATCTGCTGGGATGGGCTCTGGCCGCGGGAGATCTGGACGGCGACGGGCGAGACGACCTCGCGGCGGGCGTGCACGGTGAGACGATCTCCGGCCGTTCGAGCGCGGGCGCGGTGCACGTGATCCCCGGGAGCGCCGACGGGATCCGCCCGGGATGGTCCGTCCTGTGGCACCAGGATGTCGCGAACGTCGCCGGGACCGCGGGGACGGCGGACGCGTTCGGCAAGGCCCTCGCCTCCGGGGACCTGAACGACGACGGGCATGACGATCTCGCGATCGGCGCGCGGTACGACGAGGAGGGAGGCGCACTCGGCGCGGGTGTCGTCCACGTGCTCTTCGGCTCCGCAACCGGACTGACGCCCGCGGCCTCCCAGCTATGGACGCAGACCGCGACCGGGGTGGGTGAGACCGGTGAGGAGAAGGACCACTTCGGCAGCATCCTTGCGATCGCCCACGTCCGGGGAGGTGTTCTCCCCGCACTGGTGATCGGGACCCACTTCGAGTCTCTCGGGGGGGCCACGTACGCGGGGGTGTTCCACGTCCTCGCCGGAGGCACGGGAGGGCCGACCGCGTCGGGCGCGCAGCTGTGGAGCCAGGACTCGACCGACGTGCCCGAGCAGGCGGACGCCAACGATTTCTTCCCCTTCTCGCTCGCCGGTCACTGACGACGTCGCCCGGGTCCGTGCCATGCGCGCTCGACGGGTAGCCTTGCGCGCATGGAGTTCGTCCGCGTCGGCGCCCTCGCGGAGATCCCCGACGGGGAGCTTCGCGCCTACGAGCTTCCCTTCGGGCGGGTGGCGGTCGCGCACCTCGGCCACCGGCTCTACGCGGTCGGCGATACCTGCACACATGCCGGGTGCCCCGTGTCAGAAGGCTCGCTGTCCGACACGGAGTCTGCGGTCGTCTGCTCGTGCCACCGGAGTGTGTTCGATCTCGCGACCGGCGAGCCGATCGACGGACCGGCGACCGATCCGCTCGCGATCTATCCGGTGCGGACCGATGACGGCTGGGTCGAGGTCGCCACCGAGGCCGGGACGGATCCGTGAGCCGCACGGCGGAGAGCACGACGTCCGGCGTGGTCCACGCGGCCGAAGAGGAACGTCCCATGCCGCAGGTGATCGTGATCTTCGGCGCGTCCGGTGACCTCACGCGCCGGAAGCTGCTTCCCGCCTTCTACAACCTGTATCTCGACGGGCGGATGCCCGAAGGGTTCGCGATCGTCGGGTACTCGCGGAGCGAGCTCTCGGACGACGACTTCCGCCGGATCGCCCGCGACGCCGTGGCCGAACACACGTCCCACACACCCGATGGGCAGGTCTGGGCGAGCTTCGCCGATCGGCTTGCCTACGTTCCGGGGGAGTTCTCCCAACCGGGGGGGATGAACCACATCTCCGAAGCGCTCGCGCAGATCGATCTGCGGGAGGGAACCCTGGGCAACCGGTTCTACTACGCGGCGACACCACCGGCCGCGTATCCGGACATCGTCCGCCGGATCGGAGAAGCGGGTGAGGCCGACGGCGCGAAGGTCGTCTTCGAAAAGCCCTTCGGTCACGACCTCGAATCTTCCCGTCGGCTGAACGATGTGACCTCCGAGGTGTTCGACGAGTCTCAGGTGTTCCGGATCGATCACTATCTCGGGAAGGAGACGGTGCAGAACATCCTCGCGTTCCGCTTCGGGAACGGGTTGTTCGAGCCGGTGTGGAACCGTCGCTACCTCGACCACGTGCAGATCACCGTCGCGGAATCGATCGGGGTCGGGACGCGGGCCGAGTTCTACGAACAGACGGGGGCGATCCGCGACATGGTGTCGACGCACCTGTTCCAGATGATGACGTTCCTCGCGATGGAGCCGCCCGCCTCGTTCGACCCCGATCGGCTGCGCGACGAAACCGTGAAGGTGCTTCGCTCGGCCAAGCTCTGCGATCCCGACTGTGCGATGCGGGGCCAGTACCGCGGGTACCGGGACGAGTCGGGGGTCGCCGATGACTCGGTGGTCGAGACCTATGCAGCGGTGAAGGTGGAGATCGACAACTGGCGTTGGGCCGACGTGCCGTTCTATCTGCGGACCGGGAAGAACCTTGGGAGCAAGGTCAGCGAGGTCACGCTGAAGTTCCGGAAGGTGCCGTTCAACCTGTTCGAGGACGTCGGTGTGGAGCACCCCCGACGCGACCACCTCACGTTCAGGATCCAGCCCGACGAGGGGATCACGCTCGCGGTGAACGCGAAGAAGCCCGGTCCCGGGCTCGAGTTGGGGCGTGTGCGGATGGACTTCGACTACGCGGATGAGTTCGGGGGCGGGATCTCCGACGCGTACGAGCTCCTGTTGCTCGAGGCGTTGGAGGGTGATCACACGCTGTTCCTGCGCCAAGACGGGGTGGAGCGTGCGTGGGAGATCCTCGAACCCGTCCTGCGACACCCTGGACCGGTCGCCCCGTACGAGCCCGGGACCTGGGGGCCACCGGAGGCCGACGCGCTGATCGCGCCGCGCAAGTGGCATATCTCCGGCCTCCCACCGCAGGGATAGCCCCGCCGCCCCGGTCGTTGTGGCGAGCGGCGGACCGGGGTAGGTTCCGACGATGGACGACGACCTGACACCTTCCACGTCAGCGCCCGAGAACCACGACGCCCGACCTCCCGTTCGCCACGGCCGGGGGCCTCTGATCGTCGGGATCGTCGTGGCAGTGGTCGCGCTGGCGGCGATCGCAGGATCAGCGGTCGCACGAGGCGTCGATCCATCGCTGCCGAAGACGTTCCAGGCGACCGATGCGGTGCCGTACTCCTTCCGCTACCCGCAGGAGTGGACGGCCGAGGACGCCGGCGCCGGACTGGTTATCGCCTCGCCGGTCTCCGACATCGCACAACTCACGCCCGAGGCTCTCGCGGAGATGCTGCGCTCCGTCCCCGAAGAGATCGTCGTGTTCCAGGTGTTCGGCGTCGTGCCGAACGAGACGTTGCCCAACGTCAACGACCTGCAGGGCGAGCTCGAGATCGGATCGGACGAGGCGGTCGAGGTCGACGGTCGCGACGGCCGAAGGATCGTGGTCGGCGGCAAGGTGTTCCGAGCGGGAGATCAGGGGCCCGACAATCACGGTTCACTCACGCTGTGGACCGTCGAGCTCGACGCGAGTCGCTCCGCGCTGTTCTTCTTCACCGCGACCGAACAGGCGGAGGATCAGAAGCTGTTCGACGACATCGTCGACACGATCGACTTCGACACGCCGCAGATGGAGGCCACGCTCGCCCAGCCGCCGGCGCCCGCCGGCATCCCGAGTCCTCCGCCGGCGAGCGCTCCGAGCCCCGCCGGCTGAGACGGATCGCCTCCGTTCGCCGGTGTTCGGCGTTTCGCTCGCCCCGTGTCCACCCTAAGCCGCCGTAGTCACAAGGGATCAGTGGCCGGGGGACGTGCGTGTCGGCCGATCGGCCGGATCCGTGCTGCAGTTCCGACCCCTCGGATGCCGATACCCCCTCCAGACACTAGGGAGGGCCGGACCGTGAGCCGGCACCCAGGGGGTGACAGATGGAGCACCGACCGACCGTACTGGCCAGAGGGCTGGCAGCCGAAGGCATCGACCAGCGTCGACGCACCTCGATCATCGTTTTCGGCGTCGCGCTGTTGTCGGTCCTCGCGCTGGGCTTGTGGCGTACCGCGCCCGCGTACGCGGAGGGGACGGCCGACGCGGCCGTCGACAAGCTCTCCGAGAACGCGGTGAAGAAGGGCATCGACGACGATGACGACGATGGCGATCATCTCGTCAGCGATCGCGACGGCAAGCACACGAAGGGCACGAGAGGAACGACGCGAGGCACTCGCAAGGGAACGAGGGACACCCGCGGTCAGAAGGACACGCGCAACTCTCACGGCGGGAAGGGCACCGGCAAGGGTGGGGGAACCGGCAAGGCAACGGGCAAGACGGGTCCGGGTACCGGTCCCACCGGCAAGACGGGAAGAACCGGCCCCGGCTCAGGCAAGGGAACGGGAATGACCGGTGGAACCGGCAAGGGGACGGGCAAGGCAACGGGGAAGACCGGCCCGGGAACCGGGTTCACGGGCAAGACCGGCAAGACGGGTCCCGGAACGGGCAAGGGGACGGGCACGGCCAAGACGTGCACGGACGGCACCGGCGCCACCGGGAAGACCGGAAACACCGTCGTCACCAGTTGGACGGGCGTCTAGCCGGACACGGACCAAGGACCGTACCCCGGGGTCGCGAGGCCTCGGGGTTCGGCGTTCTCGGGCGAGGTCGGTCAGTGAAGGCTCGGCCTGGCGCGACCGAGCACCCGGCCTTTCGTGAGGTTGCCGAGCAGCGGTTCGAGCCGAACCGCGATCTCCGCCGGCGTCGGGCGGCGCTCCGGGTCGAACTCGAGACAGTCCAGGATCGTCTCCTCGAGGTCCGGAGGGGTTCCGGTGGGGAGCTCGTACGGATCCGCGTGCAGCTGCGGCCATCGTTGTCGCGGGTCGTCCTCGTCATGGTCCTCGGCCTGTGGGAACGGAACGTGGCCGGCCACGGCATGGAACAAGGTCGCGCCGAGGCCCCAGACGTCGGCCGCCGGACCGATCCGGCCCAGGGAGGGGTCGCACTGCTCGGGCGCCATGTACGCGTCGGTGCCGATCGCGGACGTGATCCGCTGGGCCGGCTCGATCCCGCGGGCGACCGAGAAGTCGATCAGCCGTGGGGGAACGCCGAGGATCACGTTGCGCGGTTTCACATCGAGATGGACGATCTCGACCGCTCGCAAGTACGCGAGTGCGCTCGAGAGCTGGAACCCGAGCGGCAGCACCTGGTCGAGCTCGAGGGGACCGAAGCGGCGGATCGTCGACGCGAGGGTCGGCCCCTCGAGGTGCTCCAGCACCAGATGGGGCCGGGGTCCGTCCGGGACCACATCGAACCCGCGGACGATCACCGGGTGCGCCAGTCGATCGAGCACGGCGGCCTCCCGCGCGAGGTTCCGGAGCGTGTGGTCGTCCTCGACGAGGTGGGGACGGACGATCTTGGCGACGACGAGCGCGTACCGCTCGTCGTCCCAGGCGAGGTAGGCCTCGAAGTCGTAGCCGCCGCCGAGCGATTCGAGCGCGATACGCCCCGGGACGATCTCGTCGCCCTCGGCCAGCCCCCAGGCCTCGGAGGGCGGTGGCGCCGGATCCACGGTCCCGTCAGGAACCACCTCCGACAGGGGCAACCGCGGTTCGGCTTCGGCGTTCGATCCGGACATGGCCATCGCGCGCGCTCCTTGGTGGCCGCGTGTCGCGGCCCGCTGGGTCTCCATCGGCATGGGCCCTGGCGGGGTGAAGGGCTTCCCGCTGGCGCGCTCGCCGGCGACCCGATACGCTCGGCGCCCGTTCATCCGCACCGGCCGGCGGAACGCGCAGCGCTCGCCGCCCACCGGGTCAGAGCACAGGAGGATCCTCGAATGAGCGAGGTGCGTACCCGGTTCGATCTCGGTCCCGACGCCATCCCGCCGGCCTGGTTCAACATCATGCCTGCGCTCGCGAGCGTCGCCGAGCCGTTGCCGCCCCTGAACCCCGGTACCGGTGAGCCGATCGGACCGGAGGCGCTCGCACCGCTGTTCCCGGAGTCGCTGATCATGCAGGAGGTGTCGACGGACGAGTGGATCGACATCCCCGGCGAGGTGATCGACGTCCTGCGCCTATGGCGTCCGGCCCCGCTGTTCCGGGCGACGCGGCTCGAGGAGGCCCTCGACACGCCGGCGCGGATCTACTTCAAGTACGAGGGTGGTTCCCCCGCCGGCTCGCACAAGCCGAACACCGCCGTCCCACAGGCCTTTTACAACAAGCAAGCGGGTATCAAGAAGATCGCGACCGAGACCGGAGCGGGGCAGTGGGGTTCCGCGCTGGCATTCGCGACATCGATCTTCGATCTCGAGTGCCTCGTCTTCATGGTGAAAGCGAGCTACGAGCAGAAGCCCTATCGGCGCAGCTTCATCGAGCTCTACGGAGGAAGGGTCCTTCCCTCGCCCACCGAAACGACGGAGGCAGGACGGAGGATCCTGGCCGAGCACCCCGACTCGACCGGCTCGCTCGGCATCGCGATCTCCGAGGCGGTCGAGGTCGCCGCGACGAACGAGGACACGAACTATGCGCTCGGCAGCGTCTTGAATCACGTGCTGCTGCACCAGACCGTGATGGGGCTCGAGGCCCAGAAGCAGATGGAGATGGCGGGAGAGCGCCCCGACGTGATCGTCGGTTGCGTCGGCGGTGGGTCGAACTACGCCGGTCTGGCCTATCCGTTCATGGCCGATCGGTTGCGGGGCAAGTCCGACACGCGGTTCGTGGCGACCGAGCCGACCGCCTGCCCGACCCTGACCAAGGGCGCGTTCGCCTACGACTTCGGCGACACCGCGCAGATGACGCCTCTGCTGCCGATGTACACGCTGGGACACGACTTCGTCCCGGCACCGGTGCACTCGGGCGGACTGCGGTATCACGGCGACGCGCCGAGCCTGTCGGCGCTCGTGCACAGCGGAAACATGGAGGCGAAGGCCTACTCGCAGAACGAGATCTTCGAGGCCGCGATCCTGTTCGCGAAGACGCAGGGGATCGTTCCCGCGCCGGAACCCAGCCACGCGATCAAGGGCGCGATCGACGAGGCGGTGGCCGCGCGTGATGCCGGTCAGGAGCGAGTGATCCTGTTCAACCTGTGTGGACACGGCCACTTCGACATGGCCGCCTACGACGACTACCTCGCCGGCCGGCTCCCCGAGATCGAGTTCGATCCGGCGGAAGAGGCGGAGGCGCTCGCGCACCTGCCCACGAACGTCCCTTCGATCAGCTAGCGGACCCCGGCGGGAGATCGGAGCGGGTGAGCGACCGCATCCGTTCGTCGAGGAAGCGACGCTCGGTGTCGTTCGTGACGAGTTCGAGTGCACGACGGTAGGCGTCGGCCGCTTCCTGGGTCCTCTCGAGGCGGCGCAACAGGTCGGCATGCGCCGAATGGAAGAGGTAGTAGTCGTCGAGGTCGCCGGAGACTTCGAGCGCGCCGAGCAGGGCCAGGCCCGCAGCCGGTCCGTCCGCCATCGCGACGGCGACCGCGCGGTTCAGCTCCACGACCGACGAGGGAGCGATCCGCGCGAGCTCGTCGTAGAGGGTCGCGATCTGCGGCCAGTCCGTGTCCTCGGGACGCGGCGCTTCGGCGTGGCACGCGGCGATCGCGGCTTGGAGTTGATACGGACCGACCGACCCTCTCGGCAGCGCATCGCGCACGAGCGCCAGTCCCTCGTCGATCGCGTCGTGATCCCATCGGGCGCGATCCTGATCTTCGAGCAGGATCATCGACCCATCCGGTCCGGTGCGTGCGGCGTGACGAGAGTGCTGCAGCAGCATCAGCGCGAGCAGGCCGCGTGCTTCCGGCCCGTCCGGCATCAGGGTGCAGAGCACCCGCGCGAGACGGATCGACTCGGCGCACAGTTCGTCACGGATCAGAGGGCCGCTCGTCGTCGCGTAGCCCTCGTTGAAGATCAGGTACAGCACCGCGAGAACCCCCGGCACGCGCTCGGCGAGGAGCTCCGACGGTGGCACGCGGTAGGGGATCCCCGCGTCGCGGATCTTCCGCTTCGCGCGGACCAGCCGCTGGGCCATCGTCGCCTGGGGCACGAGGAACGCGCGCGCGATCTGATCGGTCGACAGGCCGCCGAGGGTGCGCAGCGTGAGTGCGACGCTCGCATCGGCCGCAAGTGCCGGATGGCAGCAGGTGAACAGCAGGCGCAAGCGGTCGTCGGGCAGGTGGGTCACGTCGTCATCGCTCCCCAGGTCGCGCAGCGCATCGAGTTGCGCCGCCGCTTCGAGCTTCTGGCGGCCGACCCGCTCACGGCGGAGACGATCGACCGCGCGGTTGCGAGCCGTCGCGGTGATCCACGCCCCGGGGTTGTCGGGCACGCCTTCGTGGGTCCATCGATCGAGCGCTACCGCGAAGGCTTCCTGGACCGACTCCTCGGCCAGGTCGAAATCGCCCGTGACACGGACGAGGGTCGCGACCGCCCGCCCCGCCTCATCGCGGAACGTGCGGTCGACGACCGCTCGAGCGTCGGTGGAGGTGGGTACCGTCCTACCCCTGATCGAAGACCAAGACCGGCCGGACCTCGACGGTGCCGTACAGCGCGCCAGGCAAGCGTTCGGCCGCCTCGATCGCCTGGTCGAGGTTGTCGCACTCGATCACGTAGTACCCACCGAGCTGCTCCTTGGTTTCAGCGAACGGCCCGTCGGTGGTCGAGGTCTTCCGGTCGCGCACCCGCACGGAGGTGGCCTCGGTCGTGCGTGTCAGCGGCTCGCCCGAACGCATCCATCCCTTGTCGTTCAGCCACTTCCCGTAGGCCTCGTAGGCGCTCATCCCCTCGGCCTGTTCCTCGGGCGTCAGTGCGTCCCATCCGGCCTCGTCGGCGTAGATCAACAGCATGTATTGCATCGGGTGCTCCCCTCGCTCTGGGCCCAACGGGCCGGTGGACGACGCCTCCGAGGACGCCTTCACCCTACCGACGAACGGATCAGACCGATATCGACACCCGCGTGAAGGAACTTCGTGCCTTCGACGACCGGCTAGGCTTGGGCCCGATGAGCGGAGCGATCGACCCCCTCGACCTTCTCGACCTCGATGGATCGCTGACCGACGAGGAGCGGGCACTACGCGACCGCGTGCGTGGATTCGTCCGCGACCGGGTCCTCCCCGACATCGAGGGGTGGTTCGAGCGAGGGGAGTTCCCGCTGGCGATCGCCAAGGAGTTCGGCGCGCTCGGGGTTCTCGGGATGCATCTGGAGGGGTACGGCTGCGCCGGCCGCAGCGCGACCGAGTACGGCATCGCATGCCGCGAGATCGAAGCCGGCGACAGCGGCCTGCGCAGCTTCATGAGCGTGCAGGGTTCCCTGTCGATGTTCCCGATCCACCGCTTCGGGTCCGATGAGCAGAAACAGCAGTGGTTGCCGACGATGGCGACCGGCGAAGCGATCGGGTGCTTCGCCCTGACCGAACCGGGCGCCGGGAGCGATCCCTCGGCCATATCCACCTCGGCACGGCGGGACGGATCCGACTGGATCCTCGCCGGCCACAAGAAGTGGACCACGAACGGCACGGTGTCCGACGTCGCGATCGTGTGGGCGCGTACCGACGACGGGATCCAGGGCTTCCTCGTGCCGAGCGGTGCTCCCGGCATGCGGTTCGAGCCGCTTTCGGCCTGGTCGCTGCGCGCCGCCGCGCGATCGGAGTTGTTCCTGGACGACGTGCGCCTGCCAGCCGACGCCGTGCTCCCGGGGGCGGTGGGACTCAAGACGGCCCTGCAGTGCCTCACCGAAGCCCGGTTCGGCATCGCATGGGGTGCGATCGGCGCGGCCCGCGCCTGTTACGAGGCGGCGCTGTCGTGGACGACCGAACGGGTGCAGTTCGGCAAGCCGGTGGCCGCATTCCAGCTCGTGCAGGCCAAGCTCGTCGAGATGTCCCTGGAGATCGAGAAGGGGATGCTGCTCGCCATGCATCTCGGCCGGATGATGGACGAGGGTCGCGCGCTTCCCGAACACGTGAGCTTCGCCAAACTCAACAACGCCCGTGCGTCGCTCCGGGTCGCGCGCGAGGCGCGGGCTCTGCTCGGGGCGAACGGCATCACCCTGGACTTCCCGGTGATCCGCCACATGAACAACCTCGAGTCCGTGGTGACGTACGAAGGTACCGAGGAGATCCACACCCTCATCGTCGGAGCGGCGCTGACCGGGCTGCGCGCGTTCGACTAGCGCCGGCTCGGGTCGCTCGCCTGTATCCCGGCTAGCCTGTGATCTTCGAGATCGATGCAAGACGACAGGAGGTCGACGGTGGCGGGCGAACGGGAGTGGATGGCGTTCGAGAAGGCGGTCGAGATCACCGTGTCCGCGGTGCGGGGCGCGATGACCGGGCAGGATGGTCAGGATCCCCGCTTCGCCGCCGACGTGTTCCGGGAGATCCACACCGCGATGAAGGAAGTCGTCGACACGCTCCCGCAGCGTGGGAAGACGGGCTTCGGCGGCTGACCCCGGGCGTTCGCGTCCGGGCGACTCAGGTCGGGTGGTCGCTGCTCGTATAGCGACCGAGGTCTCGCAGCGACACGACCCCGAGCAGCGTGCCGCCGTCGAGCACCGGGAGGTGGCGGAACCCCTTTGACAGCATCAGGTCGAGTGCGTCCTCCACGGCAGCGTCCGCGGCCACGGTCACGGGCTCGTCGGTCATCCAGTTCTGCACGAGGTGGCCCGCGGCGTCGAAATGCTCGGACAGGGCGCGGACGATATCCCGCTCGGTGAAGATCCCGACCAGACGTTCCCCGTGCAGGACGAGCACCGATCCGACGGCATGCGATCCCATCACGGTGGCGGCCTCGGCGACGCTGGCCGAGGGGGGGACGCTCACGATCGAGTCGCTCATCGCATCACGGACGGACGGCATCGCGCCTCCTCGTCGGTGGTCGTTCCGAGAGCCTACCCCGGAGGGGTCTCCGGGGGAAACGGTTCCCCCTCGGTCCTGTCGCCGCTGCGCGCGTCTCGCTCGAGGTCCCGCTTCCCGGTAGCGTGCCGCGGATGGCGGTCGCGATCGAACCGATCCAGCTGAACGAGCCCCTGTTGGCGTGGTACGCGCCCCGGCGGAGGACGTTCCCGTGGCGCCGTTCCCACCCCGACCCGTACCACGTTCTCGTCTCCGAGGTGATGCTGCAGCAGACCCAGGTCGCCCGCGTCGTGCCGGCGTTCGTCGCGTTCATCGAACGCTTCCCCACCGTCGCCTCGCTCGCGGCGGCGCCGCGCGCCGCGATCCTTCGCCGTTGGGAGGGGCTCGGGTACAACCGCCGGGCCGTCGCGCTGTCCGAGGCCGCCCGGATGTTGATCCGCGAGCACGACGGTGAGGTGCCCGACGATCTCGTCGCGTTGCGCCGTCTCCCGGGCGTCGGTCCGTACACCGCGAACGCGATCGCCTCGCTCGCGTTCGGTCGAGCCGTGGCGGCCCTGGACGTGAACGTCGCGCGGGTCGTCGCGCGGGTACGTCTCGGCCGTGAGGCGCACGACGGACCGATCGAAGAGGTCGAGGAGGCCGCGGCCGGCTGGATCGACCGCGAGGCCCCGGGAGCCTGGAACCAAGCCCTGATGGACCTCGGTCGCGAGCTCTGTCGGCCCGTGCCCCGGTGCGGGGGGTGCCCGCTGGCGGGGGGATGCGGTTTCCTCCGGGCCGGTGCACGACCGACCCGGCGTCCTCGCTCCCAGGGTCCGTTCGAGGGGTCGGACCGCCAGGTGCGGGGCGCGGTCGTCGAGGAGCTGCGTCATAGATCGTCCGCGACCATCGGCACCCTCGCCCTGGTGACCGGGCACGACGAGGACCGGATCGCCTCCGCCGTTACCGCGCTGGACCGCGAAGGCCTCGTTCGCGCGGGACCCGCGGCGCTCCGAGGCCGCGCGTCCGGGAGGGTGCGGCTCGCCGGCTGAGTGCCGGTTCGGTTCGGTCGTACACGACTATTTGACGTCGATCCGCGGCTCCGGTAATGTCCAAGTATGAGAATCGTTATCATTCTTGGCATCGGATTGGGTCTCGCCGGCGCCGCGTGCGGGGACCGCGGACCGGCCGCCGGGTCGGACGGCGCGGCGGAGGATCCGCTCACCGTCGTGGCGAGCTTCTATCCCCTAGCCGAGGCGGCCGAACGGGTCGTCGGTTCCTCCGTGGCGGTCACCAACCTCACCCCTCCGGGCGTCGAACCGCACGACCTCGAGCTCTCGCCCGACCAGGTGGAGCTGATCGCGACGGCCGATCTCGTCCTCTACGCCGGCGAGGGTTTCCAGCCCGCGGTGGAAGAGGCCGTGGTGACGATCGCGGAGGGCACCACGGTGGACGTGCTCGACGGCCTTCCACTGATCCAGGGTCTCGGTGGCGACCACACGCACGATGAGGGGGAGGAACCGGCCGAGGAGGGGGTTGACCCGCACGTCTGGCTGGATCCGAGCCTCCTGGGCGACATCGTCTCGACGATCGAGGGGTCGCTCGCCGAGCTCTCACCCGACCGGGCCTCGAACTTCTCCGACAACGCCGAGGCGTTCGATGCCGAGCTCGCCGCCTTGGACGAAGAGTTCCGGACCGGTCTCGCGACGTGCGAACGACGGCTGCTGGTGACCTCGCACGCCGCGTTCGGCTATCTGGCCCGCGCCTACGATCTCGAGCAGGAAGCGATCTCCGGACTGTCGCCGGAGGCGGAGCCGAGCGCGCAGGAGCTTGCCGACATCACCGACGAGATCCGTGCCGACGGCGTAACGACGGTGTTCACCGAGACGCTCGTGTCGGCCGCGCTCGCCGAGACCCTCGCGAGCGAGGCCGACGTGGCCACCGCGATCCTGAACCCGCTCGAGGGGCTGAGCCAGGAACAGGCCGACGCCGGTGCGGACTACCTGTCGGTGATGCGGGAGAACCTCGACGTGATGCGAACGGGGCTAGGCTGCAGGTAGATGGCGCCGATCCTCACCGCGGAGCACGTCGGGTTCGCATACGGCGCGACCTCTGTCCTCGACGACGTCTCGGTCGCGATCGAGCCCGGCCAGTTCGTCGCCCTCGTCGGGCCGAACGGGTCGGGGAAGTCGACGCTGCTGCGCATCCTCCTCGGTCTCCAACGGCCCGATCGCGGGAACGTTCGCCTGTTCGACCGTGATCCCGCAGCCCTCGAGGAGCGGTGGCGGATCGGCTACGTGCCCCAGCGACCGTCGCTCGAGTCCGAGCTGCCCGTCACCGTCGAGGAGCTCGTTGCCGCGGGGCGTCTGAGCCGGCGTGGATGGTGGCGGCGGTTCGGCGCACCCGATCGCGATGCGGTCGAGCACGCCGTCGAGTCGGTGGCGCTCGGTGAGCTTCGAACGCGTCCGATCAAGGAACTGTCGGGTGGGCAGCGTCAACGGACGTTCATCGCGCGCGCGTTCGCTTCCGATCCCGAGCTGCTCGTGCTCGACGAGCCGATCGCCGGCGTCGACGCGGAGTCCCAGCGACGGTTCCGGGGATCGATCGCCCACCTCCGGGAGCAGCACGGGTCCGCCGTCCTCCTCGTCTCGCACGAGCTCTCGGCGGTCGCCGACGATGTCGACCGCGTGATCGTGCTGAAGGGCCGCGTGCTCTTCGATGGGCCGCCGGAACGCCTGATCGCCGAGGGTGTCTCCCTCGGCGTGCACCGCGAGGACCTCCCGCTCTGGCTCGAGGGGCTGCGTTGATGGCGCTCGGACCGCTGGCGCTCTTGCCGTATCCGTTCGACGCCACGTTCATGGAGCGCGCGCTCGTCGCCGGCCTCGTCGTGGGCGTGTTCGCGCCGATCATCGGCACGTTCCTCGTGCAGAAGCGGATGGCCTTGATCGGGGACGGGATCGGGCACTTGGCCTTCGCGGGCGTGGGCGCCGGCTTGCTCGTCGGCGTCTGGCCCCTGTGGGGAGCGCTCGTGCTAGCGGTCGGCGGGGCGATCGCCGTCGAACGGATGCGCGCGCGGAGGAAGGCGTCCGGTGACCTGGCCCTCGCGTGGATCTTCTACACGGGGATCGCGCTCGGCGTCGTTCTCGTCGGCCTGGCGGGATCGCTCAACGCGAACCTGTTCTCGTACCTGTTCGGGCAGGTCCTGCTCGTGACGGGATCCGAGCTGGCGCTGATCGTTCCCCTCGGGATCGTCGTGACCGTCGTCGTCCTGGTCCTGCGCCGTCCACTGCTCGCGGTCGTGACCGACGAGGACTGGGCCCGCGTGGCGGGCCTGCCCGTCGATCTGCTGAACATGATGCTCGCGGTGCTGACCGCCGTGGCGATCGTCACAGCGATGCGTGTCGTCGGCATCCTGCTCGTCGCCGCGCTGATGGTGCTGCCGGTGGCGAGCGGCCAGCTGCTCGCCCGTTCGTTCCGTGGAACGATGGCGTGGTCGGTGGGGATCGGCATCGCATCGGTCGTCGGGGGCCTGGCGATCTCGAGACTGTGGGGGTTCGCTCCCGGAGGGACGATCGTCTTGCTCGCCTCCGCCGTGTTCGCCGTCGTCGCGTTGACGACATCGCGCCGGCCGGACCGTGCGATCAGGGCGATCGGACTCCGGGTGGACGAACCTGCGCCGCAGCACGGATCGGGACACGACTCCGATGTCTCGGGAGCCCCTGTTCTCGGCGATTCTCAGTCTGACTGATACACTCCCCCGCCATGGCAGCCAGCGACCTCCACACGATCGTCGGCGCGCGCCTCCGGACTGCGGGTCAGCGGTACACGAGCAAGCGTCGTGTGCTGGTGGAGATCCTCGAGCGCGCTCGTCAGCCGGTGTCGATCCCCGACATCCTGCGTTCGCGCAGGGGATTGGCGCAGAGTTCGGTGTACCGGAACCTCGCGGCGCTCGAGCAGGCGCACGTCCTGCGCCGAGTCGTCACGGGCGAGGACTTCGCGCGCTTCGAGCTGTCCGAGGATCTGACCGAGCACCATCACCACCTCGTATGCTCGAACTGCGGCACCGTGCAGGACGTCACGATCCCCCAGCGCCTCGAGCGCAGCATGGAACGCGCGCTCGATGAGATCGCCGAGGGAACCGGGTTCACCGCGGTGAGCCATCGGCTCGACCTGATCGGCACCTGCAAGGCCTGCGCCTGACACGCGTTCGCCCGCCGGACACGACCGTCGGTGTCGGGCGACGGGTCTACGGGGAGAGGTACGCGGGGTTCGGTTCGGTCGCCGCGGTGATCGACGACTGGTCGACGATCACCTCACGGCCGAGCGGGTAGATCGTTCCGTCGACGGTGACCCACTCGTCGATCTCCCACGTGCCGGGAGGAACGTTGACGACGCGAACGGAGGCGACCGTTGCGTCCGCCACGCAGCACGAGACGATGAACCGGGTGAGGAGGAACTCGTCCGCGGGCGTACCGGGCTCCCTGTCGACGAACCCGACGAACGAGACCTGTTCACCTGCTCGCTTCGCGAGCGCCTGCTGACCCTCCTTCGAGGTCTGCGCGCCCGCGACGTCGAGCAGCGTGAGTGCTCCCTCGCCGATCTCGCTCGCCGACGCGGTGTAACCGGCGGCGGCCGCATCGCCCCGTCGCCCGGCCGCGAACGAGGTCAGCGTGGACGGCGGCAGTACGAGCGTCACCAAGACCGGGACGAGGAGCAGCCCGAGCATCCATGCCTGCCGCCGACCGAGCGGGGTGGGGTCGCGCTCCCGGGCCGTGAGCAGTCGCCCGACGGCAGCGACCGTCAACAGCACCGCGCCAACCGGAACCACCCACTCGGTGCGGCTCGACAGGTATTGCGACGAGCGGCCGCTGACGAGCAAGAACCAGAACGTGCCGGCCCACAGGGTCAGCACGATCCCCGTCGCCACCCGGTACGCGCTCCAGGTCGCATCGGAGGCCGAACGGGGCCGCACACCGTCGCCCGTCGTGGCGTTCATCCGATCAGCACCTGGAGCCAGAGACAGGCGACGAGCACCATCGCGCCGGTCACGATCACGACCATACGCGCGAAGCCACGATTGAAGATCCCCATGTAGAGCGCCACGAGCTTCATGTCCACCATCGGCCCGAACACGAGGAACGCGAGCTGGGACGAGGGACCGAACTGGACGAACGAGGCGGCGACGAACGCATCCGATTCCGAACACAGCGAGAGCAGGAACGCCAACCCCATCATCGCCAAGATCCCGAGCACCGGCGCGTCGGCGACCCCGTTCACGATCGACTGCGGCACGAACGTCTGCACCGCCGCCGCCAAGGCAGCGCCGACGACGAGGAACTTCGCCATGAACAGGAAGTCACCGCCCAGGTGGCCGAAGAAACGCGGCCACCGAGCCTCGACCGGTCGCTCATCGGCTTCTTCGACAGCTTCGTGCGCCGCCAGCGGTCGCAGCAGCTCGTCCTTCGAGCGCGATCCGACGACCCAGCCCGCCACGATCGCCACGAGGATCCCGAGCGCCGCGCGGCCGAGCACCATCGTCCACACGACGCTCCGTCCTTGGTAGGCGAAGAACGTGGACGCGAGCACGACGGGGTTCACGATCGGCGCGGCGAGCATGAAGGTCACCGCGGCGGCGGGGGACAGCCCCTTCATCGCCAGGCGACGCGCGACGGGCACCGATCCGCATTCGCACACGGGGAACGCGACCCCGCCCAGAGCCGCCGCCGGGAGCTGCATCGGCTTCGGGAGGCGCGCGAGCCGCTCGAAGGTCGACACCGGCACGAACACCTCGATCGTCGCCGACACGAGCGCTCCGAGGAGCACGAAGGGGAGTGCCTCGATCAGCAGTCCGCTGAACACGAGGAAGAAGTTCTGCAGCCACGCGACCGAGTCGGGATCGGTGATCCGCAGCAGGACCGCTCCGACAGCGAGCGTCACGAGGACAGGAACCGCCGCCCGCCACGGGTGGGAGCGTTCGGGAGGGATCGGCAGGGGAGCGTGCGGCGGCGTCCGGACCGTCTGCGCCATCAGCAGAACCTCCCGAACTGGACGGCGAACCCGCCGAACGCGTCGGCGAGCAGTGCCGTCCCGTCCGGCTGACGTGATCCGAGCATCGCCTGGACCGCCGTGCCCGAGCCCACGCCGGCGGCGACCAGCGCCTCCTGGTCGAGGAACAGACCGCCCGGTTGCGACCACTCCACGGCAGCGGCCTCGCCCGGCACGGCGTCGTCCGCGGCGCGGATGAGCTGGTCGACCGGGATCGTCGCCCTGCCTCGCACCGGACCGGTGGCGGAACCGGTTCCTACGACGCTCACCAAGAGCCGATCGCCGCTCGCGGCGCGGGCCCGTTCCACGATCCCTCGCAGTTGGTCATCCATCGCCGGGATCGAGTCTCGCACGACGGCCCCAAGCACGTCAGGGGTCGCGTCGCCGCCGAAGCCGTCTGCGAGCAGACGCCCGGTCGCCGTCTCCGTCTCCCCGGGACGCGCGAGGGTGACCTCGTCGCGGTCGCCGACGGCGTACCAGTCGCGACCGACCAACCCGAGATCGGCGGGGTCATCGGCGACGAGGCCGATGCGGGCGGATCCGGCGAAGGGACCGTCGTACTCGAGATCGTCGGCGAACGTCGCGATCACGCTCAGGGGTGCCTCGGCGCTCCATGCGCGGGCGAGCGCGCCGCCGCGGTCGTCGTTGCGGAGCCAGGTACCGGTGATCCCATGATCGGCGGGCGTCGCCCCCGTGCCGATCGTCGTGAGCGTGGCTGCCGGGTCCAGCGGCAAAGATCCCGCATCGCCCTCCAGCGTTCCCGACCCCTCGCGCAGCAGCGAGCGCAGGAACGGCCACGCCCGCGGCTGAGCCTCGAGCTCGGCCGACCCGATCCCCTTCAACGCCACGACGAGGACGAGCCGGGCTCGTTCGGTCGAGGTGACCGCGATCGGTTCGCCCGGATGCACGCCCGGGAACGCCCAATCGGAACCGAGCGCCTCCAGCAGCGTCGGGGCCACCGCGTCCAACCCGGCACCGTCGGGGATCGGAGCGTTGGGATGCACTCCCGTTCCCGCGAACACGATCGGGACGCGGCCCGACGGTGGGTCGTTGGCCGACGGCCACGCGGGGTCCACCCCTCGCTGGCCGCCGCCGTCCCACCCCCAGAGCACCGGCTCGCCGGGAACCGTCAGCACGTCCGGGGACCGTTGCTCCCGGTACCCCGCGGCGAGGTCTTCGCGCAACGGGGCCGGGAGCGAACAGAAGGGGACCTCGGAGGAGGCCGCCGCCGGTTCGTCGCAGCTGCTGCCGATACACGCGATGTCGAGCGCGATCGCCGGCAGGGCGACGACCGCGAGCACGGTGAGCAGGGGGACCAGCCGAGTTCGGTACGTCACTCCGACCACGCTACCGCCCCGGCCCGGGGACGAGGACCGCGCTCTGGTGCACGCCCGTGAGGAATCTGTGCTGAACGGCGAACGTGCCTGCCGGCGGCGGCGAAGGGTCTGATAGGTTGCGATTCTCCTCCCGCGATCCCCTGGTCAACCGTTGGAAAGGCCGTCTCGACGTGCGAAAGGCAACCTGCTCCTCCCGATGAAACACCGTGCCCGCCTCGCTGCCGCCGTCGCGACCCTGTCCCTCGCTGCCGCCGTGCTCGTCGCCGCGCTCCCGGGATCGCAGGCGGCCGGACAGTCGGCGACATCCCAGCGTCGGGTCGAGGAGGCCGCCTGCGACGTCCCGCACCAGTACCTGTTGCGAACGTGGCGCGGATGGCGCCCCGATAGGGGTCCGGAGATCGCGATGATCCCGATCTACCCGAACTACGTGGGTGCCGGTCTGCCGCACGTCGGTCCGTGGCCCTACGTGCAGGAGGTTCCGATCCTCTGGTACGGCCCGGGACATGTCCCCCCGACCGGTGAGGTCAAGCGCCCGGTCACCGTCGCGGGCATCGCTCCCACGATGGCCGAGATGCTCGACCAGCCGTTCCAGGCGATCGACGGCCAGCCACTTCGCGAGGCGCTCGGCCGAAAGGGGGAGCGCGCAGATCCGCCGAAGCTCGTGGTGACGATGATCTGGGACGCGGCGGGCAACAACGTTTTGAAGGAACATGCCGGCGCCTACCCCTACCTCGAGTCGCTGAAGGACGCGGGCGTCTGGTACTCGAACGCCACGGTCGGGTCGAACCCCACCTCGACCGCGCAGATCCACACGACGATCGGCACGGGCGCGTTCCCGCGCAATAGCGGACTCGTCGGTCACCGGCTGCGGATCGGCGAGGAGATCACGACGCCGTGGTCGCAGGGTCCCGCCTTCATCAACGTTCCGACGTTCGCGGACATCTACGATCGGGCGAACGGCAACGAACCGGTCGTCGGGCTGATGGGAACGGTCTCGATCCACGCCGGCTTGATCGGACACGGGTCGATGTGGGGTGGCGGCGACAAGGACATCGTGATGCTGCGCCAGGCCGTCGACGGCGACACGATCGGCGAAGAGACGTTCCAATGGAACCTGCCGGGGTCGCTGCAGGCGTACTTCGAGTTCCCCGAGTACGCGAACGCCGTCCCCGGCTTCGAGGCCGACGTCGACGAGATGGACCGTGCCGACGGCAAGCTCGACGGGAACTGGCGGAACAACGAGATCGCGCCCCTCCTGGACGGGTTCGACACGCCCGCGCGCCCGATCTATCAGGAGCGGGTGCTCGAAGAGCTGATCGAACGCGAGGGCTTCGGGCAGGACGACGTCACCGACCTCTTGTTCGTGAACCACAAGATCATCGACTACATCAGCCACGTGTGGACGATGAACAGCCCCGAGATGAACGATGCGGTCAAGGCCGAGGATCGAGCCCTCGAGACGCTCGTGACCTTCCTCAACGAGCACGTCGGGAAGGACGAATGGGTGCTTGCGCTCACCTCGGACCACGGATCGATCCCCGACCCGAAGATCTCGGGTGCCTTCCAGATCTCGACGACGCCGATCGCGGCGGGGATCAACATCGAGTTCGATACCGATGGGGACGAGAACTACATCGTCGAACTCGTCCAGCCGGTCGGGATCTTCATCGACGAAGAGGAACTCCGTCAGAACGGCCACACCCTCGCGGAGGTTGCCGAGTACGTGATGGATCTCACGAAGGCCGACGTCGCGGCGGAGGGTGTGAACGTCCCGGCGGGTCAGGCGGACGATCGGGTGTTCGAGGCCGCCTTCCCGATGGAGTCGATGACCGACGTCCCGTGCCTGCCGGAAGCGCGTCGCGGCTGAGCCGCCGCGGGTCGAGCCTCGTGGCGGCGCTGGTGCTCCTCGTCGCTGGATCGGCCGCGTGCACCGCCTCGGGATCCGATCCCGATGCGCGCACGGCCCGCGATCGGCCGTCGCCGGATCGGTTCGTGCCTGCGAGAGACACCGACCGTGCCTGGGGCCTGGCGGCGTGTGAGGTGCTCCCGGCGGTCTGGCTCGAACGGATCGCTCGCGGGTACCGCGCGGACCGCAGCGGAGAGGTGCAGATCGTTCCTCTGTATCCGAACCAGATCGATCCCGGACTTCCGCACAATGGACCGTGGGACGAGGTGCAGGACGTGCCGTTGTTCCTCTACGGCCCCGGCGTGATCCCTGCGGTCGGGCGCGTCGAGCGACCGGTGACGGTGGCCGACGTCGCGCCGACGGTCGGGGCGCTCGCGGACAGTGGCTTCGAGGCCCCCGACGGCCATGTGCTTCACGAGGCGGCCGACGGCCGCCGGAGTCCGCGACTGGTGGTCGTTCTCGTCTGGGACGCGGTCGGGCGCGGCGTGCTGGACCGCCACGCGGATGCGTGGCCGACGCTGGCATCGCTGATCGACGACGGCGCGTGGTACGAGCGGGCGTCGGTCGGTTCGTCGCCGTCGCAGACCGCGCAGGTGCACGCCACGATCGGGACGGGTGCCTTCCCGCGGACCCACGGGCTGATCGCGCATCGGTTCCGCGTCGACGGCGAGCTGGTCACGCCGTGGGGCGAGGGAACGGCGTTGCTCGAGGTCCCCACGGTCGGCGACATCCTCGACATCGAGCACGACAACGCGGCCCAGGTCGGGTTCGTCGGCACCCTGATGATCCACCTCGGGCTCCTCGGCCATGGGAGCGACTTTCCGGGCGGTGACGCCGACCTCGCGGTGCTCCGGGAGCAGGAGGGCGCGCAGACACTCGGTGCCGAGGGCGAGGAGTGGAACCTGCCGGCGCCGGTCGCGGGCGCGTTCGCCTTCCCGTCCTGGGTCGCGCGCGTCGAGCCCGGTCTGGCGCACGACGTCGACGCGCTCGATCGCGCGGACGGTTCCCTCGACGGAACGTGGCGCGGCAACGACATCGCGACCCTGCTCGACGGATTCGACACGCCGGCTCGTGCGCCCTACCAGCAGCGGGTGATCGAGGCGGTGATCGAGCGGGAGGGGTACGGCGCGGACGAGGTCACGACGGACGTCCTGTGGGTCAACGAGAAGTTCACCGACTACGTGAGTCACGTGTGGTCGGTCGACAGTCCCGAGATGGCCGACGCCGTCCGTTCGCAGGACGACGCCCTCGCGCGGCTCCTCGCGTTCCTCGATGAGAAGGTCGGGCGTGGGCGGTGGGCGATCGCGCTCACCGCCGATCACGGATCGGTGCGTCCCCCGCCCTCGACCGGCGGAGCCGTTCTGTCCTCGGTGGCGCTGCAGGCCACGCTCGAGCGCCGGTTCGGCGAGGGTGTCGTCGAGCTCGTGCAGGACACCCAGCTCTTCTTGGACACCGATCGCCTGGAACGCGACGGGGACACGGCCGCGGACGTCGCCCGGACGGTCCTGGCGCTCACCGCCGGGGAGCTCGCCCCCCCCGACGCCGATCTGGACGCCGATCTTCGGAACGCTCCTGCCTTCGAGGCGGCGTTCCCTTCGGGAGCGCTCGAGGCGATGCCCTGCATCAGCGAGGCCGCCGCATGAGGACTAGGGGTGCGCGACCGCTCGTCATGGCCGGGGCGATCGCCCTCGTCTCGGCCGTTGCCGGCCTCGCTGTTCGACCGGCAGCGGGAGCCGAGGCGTTCGACCACGGGGCGGCGCGACGGCGGGCGATCCGATCTGCGTGCGCGCTTGCACCCGAGCAGCTCCGCCGGATCGAGGACGGGATCCGCGCCGATCGCAGCGGCGAGATCCAGGTCGTCCCCGCGGAGCCCGACTACCTCGACGGCGGACTGATGCACGCCGGACCCTGGGACTACCTCCAAGAGGTGCCCGTGCTCTGGTACGGACCGGGCTTCGTCCGTGACGCGGGCCGGGTCGACCGACGGGTCACGGTCGCCGATATCGCGCCGACGCAGGCCGCGTTGCTCGGTTTCGACGGCTTCGATGCCCCCGACGGCAGCACGATGACCGAGGCGCTGCCCTTCGACGCCGGGGAGGACCCACCCAAGCTCCTCGTCACCCTCGTCTGGGACGCCGCGGGGCGGAACGTGCTGACCCGTTGGCCGGACAGCTGGCCGACGCTCGCGGGGCTGGTCGAAGACGGCACCTGGTACGAGCGCGCGGAGGTGGGGTCCTCACCTTCGAATACGCCACCGATCCACGCCTCGATCGGGACGGGCGCGTTCCCCGACCACCACGGCATCGTCGACGTCTTCATGCGCGTCGGCGACGGCCCGCTGATCCAACCGATGAACCTCGGTCCGGGCAACCTCCTCGAGCCCACGCTCGCGGACGTCTACGATCGGGCGTTGGGCAACGAACCGGTGGTCGGCGCGGTCGCCACCTTGTCGGGCCACCTGGGATTCCTCGGGCACGGATCGATGTGGGGTGGCGGCGACAAGGACGTCGCGGTCACGAGGGAACTGATCGATGCCGCGGTCGGTGGGTCGGAGGGTCCGCAGTGGAACCTCGCGCCCTCCATGGCGCGCTGGTACCGGTTCCCTGCCTACGTCCTCGACGTCGGGGGCTACGGGGCCGACGTCGATGCGGTCGATCGCTCCGACGGCGAGTTCGATCGAGCGTGGCACGGCGATCCCTTCACGCAGCTGAACGCAGGGTTCGATTCTCCTGCGCGCATCCCGTACCAGACCCGCGTGATCCAGCAGGTGCTGCGGCGCGAGGGGTTCGGCCGGGACCGGGTCCCGGATCTGCTGTTCCTCAACTACAAGGCCATGGACCGGGTGGGTCACCTGTTCTCCGTAGATTCACCACAGATGCGGGAGACCTTGGAGGCGCAGGACGAGTATCTTCGCGTGCTGATCGACGAACTCGATCGAACGGTCGGCGAAGGGGACTGGGCGATGGTGATCACCGCGGATCATGGGCACCAGTTCGATCCGGAGGTCAGCGGGGCGTTCCGGATCTCGATCTCCACGACCCAGGATCTGTTGGAAGAACGGTTCGACGACGGGGACGATGTGAAGCTGTTCGACAAGGTCAAGCCGACGCAGGTGTGGCTCGACGAATCGGAGCTGCAGCGCAACGGGCATCCGCTGCTCGAGCTCAACGATGCGCTGTTGTCGCTGACCCAGGCGCAGACCGCCGCGTCCCCCGAGCTCGTCCACGACCCCGACGCGCTCGCGCTCGCCGCCGCGTTCCCGACGGATCTGCTCGACGAGCTCCCCTGCGCCCCCGAGGGCGACGCGTGAGCGCGCGCCGTCTGCGTGCGGGCGCACGTCGCATCGTGCTGCCGTCGGTGGTGGTGGCCAGCCTCGTGACCGGTCTCGCCGTCGCCGCAGGGGGCGGCGCGTCCGCCGCGCAGGACGGGTTCGACGAGATCGCGTGCTCGCTGCCGCACGAGCAACTCGTGCGCGTCTACAACGGAACGCACCCGACGCGCTCGGGCGACGTGATCGTCGTTCCGGACGAGCCGAATTTCCTGGGGTCGAACTTCCCGCACTCGGGTCCGTGGGACTACCTGCAGGAGGTTCCGATCTTCTGGTACGGCCCCGGCCACGTCCCGCCGGTCGGAGAGATCCCGGGGCGGGTGACCGTTGCCGACCTCGCACCGACCTTCGGTGAGCTCGTCGGGTACCCCTTCGATGCTCCCGACGGGACGCCGCTGCCCGAGATCGTCAAGGGCGCCCGCGGTACCGAGGCTCCTCGCCTGATCGTCACCCTCGTCTGGGACGGCGGCGGTCGATCGGTGCTCGAGCGATGGCCGGACGAATGGCCCTACCTGAAGTCGTTGCTGCCCCAGGGCGCCTGGTATCGCAACGGGGAGGTCGGCTCATCTCCGTCGATCACACCCGCGACCCACGCGACGATGGGCACGGGCGCGTTCCCTCGGCTGACCGGACAGGTCGACAGCGAATTCCGGCTCGCCGACGGACTGGCCCGCAGCGGACAGCTCGGTCCGGCGTTCCTGCAGGAGCCGACCTTCGCCGACCTCTACGATCGTGCGCTGGACAACGAGCCGATCGTCGGCATCGTCGCGAGCGTCACCTGGCATCTGAACATGATGAGCCACGGCGCGATGTGGGGTGGCGGCGACAAGGACATCGCGATCCTGCGCACGACCGAGGGCGACGAGGGCGCCGAGGGGACCGCCTGGAACCTCCAGGGGAAGAACCGTCCCTTCTACGATCTGCCCGCGTACGCGAACGATGTGCCCCCCGTCACCGCCTACACCGAAGCGCTCGACCGGCAGGACGGCAAGCTCGACGGCAAGTGGCGGCAGGACTCGATCGAACAGCTGCACGAGGGCTTCGACACGCCCGCGCGCGTTCCGTACCAGACCGCGGTGGTCGAGCAGCTCCTCCAGAAGGAGGACTTCGGCTCGGATGAGGTCACCGACCTGCTGTACCTGAACTACAAGATCATCGATCACATCGGGCATGTGTACAGCGCGAGCAGCCTCGAGATGAAGGACACGATCCGCTGGCAGGACGACGGCTTGCGCGAGCTCGTTCGGATCCTCGACCGGGAGGTCGGCAAGCGGAAGTGGCTCTTCGTCCTCACCTCCGACCACGGCCATCAGTTCGACACCGAGGAGACCGGCGCCTTCGGTGTCGCGCCCGGTGCGCTCGAAGCGGACCTCAACGTGGAGTTCGACGACGGGGACGACACCCCTGCGGTGCTGAAGGTCCGAACGAGCCAGGTGTACATGAACCGGGATGAGGTTGCGGACGCCGACGCGACGATCGACGACGTCGCACGGTTCACCGGCGCGTACACGAAGGAACAGGCCGCTCCCGATCTCAGCGCCGTCCCCGCGAGCGAGCGCTCCGACCGGGTGTTCGACGCCGTGTTCCCGATGGAGACCCTCGACGACCTCGCCTGCCTGAAGGAGAACCGATGAGTCCCCACCTCCCTCGGCGCCACCGGCGCCTCGTCCTGCTCGTGGTGACGGCGTCCGTGGCGCTCGCCGGCGTGCTTCCGTCGATCGCGGCAGAGAGTCAGGACGCGTTGTCGGATCGGCTGTGCTCGACGGTCGACCCCGAGCTGCTGCGCCGCGTGCGCGACGGTGTCGACCTGGCACGCAGCGGGCAGGTGCAGTTCATCGCCGAGGAGCCGAACTTCGTCGACGGCGGTCTGACGCACGCGGGGCCGTGGGGTTACGTGCAGGATGTGCCGCTGTTCCTGTACGGATCGGACTACTTCAAGCCCGGGACCTACGAGCAACGGACCACACTCGCCGACATCGCCCCGACCCAGGCGGAGCTGCTGGACTTCCCGGCCTTCCGGGCGCCCGACGGCCGGGCTCTGACCGAGGCGATGCAACCGAACGACCGTCGCCCGATGCCGAAGCTGGTCGTCACGCTCGTCTGGGACTCGGCGGGGATGGATGTCTTGAGCGAGTGGCCGAAGTCCTGGCCCTACCTGAAGTCGTTGCGCAAGGACGGAGCGTGGTTCACGAACACGATCGCCGGCGCTTCCCCGTCGAACACTCCCGTGAGTCACGCCACGATCGGCACGGGAGCGCTCCCTTCACGGCACGGGTTCACCGACGAGTTCATCTTCCTGAACGACAAGCTGCAGAAGCCGAACGAGAACGGTCCCGGGTTCTTGATGGAGCCGACCTTCGCCGACATGTACGACGCGTCGAACGGCAACGAGCCGATCGTCGGCGTGATCGCCACCCTCTCGGCGCACGTGATGATGATGGGTCACGGGAACATGTGGGGCGGGGGCGACAAGGACCTCGCCGTTACCCGGGAGAAGGAGGACGCCGAAACCGGCGGTGCCGAGAGCGTCACCTGGGGGATGACGACCGACATGGCCCCCTTCTACAGGTTGCCGCAGTACGTCAACGGACTCGGCCCGATCACGCCGTTCAACGAGGAGCTCGATCGCGCGGACGGCAAGGACGACGGGAAATGGCGCCAGAACGATATCGCGCAGTACGCGAACGGCTTCGACACCCCTGCGCGCACGCCGTACCAGACCCAGCTCGTGAAGGAAGTGGTCACGGAGGAAGGGTTCGGCAAGGACGATGTCACCGATCTGCTGTTCCTGAACTACAAGGCGATCGACACGATCGGCCATCGGTTCAGCGCGAACGGCATCGAGATGTCGGACGCCGTGAAGACCCAGGATGACGATCTGAAGCAGCTCGTGTCGTTCCTGGACGCGGAGGTGGGGAAGGACCGATGGGCGATGGTCCTCACGTCCGATCACGGGACGAACCAGGACCCCGCGAAGACCGGTGCGTTCCAGATCTCGATCGACCAGCTCGAGACCCTGGTGATCGAGGAGTTCGACGATGACGACGACGTCCCGGTGATGCTGCGGATGCGGCCGACGCAGGTCTGGCTCGACGTGGCCGAGCTCGAGCAGAACGGGCACACGATCGAGGAGGTGGCCGCGCGCATCGATGCATTGACCCAGGCAGAAACGGTGAAGCCGACCTTGGCGCCCGCGCCGGAACCGGGCGAACGAGTGTTCTCGGCCGCCTTCCCGTCGTCTATCCTGTTCGAGCTTCCGTGCCTGCCCGGCGCGCGCGGGGGAGCGGAACCGGGCGACTGACCAGGCGCAACGCACGACCAGAGGGCGCACCAGTGGCCCACGGCTCGAGGGGAAGGGACGCACCAGCATGGCGTTGACGAAGGACGCCCCAGCGCAGCGCGATGCCGCCGCGGTCGCCGGAACGGGCCCCGGACGGATCTGGAGCGCCCCGTGGGTGCTGATCGCGCTGACCGCGGTCCTGCTGACCTTCCTCGCGTGGGGCTTCATCGACGATCCGACGATCAGCGCCCCGACCCGCGATCCGGCCTGGTACACGTGGCGCGCGAACGTGGTCTTCGAGGACGAGCCGGTCAGGATCGTCGAGGAGTGGGGCCCCTTCAGCGCCTTCTCCGGCGGCTACCGCGTGACGGTTCCGATGTTCGGCGCGCTGATGCGCGGCGTGGGCGGCGTCGAGACCTTCCAGTTCAGCGGCATCCTGATGATCGGTATCCCGGTGCTCGCCGGCTTGGCGATGGGCGCGTTCGGCTATCGAACCAAGAAAGATCCTGCCCTGATCCTGCTGACGTTGTTGGCGGCGGCCGGGTTGTTCCTCACGACGCCGTACGTCGGTTACCTCGACAACATCTTCGTACTGTTCGTCCTCGCGTCGATCCTCGCGTTCGTCCCGAGCGCGCAGACGTCCTGGGGGGCCCGAGCCGCGTGCTTCCTGCTCGGGATCCTCGCCGCCTTCACGCACCCGACGACGTGCGTGCTATTCGGGTTGTCGTTGCTCGCGGTGTTCGGGTGGCGTGTGCTGACGGCTCGGTTCCGATTCGGCGACGCTCTTCGCCGGCACGGTCCTGCGCTGATGTCCGTCGGGTTCGGGATGGTCGTCGGGCTCGCGATGTGGGTCGTCGGCATATGGGGGAAGCCGGCGTCGCTCGTCGAGGCGGCGCTCCCACCGCCCTACGAGGGGACCTTCTTCAACGATCGGCAGCTCGACTGGATCCTCAGCATGAAGCCGCTCGTCACGTTCACGCTCGCGACGATCGCGGTCGTCGCCACGATCGCGATCTCACGACGACGTCGCGAACCGGCCGACACCTACAGCGTCACCTCGATCTGGTTCCTGCTTCCGTACGCCGCGATCCTCGCCACGCCGCTCAACGCTCAGGCGACCGGGGACGAGAACGGCTTGCCGCTCTACCGGTTCTTCAACGCCACGACCGCGATCATGGTCTTGGCGGGTCTCGGGGCGTGGTTGTCGATCCGGTGGCTCTCCGGTCGCCCGGGGACTCAGAAGACGCTCGGCGTCCTCGCCTCGTCCGTGATCGTGGCTGCCCTCGGCTGGGTGTTCGTGAGCGGCTGGCAGACGTGGATCAAGCCGGACAACCAGTGGATCAGCCAGGAGACGCGTGTGGCGCTCTCGTCGGCCAACGAGATCGCGGAACGCGTGGACGATGTGCCCCTCGCGATCATCGGGAACTACGCGACCGAGCCGCAATCCTACGGATGGGGCAAGACGTTCACGAACGTGTTCCGCACGACGCTGCCGGGAGAGGACGCCGAGCGGGTCGGAACCTACTGGGGCACGCTCGACAACTTCATCGCCGGCGAACCGACGAACTTCGAGAAGGACCGTGTGCCGACCGTCACGAACGACGAGCGGACGATGTCGGAGGGCTACCTCGCCCACCTGACCGCGGTGGCGGAGGAGCAAGGGGCCCCGCCCGTCGTCTTCGTCGTACGCGAGTTCTCGCTCGGGGAGAACAAGGAGCTGTTCCCCGAGGATGAGTCGTGTCTCGACGAGGGCACGGTGCCGCGGGAGGAGATCGTTCCGCTCGGGTGTGACATCGGCATCGTGTCCGTCGACGGTGTCACGACGACACCTTCCGACGAGGTGCTCGAGGCCGCTCGGCAGGCCGAGGTCGCGCAGCAGGCCGAGTTCGACGACCACGAGGGCCCGTTCGGGAACCCCGGTCACCTGCTCCAGGTCCTGCTCGCGCTGTTCCTCGTGTTCGTGCTTCCGGGTCTGCTCGCGGCTCGGTTCTTCGAGCTCGAGGGGTTCTTCACGAAGTTCAGTCTCGTGCCGGCGATCTCGGTGATGCTGACCCTGCTCACGGCGATCGTCGTCGCCGCGGTGTGGCGCGGACCGTTCGATGCCGCGCACGGATGGACCGCCGTGATCCTCGCGTCGGCGATCGGCGGCGCCCTCACCCTGTGGCGCGTCGGGATCATGAAGCCGTTCCAGGCGATAGCTCGATTCTTCAACGGGATGTTCGGCCTGTTCTCCGAGCGCGACTTCGCCACGCTGATGGGTGTCCAGTTCTTGATCCAGGCCGCCGACGGGGTGCTCCGAGGCACGATCGGCAAGTCGATCGGGTTCGGCGGTGAGGAGGGCTTCGACGTCACCACGGTGCCGTCGCCTCGCTACCTGCTCGCGGTCGTGCTCGCGCTCTACCTGCCCTACACGATCATCAGCCCATTCATCGGCGTGTTCATCGACCGCTTCGAACGCCGGCGGGTGCTCACCGTGTCGGCCGCCGCGACTGCGGTGCTCGCCGTCGTGATCGCGGCGCCGGTGTTGCTCTCGATCGGGGACGAGTCCTCGGAGGGCAAGGTCGGCGTCACGATCGCGTTGATCGTGGCGGTGCTGATCATCCAGGCCTGCGTGCGCATCATGCTCGCGGTGAAATCGGCCGCCTTGCCCGGGGTGCTTTCGGGCAGGGACCTGCTGCAGGGCAACGGTCTGTCCCAGGCCGGTGGAGCGTTCTTCCAGATCGTCGGGATCGCGTTCGGTCTCGGAGCGAGCGCGTTCCTGCCGTCGTGGATCCTGATCGTGATCGGTTCCGGCATCCTCGCGATCTCCGTGCTCGTCGCCCGGCAGATCCGGCGGATGGAGGTCACGAAGCACACGGCGACCTTCCGCGAAGAGGCCAAGCGTGTCGTCTCGGACATGATCGACGGACTGAAAGAAGTGGCGGCGCGCAAGCCGGCGGCGATCGGACTCGCCTCGTTCCAGATGTTGCGCTACCAGTTCTGGGGTTTCACGCTCTTCGTGTTCGCGCTCTACGCGTCCGAGCTGGCCAAGGGTGAGGACGCGAGCCTCGTCTCCCTCGCGCTGACCGGCGTCGGAGGGCTCCTTGGCGGCGTGCTCGGGATGATCCTCGCGCAGAAGTACAAGGACAAGATCCCGCCGATCCGGTTGCTGCTGTCGGCGATGTTCCTCCTCGGTGCCGGAGCCTTGGTGTTCGGGGGCTTCCTCGAGCTGTGGAGCTTCGGCTTGATGCTGTTCTGCGGGTTCCTCGGATTCTTCGTCGGGAAGATCTCCGCGGACACGATCGTTCAGCAGTCGATGCCCGACGACTTCCGCGGCCGCGCGTTCGCGCTGTTCGACATCGCCTACAACCTCGGATTCGTGATCCCGGCACTGATCCTGTTCTTCCTCTACGACGACTCCCGCGTCGCGGCGATCCTCGTCGGATCGGGCGCGGTCTTCCTCGTGCTGACGGCCCTCGTCGCGCGGTGGGCGGGGAAGCACTCGTCGGAGTTCCAGACGCAGGACGATCTGCACGACGTGGAACACGGAGCCGTGACCCAAGAGCCGACCGGCTGACGATCGGTCAGGGCCGGTCGATCGTCTCCTCGAACTCGGGGAAATAGCGGGCGATCACCCGGACGTCGAACCGCGGGAGGATCGATCCCTTCGATTCACGCTCGAGCAGGAACGCGAAGCACGCGTGGACGAAGGCCTCGGGGGACGCGTACCCCGAGCCGAGCCGGGCGAGGTCGCCCGGGTCGAGCGTGACCTCGTGCGCGGAGAACGAGCGATCCGCGTCGGTCACCGTCACGTCGAATCGATACGCGGGTGGCGGTCCGTTCACCAGGGCCACGTCGATCGTTGCCACCCTGCGCCTCCTCAGAGCTTCCGGTCCTCGAGCCAGTCTTCGACCGCGGTCAGCCAGCGCTCGGGGGCTTCGAGCTGAGGAACGTGCCCGCAGTCGTTGAGGATCCGCAGCGACCAGTCGGGATGGTCGAGCCAGGCGCGCTCGGCCGAGGCGGCGGGGACGAACCGGTCGTCGCGCCCGTGGACGACGAGCACCGGGCAGGCGATATCGTCGAGCGCCGCCCGGAACCGGCGTCGCCGGTCGTAGAGCCGCTGGATCGATCTCGCCGCGTCCAGGAACGCCGCCGGCGCCCCCGGGTCGCGGCGGTGCACTTCCGCGACCTCGATCTGCGCTTGCACGATGTCCTCGGGGATGCGTTCCGGGTCGTTCGTCGTCAATCGGAACCCGAGCCGTACCAGCTGCTCGGAGCTCATCCCCTCGAAGCGCTGCTTCATCATCCACGCCCCCGTTCCCCGCCCGCGGTAGGCCAGGAACGCACCCGCCACCACCGGCGACGGGAGCGCGGTCCACAGTGGCGGCCAGATCGAGGAGGTCGCTATCACGCCGGCGACCGAGCCCGGCTCGAACGCGGCCTGGAGCAGGGCGATGCCACCACCCATCGAGTTCCCGGCGAGCAGCAGCTCACCGGTCCCGACCTCGGCGAGGAACGCGGACAAGAGCCTGCGGTTCTCCGGGAGGCTCGCGCCGCGGTCGCCGCGCGGTGTCCGGCCGAACCCCGCCAGGTCGACGGCGATCGTTCGTCCCCAGCTCGACAGGTCCGGAGCCACGCGCAGCCAGTTCACGTGTGAGCCGCCGAGGCCGTGGACGAGGACGAACGTGCGCTGATCGGGCCCGTCCCAGACGGCGTAGTGGACCGGCACACCGAGGTCACGGATCCGTTCGCTCGCACCCGCTGCGGTCGCGGGACCGGGCGCCGGATCCGATGCGGCGGCGGTGTTCCGAGACGACGGGAGCGCCATGTGCCAAGGGTACCCGTAGCGCGATGAACACCACGGCCGACCTCCGACTGTTCGTGAGCGAAGCGGTGCGTGTCAACGATCCAGGGCGTGGACGTAGCGCAACTGCTTGACCGGGTCGAACGCGCGCTCGTCGGCGATGCAGGCGAAGAACATCGCGGTCACGACGAGGACGAAGAACGGCGTCGTGAACAGCTGCCCCGCCGCGACGCCGACGGCGAGGACGAGGTCCGGGTCCGACGGTGAGGCGTCGGTGAACAGTCCTGCCACGGTGCGGATGCCGAAGTTCACCACGATCGCCAGGAACGACGCGACGAGGATCGCCCCCACGACCTGCCACAGGCGTCCCTCGGTGAGCAGCCACGAGCGCCCGATCGCGATCCGCCCGCGGCGTCCCTCGGCGATCAGGAGGAGCTCGGCGAACGCGAGGCGGGTCGAGAAGAACACCAGGAGTGGGATCCCGAGAACGGTGCCCACCCAATAGCCGACCCGTTCGCTCGCGAGGGCCCCGGCGAGCAGGCTGGCCGCGAGCACGATCGCGCCCACCGCCAGATAGACGATCGCGACCAGCAGCGAGATCCACAGCATCGATCTCCATCGAAACAGGCCCTGGCGAAGCATCGCGGAGAACGAAAGCTTCTCTCCCAGGTACGCGCCCACCGCGATCCGGGTCAGGACGACCAGGTAGGCGGGCCACAGGAACAGCTGGCTCACGACCTTCAGCGCCAGCAACCACGCGGGCCCGTCGTCGAACACCAGCGGGAGGAACGATTGGGCCGTCCCCACGACGTTGCCGGTGATCCTCACGTCCGCGAACAACGAGGTGGTGATCGTGACCGGGGCCACGAGGAGGAGGGTCAGGCCCGCGAAGGGGACGATCCGACGGGCGTAGGTGCGAACCCCCCATTCGACCGCGGAACCCACACTCAGCGGTGGTCCCGGCAGCGAAGGTTCGGGCGGGGCGGGAGGCGGTGGGGGTGCGCCGGCCGGGCCCGGGCGTGGGCCGGACGGGGGAGGCTCGACGGCCGACGGGCCGGGAACATCAGCGGGCGGCCCGTGGTTAACCATGACGGGCAGCGACGCTACCGGTGACCTTTGGTCTTCACAAGACCGCCACTTGCCCGGCTTTACAAACATCGGTCGCGTGCGTACGATGCCAACAGGTGGGCGTACCGATGCCCCCGTTCAGCACGCGCTCAGCCGGTCTGGGCACCTGACAACGCGAGATCCCGAAGACCACCGATGCCGACTCCCGCGCGGCCCGGGGCTTCGAGGAAAGGGAGTGAGATCGTGCCAGAGCCCGCACGTCCCTTGGGCACAGACGACGCAGACGACCTGCGCCTCTACTTGGAGGCCGCGGCCCGTGAGCCGCTGCTGACCAAAGAGGAAGAGGTCGAGCTCGCCATGCTCATCGAGGCCGGCAAAGAGTCGGAGGAGAAGCTCCGAGCCGGCCGCCTGCGCGCGGAGAGTTCGATCATGAAGGCCCGCAAGGCCGTCCGGAAGGCCGAGGCCGCGCGGCAACGTTTCATCATGGCCAACCTCCGGTTGGTCGTGTCCGTTGCCCGCAAGTACCAGGGCCAGGGGCTGCCGCTGCTCGACCTGATCCAGGAGGGCAACATCGGCCTGATGCGCGCCGTCGAGCTGTTCGACTGGCGCCGTGGGTTCAAGTTCTCCACCTACGCGACGTGGTGGATCCGCCAGGGCATCACCCGGGCGATCGCCGACCGCTCGCGGTCGATCCGGCTGCCGGTCCACATCCACGACCGCCTGCGCAAGCTCAACCGCACCCGGTTCCAGTTCGCTCAGAGCATGGGCCGCGAGCCCAGCCGCGAAGAGCTGGCGAAGGCGCTGGACACCACGGTCGACGAGATCGACGATCTGACCGAGATGGGCCGCCGCGAGCCCCTGTCCCTGCAGTCGCCCGTGGGCGAGGACACCGAGCTCGGCGACCTGATCGAGGAGGTCGACTCTGACGCCGCGTTCAACGAGGTGGAGGACGGCCTGCTCCGCGAGGAGATCGGGGACGCGGTCGATCGCGTGCTCGACGAACGCGAGCGCCACGTGGTTGCCCTCCGCTACGGCCTCGAGAACGGCCAGCCGCTCTCTCTGCGGGAGACCGGCAAGGTCCTCGGACTGTCCGGAGAGCGCGTTCGGTTGATCGAGCGCGAGGCGCTGCGCAAGCTGCGTGACTCGAACCTGATCACGGCCGCCGCGGTTCTCTGACCACGCACCCTCAGCAGCACCGAACGGCCGCCCTCCGGGCGGCCGTTCTGCGTTCCGACCGCCGTTCCCGCTCCTGAACGGCATTCAGGGCGCGCTGGGGCACAACGGTTCAGGCAGGGGGCGCGACCTCCGATACCCGTAGGAGGTCCGGGTGGCAGCCTGCCGCCCAGCGGAGGCGTGGCGGGTTCGATGCATGAGAACGAGCTCCAGCGACTGCTCGGCTTCCTGCTGGGCGACGTTCCCTTGCACGACGACGACCTCGAGGGAGCCGATGCGGACACGCTGCGCGAGCGTCTGAACGACGCCCGGCGTCAGCTCGAGGAGATGCGCACGCTGTACCGCAACGTGGTGGAGCAGCTCCCCGCGTTCCTCTACATCGACTCGCCGGAGGCGGACGGCCCCACCTACTACGCCAGTCCCAAGATCGAGGAGATCCTCGGGATCACCGCGCAGCAATACATCAACTTCTCCGAGATCTGGGACGACATGATCCACCCCGACGACCGCCAGCGAGCGATCGACGACTACAACTCCTACGCCAAGTACGGGTATCCCGACCGTGGCGACTTCCGCTACATCCGGCCCGACGGCAGCGTCGTCTGGGTCCACGACCGCTCGAGCAAGATCCTCGACGAGGCCGGCAACCCGATCCTCGTCCAGGGAGTGATGTTCGACATCACCCAGCAGAAGGAGGCCGAGCTGGCGGTCCAGCACATGGCGTATCACGACACCCTCACGGGCCTGCCGAACCGACGCATGTTCGAGCAGCACCTGGAACTCGCCCTCGCGCGTGCCCGTCGCGACGATCACGGCGTGGCCGTGCTGTTCTGCGACCTCGACCAGTTCAAGCTCGTCAACGACAGCCTCGGGCATGCCGTCGGCGATGATCTGTTGAAGCAGGTTGCCGCGCGGCTCCGGGACGCGACACGCGACACGGACCTGATCGCCCGGCAGGGTGGAGACGAGTTCCTCGTCCTCGTCGGTGACGTCGAGCGGGGTGAGGACGGCAGCGACGCCGCGACACGGGTCGGGCAGGGCGTGGCCGACCGCATCGCGGAGGAGTTCCGACGTCCCTTCAAGGTCGGCGGGGTCGAGATGATCTCGACGCCGAGCATCGGGATCAGTCTGTTCCCCGACGACGCCCGCGACGGCCAGGAACTGATGCGCAACGCGGACGCGGCGATGTACGTGCACAAGCGCTCGGGAGGAACCGGACGTTCCGCGGTGCACTCGGGCAGTTCGAACGCGATGGAACAGCTCTCGTCGTTGACGCGCCTGCGCAAGGCCGTCGAGGACCAGCATTGGGAGCTGCACTACCAGCCGATCGTGGACCTGGGCTCCGGCGAGATGCTCGCCGCGGAGGCGCTGCTGCGGTGGCGTGATCCGGCGGGTGGGATCACGCGTCCGGGAGAGTTCATCCCCCTCGCCGAGGAGACGGGGCTGATCCAGAGCATCGGGGACTGGGTGCTCGGTGAGGTCTGCCGGCAGATGCGCGAGTGGCACGATGCCGGGATCGACCTGGACGTCAGCGTGAACGTCTCCCCGCTACAGCTGTCGCGATCGGGCATCGTGGACGAGATCTCCTCGCATCTGGACGTGCACCACCTGCCGCACGAGGCGATGATCGTGGAGCTCACCGAGTCGACGGCGATGGCCGATCCCGAGCAGATCCAGAAGCTGTTGTGGGAACTCCGCGGGCGGGGCGTTCGCATCGCGATCGACGACTTCGGCACCGGCGCCTCGTCCCTCGCCCGCCTGCGACACCTGCCGGTCGAGATCCTGAAGATCGATCGGTCGTTCGTGGCCGACACGGTCCTGGATGAGGACGCCGCATCGATGGTCGGAGCGATCGTCGAGCTGTCGCGCACGCTGGGGATGGTTCCGCTCGCGGAGGCTGTCGAAACGGAAGAGCAGCGAGGGATCGTCGAGCGGCTCGGCTGCTCCCTCGCGCAGGGCTACCTGTTCTGCCGCCCGATCCCCGCCGTCGACCTCGTCGCAGACATCCGCGAGGGCCGCCTACGCCTCGCGATGAAGGGCGCGCAGAGCGCCGACGTCGGTCGCGGCTAGCACGCTCAGGCCAGATCGATCTGTTCTCTCCGTGAGGTGTGGGTAAGTCTCTCTAGGGCGACCGCCGTGGCGATCGGGACTCGGCGTCGGACCTGGCGGTGGCGACGGCTGCTTCGAGACCGGTGCGCACGCGGGCCGTGAATACCTCGAGGGCGTCCTGGTCCGCGGGGCCGCCCGACGGGCGGATCGGCTCGCCCACGGCGAGCGTGACCGGGGGCCGCACGGGGCGGGAGAACCGGAGCCGTCCTCGCGGCCAACGTGCCTGCGTTCCCCAGATGCCCACCGGAAGCACCGGCGCACCGGCGGCGAGAGCGATCCGCGCGATGCCGGTCCGGATCCGCTGGAGGTCACCCTCCGGCTCGGGGTTCACATGGCCCTCGGGGAAGATGCCGGCCAGCGCGCCGGCATGAACGGTGCGGATCGCTTCGTCGAGGGCGTGCTCGTCGCGCTGCCGACGTCGGATCGGGATCTGCCGGGTCTTGCGCAAGCACCAGCCGACGATCCTCGGACGGAAGAACTCGACCGCCGACAGGAACCGCACGATCCGGCCCCGACCGTACGGAGCGAGACAGACCACCGGTCCGTCGAGCATGCTCACGTGGTTCGCAGCGACGATGCCGGCGCCGGTCGCGGGGATCCGTTCGGCGCCGAGGATCCGGAGACGGAAGACCAGTCGCGTCAGAGGTGCGACCATGAGCCACCCGAGACGCCACCACCCGTCGATCTCGTTCCCGACCGGGGCCGGGCGTGTTCCGGGACCCGGACCCTTCGGACCGGAAGTCGAGCCCATGGCCTTAGGGCCGTCGTCGTGCTGATCGCTCACGTTCCGATGCTACCCGCACCTATACTCGCCCTCGTGGTGGACATCCCTGCGCTGCTGGAGTTCGCGGAGGGTCGACGTGACGTGTTCGCGGCCGATCTGCGCTCGATGGTCGACGTTGATTGCGGGTCGTACACGCCCGACGGCGTCAACGCGATCGCGGATGTGTGCGAGCGACGGTTCGCGAACGACGGTTGGATCGTGGAGCGCCGGTCGCACCAGCCCGACGACGAGGAGCCGCGCCTCGGTGACCTGGTGATCGGCACGCTCTCAGGTGCAGGTGGACCGCGTGTGTTGTTGACCGGACATACGGACACGGTCTTCGACGAGGGAACGGTCGCTCGGCGGCCGTACCGGGCCGAGGGAGACATCGCGTTCGGGCCGGGAACCTCCGACATGAAGGGCGGACTCCTCGCCGGGTTCGAGGCAGTCGAGGCTCTACAGCACATCGGGTTCGATCGGTTCTCCTCGATCACCTACGTGTGCAACCCGGACGAGGAGATCGGGTCTCCCTTCTCGGGCCCGGCGATCCGGGAGCTGGCCGGGTCGGCAGACGTCGCGTTCGTCCTCGAGTGCGCACGGGCGAGTGGGGATCTCGTGTCCTCACGCAAGGGCGTGACCGACTACTCGATCGAGTTCGTCGGACGAGCCGCGCACGCGGGCGTCGAACCGGAGAAGGGGGCCAGTGCCGTCCTCGCCGCCGCTCACGCGACCGTCGCCCTGCACGAGCTCAACGCGCGGTGGCCCGGCGTGACGGTGAACGTTGGCGTGTCGCGCGGCGGCTCTCGCTCGAACGTCGTTGCCGAACGGAGCGAGCTGCACGTGGATCTGCGCGCGCCCGACGAGGCATCGATGCGCGATGCAGAGGCGCAGATCGGGGAGATCTCCCGCGAGGCCGCCGTCCCCGGCGTCGAGGTGCTCCTCCACGAGCACGGATGGCACCGGCCGATGGAGAGATCCGGGCGAAGCGCGACGCTCGCCGATCTCGCGGTCCTGACGGCCAAGGAGCTCGGTCTCGACATCACCGACGTCGCGACCGGCGGAGCCTCCGACGCGAACACGACGAGTGCGATGGGGGTTCCGACGCTCGACGGTCTGGGACCGGTGGGCGGCGACGCGCACGCGGAAGGTGAGTGGCTCGACCTGGCGAGCGTTCCGACCCGGATCGCGCTGCTGGCGGCGCTGATCGCCCGCGCGGGGGAGGTCTAGCCGATGCACGGTGCCGGCGGAGGCCCTGGCGACGGTGGACCGGAGCCCGACCGGTTCTGGGACGGTCTCGAGAGCGCGGAGGCGTATCGCTCGCTCGCCGAGGGCGTCCCCGCGATCCTCTACATCGATGCGGCCGACGAGCTGAGCACGAACCTGTATACGAGTCCGCAGCTCGAGCCGCTGCTGGGCTATTCGACCGAAGAGTGGGTCAGCCGCCCGCAGATGTTCGTGGAGCTGTTGCACCCCGACGACCGCGAGCGCGTGGTCCGCGAGAACGAGGAGAGCAACCGCACCGGCGAGTTCACGACCGAGTACCGGCTGCTCGCGAGCGACGGGCGCATCGTCTGGTTCCGCGACGAGGCGGCGCTGGTGCGCGACGCCGCCGGACGTCCGCGGTTCTGGCGAGGTGTGATGCAGGACATCACCGAGCGCAAGCGCAACGAGGACAAGCTTCGCCGGAGCCTGGAGATCCTGCGGCGCACGATGGACCAGCGGCGCGAACTGATGCATCGCGTCGAGGAGGCCCAGGAACAGGAACGACGCAGGATCGCCGCCGACATCCACGACGACCCGATCCAGGTGATGAGTGCCGCGGACATGCGGATCCAGGCCTTGCTCGAGCAGGTCGGCGGCGTGGACGAGGGCCAGGTGCGTACCGCGCTCGAGGAGGTCCACGAGGCCGTCGCCCAGTCGATCGAACGCCTGCGGCATCTGCTGTTCGAGCTGCGACCGCCTTCGCTCGACAAGCAGGGGCTCGCCGCGGCACTCGAGATCTACCTGGACTACGTCGGCCGCGAGGCGGGGTTCGCTTCGGCCGTGCGCAGCTCGCTCGAGGGTGAGCCGCCGTCGGACGCCGCGTCGATCCTGTTCCGCATCGCGCAGGAGGCCGTTGCGAACGTTCGCAAGCACGCTCGCGCCACGACGGTGGCGGTGCGGCTCGAGCCGCAGGACGACGGCGTCTTGCTCCGGATCACCGACGACGGCATCGGGTTCGATCCGACCGCTCTCGAGGATCCGGCGCCGGGACACCTCGGGATGTCGGCGATGCCGGAGCGTGCCGAGCTCGCCGGCGGCTGGTGCCGCGTCGAAAGCACCCCGGGGACGGGAACGACGGTGGAATGCTGGATCCCCGTCGAACCCACGGCCGGGGCTCGCTCCACCGCCTGACCGGCGGCCGCGCGTGGGCGCGAACCGGTAGCCTTGCCCAGATGGTCACCGTCGCCCGCCTTTCGACCTCGCCCGTGAAGTCGCTCGGGCTCTCCCATCCCGAACAGATCCGGGTAGATACGTTCGGCGTGGCCGAGAACCGGCGGTTCATCCCCCTGTCCGAGCGGCGCGCCCTCTTCGACGCGAAGCGGCACGGCAAGGTGATGCTGATCGGCTCCGAAACCGATGCCGAGGGAACGCGCCTCGCGTTGCGGTTCCCCGACGGCACCGAGGTGGCGGACGTGGTGCAGCTGCAGGGCAACCCGTTCCCGATCGACATGTGGGGTCGCACGCTTGTGGTGCGGCTCGTCGGCGGTCCGTTCGCCCAGGCACTCAGCGAGTTCGTCGGCGAGCCCGTGTTGCTGAGCCGCACCGAGCGACCCGGCGACGGGAACGACGAGATGCCGGTCTCGCTGGTCTCGACGGCGTCGGTGGAGGAGCTCGGGCGGCAGGGCGGCCGGAACGGATCGATCGGGGCGGGACGGCTGCGGATGCTCCTGGAACTGGAGGGCACGCAGCCACACGAAGAGGATTCCTGGCTCGGAAGGAAAGTGCGCGTCGGCGAGACCCTGATCCATGTGGCGCGACACTGCGCCCGTTGCGTAATCACCACGATGAACGACCGGACGGGCGAGGCGGACTTCCCGACCCTGAAGGTGATCGCCGCCTACCGTGGGGCCGACGATGGCGATCTCCACATGGGGATGTACGCCTCGGTCCTGCAGCCGGGAATGATCCGTGTTGGCGATCGGGTCGAGGTTCTCGCGGTCTGAGTGTGGTGGGTCCGGAGGGACCCGCGGGGATTCGCGCGTGCCGAAACAGGGAATAGCCCCTGCATGGCAACGCACGGGCAGGGCTCCGAACCAGGAGTATCGGACAACTGGGTTCTCGACGCGGATCGCGCGCCCTCCCGCCGACGGTTCTTCGCACGTCGCAGAGAGGGTGGGCCGCCGGGCCGACGTCGCAAGGTCTGGATCTGGATCGTCGCGTTGATCGGCCTCCCGCTGGTGCTGGGGGTCGCGACGTTCGGGGCCCTCTACGCGCGCACCCGCGTCCCCGATCTGCCACCGCTCGCCGAGGACACCGTGCTGTTCGACCGCCGGGGCAAGCCGCTCGCCACGCTCGCAGGCGAAGAGGATCGCGAGATCATCGCCTTCCGCAAGATGCCGCGCTCCCTTCGTCAGGCCGTGATCGCGACCGAGGACGCGGAGTTCTACGACCACCCGGGGGTCGACGTCAGCTCAACCGTCCGCGCCGCGCTCGCGAACATCCGTTCCGGAGAGTTGGAACAGGGGGGTTCGACGATCACGCAGCAGCTCGTGAAGAACCTCTACACGGGTGCCGACAGGACGATCTCCCGGAAGGTCGACGAAGCGCTGATCGCGATCAAGCTCGAGCAGCAGCTCTCGAAGGACGAGATCCTGCAGAAGTACCTGAACACCGTGTACTTCGGACAGGGTGCGTACGGTGTTCAGGCCGCCGCCCGGACCTACTTCGATCGCGACGCGAAGCAGCTCACGGTGCAGCAGTCGGCCGCCCTGGCCGGGCTGCTGGCGGCGCCCACGCATTGGGATCCACTCGAGCATCCTGAACAGGCGGCGGAGCGTCGTTCCTTCGTTCTCCACCGGATGGCCGACGAGGGCTACCTGTCACCGCTGCGTGCGCGATCGCTCGCGCGCAAGGACCTGCAGGTCGTCGAGCGGCAGGACTCGTGGACCGACGGGGGAAGTGCCTACTTCGTCGAGCACACGCGTCGCTGGCTCGAGGATCGCTACGGTTCCGAGCGCACGTACGCGGGCGGACTCGAGGTCACCACCACGCTCGACACAGAGTGGCAGCGCGTCGCCGAGCAGGCCGTCGATCAACAGCTGTCGGCCCGGAGCGGTCCCCAGGCTGCCCTCGTCGCGATCGATCCGGCAACCGGCGAGATCCGCGCGATGGTGGGCGGCCGCGACTTCGACCGGACGAAGTTCAATCTGGCATCTCAGGCTGCACGTCAACCGGGGAGCGCGTTCAAGACGTTCGGCCTCGTCGCCGCGATCGAGGCGGGGATCTCGCCGCTCGAGCGGTTCGCGGGTCCGCCGAGCATCCAGATCCGTGACGAGCCGTGTAGCAGTTCGGGGGACCCGTGGGAGGTCGAGAACTATGCGGATGCGTCGGCAGGAACGACCGACCTGTTCGGCGCGACCGCCAACTCCGTCAACACGATCTTCGCGCAGGTCGTAGCCCGGACGGGTCCGACAGCGGTGGCGCAGGTGGCCGAGCGGATGGGGATCCGTTCTCCACTCGACGAGGTGTGCCCGATCGTCCTCGGCTCCGAAGAGGTCACCCCGCTCGAGATGACGTCCGCATACGCGACCCTGGCAGCCAACGGCGTGCACCGTACGCCGACCCCGGTGCACGAGGTGGCGACGCGCGAAGGAGGGGTCGAGAGCGGCGCCTCGGAGGGAACGCAGGCGGTGGGCGAGGCCGAAGCCGCCGTCGTGACCCACGCCTTGGAAGGCGTCGTGACTTCGGGCACGGGCACCGCCGCCAGTCTCGAGGACCGACCGGTCGCAGGGAAGACCGGTACAGCGCAGGAGTACACGAACGCGTGGTTCTGTGGCTACGTTCCCCAGCTCGCCGCGTGCGTGTGGGTCGGCTACCCGGAGGGGAACCGTCCGATGGACGGGGTCACCGGGGGTTCGATCCCCGCCGAGATCTGGCACACGTTCATGACCGAAGCGACGCGGGGGATGGAGGTGGTGGCCTTCCCGAAGGTCGATCTGTCGATCTTCCGTCCGGAACCTTCGTCCACTCCCGCGGACCGAGGTGCAAGCGATGCGAGCCCGAGCCCGACCACGACCGTGGTTCCGAGCCCGGACGCGACGCCGACCCAGCCCGCGCAGCCCTCGCCGACGCCCACCGATGACGGCGACGATCCGGGCGGTGGTGGCGGTCCCGGTGGATCCCCCAGCCCGAGTCCGACCGCAACCGTGACGCCTGAGGCGGCCGACGCCTGACCCGGGTTGAGGATCTGCCGCGACGATGCGGTACAGGATCCGTGATCGACGGCCGTACTTCGCGACGGAACGATGCATGTCAAAGGGCGACGCCCCTTTCCGCCAGCTCGCGGCCGTGGGTTCCGGTCGGGCCGTCGCGCGTCGGAAACGGGTACGCTAGCGACCTCGGACACTCGTCCGAGGATCTGCGGCGCGCGACCCCATCGCCGATGCATCGGCATCGGCCCTCTCGCATCTCGGATCGTTGGCATGGGGAACGGGAGGAACCATGGCCGGACACAACAACCGAGGCGGTGCGCAGGTCGGAGCACCGAATCGCGGACGTGAGGCGTCGTCGAGGGCCGCAGCCGGTCGTGTGTGTTCCGCTCTCGGATGCTCGACGATCCTGTCCACCTACAACTCGTCGGAGACGTGCGGCATCCATGCCGAGCCGACGTTCCGGCCTCTGCTTCCGCCGAAGTCTCGCTGAACGAGACCTCATCGAGTACGTGGGTTCCGCCTCTCCTGAACCCAACCGCGCCGGAAGAGCACGTGGGGATCCCGCTGCGAGTCGAAGTCACGCTCGCAGACGAACCAAGCCTCTCTCGATCCGAACCAGGATAGGATCCTTGCCGTCATGGTTTCGCGGCGCCTGGAACGTCATGAGGATGCCTACGGGGCCGCGATGCTCGCGCACCACGAGGGAAGCCCTGCCTTCGAGGTCGTCGAGAGAGACGACGGGTCCGTCCACCCGGGAGCAGGGCCGGACTTCTACTTCGCTCCCTTCCGGCTGTGGCGACCCGACGAACGTCACGCGATGCGCTTCGTTCGGGGACACACGCTCGACATCGGGTGCGGCGCGGGACGCGTCCTCCTGCATCTTCAGGATCGACCGGGGATCACGGCATCTGGGTTCGACATCTCCCCGCTCGCAGTCAAGGTCGCGACGCTTCGCGGTGCGAGGTCGGTCCGGATCGGATCGATCGGGGATCTCGATGCAGATCCTGGCTCATTCGAAACCCTTCTTCTCCTAGGCGGTAACTTCGGCATGCTGGGCAGCAGGTCGGGGGCCGAGCGACTCCTACGGCGTATCTCACGTGCGCTGTCCGATGGAGGTCGTCTCATCGCTTCGGCGCGTGATGCGCGCGCTACCGCGAGCCCGGCGGATCTTGGATACATGCGAAGGAACCGCAGTCGGGGGCGGATGCCGGGCCAGTTCCGCATCCGGGTCAGATACCTGGACCGTTGTACGCCTTGGTTCGATCAGCTCACCTGCTCGCGGGAGGAGGTGAGACAGCTGCTCGCTGGATCGGGGCTCGGACTCGTGAAGTTCATCCCCGGTCCCGATGGTCGATTCACGATCGTCTGCGAAAAGGATGCATGAACGAGACCAGGGGTTGACCCAATCGCCATCAGCGAGACGCGTCGTCGCATCACCCAGCGATCCTTCAGAAGGCCGGGGGCTTACCAGGAACCCTTAAGGCCAGTCGGGGATCGCCTCGGACCGCCTCCAGCTGTTGAAGCCAGCGCTACTTCGTGATCACGGTGTGGAGTTCGCGGAACGTCCGCCGCGGCGTTATGCCTTCAGGTAGCATCGGCGCGACGTTGTTGGCGAACCAAGTACCTTCAGGCGCGGGAGGGGATCACCGCTTCCGGGACCGACATCTCCCCGACAAGTGCTTCGGCGAGCGCAGCCCCGGCGGGAGACTTCGCCGGGGAATCGCCACTGGCCCTTGATCCGCCCGGGCAGGAGTGGAGTCCCGCGCGGGACTCCACATCCTCATATTCGATTTCTCCCCGCGGAGGCGGACGGGAATCGAACCCGCCGGGGAGCTTTCGCCCCCTCACCGGTTTTGAAGACCGGGGGGCCCACCAGGAACCCTGACGCCTCCGCGGGCAGACTACCCGCCGGCCGTCGAGCCTCGTTCGCGCGTGGCCGCGTACCATGAGTGGCGCTCGGTCCGAGTCCGGGCGCCTTCGCATCGATGATCCCCTATAGGACGTTCCCGGAGATCGACCTAGGCCCGTTCTCGATCAAGACGTTCGGGCTGTTCGTCGGCGTGGGCATCGCGGTCGGGGTCTGGGTCTTCCTCCGGTTCGCTCGGCGCAAGGGCCTCGACACCGAGGCGCTGACCTCGCTCGCCTGGCGCGTGGTCGTGTTCGCGCTGATCGGCTCGCGGCTGCTGTTCGTCCTCACGCACCTGGATCAGTTCACCGACGATCCGCTCTCGGTGTTCGCGGTCTGGGAGGGAGGCCTGCAGTTCTCCGGCGGGTTCCTTGCCGCGCTCGTCGTGATCTGGCTGTGGCTCCGCAAGCATCCCGAGGTGCAGGCGCTGGTTCTCACCGACGGGATGGTGCTCGGTCTCGTCCCGGGGCTGATGCTGGGCCGCTGCGGCTGCTATGCCGTGGGGGAGCACTTCGGGGGCGAGACGTCGTTCTTCCTCGGCACGGAGTACCGAGGCGGCGAGACTCGAGAGGGGCCGATCGTCCCCGGCACGACGATCCACAACACCGCGCTCTACGAGATCCTGTTGCTGATTCCCCTATTGATCCTGCTGTGGCAGATGAACAAGCGCGGGGTGAAAGAGGGCTGGATCACGGCGACGTTCCTGGTCTGGTACGGGACGCAGCGGTTCCTGACCGACTTCCTGCGCGCCTACGACAAGACGGTGCTCGGACTGACCGGCGCGCAGTACATGTGCGTCGGGCTGGTCGCGGTCGGTGTCGGCTTGATGGTCAACCTTCGGCGCAAGGGCCGCGACGAGTCCGTGACCCCGGACCCCGTCGACCCGAGCGCCGCCACGGTCTGACGCTCAGGCCGGGGAGGGGAGCGCGTCGTCGCGGCGGTGCGCCTTCCGCGCGAGGAACGGGCGGCTGACCGCGACCTGGATCCCGGGCGAGTGATGCACGAGCGGGTCCCCGTCGGGTGAGGGCAGACCGGCGACGGTGACGAGGTCGTCGCGGAGCTCGAGGACCTTGGCGCTGCGCAGTCGCCACGAAGGATGATCGGCCAGCGCGTACGAGAGCCCGAGCGGCGACAAGGTGTACAGGCGGAACCGTGCGGTGAGGAACCGGTCGAGGTCGCTCTCGACGATCCGGTCGCCCAGCTCGACGTCGACGATCGTCTGCGCGCCGACAGGTCCCGGCCACCGACGCCGCGACTCGTACCGGACGCGATGCGGCTCGCGGTGCACGTCCATCTTCGCCCACATGTACGGCAGGCGGTAGCCGACGCGCGCCGACAGCACGGCCGCGAGCCGCGAGGCCTCCAGAGAGAAGAACCAGATCCCGCGTTCACCCTCGGGACCGACGACGTAGGTGCGCACGTTCGTCTCGGGGAACGTCGAGAGCCACGGCAGCGCACCGAACCGTGGCGCCTTGACCACCATCGTGAAGGGAACGAGCGAGACCCACGCCGAGCCGTCGAACGTGTCCACCTCGAGTCCCTCGGGTAGCAGCGCCTGGACGATCTCCGGCTCGTAAGGCCAGTGGAGGAACGTCAGCCGGTTCCACTCCATCTCCATGACGGGACGCCGCACAGGGATGGGCTCGGGTGTCCGATAGGCCATGGGGGCAGTCTAGGGGGGTGGGTCCGAGGGGTGAACGGCGAGGTCGCGGGGGGTGAACCTGCACGGGTTCGTCGCCGATACCCCCTACCATGGGAATGATGGAGGCGGCGTTCTTCGATCTCGACAAGACGATCATCTCCACGTCCAGCTCGCTCGCGCTGTCGCGACCGATGTACCGGGCGGGGATGGTCTCTCGCTCCGCGCTCGTGCGCGGGGCGTACGCCCAGCTGGCCTACCTGCTCGTCGGCGCCGACGAGAAGAAGGTCGACAAGCTGAAGGACAGCCTGCTCGCGATGACCCGCGGGTGGAACCGGGCCGAGGTGGAGCGCCTCGTGCACGACGTGATCATCGACGTGATCGACCCGTTCGTGTACATGGAGGCCCTCGACCTGATGGAGCTCCACCGCGCGCAGGGCCGCAAGATCTACATCGTCTCCAGCTCGCCGGAAGAGATCGTCCGTCCACTCGCGCGTCACTTCGGCGTCACCGGCGTGATCGCGACCCGGGCCGAGGTCGGTGAGGACGGTACCTACACCGGCGAGCTCGCTTTCTACTCCTACGGGGCGAGCAAGGGCGAGGCGATCCGAGAGTTGGCCGAGAGCACGGGGCTCGATCTCGAGGGCTCGTACGCCTACTCCGACTCCAGCACCGACATCCCGATGCTCGAAGCGGTCGGCAATCCGGTCGCGGTCAACCCCGATCGCGAGCTGCGTCGCACCGCCGAGGCGAGGGGCTGGAAGATCCGCGACTTCCGCCGTCCGGTCCGCCTGCGGACGCGGATCGCGTCGCGCGTTCCCCGGCCGAACCCGCCGATCGCCGCCGTCGTCGGCGTTGCCGCCGTTGCCGCGATCCTCGGCTGGGTCGTGCTGCGACAGCGGCTCACGTCCCGCCGCACCGCCTGACGGCGTCGCGGCCTGTTCACCCACGCGCGTACGCGTTCGCGCCCTCGGGCAGACGGGTGTATAACGGGATCAGGCCGTGAAAGCGGTCAGCGAAGGGAGCAGAAACCCACGCGCGTCCTGCCGCGGGAGGCATGCTCGGGTTCCCGGAGGACCTCGGTCTGGCCGGCGCCCGAGCAAGTGCAGATAAGCGCATGATCGCTGCTCCCTTCGCGCACGTCGGGGCTCGTCCACGTGCGTGGACGTCAGGGCTCAGCCGTTCTCCGTCGGGTCCACGTCGTCGTGCCATTCGAAGTGGTTCCCGTCCGGCGTGATCCACCGGCCACCCCACGTGAATCCCCACTTCTCCATGATGCGGACGAGCGCCGTGGGCTGGTGCGGTGTGGTTCCGAACTCGTTCCCCGCGAGGTTGAGGTCGACGGCAACCCCCCAGGAGTGATGCGAGATCGCGGAGTTGGCGACGTTGAGCATGAACTTGGGCACGAAGCATCCGTGCTCGGTGCGGATCAGATCCTGGAGACCGCGACGTTGCAGTTCCTCGAGCACGCCGATCAGCTGGGGGAACACGTCCTCATGGCACTGGATGTTGCCGACGATCGGCAGGCGACGCTGCTCGATGTGTTCCTTCGACCATCGGCCGTCGATGTCGAGAGACCCGGGCGCACCGGGAAGTGGGCGCGCCGCGAACTCCCCGAACTCGAGCTTGAACATGACCGGTGGCAACACCGCGTCTCCGTGGCGCGGGTAGAGGGTGTCGCCGAACTCCCTGACGAGCAGAGCGGCCGAGGATCCGACCACGGGACGGATCGCGCGCTCGATCGTCGGCACGGAGGGGGAGCCCTTCGGGTCCAGCAGCGCGTACCGCTCCTGGATCGCGCCGATCCGCATGCCCACGTCCTCGGCGACCATCAGCTCGGTCGCACCGACGAGATCGTCGGGGAGCACCGCGGCGATCCGGACGGGGATCTGACCGGTCGAACTCGGTCCCGTGTGCTCCTCGTACGGGCGCATCTCGATCGTTCCGCCCACCCCGATCCCGCGGACACGCGCGCTGCTCTCGCTGATCACGCCCTCACCCGCCTCCAGACGCGCGACGACCGGTTTGTACGCGACCGGGAGGAACGCCCCGAAGTCGGCGGGGTCGACCGCGCTCGCCTCGAGCGGGATGTCGAAGGGCGCACGCGGGTCGTCAACGAGCTTCCCGTCGGCGTCGAACGAACGGGCCATCCAGGTGGTGTCGCTGCGGACCACGGCGACGGCGTCGATGCGGCGGATGTCGCGCACGCCGGTTTCGAACCCACCGGGCAGGCCCCCCGAGGTCCAGGCGAAGAACAACGACGCCGGCAAGGGAGAGGTCTTCGTCGCGCGCTTGGGGGCCGCCGGAACCGTGATCCCCGGGTGCGTGTCGCTCTCCGGCGAGGTGACCGCCCGAGAGGAGGGGTCATCCGGCGCTGTTCCGGTGCTCTGCACAGCGAGCGAACCCGTGGCTCCGACGACGAGTCCGGCCACACCGGCGGCTGCGACGATCGTCCACAGGCGGGATCGACGACCGGTCATGCGATCGGTCCCGGCTCGAACGCCTCGGCCAGCCCGACGAGCCTGGGCAGCGGCTCGTCCGGCGCGGACACCGAGTAGCGATACCCGTCGCGCACCCACTCGACGAGGTCGAGCGAGGCCGTGTAGCGGCCGGGCAGGGAACTCACCCGCTGCGCGTCGAGCAGTGCGGGGGGCAGGGTTCCTCCACGTTCGATCGTGACGTCGATCGGGGGACCGGTCAGCGCGTCGTCGGGGCGATAGAAGAAGGTGGCACCGGTCCCGGTCCGTGCCGCGCCGGTGACGCGGTAGCCGCCGGGCAACGCGTCGAGGGGGAGCACCGCCGGCGTGCCACCGAGTTCGTCGAGGGCCCGTTCGGGACGCAGCCTCGTCAGCTCGAGCCAGTCCTGCGGGACGGGCCGCCCGCTCACGCCCAGCGCCGTGGCGGCGCGCAACAGCCGTTCGCGAGGCAGGTTCGTCTCGAGCACGAGGTCTCCCTCGTCGGTGTGCACCGCGAGACGGCGCCCGATCGGATCCGAGCCGGGCTCGAAGTAGCCAACGCCGGCGCCCTCCATCTCGACGAGCTCGGCCTCAACGGCGTCGACTCCGCCGAAGAGGTCGGGACCGTTCCAGTCCTGCGTGTGGGCGACGGTCAGCCAGGAGAGCCCACGGGAGTAGGCGACGACGAGCTGACGGCCATCGCCGGTCGGCCCCGCGGGTGCGGTCGCCGCGCGGTAGGGCTCCGGCTCGAGCCCGGCCGCCTCGGCCACGTCGTCGACGCCGACGCGCAGCAGGCCGCCGAGCTCGTCGGTCGCGACCGGCTGCGCGCGCTCGCTCGAGCGGTCGCCGCGCGGCTCGACGTCGAAGCGGGTGGGGTCGACCTCGGTACCCACCGACCGAAGCGCGAGGATGAGGATCGCCTCGTTGGGCCGGTCGTTCGCGACCCCCGCGCGCTGCGCCCAGATCTCGCGGTCGGATCCGCGCGAGGGGAACACCTCGATCCGCACGGGGAACCACCCCGTCCGGTCGAGCCAGATCCGCACCCGGTCGGCCGGGTAGAAGGGCCGCCAGCGGAACGCTCCCGTGGCCTCACGGAAGGCGAACAGCGGCTCGGCGCGCTCGAAGGGTACCTCGACGAGCACGGCGTCGCGGCCCTCGACGGTTCCGCTCCGCAGGACCCGGAGCCCCTCCGTCCCTCCCAGGGCGTTGACCGGCAGCACGATGTCGGACGGGAGCGTCGATGCGGTCGAGAACGGCGGACGGTCGGTGACGACGGTCGTGACGTCCTCGCACTCGGGGAACCCGCTCGCGCAGTCGTAGGTGGACGTGATCGACGCATCGGGCGTTCCGACGTAGGTGAGATCGTTCGGTGGGATCTGCGCGTCCGTCAGGAGGCCCGGCCTGGTCGTCTCGTCGACCTCGAGGCGGAACCGATCCGGCGCGATCAGCCAGGTACGAAGTCCGAAGGTCCGTACCTGGGGCGACGCGGCCCGGTCGACCTGAACGACGCGGTACCGGGCACGGAGCTGCTCGAGTCGTGCCGCGCGTGCGAGGACCTCGGTCCGGACGTCGAGTGCGGCTGCCGCGGGCTGTCCTCCACCCTCGCGGGGAAGGGGACCGCCGACGACGAGGCTGCCGGCGATCAGACCGATCACGAGCGCCGCCGCGATCGCCGGAAGGAGCCGCGCGCGCGGAGCCGAAGGCCGCCGCGGGACCTCGGTGGTGGTGATCCGTTCCATGATCGGATCGACGAGATCGGGAACCGGCTCGACCGCGTGGATCCGCATCGCCGAACGCAACCGCTCGGCGCGGGTCGCGAACGCCTGGCACTTCCCGCAGGCCGCGAGATGCCGCTCGAGGTCGTCGATCTCGGGGACGGGCAGGTGCTCGCCGTCCATCCGCTCGGAGAGCGCGGTCTGCGCGCGGTCACACCGCACCGGTGTCTCCTTCGTCGGGTTCGTCCAGGGTCAGCGCCTCGCACATCGCCTTGCGCGCGCGGTGCATCCTGCTCTTCACGGTTCCCACGCGCACCTGCAACACGTCGGCGGTCTCGCGGTAGCTGAGCCCGTAGACCTCGATCAGCAGGAACGGCTCGCGGTGCTCCTCAGAGACCGCGTCGAGCGCCGTCTGCAGCTCGACCCGCGCGGCAGCGTCGCCGGTGGCGACCGGCGCCGAGCCGGAGACCGACGCGGGGTCGGGATCCAGCAGGTCACGCTCGGCGCGCTGGCTGCGTGCGCGCAGCGCGTCCATCGAGCAGTTGCGGCAGATCCGCAGCAACCAGCTCGAGAAGCGGCAGTCGCCGCGGAACGAGGAGAGGAAGCGGAACGCCCGCAGGTAGGTCTCCTGCGTCACGTCCTCGGCCATCGGCCGTTCGCGGGTCAGGTGCAGGGCGAACCGGTAGACCTCGGCCTGGCTGGCGCGCACGAGCTCCTCGAACGCGCCGAGGTCACCCTCGCGGGCACGGTCGAGCACTCGTGGGTCGGGATCTCGCACGGGGGACGTCACCTTTGGCCGGTCGTGCACGCCAAGCCTAGTGGGGCTCGCTCTCCATGAGTACCTGCATGAGTACCTGCATCGGCATCGAACGAACGACCCTTCGTGCCTCGGAAAGGTTCCCACAGGGGTGCCGGCGATGACCGTCCCGCCCGGGGGACCAGGCTGCTCAGCGCTGGTGGCGCCGGGATGCGGGGTGTTCGAGCAGGTCGGCGAGCCGTTCTGCGCGCACGAGCGCCTCGTCGGCGCGGCCCTGGTGGACCGCCCCGGTGATCGCCAGGAGCTCGGTTTCGACGCGCGGGTCGACCGAGCCGTCGTCTCCGGCAGCCTTCCGGACCGCCGGATCGAGCCGGCGGACCGTGCGCTCGAGCCTGGCCAGGGCCTCGGAGAGGGCGGCGCCCGCGCGCCCGCGCCGCTGCAGCCACTCGTCGATGCGTACGACCTGACCCATGAGCCGAATCGTAGACCGCCTCTGTGACACGCCCGTGCAGGCCGGACGGAACCGGGGCGGGGCCCGGTGGGTCGTTCCTGCGAGCCGTCGTCCGAGGAGGCACCGTCGTGCGTGGACCCGTCCGAGACACTGTTCGAGCAGCGGTCCGCGCCGCCGTCGCGGCGGCCGTCGCGGGAGCCGTCCTGGCACACGCGGGGCCGGCGGTCGCCGGAGGCTCGTTGCTCGAGACCGGATCGACCTCGCACGCGGTGGGAGAGACCGTCACCGCCCGGGCGGAGTTCTGCCGACGCGGGCAGTACCACGGCACGCTCGCCGACGGACCGTTCTTCACCTACCTCGTCCCCGAGGACGCTCGATCGGGTCGTGACCCCTCACCCGACGCGATCGCCGTGGGGGAGCTCGTGATCTCCGAGGGCGGGGAGTGCACCCACATCGCGCAGACGACCTTCACGGTTCCGGACGTGGCGGCCGGCTGGTACGCGATCGACTACTGCAACGACCCGTGCACGATCGACGGGATCTACGAGGTGGTGCACGCCACCGGGTTCTGGATCGCCGACACGCCGGCGCAGGCCGCGATCCTGATGCGGGTGGATCGGCTGCGCACCCAGGTCGACAGCCTGCGGCTCCGGGCTCGGCGCAACCGTCAGGCGGCGGTCGAGCTGAGCGCCACCCGGCGCGAGCTCACCGACGTGCGTTCGCGACTCGAGGAGGCGCAGTCCGAAGCGACCTTCGTCGAGCAGCAACTCTCCGATGTCCGACGTCGCAACATCGAGCTGCGATCCAAGCTCGACGGGTCCCTCGTCGCTCCGAACGGCCTCGCCTCGGGCCTCGCGATCGCGCTCGTGGTGTTGCTCGTGGTCGCGCTCGTCCTGCTCGTGCGCCGTCGCGGCGGGAGGAGCGGGTCGGACGGTCACGACAGAGAATCGGCCGGTTCGGGGATGGTTCCGTCGCCTCGTTCGGGCTAGCGTTCTCCCCGCGCCGGGTTCGGCCCGGCGTTCCTCTCCCGACGAGTGGTACGCGCACGTCCGCCGTGCGCCGTGAGGGGGAGGCATGGACGAGGTCGCACGGGTCGTGCTTGCGGTCGAGACGCACGACGTCGCCGAACAGGTGATGCACTACCTCGATCGCACCGGAAGAGCGCGGGTCGTCGCGACCGCGACGGACGAACGACAGCTCGAAGACGCTCTGCGCCAAACCGATCCCGACGCGGTCGTCGCGTCCCCCTCGCTCGCGCGCAAGGGGACGGGCGCCGGTCCTCCGGTGTTCGCGCTCGACACGCGCGAATCGGTTGCGTCGCTGCGCGCGGCGATCCGCGCGGGTGCGGCCGGCTATTTCCTGTGGCCCGACGAGCGGGACGGTCTCGCGGGCGCGACCGCCCGGTTGCGGTCGACGGGCGGCAACGAGGGCTCGCGCGCGACGGTCCTGGCGGTGCACGGGCCGCGTGGTGGCGCCGGTGCGACGTTCCTGGCGACCCACCTCGCTGCGGCGTACGCGCGGGCCGGCAGCGACTGCGTCCTCGTCGACGCGGATCCGCTGTTCGCCGACGTGACGACGGCCCTCGGCGTTCCCGACGACCCACCGCCGCGGACGATCGCCGACCTGCTGCCGATCGTGGACGAGCTCACGCCCGAGCACGTGGGGGAGGCGCTGTGGCGTCACGACGCGGGGTTCCGGGCGTTGCTGGCGCCCGACATCGAGACGGCGCTGCGGATCGCTCCTCGCGAGCTCCGGGCGATCGCCTGGTCGGCGGCGCACACGGGCGAAGTGGTCGTGCTCCACCTGTCGCGCGAGCTGGGTGAGACGGCACGCGCCGCGCTCGAGCACGCGGATCGCGTGCTGCTGACGATCTCGCTCGACGTGCTCTCGTTCCGTGCGGGCCGACGCGCGATCCAGGCGCTCGACGAGCTCGGCTTCCACGGACGGTGCGACGTGGTGGTCAACCGTGCCCGGCGCGGCGACCTCACGCCCGCCGACGTCGAGCGCGCGTTCGGCTGCGCTCCCCTGGCGGTGCTGCCCGCCGACCCCGCCGTGCCCGGCCTGCAGGATCGCGGCGAGCTGCTGCCCGCCCGGACACGTCTGTCCCGGGCCCTCGACGGGCTCGTGGCCACGATGATCGAGGATCGATGAAACAGAGGTGCAGGTCAGAGCCCTTCATGTGCCGAACACCCAGGGCCGCATCCGCCGAAGGTCCGATGCGGGATGTCCCCCGGGCGCAGTAGTCTGCCCGGATGCGCCCCCGTGCTCTGCTCGCCGCCATCTTGTCCCTCGCCCTGCTCGCCGCAGCGCTGTTGCTGCCCACGAGCGCGGGTGCCGGCGTCGTCGAGCCGCACGTGATGTTCGGGACGAACTCGAAGCGCTCGGACGTGGACGACATCAAGGGGAGCATCCTCAAGAGCGAACAGCAGCTCGGACGCACCTTGGCGGCCGTCCGGATCTACGACAACTGGGACACGAAGTTCCCCAAGGGGATCCACAAGTGGATGCGCGACGGCGGCCGCACGATGTACCTGTCGGTCAAGTCCGAGAAGGAGAACGGTGTCGACGTTCCGTGGCGTCAGGTGGCCGACGCACCGAACGGCTCGGAGATCCACCTGAACATCGTCCGATGGGCCCGCAAGATCCGCAACTTCGGCGACGTGGTACACGTCACGTTCAACCACGAGCCCGAGACCCGCCACAACGACCACCTCGGGGACCAGGACGACTACATCGATGCGTGGCGCCGGTGGGTGAAGGTGTTCCGCAACCAGAACGCGGACGACAACGTCGTGTTCACCTGGATCATGACCGACCACGCCTTCCGCGTGCCGCAGACCGACAACCGGTTCGCGAAGAAGTGGTACCCCGGGAACAAGTGGGTGGAGGAGATCGGCGCCGACGTCTACAACTGGCACGAGTGCCGCCCCGAAGAGGACATTCCCTGGCGCACCCCCCAGCACGTCGCTGAAGGCTTGCGGTTGTTCGGTCTGCAGCACCCGAACATCCCGATCTCGATGCCGGAGTTCGCCACCGTCGAGGACCCGGCCACCCCCGGGCGCAAGGCGCAGTGGATCCGCGACTTCGAGGACATGCTGCAGACGCCCGAGTGGAGTCAGCTCACCACCGCGATCTACTTCAACCGCAAGGGAACGGCCTACCCGACGTGCGACTGGTCGTTCGATTCGTCGCCGAGCTCCCTCACCGCGATCACCGAGCTGGCCAACGACCCGTTCTTCGGCCGCTCGGAGAGCATCAACTACCCGGGCTGAACCGCGATCACGCGGACGCTCGGAGCAGCACGCCGAGATGGTCGCGCATCACGCGTTCGAGTTCTTCCGCGCGAATGGGGCTCGAACGATCTGATCCATCCCCCGAGCGCCGTCGCGAATCGGTCACCTTGGTGATTGTCCGCCGGCGGGCCGGGCCGGTAGCGTTCCGCCTGCGAACGGATCGTGCAGCGGCGACCCGTTCCGCTTCCCTCCCTCTCGCTTCCCCGTTCGATCTACTCGTGGACGGCCCGCACGATCGCGGGGTGGATGAGGAGGGGTTCTGAGTGGCGCAGCGCCTGGTCGATGTTCGACGCGACCTGCACGGCTTGTTGCTCGAGCGCATCGACGTCGGGCAGCTCGAGCACCTGTCGCGCGCCGAGCGACGGCTGACGGTGCGGGAGCAGGCGCTCACGATCCTGCGCGGCGCCGGACACATCCTTCCGCACCGGGAACTGACCCGGGTCGTCAACGAGGTCTCCGACGAAGTCGTCGGGTTCGGTCCGATCGAGGCGCTGCTGCGCGATCCGGACGTGACCGAGGTCATGGTCAACGGGCCCAACGACGTCTACGTGGAGCGGAAGGGGCGGCTCGAGAGGGCGCCGGATGGACTATTCGAGGGGGAGGAGTCCGTCCTGCACCTGATCGAACGCATCGTGGGACCCCTGGGCGTCCGGGTCGACGAATCGTCGCCGTGGGCTGACGCGCGACTGCCGGACGGCAGCCGGGTTCATGCGATCGTGCCGCCTCTTTCGCTCCGCGGTCCGTGTGTGACCGTTCGGAAGTTCACAGCCGTTCCACTCGAGGCCGATGAGCTCGTTCGCATGGGAGCGATGGGACCGCGGATGCTCGCGTTCCTTTCCGCCTGCGTGCGGGGACGGATGAACGTCATCGTATCCGGAGGGACGAGTTCCGGGAAGACGACCCTGCTCGGCGTGCTCTCGTCGTTCATCCCGGACGACGAGCGGCTGATCACGATCGAGGACGCCGCCGAGCTGCGCCTCGCGCAGCCTCACGTCGTCGCGCTGGAAGCTCGGTCGGCGAACGTCGAGGGCAAGGGCGCCGTGACGATCCGGGATCTCGTTCGCAACGCGCTTCGGATGCGTCCGGATCGGATCGTCGTCGGCGAGGTCCGGGGTGGCGAAGCGCTCGACATGCTGCAGGCGATGAACACCGGACACGAGGGTTCCCTGTCAACCGCGCACGCGAATTCTCCGCGTCACCTGCTCTGGCGCCTCGAGACGATGGCGATGATGTCCGACGTAGACCTGCCGGTCGCGCATATCCGGGCGCAGGTGGCGTCGGCGATCGACGTCATCGTCCACCTCGCCCGGCTTCGGGACGGGCGCAGAGTGGTGCTTCGGGTCGCCTGTGTCGAGGGACTGGTCGACGGCGAGCCGGACCTGTGCGAGCTGTTCTCGTTCGAGCCGCGACGCGGTCCGCGCGGAGGGTTCGTCGCCACGGGAGCGGTTCCCACCCTCTCGCGGACCCTGCTCGAGCGTGGGCAGACCGTCGACGGGTGGATGTTCGGGGCGGGGGTCGACGCGTGATCGCTGCTGCCGGCGCCGCGGTGCTCGCCGGGTCGTCGGTGCTGTGCATCCGGGCGGCGTTCCGCGCCGGCGAGCGAGCGCGTCTCATCGATCGCGCCCATGCCGGCCGGTCGGTCGGCGTCCGTGAAGGAGCCGTTCCCGGATCGGTCATGAGCGTAGTGCGGGATCGCGCCGACACGTGGGCGCCTGCGCTGTCGTGCCTCCTCGGCCTCGCCGTCGGGGTGGTGCTCGCCGGGGTGCCGGGGGCGATCGTGGGTGCCGGTGGGGGCCTCGCGTTCACGGTCGCCCTCCGGCACCGGCGAACCGCTCGGAACCGGTCGCGGCTCGAGGAACAGCTCGTGGACGGTGTCGTTGCCCTCACCGCAGGGCTGCGGGCCGGGATGTCGGTCCCCCAGTCGCTCGAGTACGCGGCCGACGAGTGCGACGCCCCGCTCGGGCCGAGTTTGCGTGCCGTCGTCGATCGCGCATCGATGGGCGAGCCGTTCGGGACCGCGCTCGCGGCATGGGGCCGCGAGCACGGCGGTGGGGACGCGCGATTGGTCGTCGGCGTCCTCGGGATGCACCGGCGTTCGGGTGGGGACCTCCCCGGCGTCCTCGATCGTCTGGCCGCCACGCTCCGCGATCGTCGCGCGGCCGCTCGGGAGCTGCGGTCCCTCACCGCGCAGGCGAGGATGTCGGGTGCGATCCTCGGGCTGCTCCCGATCGGTTTCTTCGGGTTCCTCGCCCTCACGGCGCCCGACGACCTGTCGGTGGCGCTGGCTGCTCCCGCAGGCCGCGCCGCGATCGCGGTCGGGTTCGTCCTTCAGGGGGCCGCGTTCGTCTGGATCCGGCGACTGCTGCGGGTGGCCTGATGGGGATCGTGATCGTCGCCGCATCGATGCTGGCCGTGATCGCCGGCGTGTCGCTCGCCGCGGCGCTGATGACCGCACGCGAGCCGGCGATCCTCGCACGAGCGATCGGCTCCCCGGCCGAGGCGACGGCATCGCTCGAGCCCGCGCCTCGTCTGGACCCGGTCGGCCTGCTGCGACGGCTCGGAGACGCTCCCGGCGCGGCGTTCCTGCGGGTCTCGCCGGGTCTCCAGCGGTCGCTCGACCTCCTCGGTGAGGCGATCGATCCCGCGCTGATCCGCGGAGCGCGCGTCGCGGGCCTGGTTGCCGGCGTGGTCCTGATGATCGGAACGGGCGATCCGTTGCTCGGCGCCTCGGTGGCCATCCTCGGGGTGGCCGCTCCGCCGCTCGTCGTTGCCCGCATCGCGCGCTCGCGTATCCGAAGGATCGACCTCGAGGTTCCACAGTTGCTCGACCTCCTGGCCGCCGCCTCGCATGCCGGGCTGGCAGGGCCGCTCGCCCTCCGTCGTGCGGTGGACGCGATCGAGGGCCCGCTGGCGGACGAGCTGCAGCGGGTGCTCCGGGGGGTCGAGCTCGGCGGCCGTTGGCGCGACGAGCTCGCGTCGCTCGCGGCGCACACGGGGCTGCCGGACCTCCAGCGCGCCGTGGCTGCTCTGACCCGCACCGAACGGTTGGGGGCCTCGCTGGCCGATGCGGTTACCGACCTCGCTGCCCGCGTACGCGAGTCCCGGCGTGCGGAGACAACGCAGCGAGCTCGCACCGCACCCGTGAAGATGCTGTTCCCGCTCGTGTTCCTGGTCCTGCCTGCGTTCCTCCTCCTCACCGTGGTGCCCGTGCTCTTCAGCACGGTGCGTTCTATCGGCTGACTAGAAGGAGGGATCCGCATGCTCGCAGCGTTCGTGATCGCCGTGCTCGCTCGTCTCCATACGCTCGTGGTGCCGCGCGAGGTGGGCGGAGAAGATGGGCAGACCACCGCTGAGTACGCGCTGGTGATCCTGGCGGCCGCCGCGGTCGCCGTCGTGTTGATCGTGTGGGCGCGCTCGTCGGGCAAGCTGCCAGCGTTCTTCGACGGCATCATCGATCAGGTGGCGGGGAGTGCCTGACCGCCACATCCGCCGGGGGCGCGAGCGCGGGTCGGCCACGGTCGAGTTCGCGCTCGTGCTCCCGATCGTCCTGGCGATGGTGCTCGCCCTCGCACAGATCGGCCTCCTCGCGCGCGATCGCCTCACGCTGGAGTACGCCGCGAGGGCGGGGGCGCGCGAAGCAGCGGTCTCGGTCGACGAAGCGAGTGTTCGCGCGGCCGTCGACGGGGCCGCTCCGGACCTCGGAACGAGCGTTTCGATGACGATCCGACGGCCCGGATCGGTGGGTGATCCCGTAACGGTCGACATCACCACCGATCGAGCGATCCTGGTTCCGCTCGTGGGGTGGCTCTTCCCTTCGTCGGTCGCCATGACGGCGAGCGCGACGATGCGTCAGGAGGTTCCGTGAGCGCGAACGGCGAGCGCGGCTCGGTGACGGTCGTCGTTGCCGCGATCCTCACCGGCGTGCTCGTCCTCGGCCTCGGGGCCGCTGACCTCGCCCGCGTGCTCGCCACCGCCGGCCGAGCGCGCACCGCGGCGGACGCGTCGGCGCTCGCGGCCGCCCAGGAGCTCGTGTTCCCGAGCGGACCGGCCCCCGGCGAGATCGCGGCGACCTATGCCAACCACAACGGTGCGGGCCTCGACGCCTGTTCGTGCGAGCCGGGATCGGCCGAGGTCACGGTGCGAGTGTGGGTCCCGGTGGGCCCCCTCCTGTTGTTCGGCGACGACCGGGTCGTGCATCGAACGGCCCGGGCGGAAGTAGTGCTTCCGCCCCCTGAGGAGGTCGTTCCCTGAGGGCGCATATCGGGCGGACGGCGGACGCGCGAGTCACCGATCGCGCGTACAATCGCCCCCACGATGGGCACGAAGAGATGGAGCCCGAAGCGCACCGGCAACGCCCGCCCCCTGGGCGTCGTCGACTACACGTTGGCCAAGCGCGCCCTGCTGCGCGACGCGGCGCGCGGGCTGCTGGGGCTCACCGACCTGACCGACGCCCACCCCGAGCTGATCCGGGCGGCCAAGCACGTCGGCGAACCGACACGTCACGACTGTCCCGTGTGCGGCAAGGAGAAGCTCGTCCTGCTCGCTTACGTCTACGGCGACGATCTCAAGCACAACAACGGACGCGTCTGGAGCCTGCAGACCGCGCTGCGCATGGCGGCGGCGCACGTCGGCTCGTGCTGCTACGTGGTCGAGGTCTGCAAGAACTGCCGCTGGAACCATCTCTCCGAGGCCTACACGGCTTCTGTCGGCTGACCTCGATCGTCCCCCCGCCACCGGAACGCCACACCCGTGTTCCCAGGATGCGACCCGTCCTCGCAGGTCGCCGGTAGGATGGGTGCGTGGCAGCGGAGACCCCAGTTTCCCGCGCGCCCTCGCGCAAGGGCAAGCACGCCGCCCCCCGGACCTCGCGGAAGACCAAGACCGCTCGCAAGCGTGGGTTCTTCCGCCGGTTCTGGTGGGTGTTCGTCGCCGTTCCCCTCGCCGGCGTGCTCTCGGTGGCCGGGGCCCTCTGGTACACCTACGGCCAGATCCAGCTCCCCGAGGCTCCGCCGCCCCTGCAGACCTCCTATGTCCGTTACGACGACGGCACGCTGCTGACGACCCTGCACGACGAGCAGAACCGGACGATCGTCGGGTTCGGGCAGATGCCGCAGGCGCTGCGTGAGGCGGTCATCGCGACCGAGGACCAGGACTTCTACGAACACTCGGGGTTCGATCCGATCGGGATCGCTCGCGCGGCCTGGCGGGACATCGTGCTGCGCGAGGCGGCCCAGGGCGCATCGACGATCACCCAGCAGCTCGTGAAGAACGTGTACGCCGGCACCTACGTCCAGAAGGGCGACCGGCGCGTCTACCGGATCCCCGAGCGCACGCCGCAGCAGAAGGTCCGCGAGGTGCTGCTCGCGATCAAGCTCGAGCAGGAGATGGACAAGGACGAGATCCTCGCGACGTACCTGAACACGATCTATTTCGGCAACGGCGCGTACGGGGTCGAGGCCGCCGCGCAGACCTACTGGAACACCTCCGTGAGCCGCCTCGGGATCCTCGAGTCGGCCCAGCTCGCGGGGATGATCGCGAGCCCCGAACGGTTCGATCCTATCGACCACCCGAACGATTCGGCGGTCCGGCGCGACTACGTGCTCGACCGCATGGCCGCCGAGGGCTACCTGACCGAGGCGCGCGCCGCGCAGCTCCAGAACAAGGAGCTGCGGATCAACCAGTCTCGCCGCGCCGCGTATCCGCGCCCGTGGTTCGTCGACTACGTGAAGCACTACCTGGAGTCCGAGGCGGGGATCGACGGCTTCGGCGGGGGCTACGAGATCACCACGACCCTCGACCAAAGCATGCAGGAGGCCGCGGAGGATGCGATCGCCGACAACCTGCCCGACGATCGCGACCCGCAGGCCGCGCTCGTGGCGATCGAGCCCTCGACCGGCGCGGTGAAGGCGTTCGTCGGCGGCCGCACCTACGAGGAGTTCAAGACCGGGCCCGCGCCGGGTCTCGGCGGGTTCGCCCGCTCCCCGGGCTCGACGTTCAAGTCGGTGGTGCTCGCGGCCGCGCTCGACGAGAGGATCTCCCTGAACTCGACCTGGTCGGGTCCCTCCACGATCACGATCCCCGATGAGGAGTGCTACACGGACGGCGGCCCGTGGCAGCCTTCGAACGCAGGCGACAGCACGGCGGGAACGTTCTCCCTGGCGACCGCGACGAAATACTCGGTCAACACCGTGTTCGCGCAGGTCGGTCTCGAGGTCGGCCTCGACAAAGTCGCCCAGATGGCGAACGACCTCGGGATCCGTTGGTCGAAGATCGGCCAGGAGTGCTCGCTCAGCCTGGGCGCGCTCGACATCACGCCGCTGGAGATGACGAGCGTGTACGCGACGCTGGCCGCGCGCGGCGTCTACCGGACGCCGACTCCCGTCGCGCAGGTTGCCGATCCCGGCGGCAAGACCTTGTGGGGTGGCAAGCAGGCCGCGGAGAAGGAGCGCCTCGACGGGGAGCGGGTGCTCTCTGGCAACGACGCGGCGCTCGTCTCCTACGCCCTCGAGGGCGTGGTCGAGGACGGCACGGGAACCGCAGCGGCGTTGGTCGATCGCCCGGTCGCCGGCAAGACCGGCACGGGACAGGACTACAAGAACGCTTGGTTCTGCGGCTACACGCCCCAGCTCGCCGCGTGCGTGTGGGTCGGCTACCCCAAGACCGAGGAGCCGTTGCTGAACGTCGAGGGATACGCGCAGGTCTACGGCGGCACGATCCCCGCGAACATCTGGCAGGACTTCATGACCGAGGCGACGGACGGGATGCCGGTGCGCGCGTTCCCGGAGCCGGACTTCGGCGGTTATGGCGAGCCGGACACCGATCCCATCGTCCCCGAGCCCACCGAAGATCCGGAGCCCACCGAAGAGCCCGAGCCCACGGAGGAACCCGAACCGACCGAGGAGCCCGAGCCCACGGAGGAGCCCGAGCCCACGGAGGAGCCGACCGAGGAACCCACGGACGAGGAACAACGCCTAGCGCTCGTCCCGGGGTGGTTCGTCCTCCCGGAGTCCTGGACCCCGTTCGCCGCGTGACGATCGTCTATGAATGGCGCGGCGCGTTCGACAGCCCCGAGGTCGACGTGCTCCACGCGGAGGGGTTCGAGCACCCGATCCTGAACTACGACTGGAGAGGCCAGGTCGAGCGCCACAGCCTCGGGTGGGTGTGCGCCCGCGACGGCGACGATCTGGTCGGCTGGGTGAACGTGGCCTGGGACGGCGCGACCCATGCCTTCGTGCTCGACACGCTCGTCACCGCACGGGCGCGACGACAGGGCGTCGGCACCCGTCTCGTCGATGCCACCGTCCCCGAAGCGCGCGCCGCCGGTTGCGAATGGCTCCACGTCGACTTCGAAGACCACCTTCGCTCGTTCTACTTCGAGGCGTGCAGCTTCACGCCAACTAACGCTGGGCTGATCGCCCTGTAGCGTCGGAGAGTGCCTCGAGATCCTCGGTGATCGTGATCGGTGCATCCATTCGTCCGGTAAAGCAGTCGTGGAACGATTCCTCAACCGGGTCGGGGTCGCCGGGAGTCAGGAGCCAATCGAACGCCTCACCGAGGACTGATTGCGCCTCCTGAACCCTGCCCGCCTCGGCGTAGGGTCGCGCCAGCGCCTTGCGACACGTAACCCGACGCCGGTGACTTGTCGATCGCCAGCTCAAGGAGAGTGAAGGCATCGTCGGGCTGGAGTTCCCCTATTTGGTCATGCGCGACGTACGTGAGGTGCAAGGCTGCCGCGCCGACCTCACTGGTTTCCTCGACGACCGGACTTAGGAGATCTACGGCTTCGCGGATCGCCGTCTCCGTCATGTCTTCTGTGCCCTGTGTCCTCCATGAGTCCGAGAACGGGCTAGACCGCGACTTCGCGAGCGCCGGCGCGATGCAGGGGCAGAGTGGCGAGGATCGTCGTTCCCTTGCCGGGGGTGGAGTGCACCATGAAGGTGCCGTTCGCGAGCTCGACGCGTTCGCGCATCGAGGCGAGTCCGACCCGGCCCTGGCGCAGGTAGTCGCGGGCCTTGGCCGCGTCGAACCCGATGCCGTCGTCGACGACCTCGAGCCGGAGTTGGCCGGCGTCGGCCTCGATCTGCACCGCGAGCTTCGACGCTCCCGCGTGCTTGCCGGCGTTCGACAGGGCCTCCTGCACGATCCGGTAGGCGAGCGTCTCGAGGTCGGTCGGGACCTCGGCCTGCACGTTGCCGTTGAAGACCGTCTCGACGTCCTGCTCGTCGCCGAACCTCGAGAGGGTCTCGCGGATCGCCGGGACCAGGCCGCGCTCCTCCAGCAGCGGGGGCCGCAACCCGGACATCAGACGCCGGAGGTTGTCCGCCTCCTCCGACAGCTCCACGCGGACCTTCATCAGGATGTCGACGCCGTCCTCGAACTCCCCGGCCTTGATCATCAGCAGCGCCGCCTCGAGCGACAGCGATGCGGCCGACACACCCTGCACCGGGCCGTCGTGCAGATCGCGGGCGATCCGGTTGCGCTCGGACTCGATCGCTGTGTTCGTTCGACGCATGATGCGCGTGCGGTCCTCGTCCCGGTCCTGCAGGAACTGGAACAGCGAGCGGATCGTCTGGTCGGCAACCCGCGCCGCGGTCACGTCGCGCACCAGCAGCAGGCGCACCGGCGGGTCGCTCGGGATCTCGGACACACGCGCCTCCAGGTACAGGGGCTGGCCCTCCCGTTGGAGCAGACCCTGGCCGGTCACGAGCAGCTGGGTGAAGGAGTCGTCTGCGCCGTCGACGGCCGCTGCGACGGCCGTCCACGGCTGGCCCTCGATCACGTCGCGGGGCAGCTTCACCATGCGGCAGAACGCGTCGTTGCAGCGCAGGATCGCGTCGCGCCCGTCGAGCTCGACGATACCGTCCACCGCGGCCTCGAACACCAGTCGCAGGTGTTCCTCGGAGGTTCGCAGGGTTTCGTTCGCCTCGCGCACGCGTTCGAGCGCGAGGTCGGTCTCGGCGAGCGCCGCCTCCTTCTGTTCGAGCGCGGTGCTCGCCTCGCGCCGCGCCCGGGTGCTCCGCACCTGGTTCACGAGGATCCGCAGAGCGATCGCCGCGGCGAGCAGCCCGATCAGCACTCGCGTCTGCGTGGCGTCGACCTGGTTGTCGAGCGCAGCGACGGTGACGCTCGCGAGCGCCGCGCACGCGGCGGCGACCGCGATCGAGGTCAGCAGCGGACGGCCCCACCGTGCGGAGACGCCGGCGTGCGGCCCTCCGCTCTGGGGGAGGAACGCGACGAGCCCGCCGAGCACCAGCCCGCCGAGGGCGAAGGCGAGCGGCACCCCCGCCTCACTCGCGACGTGGGTGCCGTCGACCCACCGGTCGCCGAGGAACAGGGTGGCTCCCGCGAGCAGCACGAACACCGTGGCCATCCCGATGTGGGCCGGACTCGGGACCCACAGCGCGAGGGCTCCGTACCCGGTGAACACGGCCGCCGCAGAGATCGCGAACACGGCCGCGGAGAGCGTCGTCGCGGTGTTCGCGTCCGCGGGAACGATCTGCAGGTAGGCGATGCACGCGAGGGCGGCGGTGATGAGCGCCACGTCCGTCACGATCTCCCGGCGGTCCGTGTGTTCGAAGTGCGCCCGGTACTCGTCGCGCAGCGGCAGCAGGAACAGTCCGGCGATCACGAGGAACCCGATGTCCCACGTGCTCGGGGCGAAGTCCGGTGTCGGGGTCTGGATCTCGATGATGAAGAAGACGGCCCCCACGATCGCGACCGAGAACACCGCGAGGGCGAGCGGACCCGCGGCTCGCCACTGGCCCTCGGACCCGCGGCTGCGGGAGATGATCCCGGCACCGACCAGGCCGCACAGGATCGTCAGCGCGTCCCAGGTGACCGCGAGCGATCGTGGGGTCTGTGGAACGACCGACGGCAGGATCAGCAGTGCCGCGACCGCGATGCCGAGCGCGGCCACCGCCGGGAGCGCACGGGGACGAGGGGTGACGGAAGACATCTGCGCGTTCGATGATGTGCCGTACGAGGCATTCATCACATCACCTGTCCGGGCCGTCCCGGCTGACTCGTCCGACCTAGGCCGGACGAACCACCGAACCGGCGCCGCCCTCGGTCACTCGATCAGGCGACGGCGAAGCGCCTCGGCCACGGCGGCCGTACGGTCGGATGCACCCAGCTTCTCGAAGATGTGCTCGAGGTGGGTCTTGACCGTGTCCGGGGAGATGTAGAGGCGCTCGGCGATATCCCGGTTCGTGTGCCCGAACGCGAGCAGTTGGAGGACCTCGATCTCCCTGGCCGTCAGGGTCTCGGCGCGCCGGTCGCGCTCCTTGGCCTGTGAGAGCTCCTCCGCGAGGGCGACCACGAGTTGCGGATCGATCACCATGTTGCCGCCGGCCACGAGCCGAACCGTCTGGATCAGGTGTTCCGCGTCGCGCGCCTTGAGGACGTACCCTCGTGCGCCCGAGCGGACTGCCTCGACGACGAACTGCCGATCGTCGTAGGCGGTCAGCATGATCACGCCGACGGTGGGGAACTGTTCCCGGATCAAGCGGGCGGCCTCGAGGCCGTCCATCTCCGGCATCCGGATGTCGACGAGGGCGATGTCGGGGGTGCTCTCACCGATGAGGGTGAGCAGCTCCTTGCCGTTCGCCGCCTCACCGACGACCTCGATCCCGTCCGCGAGCTCCAAGTACCGCCGGAGTCCCTGCCGCACGAGCGAGTGGTCGTCCGCGATGGCTACCTTGATCGTCACCCGTCCCTCCCTACCTGGTCGGCCCCCGGTGGGGGTGCTCTCAATCCTAATTGGTCGGCACCCCGGGTCAGAAGATGTAGTACCAGTTCACGAAAAGCAAGGTCAGTGTGCCGAGGCCCGCGGCGGACACCGCCACCAGGCCGGATCGGCCGATCGCGTGCTTGGCGACCAGATCGGCCTCGACCCAGAACAGGGGGAACAGCACGAGCGCGAAGCGGGGCAGCGACATCAACGGCCGTCCGCGTACGCATACGTCAGGGGGACCAGGAGGCCGAGCCACACGTACACAACGTAGGTCGGTCGGAGGACGCGGACGGCCCACGTTCACGCCGGAGCGCTCAGCGGGGCCGCGGTTCCGAGAACGGCCGGATCGGGCTGCTCCGCGGGGAGCCGCTCGGTCGGGCGCCGCACCCAGCGGGCCACGCACCAGACGAGCACGCCGGCGCGGAGCAGCACCGCGAGCTGGAACCACCCGATCGTGAACGCGTCGACCCATCCGTCGATCCCCGGGTCGGTCTGGCCGAAGAACGCGAAGCGGGTCACGAACACGGCGACGTCGGCGACCGAGAAGGCGGCGAAGGCGCGAAGGTCCGGCAGCACGAGCGCGAACCACGGCAGCAGCCACAAACCGTACTGGGGCGAATAGACCTTGTTCGTAAGCAGGAACACCACGAGGAGCGCGAACCCGAACGTCCAGCGCGGGAAGTCCGGTTGGCGCCGCGCCTTGGCGCGCCACACCAGCACCGAGACGACGACGAACAGCAGCAACGAGAGCGCGTTGACCGCCGACACGCGTTCGCATAACCCGGCCGCTCCGGGGATCCGCTCGCAGCCGATGTACCAGAGGCTGTCCCAGTCGGGGGGACGTCGCGAGTTGAAGCGGAAGAACTCCCACCACCCGGAGGTCGCGAGCAGCATGAACGGCAGGTTCACCGCGAGCCAGGTTCCCGCCGTCGCCCACGCGAGCTTCGTTCCTCCGACCGGGCGCCGGTCACGGAAGCGTCCCACCACGAACGGGATCGCCACCAGCGCCGGGTAGGCCTTCATCGCCGCGCCCAGTCCGAGCATCGTGCCCGACCACCCGTCCCGCCGTTCGATGTAGGCGAGCGTGCCGAGCGTGGCGAACGCGACCGCGAGCAGGTCCCAGTTCACGAACCCGTAGATCAGCAGGGTCGGCGACAGGGCGAAGAACAAGGCGCGCCGGCCACCCACGAGCAGGTAGAGCGCCACGGCGATCGCGACCGCCGCGAGGGCCAGTATCGCGGCGTTCCAATAGAAGAACCCGGCGTAGCTGCGCGACGAGGCTGCTCCCTCGAGAGCGGGGCCGGTCGAGGGAGCGAGCCACGCCGCCACGCGCATCGCATACATCGATCCGACCGGATACTCGTCGCACGCCGTCTCGCGAACCACACACGGGTCGAGGTACGGCAGGCGACTCCCGGTGACGAGCTGTTCGGTCCCCAGGAGCGCGACGATGTCGGAGTAGCACAGGCGTGTGTACTGGCGGCCGTCGCTCCAGACGCCGTCGGCGCAGGGCTCCTTCGCGGCGGCGCCGATCGCGAGGGTGGCGCAGAGGCACGCGAGCACCAGTCCGAGCCCGATCCCGTGGCGAGCGGGGCCTGTCTGGGCGCGTGGGTGGCCGGACGCGGGCTCGGGATCGTCGGGGTCGGGGTCGGACTGCGGGCCGGGTTCGTTCCCGTGAGGGTCGCGCGCGTCGTCGGGAGGGGAGGGTCGCATGTCGCGCGATTATCCCCCGCCGCCGAAGCGGGGATCGCCGGAGGGAGACGGGTCTACGGGTTCTCGGGGATCTGCTGGACGTTCCAGCCGTTCCCGTCGGGATCGCTGAAGAACACGAACAAGCCCCAGGGGAACTCCTGGACCTCGCTCACCTCGACCCCTCCCTCGACGAGAGCTGCGCGCGCGGCGCCGACGTCGTCGACGACGAGCTGGAGGCCCTGTGCCGATCCCGGCTGCGCGTCGGTGAGGCCGCGCAAGATCGAGATCGAGCAGGCCGACCCGGGCGGGGTCAGCTGGACGAAGCGGATCTCGTCGTTGACGGTGACGTCGTTGTCCTCGAGGAACCCCACGCGCCGCGTGTAGAACTCCTTCGCCCGGTCGACGTCGGAGACGGGCACGTTCACCAGTTCGAGTCGCAGATCCATGGTCGCGAGCCTACGCCGCAGCTCCGACGGTCGCAGCGAGCGCCGTGGAAGGTTCGAGCGAACACTCGTAGAGTGACTGGTCATGAGGTCTCGGCCGTGAGGTACCGCGTGGAACAGCTGGCCGCGGCCTGCGAGGTATCCGTGGACACGGTGCGGTACTACCAGTCGCGCGGGCTGCTCCCGCCGCCGGAGCGCGAGGGGCGAGTGGCGTGGTACGGCCCCGAGCACGCCGACCGGATCCGGCAGGTTCGGTGGCTGCAGAAGAAGGGCCTGACGCTCGCCGCGATCCGGCGCGTCGTGACCGGCGAGCTCGGGCCGGCCGACGCCGACCTCGCCGCCGCGGTCGCCGTCGCGCGCGACGCGGGGGGCGTGAGCGAGAGCGACGACGACGCCGAGCTGCTCGATCTCGAGGCGTTCTCCGCTCGCAGTGGGGTACCGGCGTCGCTGATCCAGGCGGTGGAACGCGAGGGGATCCGGTTCGGGCGCACGGTCGGCGGCGAGCCCCGGTACACCACGGCCGACATCGAGATGGTGCGTACCGCGCTCAAGCTGCTCGAGTTCGGGCTCCCGCTCGGAGACCTGCTCGCCCTCGCACGGAGCGCCGACGACGCGATGCGCGGGCTCGCCGAGCGCGCGGTCGAGCTGTTCGACGAGAGCGTACGCAAGCCGATCCGCGACACGGCCTCGTCCGACGATGCGGCGGCCGAGCACCTGGTCGAGGCGTTCCGCTCGCTGCTGCCCGCCGTAACCGAACTCGTCGCGCGACATTTCCGCCGGGTGCTGCTCGAGACCGCGCTCGCACACATCGAGAAGGTCGGCGACGCCGCCGAGGTCGAGGCGACCCGCGCCGAGTCGCTGCGATTGGAACGCTCCCCGTGAGCTCCCCGCTGCCCGGTGGCAAGCTGCCGGAGGGAACGGACAAGGCGCGGCGCGTCCGTGGCATGTTCGACACGATCGCCGGGCGGTACGACCTCGTGAACCGGGTGATGACGTTCGGGATGGACGTGGGGTGGCGCCGCCGGGCGATCCGCGATCTGCGGCTGCCGGGTGGCGCTCTCGTTGCCGACCTGGCATGCGGCACGGGGGACCTGTGCCGCGAGCTCGACACCGCCGGGTACCGGGCGGTGGGATTCGATTTCTCGTTCGGCATGCTCGCCGAGGCACGGACCAGGGTTCCGTTGGTGCAGGCCGACGCGCTCGCCCTTCCGCTCGCAGACGGACGGATCGACGGGGTCACGTGCGGCTTCGCACTGCGTAACGTCGTCTCGCTCGAGACGCTGTTCGCCGAGCTCGCCCGCGTCGTGCGTCCCGGCGGGAGGATCGCGCTGCTCGACGCGTCCGTTCCCGACAACCCCGCGTTACGGATCGGCCACGGCGTCTATTTCAACCGGGTCGTTCCCCTCGTGGGAGGGCTGCTGTCCGATCGCGAGGCGTATCGCTACCTGCCACGTTCCCTCGCCTACCTCCCACCGGGCCCGGACCTGGTCACGATGCTCGGAGTCGCGGGGTTCGACGACGCAGTGCGGACACAGCTCGGCGGAGGCGCGGCGCAGCTGCTCACCGGAACCCGGCGTTGAGCTCTGTCGTGCCCCGTTCCGAGCGCCTGGGGCCCGCGTTCGACCTCTTGGGCGCTTACCGACCCGATGGGTTCTTCCTGGAACGGGCCGGGGTCGGGCTCTGCACGTGGGGCGCGGTGGACCGTGTCGCGGCCGACGGCGGAGCCCGTCGCACGACTCGGCTCGCCGACGCCGTGGCCGACCGGCTCGCCGCGATCGGGGAGGTCCCCGACGGGCCGGGTCCGGTGGCCGTCGGGGCCTTGCCGTTCGCACCGGACGTCCCCGCGCACCTGACCGTCGCGTCGCACGTGGTGTCGCGCGGCGACGACGGGGTGGCCTCGCGCCTCGATCTCGCCGACAAGGACGATGCAGTCTCGTCGGATCGATGGGTCGGCCGGGCGTTCCCTCACGAGGCGTTCTCCGCCCCGCACGTGACGGCCGTTCCCGAGCCGAGCGTGTACGCGTCCATGATCGCCCGCGCGGTCGAACGGATCGGTGATCGGGCGCTGGACAAGGTCGTCCTCGCTCGCACGTTGACGGTCGATGCGAACCGTGAGCTCGATCCCCGGCAGCTCCTCCAGCGCGCGCGGTCGGTCGATCCCGAGTGCTACGCGTTCGCCGCCCCGGTCGCCGGCGGTGCGATTCTCGTCGGCGCCTCGCCCGAACTGCTCGTGCGCAAGGACGGACCGATCGTGTCACTGAACCCGCTGGCCGGTTCCGCCCCGCGCGCGGGGGATCCGGCAGCCGACCGGCGCAACGCGGACGGGTTGCTCGCCTCGGACAAGGAACGAGAGGAACACGGGATCGTCGTGCGCTCGCTCGCCGCCGCCCTCGCGCCTCTGTGCGACGACCTCGACGTGCCCGACGAGCCGGAGCTGCTCGCCACCGCGAACGTCTGGCACCTCTCGACGCGGATCGGAGGACGGGTGCGCTCGGACGTGGACAGCGTGCTCCGTCTCGTCGACGCGATCCATCCGACGGCAGCGGTCGGGGGCGAGCCGACACCCGCCGCGCTCGCGACGATCACCGAGCTCGAGCCGTTCGATCGCGGCTGCTACGCAGGCCCGATCGGCTGGGTCGACGCGGCGGGCGACGGCGCGTGGGCGATCGCGCTCCGCTGCGCCGAGCTGTCGGGGTCGACCGCTCGGTTGTTCGCCGGGGCCGGTATCGTGGCAGGCTCCGATCCCATCCAGGAGGTCGAGGAGACCGAGCGGAAGTTCCGCGCCCTGCTCGATGCTCTCCGATGGGGATAGGTGAGCGACGTCACGACTGCACGACGGGGACGAAGAGGTCGTTCCACGTCTCCTGTTGTTCCGCGTCGAGCACGCGATAGCCGTGCAGTCGGGAATACATCTCGTCGGTCGGGAACACGAGCGGGTCTCTCGCCACGTCTTCCATCCCTTCCCGGATCAACACGTCCTGCGCCTCGGGCACGGGGGGAACCGTCTGCACCCAGGCCGTGATCTGCGCGGCGACCTCCGGTTGGTACAGGAAATCGATGAACGTCATCGCGTCGAGCGGCGATCGAGCGCCGACGGGGATCATCAGGCTGTCGGTCCACAGGAGCCCGCCTTCCTCCGGCACGACGAACTCGAGTTCCGGGTAGCCGGAGTTCTGCGAGATCAGCACGTCGGGGGCCCAGGCCATGGTGAGCGCGACGTCACCGCTCTGCAGGGCGCCGATGTAACCCTGGCCGAAGTATTGGCGCACGATCCCGGCATCGCGCTGGTCGATCAACCGGTTGGCGGCCTCCGTCCAGTCGGCTTCTGTGGAGGTCTCAGGGTCGACCCCGATGCTGAGGAGCGTGAGGTTGGGAAGGTCCTCGGTGTCGCCGAACATGCCGACCTTCCCGGCGAACGCCGGGTCGAACAGATCGTTCAAGCTCGTGATCTCCCGTCCCGTCAGCTCCGGGTTGTAGCCGATCCCCGTGATCCCCGACTGATACGGGATGCTGAACCGATTGCCGGGATCGTAGGAACGTTCCGTGTAGCTCGGCGCCGCGTATCTGTAGAAGTTCGTCAACGCGTCCTGGTCGAGCTCGAGCGCGTAGTCCAGCGCCATCATCAACGGCAGCCACCGCGGGTAGCCCATCGTGATCAGGTCGTAGCCGGGGTCGTCGCCGGCAGCGAGGAGCGGCTCGATCTTCGCGAAGAAGCTCGCGTAGTCGTTGATCACGGTGTCGTAGATGACCTCGCTCCCGGTCTTCTCCTGGAAGTCGTCCAGCGTCGGGTAGGTGACCTCCCCGCCGACGCGCTCCTGATCCATGTACAGCGGCCAGTTCGCCCATCGGAACGATCCGGTCTCGCGCTGCGCCGCCCAGTCGAACCCGCCGCCGGAGCCGGTCGCGCTGGGCGCGGGGGTGTCGTCGTTGCCGCATGCCGCGAGGATCTGCGCGAGCGTGATCCCGGCGAGTCCTCTACCCGCAGTTCGGAACAGATCCCGTCGGGAAAGGCCGTTGCGCGTGGTGCCCTGCTCGTTATCCATCCTGCACCCCTCTCTCTGCGCCGCTAAAGAGACGCCGGCGTGATGATCCACAGTACGGTTGCCGATGCGCTCGTCGATGGGTTCTCCCAGGTATGTGGTTCCTTCGGGTCGAGGAGGAAGACGTCGCCGGCTCGGAGCCGCTCGGTGGTCCCCCCGATCGTGAGGCTGAGCGATCCGCGGAGCACGTAGATCAACTCCGCGTCGGCGTCGAAGGCGTGCGGTTCGTCGCCGCTGCGGCCTCGTGGCTCGATCTGCGATTCCAGCACCTGAAGACGCCGCTCCCATCGCGGAGTGAGAACGACGTCCTGGATCCCGAAGCCGCCGAAATTGGCGGCCTCTCGCTCCGCCTTGCGCAGCAGGTTGGTACGCGGTTCGTCGAACAACGATCCGATGCGAACGCCGAGGATCGAACACAGCCGGAGCAGGGTGGGCACCGAGGCGTTCGTCTCGTCTCGCTCGAGCAAGCTGATGAATCCGTTCGACAGTCCGGCGGCGCCGGCCAGCACCGCGATCGTCATCCCTCGTGCCTGGCGCGCGGCACGGAGCTTCGTGCCGATCCGCGGCTCGGCATGTTCCTCGGCAGGGCGCTCGGTGTCGACCATCAGGCGCCCCGCGGTCGTTGCACGAGTTCGATCCAGGTGCCGTCGGGATCGACCGCGTAGAGGACCCGCACCCCGTTCCAGTCGCCTTCTTCGGTGAGGGTGACCGGTCCGCTCCGCGTCTCGATCCCTGCCGAAGCGCACCGAGCGTGCACGGCCTCGATGTCGTCGACACCGATGCCGATATGGGTGGCTCCCGGCTCCCACAGCGGTCCTCGTCTCGTCCGACCGGTCGGGTGGTCGAAGCGGATCAGTTCCAGCACCTGGTTCCTGCCCAGATCGCATTCCGCCCACTCGAGGTGCGCCCCCTCGGCGCCCATTATCTCCCCGATCTCGGGCTCGTCGGCGACGCCTCGCCCGAGGAGTGCGAGCCCGAGGACATCGCGATAGAAGGCGATCGAGGCGTCGAGGTCGGTCGTGGTGACCGACACGTGATCCAGGGAACGCGCGCGATGGGTAACGGTGTCGCTCATTGCGCGAGATACCCCCCGTCGACGTAGAGCTCGGCGCCCGTGATGAACGAGGCCTCGTCCGACGCGAGGAACAGGACCGCGTTCGAGACTTCCTCCGGCGCGCCCGCCCTTCCCATGGGGGTCATGCCGATGTCGTGCTCGTGGATCTCGTCGTCGAGGGCGTCGGTCATCGGAGTCCGGATGAACCCCGGGCAGATCGTGTTCACGCGGATCCCGTCCCCGACGTAGGACAGGGCCGCCGACTTCGTCATCTGACGGACGGCTCCCTTCGTCGCCTGGTACGCGATGTACTCCTCGGCTCCGACCACACCGAGCGTCGAGGAGATGTTCACGATCGCCCCGCCCCCGGCGCGTCGCATCGCGGGGACCGCGTGCTTCATCCCGAGGAAAACGCCGGTCTGATTGACGCCGAGCACACGATGCCAGTCCTCCTCGGGCTCGTCGACCGCCCCGCCCTCGCTGATGATCCCTGCGTTGTTCACCAGTACGTCGAGTTTGCCGAACCGCTCCTCGGCGGTGGCGATCGCTCGTTCCCACGACGCCGCGTCGGTGACGTCGAGATGGAGATGCTCGGCCTCGCCGTGGTGGCGAACGCTCGTGGCCGTGTCGGCGGCGCCTGCCTCGTCGATGTCTCCGACGACGACGTGCGCGCCCTCCTCGGCGAACCGGTGTGCATGCGCGTGCCCCATCCCTCCGCCGGCGCCGGAGATCAGGGCGACCTTCCCGTCCAGGCGACCCATCTATCCCTCCTCGTTCATCCGAGCGGGGATCACGTCGCGCGCGAACACGTCATCGATCGTCTCGGCGCGCTTCACGACCTCCGCCTCGTCGCCGTGCACCAGAACGGTGGCCGGTCGGGGGAGTGCGTTGAAGTTCGACGCACTGGCGTCCTGGTACGCCCCGGTGTCCAGGAAGGCGAGCACGTCCCCGTCCTCCAGCTCTGGGAGCGGCTCCTGCGGGACCATCAGATCGAACCCGCAGCTCATGCCCACGATGTCGGCGGGGCCGACGGGATCGTCGTCCGCCCTGTTCGCGACCACGACCGGCCAGCGGTTGTGTTCGATCATCGAGTCGGGCAGGAACATCTCCGTCGTGTCGGTCTCGACCCACCGCCAGGGAACCGGCTCCGACTCGCGTTTGCTGTTGGCCACGCGTGCCAGGTGGATCCCGGTGTCCGCGTGGAGGCTGCGCCCGGGTTCGATCTCGAGGGCGAGTCCATCGGCGGCCAGATCGTGGGCGGCCAAAGCTTCGCGGAGGGTGCTCGTCACGATCCGCGCGTAGTCCTCGATCGGCGGCGCTTCGAGATCCCGACCGGCAAGACGCTCGATCAGTCGGCCGGTGGGATCGCGCGGTGCGGCGTAGCCTCCGCCGAGGTCCAGCTCGCGTGGCATCCATCCGCCCCATGCCTTGGAGAGCTCGGCGAGGAGGTCGACCACGCCCACGATGACCTCTCGCCAGACCTCGAGCTCGCGGCGATGGCGTGGCACATGCACGTGGATGCCGGAGAGATCGACGACGTCGGAGGCGAGCGCTCGTGGTCCGAGTTCGAGCGCGTCCGCGGTCGGGATCCCCGCCTTGTAGACGCGGATCGCCTCGGCGGTGGAGAGCGCCCCGTCGACGAAGTCCGTGGGCTGCTCCAACGTCGGGAACGCGGGCCGCACACGCAGGCGTACGGTGCCGCGTCGGCCGAGGCGCCGGGCGGCGTCCTCGACGAGGGCGAGTTCGCGAGTCGCGTCGAGCGTGATCCGCGCTCCGGCGCCGACGGCCGCCTCGATCAGCTCCGGCGACTTCACCGATCCGTTGACCGACAGGAGAGCGGGGTCGACCCCGGTCGAGAGCGCCGCGGTGAGCTCGGCCATCCCGAACGTGTCGCAACCGAGCCCTTCGGACGAGAGCACTCGACGCACCGCGAGGACGAAGTTCGCCTTGAGTGAGGGGAGCACGTGCACGGGCCCTTCGCTCCAGCGATCGGCGAACGCTCGCGTGAAGCGACGAGCGTTACGCCGGAGCTGATCCTCCGAGACGACGTAGAGAGGGGTTCCGAACCGCCGCGCGAGGTCGACCGTGCTGCGGTCCTCGATGAACAGCACGCCGTCCCGAACGCTGAGGGCGTCGTCGATCTTGCGGGTCGTGGCGGTGCCCGGTGCCATCGAGTGTTTCTACACCACAAATATGGATTCAGTCCAGCAAACTCGCCTGCGCCGCCGCTTGTATCTCTGCATGACGTCGGACGTTGTTCTCTCGATCGACGGCCACTTCGACCACCTGAACGCCGCCTTGCGTGCCTGCGCGCCGGAGCACGGTGGCGAACTCGAGCCCCCGAGACACCGATCCGCGTGTCACGCCGACGGCGGCGCAGATCGCGCCGAGGTCGAGGCCGTGCGGCGTGGTGAACAGGCGCTCGTGTTCGGGGAGCGTGGCTTGGTCGAGGAACGAGAAGATCATGCCGCCGTCGTTGTTCGGCACGACGATCACGACGTTCAGATCCTCCCGACGTCCGCTCCATGTGAGGGCTCCGAGGTCGTAGACGAAGGACAGATCGCCGCAGAGCGCGTACGTCGTCGTATCCGGCTCCGTCGCGGCGACCCCGAGGACGGTTGACACGAAGCCGTCGATCCCGCTCGCTCCTCGGTTCGCGAGCACGCGAAGGCCGTCGCGGGGAGCTGCGTACGCGTCGAGGTCGCGGATCGGCATGCTCGACGCCGCGACGAGCGTTCCCGAGGGGATCGACGCGGCCAGATCGCGCGCGATCCTTCCTTCGAACGGTTCGTCCCATCCGTCGAGAAGCTCGTCGACCGTGGTTCGGACCGCCGCGTCGGCCCGTCGCCACTCCTCCAGCCAGGCAGGGTCGCTGGGGACGGTCGGGATCCGTTCGAGCAGCTGCCCGCTGTGGGGTGCGCGGGCGGCGGCGCGGCCGAGTGGATCGGGGTCGAGGTGCCCGCGCGGAACGACGACGAGCTCGGTCGCCTCGGCGGCCAGCGATCGCGCCGCACGTGTGAGCGGGGTCGCGCCGATCTGGAGGACGACCTCGGGAGGATGAGCCGCGACCCAGCGTTCCGCGCCGAGGAGCAGCGTCCCGGCGGTCAGCGCCACCCACGGGAGCCGTGCGCCGGAGGTCGGCTCGGCGATCACCGGCCATTCGAGCCGGCGTGCGAGCTCGATGTCGTCCTCGGTTGAGCCCTCGGACCCCTCGGTGCCGAGCAGCACGACGCCCCGCCGGGCGCCGAGGATCACCTCGGCGGCGCGATCGGCACCGTCGGCGTCGGCGTCGGCGTCGGTTTCGGCCTCGGCTACGGACCCGCTTGGCGCGGCGCGACCGACGGGACGCGGTCCCCGATCCTCGACCTCGACCGGTGTCTCGGTCGGCGTCAGTCGTTCCCGGAACGGCAGGTTGGCGTGGACGGGCCCGGGCGGAGCGCGCAAGGCCTCGCGGGCAAGCACCGCTCCGGCCTGGCGGAAGTCGGCGCCGAGGTCCGGTGTCGGGAGCGGGGTCGCGATCTCGGCGCGCACGTACGAGCCGTAGAGGTGTTCCTGGACGATCGTCTGGTTCGCACCCGAACCCTGCAACGATGGAGGGCGGTCGGCCGTGAGGACCACCAGCGGGGTTCGCGACTGCGACGCCTCGACGACCGCCGGGAGGAACTCCGCGGCCGCCGTTCCGCTGGTGCACGCGACGGCGACGAGCGCGCCGGTTGCCTTCGCGATGCCGAGCGCGAAGAAGGCCGACGAGCGCTCGTCGAGATGGACATGGACGGTCAGCTCCGGACGGCGCGCGAGGGCGAGTGCGATCGGGGTCGAGCGCGAACCCGGTGACAGGCACGCGTGCCGCATCCCCCCGCGGACCAGCTCGTCTACGAGCAGCGATGTGCAGGCGAGGGCGATGTCGCCTTCGAGCTCACCGCCGATCAGATCGTCCGGGCCGTGCATCTCACACCGTCCGTTCAAGGAATAGGCCCAGCGCGAGCGCGACGCCGAAGGCCGCGTGCAGCGCGGCGGTTCCGGTCAGGACGGGGACGAGGTCCCTTCCGGAGGCGGTTCCGACGCGTTCCATCGGACGGATCGCGAGCGGCCACGAGACGAGCGCGATCAGCGCCCACGGCGTGAGCCCGGCGTCGAGGTCGAGGAGGTGGACGACGGTGCCGGCGACGATCGTCGCGTACGCGAGCGCGACGACCCCGCGGTACAGGCGACGCGTCGCCATGTCGCCGATCCGGACGGCGAGGGTGCGCTTGCCCGACGCGGCGTCGGTGGGGATGTCTCGGAGGTTGTTCGCGACGAGGATCGCCACCGCGAGCCAGCCGATCGCGCCCCCGCTCCACCACGCGGAGGCGGGGATCGTCTTGGCCAGCACGTACGCCGTCCCGCACACCGCCATCAACCCGAAGAAGCAGAACACGATCACCTCGCCGAGCCCCAGCCCCGCGTAGGGGCGGGGACCGCCCGAGTACAGGAGGGCGGCGACGAGCGCGAGCGCGCCGACGAGCAGGATCAACACGGGCGCGGTCGCCAGCGCGAGCCCGAGCCCCGCGATCGCCGCGACAACGAGGGCGCCGAGGGCCGCGGTCAGCACCGCCCGGGGACTCGCTGCGCCGCTCGCCGTGAGGCGTACAGGTCCGACGCGTTCGGCGGTGTCGACGCCGCGGACCCCGTCGAAGTAGTCGTTCGCGTAGTTCACGCCGATCTGCAGACCGAGAGCGACCACGAGCGCGGCGGCGAACCGCCACCAGATCATCTCGCCGGCCGCCGCCGCACCCACCAGGACCGGAACGAGCCCCGCTCCCAACGTTCGCGGCCGGGCGCCGGCGATCCAGATACCGGGTCCCGCCCCACCCGCGGGGGCGGAGGCGCCGGTGCTCACGGTCGCTTCGGGAAGCGGGAGAAGTCGGGGTCGCGCTTCTCCTGGAACGCGTTCCGCCCCTCCTGAGCCTCCTCGCTCATGTAGTAGAGGAGCGTCGCGTCGCCGGCGAGCTGCTGAACCCCCGCGAGGCCGTCCGTGCCCGCGTTCGCGCCGGCCTTGAGCAGACGGAGCGCGAGCGGGCTCATCCGGAGCAGCTCACGCGCCCACTCGAGGGTCGTGTCCTCGAGCGCGTCGAGCGGGACGACTGCGTTCACCAGCCCCCAGTCGAGCGCGGTCTCGGCGTCGTACTGGCGGCAGAGGAACCAGACCTCCTTCGCGCGCTTCTCACCGATCTGACGGGCGAGCAGGTTGATGCCGTAGCCGGCGTCGAACGAACCCACGCGCGGGCCCGTCTGTCCGAACCGCGCGTTGTCGGCGGCGATCGTCAGGTCGCAGCACACGTGCAGGACGTGGCCGCCCCCGATCGCGTATCCGGCCACCATCGCGATCACCGGCTTGGGCAGGCGGCGGATCTGGACCTGGAGGTCGAGGACGTTGAGGCGTCCGACGCCCTGCTCGTCGACGTAACCGTCGTCGCCGCGGATCTTCTGATCCCCGCCCGAACAGAACGCCTCGGTCCCTTCGCCGGTGAGGATCACGACGCCGATCTCGGGATCGTCCCGCGCCGCGTCGAACGCGCGGATCAGTTCCTTCACGGTCAGGGGGCGGAAGGCGTTGCGAACCTCGGGCCGCGCGATCGTGATCTTGGCGACGTGGTCCGCTGTCTCGTACCGGATGTCGGTGTAGTCGCCGGCGCCGATCCAATCCATATGACCATTCACTCCTAGAGCGTGGACTCGCAGGGTTGGTAGCCTATCGCACGATGTGGAGCTCGGACATCCCCGTGCTCCGTCCCGGCGACGTCGTCGCCGTCCGGCTGGAGCCCGGCCCGACCTGGCGCGGGCTCGTCGAGCTCGTCTGGGGCGCCGGCGCGGCCCTGTTCCCTCTGGATCACCGGCTGCCCGCCGCCGAAGCGGACGCCCTGCTCGCGCTCGCTCGTCCCACGGTGCTCGTCGACGCCCGGCAAGGACGGCGGCTCGAGGGCGGTGTCGAGGCACCCGAGGGTGACGCGGTGCTCGTCGCTACGTCGGGCACGTCGGGGTCCTCCAGGATCGTGCGACTGTCACGGTCGGCGATCGACGCGGCGGCAGCCTCGTCGGCGCTCGCGCTCGAAGCCGACCCTCACGACGAGTGGCTGTGCTGCCTGCCGCTCGGCCACATCGGAGGCTTGCTGGTGCTGCTGCGGTCGGTGCTCCTAGGGGCCCCCGCCGCGGTGCATGCACGGTTCGATCCCACAGCGGTGGCGGCCCTGCCGAACGTTCGCTTCGTGTCGGTCGTGCCGACGATGCTCGCGCGGATGCTCGACCACGGGGACGACGTCGCGCGGTATCGGGCGATCCTCGTGGGCGGGAGCCCCATGCCGGCCGAGATGCGCGATCGGGCGCGCGCGGCCGGCGCGCGGGTGGTCGCGACCTACGGACTCACCGAGAGCTGTGGCGGGGTGGTCTACGACGGCGTCGCGTTGCCCGGCGTCGGCGTGCGGATCGGACCCCGCGGTGGCGTTCAGCTGTCGGGGCCGACCCTGATGCGCGGGTACCGCTTCGACGACGCCGCGACGACCGCCGCGCTCACTCCCGACGGCTGGCTGAAGACGCGAGACGCGGGCGACCTCGGTCCCGACGGCCGGTTGCGCGTGCTCGGGAGGATGGACGACGTGATCCTTACGGGGGGGGAGAAGGTGTGGCCCGAAGAGGTCGAGAACGTCCTGCGCATCCACCCCTCCGTGTCCGATGCCCTGGTGGCCGGGCGCGACGACGAGGGATGGGGGCAGCGGGTCGTGGCCTGGATCGAGCTCGCACCCGGCGCGACGGCTCCCGATCTCGAGGCGATCCGCGACTTCGTCGGGAACCGTCTGCCACGGTTCCGCGCTCCACGCGAGCTCCATGTGGTGGTGGAACTGCCCCGCACGCCGCTCGGCAAGATCCGCCGGAGCGCGATCGAGCCGGATTGACCGATCGCGGCGAGCGGCTCCTAGAAGTTGACCTTCGGCGCCCCGACCTGGGTGACGTTCGCGGTCGACATCCCGTTCCATGCCCGATCGCGTGCGTTCGCGGACGGTGTCCATACAGGGGTCACCGCGCCGGCCGTCTCCGTCGGGCCGGAGGGGTTGCCGAGCGTGATCGTGATCGCATTCCCGCTCATCACCATCGTCGAGTTCGTGAAGCTCCGGGTCGCGCCGTTCACGAAGTTCCCGCCGAGCGCGACGTCGTTGAACGGCAGCTGGGTGGTGTTCGCGGAGTCCCAGACCTGCAGGCGGTCGTTGCTCGCGTTCTGGGTGATCCGGGCGGTCACCGTCGTGCTCGATCCGTCCCAGCCCGCGAGGAACGAGATCGGTTCCATCGGCTCGCTGAAGGAGTAGGTCGCGGTGTCGCCGGCCTCAGGCTTGCCTGCCGTTCCGCCACCGTTCGTCGTCTGGAAGTCCGTCCCGGTCGGCACGGTGTTGTCGACGGTCACGCTTCCGGTGTTCGAGGTGCCGCTGTTGCCGAGGGTGTCGATCGCGGTGATCGAATAGCTCTTCGCGCCCGCGGACAGTGGGTTGCTCGCCGTCTGAGCGGCGCTGCGCCAGGTGTAGGAGACGCCGCCGACGCTGAAGGGTCCGCCGGCCGTGGTGAGCGCGACCGCTCCCGCCCCGCTGCCGCTGACGTTCGTGAGGTTCGCGGTCGCGCTCGTCACACCGACGGCGTCGGCCAGGTTCGCGTACACGCGGTAGGAGCCGTTCTGCCGGATGAAGCCGACGACGCCGCCCTCGTTCTTCTGGATCACGGTCGCGGTGACACTGGGTCCGGCGTTGTCGACCGTCACCGAGTACGGGCCGTCGTTGCCCGAGTTCCCGGCGTTGTCGGTCAGCGTGAACGAGTAGTTCACGCTCCCCGAGGCGAGGCCGCCGTTCGCCGTCTGCTGTGCCGAGCGCCAGGCATAGCTCGTGCCGTCGACGGTCCACGGGCCGCCGGCCGTCGAGAGGTTCGTCGTTCCGGCTCCGGTGGTGATGTTCGACAGGTCGGCCACGACGGAGGCCACGCCGCTCGGGGGACTGCCGAGGTCGGTCACGTTCGCGAACACGCGGTAGGTGCCGCCCGCGCGGATCGAGCCGGCCACGTTCCCGCCGCCTTCGATCACGGTGTCGTCGATCACAGGCGGGCGAAGGTCGTCGGCCGCCTCGAAGGTGTTGTTCGGGTTCTGCGCGGTGTCGAAGAACGCCGCGTAGGTCGCACCCCCGCCGATCCCGACGGCGAGCCCGAACGCGACGAGCAGCACGAGCGCCTTGATGCCGTGGGGCCGCCTCATCCCGTTGCCTCCCCGGGCTGGGTGGCGCCCTCGTCGGTGCTCTCGTCGGAGGTCGGTCGCCAGATCCGCCACAGCTCGTAGGCCCCGAGAAGCAGCGCCGGGAACACGATCAACAGCAGCCGCCCGAGCGAGCCCCGCAGGTAGAACAGGACGTAGCCGATCTTCGGGACGCGGAACACGACACGGCCGATCTGCCCGTCGGGTGTGATCCGCCACTGTTCCACGGAGGTGTTCGCGTCGCCCTTCGTCACGAACGTCACCTCGTTGTCCCCAACCTCCATCGCCCGCACTCGGTGAGTGATCAGGCGCGAGGGATCCTCGGGGTCGCGGAACGACACGATGTCACCGATGCGCGCGTCCAGTGGCGGGATCTGCTCGACGACGACGACGTCGCCGGTGGTGATCGCCGGTTCCATACTGCCCGACAGCACCGTCAGGCTCCGGTTGCCCTGGACGATCGGAACGGTGATCGCGAGGACGAACCCCGCGGCCAGTCCGAAGACGATCCACAGTCCGACCATCGCGGCCCAACGGGCGAGCCGTCGGGGGACCCTCCGGTGATCCTGGGGCTGGGGGCCCGAGGGGAGGTTCGTCTGCGCTTGCAGTTCGGCGACCAGGGAAGTCTCTCGGGGCAACTGGGGCGACGCCTCCGGGAGGGTCTCGCGTGCGGCCAGCTCTGTGAACGTCTCGCGTGCCGGCTGCTCCGGGACGTTCTCCAGGTCGTCGTGCCGCGAGGGGGTCAGCAGGTCGATAGCGCCGGCGGGGACGTTGGACGAAGCGGTCTTCGCGCCGTCGAAACCGAGCGCGTGGAGGCGCTCCAGCAGCTCCTTGCTGGGGATCCCGAGCTCGCGCGCGAGTTCGTAGGTCCTCACTGGTTGCGCGCCTCCCACACGAAGTCGGCGCCGGCGGACAGCGCCTCGGCGTTCGGGTTGTCCTGCAGCGTGACCTCGAACCGGTAGGCGTGGGCGTCGTTGGTCGACCACGTCTGTGGGTCGATGACGCCGCCGCCCCAGCCCGCCGGGAACGCGTCGAGGTCGCCCTCGTAGATCACGCCGGGTCCGTCGCCGTTGTAGTCGGTCGGGTCCGGGGTGAACCCGCCACAGCCGGGGAACGAGGGCGAGGCGTCCGTGCCGCGCGTGACCTTCAGCGTCAGGTACTGGCCGAGTGAGCCCGTCACGTTGGCGTACAGGCGCACGTCGGCGTCGAGCGATCCCGAGTAGGTGACGAGGATGCAGCCCTGGACCGAGTCGTTCGGGTAGGCATCGGTCAGCGTCATCATCGCGCTGCCGCTGTCGTTGTCGGCGATCCGCACCGTTCCTGCGGCGAACGCGTTCGCCGGGTTGCCGGTCGTGTCCGAGAAGGCCGCCCACGTGCCGGTCCCGGACACGACGGCGACGATCCCGACGACGAGCGCCGAGATCGCGATCCGCCGGAAGCGGCCCAGGCCCTTCACGAGCGCACCCCCCGCGGGAGAACCTCGAGGTCGATCGATTCGATCCGCCCGCGGAAGTCCTCCGCGGCGTCCTCCGGGATCCACACCGACACCGTGAGCGTCCGTGTTTGCCCCGACGCGATCGTCACGCTTCCCGGCGATGCGGACCGCAGGTCCCCGAGGGGACCGCGGAACACGCGGTGACCGGCAGCATCGACCTCGACCCACAGCACCTCGTCGAGGTCCACACCGGTTGGGAGCGCGCGGACCTGCACGACCTGCGGCAGGGCGGAGATGTTCGTGAGGGACAGCTCCTCGCTCGCGGCGCGGCCCTCGGTACCGGGCTGGAGTCCGGTCGCGGACAGGAACGGACCGACGGGATCGGCGTGGACGACCCCGGTATTGGCGGCCGCGACGATCACGTCTGCGCCGAGGACACCCTCGCCGGGCGGAACGCGCCAGGCCACGACGGCGGAGAACGCGATCGCGAGCCCGAGGATGAACGCTGCTCCTCGGACCGCCATGTCGCCTCGGACCTTCATGTGATGCTCCCGCTTCGGGTGTCGTCGATCGGATGCGCGGCGGCGACGGCGGGAGCCCTCGAGGGGGAGAGGGCCCCCGCCATCACCGACCGTGCAGCTCTAGTTGTTCTGTGCCTCCCAGGTGTAGGAGTGCGCCCCGGTGGACAGGGCCACGGCCCCGCCGTTCGCGGCGTTGTCGTCCTGCAGGGTGAGGGTGAACCGGAACACGACCGCGTCGTTCTGGACCCACTCGGTCTGGGCGCCGGGGTTCACGGCGAGCCCGTTGCCCCAGCCCGTGTGGGCTGCGGCGAAGTTCCCGAGCGTGTCGTTGTAGATCGTGCCGTCCGAGGAGAAGCCCGCGCAGCCCGCGCCGAAGGCAACCGCACCGGTGCCCTTCTCGATCTCCAGGTCCACGTAGTCGCCGAGCGCGCCGACCGCCGAGGCGTACAGCTTCACGTCGGCATCCAGCGATCCGGTGTAGGTCACGGTGATGCATCGCACGAGCGCGTCGCCGGGCGCCTGGCCCGAGACGTTGTACATCGCCGAGCCGGCGTCGTTGTCGGTCAGGTAGACCGTGCCGGCCGTGAAGTCGTTACCGCTGTTGACCGTGGTCGCCGAGAACGCCGAGAAGGTTCCGACCCCGGCCAGGGCTCCCACGATCCCGATCACCAGAACCGTGAGGAGCAGCTTGCGCGTCTTGCTCATGTGGTGCCCTCCTTGTCGTCCGCCTGAGATAGCGCTTGTGCCACGCATCCAATGTCGGCCCCGAAGGGGTCCCGCGACATTCCCTGCGTGCGGGAATCTCCCCTACCGTTCGGACACCGGTCGGCCTACCCCGCATCGGGTACGGCTCCGGACCACCCGGATCGGTGGTGCGGGGCTCCGACCTGCGGAGACGGCGGCGCATGGGAGGAACGGATCACCGACGGAACGTCTCATCGCTCCCCAGAACGGACCATGAGGGCCGGGTGCGGATCGGCCCCCGGGACGGCCCGGGATTGACAACGACCCGGGGCCGACGAGTGCGGACCCGGGTCGTTCGTGGAGCTGGCGGGAGCCCTCGAGGGGGAGAGGGCCCCCGCCATCACCGACCGTGCAGCTCTAGTTGTTCTGTGCCTCCCAGGTGTAGGAGTGCGCCCCGGTGGACAGGGCCACGGCCCCGCCGTTCGCGGCGTTGTCGTCCTGCAGGGTGAGGGTGAACCGGAACACGACCGCGTCGTTCTGGACCCACTCGGTCTGGGCGCCGGGGTTCACGGCGAGCCCGTTGCCCCAGCCCGTGTGGGCTGCGGCGAAGTTCCCGAGCGTGTCGTTGTAGATCGTGCCGTCCGAGGAGAAGCCCGCGCAGCCCGCGCCGAAGGCAACCGCACCGGTGCCCTTCTCGATCTCCAGGTCCACGTAGTCGCCGAGCGCGCCGACCGCCGAGGCGTACAGCTTCACGTCGGCATCCAGCGATCCGGTGTAGGTCACGGTGATGCATCGCACGAGCGCGTCGCCGGGCGCCTGGCCCGAGACGTTGTACATCGCCGAGCCGGCGTCGTTGTCGGTCAGGTAGACCGTGCCGGCCGTGAAGTCGTTACCGCTGTTGACCGTGGTCGCCGAGAACGCCGAGAAGGTTCCGACCCCGGCCAGGGCTCCCACGATCCCGATCACCAGAACCGTGAGGAGCAGCTTGCGCGTCTTGCTCATGTGGGTCCGTCCTCCTGTGTCGCGTCCGTCCGCTTCGCCGGGTAGCAGGCTCCCGGTCACAGAACGAGGCATCGGCACGAGGGCGGTCCATTTCGATTCCCGCGTGTGGGGAGATGCGCTTACCCGCGTTCGGGTAGCGAGGCGGGAGAAGGGCTGCACCGCGACCGATCCGCCTCGGTGGCTGTGTTCGCAGGGGCCGCGTCAGACGGTGATCGCGCCGTGTTTCACGGCGAACGCGACGGCTTCGAGCTTCGAGTGCACCCGGAGCTTGGCGAGGATGTTGCGCACGTGTGTCTGCACGGTCTGCGGGCTGATGAACAGTTCGGCCGCGATGTCGTCGTTGCGCTTGCCCTCGGCGAGCAACGACAGGATCTCGCGCTCGCGGTCGGTCAGCTCGGCGAGCAGCATCTGCGCGTCGCGCTGTTCCTCGCGCTCGCGGGCGACCTGATGCAACAGCCGCGTGAGGGTCGTGGGATCGATCAGCACCTCACCGGCGGCGGCCGACTTGGCGGCGTCGAGGACCTGGTCGGCCGCCTCCTCCTTGCCGAGGAACCCCGAGGCGCCCGCTTCGACGGCTTCGACGAGCAGTCGCTCGTCGTCGTGCGCGGTCATCACGACCACCCGGGTCGAGGGGGAGATCTCCTTGATCCGCCGGGTCGCATCGATCCCGTTCATGTGGTCGCCCTTGAAGACGATGTCCATCAACACCACGTCCGGTGGCGAATCGGTCACCATCGCGATCGCCTCCTCGGGCGTGTGCACCGGGGGGGAGATCATCTCCAAGCCGTCCGAGCGGTCCACGACCATCGCCAGGGCGTCGGTCAGGATCTTGTGGTCGTCGCAGATCAGCAGGGTGAAGCCTTCATGGTCCGTCACGGGATTGCCTCTCCAGGGTCGGTTCCAGGGGTCTGATCGGGGACGGTGACGAGGGGGAGCGTGACGCGCAGCATCGTACCCCCCGAGGGGCGGTCCTCGACGGAGATCGTCCCTCCGTGTGCCGCGGCGATCCCTCGGCTGATGTGCAGGCCGAGCCCGGCGCCGGGAACGTCCTCGTAGCCCCGGGGCCGGAACCGCACGAAGCGGCCGAACGCCTCCTCCCGGCGCTCGGGGGGGATGCCCGGACCGGAGTCGAGGACCTCGATCAGCGCCGTGCCGTCCTCGGCCCGAAGCCGGACCTCGATCGGGCCCACGGGCGGTGAGAACTTGACCGCGTTCTCGACGAGGTGCCCGACGAGCTCGTGCAGCCGTCCTCGGTCGACCGTCCCGTGGATCCCTTCGTCGAGTTCGAGTGACACCGGGTGCCCACCGTGCCCGATCGCCTCGGCTCCCTCGCGGACCACCTCGGCGAGCGGCTCGTCTCGCGGCTCCGATGTGAGCACGCCCGCGTCGAGCTTCATCGCGGTGGAGATCTCCTCGGCCATACGTCCGAGCCGCCGCGCCTCGTGGTCGATCAGCTCGAAGAACTCCAGGCGTTCGGCGTCCGAGAGCTTGTCGTAGAGCTGGGCGCCGGTGGACGCGAGACCCCGGATCGACGCGATCGGATTGCGGACCTCGTGGACGATCATCGAGGCCATCTCGGCCTGCTCGCGGCGAACGCGGTCCTCGTCGACGGGTCCCGTCTCGTCGGGTGCGGTCATCGCGCCGAGTCTAGGCCCGGGGCGTGCGCGGTTCGACCACTCGAGAACCTGGCGCCCGTGGCGGAACGACGATGCTCAGCGATAGCTGTGCTCGGCGTCGGGGAAGGTTCCTCGCTCGACCTCGTCGGCGAACGCCGTCACGGCTCGGCTGATCTCCGCCCTCAGATCCGTGTACGCCTTCGCGAAGCGGGGAGCCGGTCCCTCGTTCAGACCGAGGAGGTCGTTGATCACCAGCACCTGTCCGTCGGTACCCGGTCCGGCGCCGATCCCGATCGTGGGGATCGACAACGCGGTGGAGATGTCGGCTCCGACGTCGGACGGAACGCCCTCGATCACGGTCGCGAAGGCGCCGGCCTTCTCGATCGCGAGCGCGTCGTCCTGCAGCCGGCGCGCTGCCTCGGCCGTGCGTCCCTGGACCCGGTAGCCGCCCATCTCGTGGACGGCCTGCGGCGTCAGGCCGAGATGTCCCATCACCGGGATCCCCGCCCGGGTCAGCGCCTCGGTCAATTGCAGCTGAGCGCCCTCGAGCTTGACGGCCCCGGCCCCCGCCTCCTTGAGGAAGCGCGCTGCGTTGCGGACGCCGTCGTCGACCGATGCCTGGTACGAGCCGAACGGCATGTCCGCGACGACGAGGGCGTTGCGTGCCCCGCGCACGACCGCCTTCGTGTGGTGGAGCATCTCCTCCATCGTCACCGGCAGGGTGGAGTCGTAGCCGAGGACGTTGTTGCCCACCGAGTCCCCGACGAGCAGCACCGGGATACCGGCGGCGTCCAGGATCTTCGCGGTGGGGTGGTCGTAGGCGGTCAGCATCGCGAACCGCCGTCGTTCCTGCTTGAAAGAACGCAGATCGTGCGTGGTCACGGACATCGCTCGCGCCTCCTCAGAAGTGCACGGCAGTGGGAGCGTCGATTCTAGAGCGTCAGGGCGTTCGCGAACAGTCCCGCGTCGATCAGGCCGGGGTGGCGCCGGCGGCGGTACCGGGGACGTCCGGGACGAGGCGGTCGATCCGCTGGACCATCGGGCGGGGGATGTGGGTCACGGCCCGGAATCCCTCGCCGTCGGGGAGGATCTCCTGGGCGATCGAGACCACGTGGCCCTCGTCGCGGACGAGATAGCCGACCGTCTGGATCGCGTACTCCTCGCGCCAGTCCTCGGCCTTCTGCTCGTCCGGGTCGTACCAGGCGTCGAGCCAGTGGACCACGACAAGGGGGTGGGTGGGCCCGGGCTGATCCGGGACGAGGTCGAGCGCGTCCGCCGGAAGCTGCGTGACCTGGCCATCAGGGGGTTCGAGGACCCGCACCGTCATCACCTCGTTGTCCTTGTTCCGTCGGTATCGGATCGAAGGTCCTGGTGGAACAGATGCCGTCCGGATCATTTCGCCGTGGGCCGGGGTTAGGCCGCTCGGCCCCGGTCGGGGCACCGCAACCTCCGACCGGGTGACCCTATCCGGGGGCGCCGACACGAAGCGTCCATCGTCCGGCCCGGAGAGCCATCCGCGAACATCCAAGGGCCGTTCCTCTGCAGGAGATCTGGCACGTTTCGGACGGTCATGTCGGTGGCCGCTGCTACGGTTCGCCCGACGTCGGTACACTCTGTGCGTCCATCCCTGCTCCCCCGGGGGGCCGTCCAGTCCAGAGGAGGTGGATTTGAGGGAGTACGAAGTCATGCTCATCCTGCCCGCCGAGGCCGACGAGTCGGTTGTCGGTGCGGCCGTCGACCGCATCACGAAGGTCATCTCCGACGGTGGCGGCGACGTCGCCAACATCGATCGGTGGGGCCGCAGGCGGTTCGCCTACGAGATCGAGAAACAGACCGAGGGCTACTACGCGGTCGTCACGTTCAAGGCCGAGCCCGATGCCCTGGCCGACCTCGACCGCGTGCTGCACCTGGCCGACGAGGTCGTGCGGCACAAGGTCGTCGTTCGAGCGGCATGAAGCTCCTTCCCCCTCTCCGGGCTCGCCATCCAGCCCCGAGAGCGGACAGATGCGAGGTAGGTGATCGAGATGGCCGTTGAGAATCAGCTCACGATCGTCGGCAACCTGACCGACGACCCGGAACTGCGTTACACCCCCAACGGGGCGGCGGTCGCGAAGTTCCGCGTCGCCGTCAGCCGTCGCGTCAAGGATGACGCCACCGGACAGTGGAAGGACGCCGATACGTCCTTCTTCTCCGTCAACGCGTGGCGCAGCCTCGGCGAGAACGCCGCCGAGTCGCTCACGCGCGGTACGCGCGTCGTGGTGACCGGGCGGCTGCTGCAGCGCTCCTGGGAGACCCAGGAGGGAGACAAGCGCACCGTGATCGAGATCGAGGCCGACGAGGTCGCCCCGTCCTTGCGATGGGCGACCGCGAAGGTCGAGCGCCAGAGCCGCGGTGGCGGCGACTGGTCCTCCCCCACGGTTTCGGTCGGTGCCGGTGGAGCACAGGAGGATTCCCCACTCGATGCCGGCTAGAGGAAGCAACACGAAGAAGCGCGGCCCGAAGAAAGAGAAAGACGACAAGGGCTGGAAGAAAACCAAGAAGAAGGTCTGCTTCTTCTGCAAGGAGAAGATCGACTACGTCGACTTCAAGGACACGGGCATGCTCCGCAAGTTCGTCTCCGATCGCGGCAAGATCCGCGCGCGCCGGGTCACGGGTAACTGCGCCCAACACCAGCGCGACGTGGCCGCGGCGGTGAAGAACGCTCGGGAGATGGCGTTGTTGCCATTCTCGGCTCGATGAGCACCAAGGTCGTTCTCCAGAAGCAGGTCGACAAGCTCGGCAGCCCTGGCGACGTGGTCGACGTGGCCGACGGGTACGCGCGCAACTACCTGTTGCCACGCGGGCTCGCGGTCCGGGCGACGAAGGGCATGGTCCGTCACCAGGACAGCCTCAAGCGGGCGCACGAGGTTCGCGTCGTCAAGCAGAAGGGTGAGTTCGAGTCGATCGCCTCGATGCTCGCGGGCACACCGGTCAAGGTGAAGGCGCGCGCCGGCGACGAGGGCAAGCTGTTCGGCAGCGTCACGGCCGACAACATCGCCGACGCCCTCCGTGCCCAGCTCGAGGTCGACGTCGACAAGCGCTCGGTCCACCTCGACGAGCCGATCCGCAGCCTCGGAACGCACGAGGTCAAGGTGCGCCTGTTCGCCGATGTCGAACCGATCGTGCACGTCGAAGTCGTCGCGGCCGACTAGCAACACGGTGCCCTTCACGACAGCAGCGTTCCCATATCGGGATGCTGCTGTCGTGCGTTCGGTGGGAGCTGCGCCCCGGCAAGCTCGCGGGATCTCCAACTAGGCTGATGCGATGAACGAGGAAGGGCTACCCAAGCTCTACGGGGAGTTGGCGGGGTGGTACTACCTGCTGACCGCGCCGGAGGAGTACGCGGAGGAAGCGGCGATCTATCGCGACCTGCTCACCCAGGGGTCACATCGACCGGTTGAGGACGTTCTCGAGCTGGGGAGTGGAGGCGGCGCGAACGCGTCGTTCCTCAAGGAGCGGTTCCGGATGACCCTCGTCGATCTGTCGCCCGAGATGCTCGACAACAGCCGATCGCTCAATCCGGAGTGCGAGCACGTGGTCGGCGATATGCGCACCGTGCGGCTGGAACGAGACTTCGACGCGGTCTTCGTGCACGACGCGATCGACTACATCCTGACCGAGGACGACCTCGCCGCGACGGTGCGAACTGCGTTCGAACATTGCCGGCCGGGAGGTGCGGCGCTGTTCGTTCCCGACTACGTGCGGGAGACCTTCGTGGCACGTGCAGAGGCAGGCGGCCACGACGGCCGGGATGGGGACGAGCGGGCGCTACGCTACCTCGAATGGGATCGGGATCCGGACCCCGACGACGCCGAGTACGTATCCGACTTCGCCTATCTGTTGAAGGAGGCAGACGGAACGGTTCGCGTCGTGCACGACCGGCACCGATGCGGGCTCTTCTCCCGCGACACCTGGCGCCGGATCATCGAAACGGCTGGGTTCCGTGCCGAGCCCCACGAGACACACATCGACGACCGCGAGGGCGTCGCTTTCCTCGCCGCTCGACCCGAAGAGCGCTAGGACGCGAGGCGTTCTGACGCGGCGATGGGGAGCCACTCGGGCTTGATCGTGCCGAGGTGCTCGATCGCCGCGGGGTCCATCCGTTCCTCGAGCCAGTCGAGCAGGTACGAGCGGCTCGGGACCTCGGTCTGGCCTCGATCCTCGCCCGCAGGGCCGATCACGCGCACGGTGTCGTCGTAGGCCCGGCCGTACCAGTCCATGTGCGCGGCCCGGCGACGGACCTGCCAGATGCGGCCCATCCGGTCGGTCAGCTTCAGCGTCTCGGTCACCTGTTCCCCCTCGTTCGCCGTCGTGCGTGGGTCGTGCCTGCGGCCGGCCCCCGGGGAAGTCGGTCGCCGAGGGCGGCCCGGGCCGGAACCACAGCAGTGTAATTCATGCGCGGCCACCTGCGTGGACGCATCCGGTCGTCACCCGGGCGGCCGAAGCCTCAAGCCTGAGCACGGGAGGCCGAAAGTCCTCCTAGGAGCCCTTCCGTGAGGGAACGACCTGCATGGACGTAACCGATCTGCTCAGCTACGCCGTGGAACGCCGCGCCAGCGACCTGCATCTGTCGGCCGGCAACGTCCCGTTCATCCGCGTGGACGGAGAGCTGCTGCCCGCGCCGTTCCCGGTCCTGGAGCCGAACGACACGCGCGCCGCGGCCGAGGACCTGATGCCGCAGCACAAAGCCGCAGAGTTCGCCGACACGAAAGAGTGCGACTTCGCCTACACGCTCGAGGGCGTGGGTCGGTTCCGCGTGAACGTGCTCCGCGATCGGGGGACGGTGGGGCTGGCGATCCGCTGGGTCAGCGGTGAGGGGCTCACGTTCGAGGAACTCCACCTGCCGGCCGTGATCCAGAGCTTCGCCGAGGCGAGGCGCGGGCTCGTGCTCGTCACGGGGCCGACCGGCGCCGGCAAGACGACGACGATCGCTTCGATGATCGGTTTCGTGAATCGCACCCGCCGCGCGCACATCGTCACGATCGAGGATCCGATCGAGGTCGTGCACAACGACGACCTGTCCGTCGTCCGCCAGCGCGAGATCGGTCCGGACACGCACTCGTACGCCGCGGGGCTGCGCCATGTGCTCCGCCAGGACCCCGATGTGATCTTCCTCGGGGAGATCCGCGACGGCGACTCGGCGATGGCGGCGATCCAGGCCGCGCAGACCGGTCATCTCGTCTTCTCGACGATGCACACGATCGACGCCGCGGAGACGCTCGCGCGCATCCTCGAGCTGTTCCCCGCGAAGCAGCATCAACAGGTGCGCGCCTCGTTCGCAGGGGCGTTGCGGGGCATCGTGTCGCAGCGACTGCTCGAGCGGTTGGACGGATCGGGGCGCGTCCCCGCCGTGGAGGTGCTGTCCAACACCGGGCGCGTCACCGACCGGATCCTCGACCCGGAGGCGACCGGTGAGCTCACGGATGTGATCGCGGACAGCGCCTTCGACGGGATGCAGACCTTCGATCAACACCTGCTGACGCTCGTCACCGAGGGCCTCGTGTCCGAGGAGGACGCGCGCGCCGTCGCCACGAACCCGCACGACTTCGGCTTGGCTCTGACCGCCGCCTCGGCCGAGTCCAACGTCGGCGCGACCGAGTCGGCCTACGCGGGCGAGGGAGCTCGATGAGCCAACCCGGAAAGCAGATCGAGACCGGAGGCGCGCCCACCGGCTCCGTGAGCGACTGCCCGTCCTGCGGGACGCCCAACCCTGAGCCGGCGCGCTTCTGCTCGAGCTGTGGGATCGAGCTGCCCGACGGCGTCGACCTCGAGCCGCCCGCGGCGCCCGAACCGCGTGCGGTCGCCGTGGTCGCGGTGCTCCTCGACGCGACCGGGGACGGGGCGGAACGCGCCCGCCGACGCGCGGAGGTTCGGATCCGAGCGACGCTGCAACGACACGGTGGCGCCACGATCGCGGTGGAGGGAGGATCGGCCGCGGTGTTCGGGCTCCATCCCACTCACGGGGACGGCGCGCTTCGGGCGGCCCGAGCCGCCGAAGAGGTGCGCGACGCGCTCGCCCGCGAGAGCGAGACGCGCGTCTCCGGCGGGTCTCTCGCGCCGGCAACGGGACGCATCTCCGTGACGATCGAACAGACCGTGACCACCGATGTGAGCGAGGTTCCTCTCGAGAACGCGGTGGCGCTCGCCGAGCGAGCCGAGCCCGGGGAGGTTCTGCTCGGCCCCGAGGCGCATCGACGCGCCGGTCCCGCCTCGGTCGAGGCCGAGCCGACGACGACGCCGACGCCGAGCGACGCCCCGGCGGTCGCCGAGCGAGCGGATGCCGACACCGAGGGGACGGTTCCCGACGACGTGCCCGACCCGGCCTCGGACGACGCCGAGGAGGGAGCGACCCTCGCCGACCCGGACGAGGCCGATCCGTTGGAAGCGCTCGAGAGCGCGCTCGAGGACGAGGATGACGATCACGGCGAAGGTGGCGACGAGAACGACGAGAACCGGGAACGCGACGAAGACGCAGCCACCCCGGGGGACGCCGACGATCTGGGGCACGCCGACGATCTCGTGGATGCAGGCGTCGATGACGAAGAGGCCGAGGTCCCCATGCGCCTCGTACGGGTCGTCGAGGCAGGCGCGGGACAGGCGCCGACGCCACGAGCGCCACTCGTCGGACGGGATGCGGAGCGGGTCGCACTTCGCGAGCTGTTCGAGCGAGCGGTCGAGAGCCGTTCGTGCGTCGCGGTGACCGTGGTCGGGAGTCCCGGGATCGGCAAGTCGCGACTCGCGGAAGCGCTGATCGCGTGGGCCGAGTCCTCGCACGATGCGACGGCGATCCGTGTTCGGTGCCGTGACGCCGCCGAGGGCGGAGCCGCGTGGCCGGTCGCCGAGCTGATCGAACAAGCGATCGGGGTCGTCCTCGGCGACGGCGTCGACGATGCCCGGGCGGACCTGGAACGGGTCCTATCCGGCGCGCACGATGCTTCCGTCGTCATCGAGCGGCTCGCGCACATGCTCGCGTTGCCCGGAGGCCGCGCGCTCGAGGAGGAGACGCCGTGGGCGCTGCGCAGGCTCCTCGAGGTGATCGCGAGCGAACGCCCGATCGTCCTACTCGTCGACGACGCGGACGGAACGGATCCCTCGTTCGCGCGGTTGCTCCGATCGGTCGCCGACCGCATGAGCGCGCCGATGCTGCTTCTCGCCACGGGACGCTCGGATCCCCTGCACGGCACCGCGGAGGAGAACATCGTCGCGGCGATCACCCTCGAGCCGCTCGACGGCGGGACCGTGGCGGAACTGCTCGAGCAGCTCGTGGGGCGTACCGCGCTCGGCGAGCGCGCCCAGCAGCGCGTGGCGACCGCGACGGGGGGGAATCCGTTCCTGATCGAGCAGCTGACATGCATGCTGATCGAGGAAGGACTGCTGCGGTGGGACGAGGGGCGATGGCTGCCGACGACGGACCTGTCGGCGATGCCCACGCCACCCAACGTCGCCGCGCTGCTCGACGCCCGATTGCAGGGGATCACGACGGAGGAGCGAACCGTCCTCGAACGGATCGCCGTCGTCGGCGAGCGACCGCGGTGGGACGCGGTGCTCGCAGCTGTTCCCGACGAGCTCCGGCTCGCGGCGGGCGATCATGTCGCGGCCTTGCGCCACAAGCAGCTGCTTCGATCCACCGACGTCCCGGGCGATGACATCGTCCGGTTCCACCACCCCTTCGTGCGCGACGCGGCCGTTCGCGGGGCGACGGGAGTGGTTCGTGCGCAGGTGCATGCGGCGATCGCCTCCTGGCTCGTGGTGGCGGCCGGCGATCGCTCCGACCGATTCGATGAGCTCCTCGGGGCGCACCTCGAGCGCGCCTACCGCACCGCGAGTGCGAACGGATCCGACGCGCACGTGGTGGAGGCCGCGCGCAGCGCTGCCGCCCACCTGGAGGGTGCCGGCGAACGCGCAGGCCAACTCGGCGACGCGCAGGGAGCGTTCCAACTCGCCCAGCGCGCGGCGTCCCTGGTTGCGCGCGACGATCCGCACCGACCGGAGCTGTTGCTGCGCGCAGCGATCGCGTTGGCCGACCTCGATCAGCTGCCGCGCGCCGATGCGCTGTTGACCGAGACCGCCCACGCCGCGCGCGCGGCGGGGGAGCGCGCGGTCGAGTGGCGGGCGAAGATCCTCCGTGCCCGGCTGGCCGCCGCCGGCGGGCAGGATCACCGCGCCCTCGAGAACGCGCGCCGGCGAGCGGACCGCAGTGTGGTCGTGTTCCGTGACCTCGGTGATGACTGGGGCCTCGCGTGGGCGTGGTCCCTCTCCGCGTACGTCAGCCTGTGCCGGGGCCATGCGTCCGCTTACGCCGCAGCGGCAGGGCGGGCGGCCGAGGCGGCCCGTCGCGCCGGCCGCAAACGCGAGGAGGCCGCCGCGCTGCGCGACCTGGCGCGCGCGCTCGGCGAGGGCCCGGCCCCGCTGGACGAGGTCGCGGCACGGCTCGCGTCGATCGTCGATCGCGTCGGCGACGAACTTCGCCCGGTCGCGCAGGAGGCGCTGGGCGTGCTTGCGACGGTGCACGCGGATCGGGGACATCCGGACGAGGCACGGGCGGCGGACGAACGGGCGGCGTCGATCGCGGCCGACCTCGGCTTGGAACGCGAGTTCGCACTCCGCGCCGAACGCTCGGGCGCGGTGCAGCTGCTGACCGGCGACGTCGAGGGCGCGCAGGTGACGCTGCGCGAGGGGCTCGAGATCGCGGAGCGCGCGGGTGATGGGGCGGCAGCCGCGCGGATCGCCGCGACCCTGGCCCACGTTCTGGAGGATGCCGGGAACTACGGGGAGGCCGTCCGGCTCACCGAGGTCGCCGAGCAAGGCGGCGCTCCGCACGACGTGACGACCCGCGTCCGGTGGCGGACGGCGCGGGCCCGGGCCCTGGCCCACGGCGGGAACCTCGCGCAGGCCAACGCGCTGGCGCGCGAGGCCGTTCGGCTCGCCGATCAAACCGACGCCGTGGAACTGCGGGCGACCGCACTGATCGAGCTCGCCGAGGTGCTCCGCCTCTCCGGGCGCAGGAACGAAGCGATGCCCCTCGTCCGCAGAGCACTCCGAGCCTTCTCCCGCAAGGGTGCGTCCGTCCGTGCGGCTCGCGCGCGTCGGTTGCTCGCCGAGCTCGACCCGGCGAGCGAGCCCGTCGACGACACGCCCGCCGTTCCGGGAACCGGACCTTCCGCAGGGTCACCGGGCCCGGCGACGGCGTCCACAGCGAGCTCTGGCGAGGTGGCGTACGCGAGCGTCGCGCCGGGAGTCGCTCCCGTCGAGGCCGCGGTTCCCGCCGTTCCGAACGGCACGACGATGGGGACGCAGGTGGTCGAACCGACCGGGGTCCCCGCGCAACCGCAGGGAGCTGCTCCATCGCCTGGAGCCGGGGCGGCCGCGCCGGTCGTCCGGGCCTCGAACGGAGACCCTGCCGAGCCGTTCGGAGCATCGATCGAGCAGGAGTTCGCCGCATTGCAGGAAGATGCCCCGGGCCCCGACCCCAGGTCCGGGTCCATGCCTACATCGGACGGAGCGACCCTGAACGAGGAGTCCGAGCAGGTGGCACCGGCCCCGACGGAGTCGCCGGACGCGGGCGCGGACAAGGGGAAGGGCCGCAAGGGCCTGCGGTTCTGGTAGACCCGGTCCAGACCCGGGCGTCGATCCGGCCAACGACGCGCACGGGTATGTCACACCCATGTGATTCACATGTCTCCACAGGGTTTCCCACATCCGTCGACCCTGGTGGAGGCTGGAGTGACAGGAAACTTCGACACCCGACCGGCGCGGTTGGATTTCCCCAGCGTTCTCCGATGCGCCACCCGCGCCGGCGCCGCTAGCCTCACGCGGTCATCAGCGTCGGACCGGCCGTCGCATCGCTCGGCCGAAGGGGGGAGTGCGCGTGGCTCGAACCGCTGACGACGTCACCCGCCTGCGTCCCGAGCGCGTGCCGCCCCAGAACCTCGAGGCCGAGCAGTCGGTCCTCGGGGCCATGATGCTCTCGTCCGAGGCGATCGCCGACGCCGTCGAGGAACTCCACCCCGACGACTTCTACCGCAGCGCGCACCGCACCGTTTACGACGCGATCCGCGGGATCTACGCGCACGGCGAGCCCGTCGACGTGATCACGGTCACCGAGGAGCTTAAGCGCCGGGGCGATCTCGACCAGATCGGCGGCCCGCTGTACGTCCGCGACCTCGTCGATCAGGTGCCGACCCCGGCGGGGGCGGCGCACTACGCACGCATCGTCGCCCAGTCCGCGCTGCTGCGCCGGTTGATCTCGGCGGCCGCCGACATCATGGAGCTGGGCTACTCGAGTCCCGACGATCCCGAAGGGGTTGCCGACGAGGCCGAGCAGCGGATCTACGACGTCGCTCGCCGTGAGGACAAGGATCAGGTCGCCCACGTCCGCGATCTGATCGATCAAGCGATGGTCGACCTGGAGTCGATCCAGAACCGGGACGAGCAGTTCGCCGGAGTTCCCACGGGGTTCCGCGATCTCGACTCCCTCATGTCGGGCCTGCAGCCCGGAAACCTGATCGTCGTCGCGGCGCGACCGGGCGTCGGCAAGTCCTCGTTCGTGACGAACCTCGCCCGCAACGTCTCGGTCGACGCGCACGCACCGACCGCGATCTTCTCGCTCGAGATGTCGCGCTGGGAGATCGGCATGCGGCTGCTGTGTGGTGAGGCGCGTGTTCCCTGGGACCGAATCCGCAACAAGCGCGTCGGCGCCGAAGACTGGCAGAACATCGTCCGTGCGGCGGAGAACCTACACGAAGCCCCCCTGTCGATCGTCGACGCAGGCAACGTGACGATCGTCGACATCCGCGCTCGGGCGCGGCGACTCGCGACCCGCAAGTCCGGCCTCGGGCTGATCATCGTCGACTACCTGCAGCTGATGTCCTCGCCGAACCGGCGCATCGACAACCGCCAGCAGGAGATCGCCGAGATCAGCCGCAGCCTGAAGCTCCTCGCGAAGGAGCTGCGGATCCCGGTGATCGCGGTCTCCCAGCTCAACCGCGACCCGGAGCGCCGCCAGGACAAGCGTCCTCAGCTCTCCGACTTGCGGGAGTGTGTGACCGGCGACACCCTCGTGCAGATGGCAGACGGCCGGCGGGTACCGATCGAGGGTCTCGTCGGCACCACTCCAGAGGTCCTTGCGATGGCTCCCGACGGACGGATCGTGACGGCGCGGAGCGACCGTGTCTGGCGGGTCGGACGCCGTTCGGTCCGGACGGTCCGGTTGGCCAGCGGCCGGGCGATCCGCTGTACGTCCAAGCACCGGCTCTACGGCGCGGACGGATGGGTCCGTGCGGGCAACGTGTCGGTTGGCGATCGGCTGGCGATCGCACGGACCGTGCCGGAGCCAGCGGATCCGGTCGTGTGGTCCGACGAGCACGTCGCTCTCCTCGGTCAGCTGATCGGCGACGGCAGTTACCTCTCCGGCCAGCCGATGCGCTACACGACCGCCTCCGAGGAGAACAGCCGGGTCGTCGCGGACGGTGCCCGGTCGCTGGGATCGCGCGTGACACGATACGCGGGACGGGGAGCCTGGCACCAATTGTTGATCAGCGGGAACGGCAACCGCTGGTATCCCAAGGGTGTGAACGCGTGGCTGCGCGAGCTCGGCATCTTCGGCCAGCGTTCCCACGTGAAGCGGGTACCCGGATCCGCGTTCCGCCTGTCGGACCGGCAGATCGCTCTGTTGTTGCGCCACCTGTGGGCGACCGACGGATGCATCTTCGTCCGGCCGCCCGGAACCAGGGGCAGTCACTCGGTCTCCTTCGCGACCGCCAGCGCAGGTCTGGCCTCCGATGTGGGAGCGCTCCTGCTGCGGTTGGGAATCGTCGGCAGGATCGCCCGCGTGCGTCAGCGTGGCAGCGCGTGGTACACGGTGGTGGTTTCCGGAGCCGAACCGCAGCGTCGGTTCTTGGACGTCGTCGGGGCGGTCGGACCGCGCGTCGACGTCGCGCATCGGCTCGGGCTACGCCTCGGGCCCGTCCAGTCGGGTACGAACGTCGACACGATTCCTCCCGCGGTGTTCGGGTTGTTGACCGAAGAGATGGAAGCCGCCGGCCTCACTCCGCGGCAGGTGGCCGAACGCCGGGGGATGAGCTTCGGAGGGTTCGCGACGGGGTTCTCACCGTCCCGGACGCTCGTGAAGGAGTGGTCGGAGGTCCTCGGGAGTTCATTGCTACAAGAGATAGCATCCGATGATCTGTTCTGGGATCGTGTCGTGGCGGTCGACGATGTGCTCGAAGAGCAGGAAGTGTTCGACCTTACGGTTCCGGGACTGTCCAGCTGGTTGGCAGATTCTGTCATTTCACATAACAGTGGAGCGATCGAACAGGACGCAGACGTGGTGATGTTCATCCACCGGGACGACTCGGACGTGACGACGAAGGGAACGGCCGACCTGATCGTGGCCAAGCACCGCAACGGGCCGACCGACACGATCCGGCTCGCCTTCCTGCCGAACCTCACCCAGTTCCGCAACTACGCGCCGGGACCGTAGCGGGCGACCCTCGCAAGGACGCGGCTATCGTGCGCACGTGGCTCGCGCGTCCGCCTCCGAAGCTCCGCTCCCGGCCGCAGAACGGCGCCGGCTGCGCACGATCCTCGGACGTCTGCGCAAGCGGTTCGGCGCGTTGGAGCCACCCCGGCGCGTCGATCCGCTCGAGGAGCTCGTACTCACGGTCCTCTCCCAGCACACGAGCGACCTGAACGCCGAGCGGGCGTTCGGTGCACTGCGCGAGCGCTACCCGACGTGGGACCGGGTCCTGGCGGCTCCGTCCGCCGCGCTCGCCGATGCGATCCGGTCGGGAGGTCTGGCGGACACGAAGGCGCCGCGTATCCAGGCGATCCTGCGTGAGATCCACGACCGCGAGGGTTCCTGGGATCTCTCGTGGACCGCCGACGCGAGCGACGGTGAGATCCGCGACTACCTCACGTCGCTCCCGGGTGTGGGCCCCAAGACCGCGGCCGTGGTGCTCTCGTTCGCGCTCGGCCGCGACGCGTTGCCGGTCGACACCCACGTTCATCGCGTGACACGCCGGCTCGGGTTGATCGGTCCGAAGACGAGCGCCGAGGCGGCAGATCGACTGCTGCACGAGCTGGTTCCGGAGGGCTCCCGGGTGCCGCTCCACGTCGGCTTGATCCGCCTGGGCCGCGAGATCTGCAAGGCGGGAACGCCCCGCTGCACCGTGTGTCCCCTCCAGGATCTGTGCCCGAGCGCCGATCCACCCGCACGCCGTCCCGCACGGCACGCCACGGGTGCTTGAGGGGGTCTCTCCCGCGTGGAACCATCGCCGAGAGGCCCGACCGGGCTGACACGGGGGGATGACGATGCTCGCGCAGAGCACGGATGGCTGGGGCGGTCTCGGTTTTACCTTCTGGTTGATCTACGCGATCGTCTTGGTCGTGTACCTGGCGTCGCTCTGGGTCGTCTTCACGAAGGCGGGACGCCCGGGATGGGCCGCGATCATCCCCATCTACAACATCTGGGTGTTGCTCGAGATCGTCGGCCGGCCTGGCTGGTGGTTGATCCTCTACCTGATCCCGATCGTGAACATCGTCGTGCACATCATCGTGCTCGTGGATCTATCGAAGAGCTTCGGCCACGGAGCCGGTTTCGCGATCGGTCTGCTGCTGATCCCGATCATCTTCTTCCCGGTCCTGGCGTGGGGGGACTCCACCTATCGGGGACCGTCCGCACCCGGCGCCCCCGGAGCGGCCCCGGTACCTCCGCCCCCGCCACCACCTGCACCAGCCTGATCGACCCAGTCGTGTGGAGCGGGTGAGGGGAATCGGACCCCCGTCTCGAGCTTGGGAAGCTCGCATTCTGCCATTGAACTACACCCGCAGGACGCTCCTTGCGGAGCGTGTCGAGCCGCGATTCTAGCGCGGCTCGCGCGACGCGGACCCTGGAGCCGACCGGCCACGACCTGCGGGTCTCGTGCTGCCGACCTCGCGGTATCCGCGATCGACGGCTATCCTTCCGTCCCTCATGGCCTCCCTGACGGATCGACACGACGCGGACTTCTGGCCCTCCGTGCTCGCACGCGTGTCGGGGGGGGCTTCGCTCTCGGCCGACGAAGCGGCCGAGGCGATGCGCGCGATCATGGAGGGCGATGCGACGCCCGCCCAGGTCGGTGGGTTGCTCATGGCGCTGCGCACCAAGGGCGAATCGGTCGAGGAGATCGCCGGGTTCGCCGACGTGATGCTCGAGTTCGCCAGCCCCGTCACCGCTCCCGATCCTCTCCCCGGCTTGGTCGTCGTCGACACGTGCGGAACGGGAGGCGACCGATCGGGCACCTTCAACATCTCGACCGTCGGTGCGATCGTGGCGGCCGGCGCCGGCGCGACCGTGGCCAAACACGGGAACCGCGCCGCGACGTCGGACTGCGGGTCCGCCGACCTGCTCGAGGCGCTCGGTGTGCGGATCGATCTCGACGCGGCCGGTGTGCAGCGCTGTCTGACCGAGGCGGGCATCGGGTTCATGTTCGCTCCTGCGTTCCACCCCGCCACCGCGTACGCGGTGGGGATCCGGCGCGAGCTGCGCGTCCCGACGGCGTTCAACTTCCTCGGACCGCTCACGAACCCCGCACGTCCCGGGGCTCAGGTCGTGGGGGTCTCCGACGCTCGGATGCTGCCGCTCGTGGCCGAGGTGCTCGCTCGTCGCGGGGTGCGGGCGAAGGTGTTCCGCGGTGAGGACGGCTTGGACGAGCTGACCACGACGGGACTGTCAACCGTGTACGAGGTCGTGGACGGGAACCTGCACGAGCGCACCCTCGATCCGACCGACCTCGGGTTCGCGAAGGCCTCACCCGACGCACTCCTCGGTGGAGACGTTGATCGCAACGTCGAGATCGCGCGTGAGGTGCTGGCCGGCGCGCCCGGCCCGACCCGCGACGTCGTTATGCTGAACGCGGGCGCCGCCCTCGAGGTGGCCGGGGTCGCCGCGTCGCTCGCGGAGGGGATCGTCGCCGCGGCCGCGTCGATCGACGAGGGCAGGGCGTCGGCGGTGCTCGATCGCTGGGTCGCGTGCTCCGCGGCCGCCACTTCGGCGAACGGGTAGCATCCGCGCCGATGATCCTCTCCGACCGCACGATCCGCGAGGAGCTCGCCGCCGGACGGGTCGTGATCGACCCGCTCGACGAGGCGTGCATCCAGCCGTCGTCGGTCGATCTGCACGTCGACTCGCAGTTCCGCGTGTTCGCGAACTCGCGCTATCCCTACATCGACGTGCAGCGCGAGATGCCCGACCTCACCGAGCTCGTGGAGGTCCCCGGCGAGGAGCCGTTCATCCTGCACCCCGGGGAGTTCGTCCTCGGTTCGACCCTCGAGCGCGTCGCCCTGCCCGACGATCTCGTCGCCCGGCTGGAGGGGAAGTCCTCGCTCGGCCGGTTGGGTCTGCTGATCCACTCGACGGCCGGCTACGTCGACCCCGGTTGGGACGGCTACCTCACGCTCGAGCTCTCGAACGTGGCGAACCTGCCCATCACGATCTACCCGAAGATGAAGATCGGGCAGATCTCGTTCTTCCGGCTCACGACCCCGGCCGACGTCCCGTACGGTTCCTCCGAGGCGGGATCGAAGTACCAGGGACAGCGTGGTCCCACGCCCAGCCGGTTCTTCCGAGACTTCTCGAGTTGAGACTGCGGCGGCTCGAGACCGTCAGGCGGGACGCAGCGCCGTCAAGACGCCCCGCGCGGCCTCGGCGACCTCGGGGATCGGGTCGGAATCCGCGACGTGTGCCACGGCTTCGGCGGTCCGCGGGTCGCCAAGCGCGCCGAGCGCCTTGACGGCGGCCGTCCGCACGTGCTGGTCGGGGTCGCCGAGTGCGGCGAGCGCGTGCTCGACAGCGGCCGGGCCGCCGATCGCGGCCAGCGCCGTCATCGCACGTCGACGCTGCTTGGGGTCCATCGCGTGCAGCCGTTCGACGAAGTGGTCCGCACCGACGAGCTGATCGAGCAGCGAACCGACCGTGGGCACCATCTCGGGGGTCGAGTGCAGCAACACGTCGACGAGGAGCTCGGTCGCCGATGCTCCCATCTTCGTCAGCAGGTCGATCGCCTGATCGCGCAGCGCCGGCGTCGCGAGGACACCGGCCAGTCGCCGGGCGACGGCGGGTGAGCTCCACTCGGTCAACACCTGGCTCGCGGTTTCGCGCACGTCCTTGCTCGGATCCTGCAGAGCCTGCACGAGGAACCCGAGCACCGCTTCGGAGTCGATCACTCCGAGCGCACGGACGACCTGTTCGCGCACGGAGGGATCGGGGTCGGACAAGGAACCACCGAGTGCGGAGGCGGCCTGCGGGCTCTTGATCCGGCCGAGCGAGGCGGCTGCTTGACGGCGCACATCTGCGACCGGGTCCTGCAGGGCCTGTACGCATGCCTGCACGCTCGCTTCCGTCCCCCCCTGTCCGGCGAGCGCCACGGCGAGGCGGCGTTCGTCGGGGTCGGGCGCCTGAGCGTGCTGCAACGCGAGGTCGGCGACGCGGACGGCGTCGGCCCGCGCCATCGCGTCGATCAGCTCGGCGCGCTGTTCGGGACGGGCTTTGGTCAACGCACCCCACACCGTGTCCAGGTCCTCAGACGCGAGCGAGGCCAGGTGCGGGAGGGCGGCACGCCACACGCGGTCGTCGAGATCGTCGAGCGCGCGCGTCAGCAGATCGCTCGCGGCGCGGCCCGCGCCGGCCGGAAGCGCGGTGACCGCCGCCGCCCGAACCGACGGATCGGGGTCGGCGATCGCCTGCGACAGCGCCTGGATCCGTTCGTCGGCGGATCCGCGCACCACGACCCCGATCGCCGCGGCCCGGACGACCGGCGACGAATCCGAGGTGAGCGAACGCATCGAAGCCTGGACGCCGCTCGGCTCGCCGGACGTGGCGAGCACATCGAGCACGGCGGTGCGAACGTCCGGGTCGGGATCGCCGAGCCGCTGTTCCAACGCGGGGAGTGCGGCGCGACCGGCGACCTCCCAGAGGAACCCGACCGCGGCGGGCTTGCGGTCCTGGGCGACGGCGTCGAGCGCTCGCACGAGCTGATCGGTCTCGATCGGGATCGAGGACAACGCCCGCCGGAACGGTTCCTGTCGTTCCCCCGCCAGCGCCGCGCCCTGGTCGAGCAGCACGGGCGCCGACTCGGTCAGCCCGCGGAGCTGCGCGACCTCGGCGGCGATCCGCGGCAGCTCGGGATCGTCGGAACGCGCGGCGTCGTCGACCCACTCCGCCATCACCGTTCGTTCCACATCGGTCAGGGCCGCGGTCGCGCGTTGCCGGACACCCTCGTCGGGGTCGGCCAGAGCGCGCGCGAGCGCGGTGATCATCTCGCTCTCGGCCGCCTGCTCCACCTGCGACGAGCCGTCGGCTGGCGGCGGTGGCGGCGGCGGAGCCGCGGCGCGGTCGAGCTCGGCGATGTGATTCGCTGCCAGCTCGGCCGTGGTCCGGATCTCCTCGAGCGGGTCGGCGGTGAGCTCGGCGAGCGCGCGCGTTGCCGCGGCCGAGCCCTCGAGGCTCAGCAGGCGCGCCGCGCCCAGCCGCCGATCGTCGGTCGCCGTGAGTTGTTCGGTGACGTGCCCGACCCCGAGGCCTCGTGCGAGTTCGGCGAGCGGACCGGACTCGCTCGGATCGGGCTTGGAGTCCATGCGCGCGACCGCGTTCAGCGCCGTCGTCAGATGCTCGTCGTCGGGGCCCCCGCCCCGGGAGACCAGGTCCGGGAGCACCTCGAGGGCGGCGCGTTGGGTGGCCGGGGAATGCCGCGCACCGAGCAAGGGGAGCAGCGCCGCGACATCGCGATCGCCACGCGCCGCTGCGAGCCGGACCGCCTGGGCGCGAACATCGTCGTCGGGATCCTGGAGGGCTTGCTGGATCGACGCGTTGGGCAACAGGTCGGCTTGCGCCTCCAGCGCCTGCAACGCCTGGGACCGAACCTGCTGGTCGGGATCCTTCGCCAATGCGAGGACCCGTTCGACATCGGACGCCGCTAGGCCGCGATCGGTGAGCGCGACCAGCGCCTCCCGTCGCAGGTCCGGATCGGGCGCGTCGAGCGACGGCTGCGGGACCTCGGGCTCCGGTTCGGGCTCCGGTTCGGGTTCCGGTTCGGGTTCCGGTTCCGGTTCGGGTTCCGGTTCCGGTTCGGGCTCCGGCTCGGGTTCGGGTTCGGGTTCGGGTTCGGGTTCGGGGGTCTCCGCGACCGGTTCCGAGGTGGCTTCGGCCTTCTTCTTGCGTCCGGCCTTCGGCTTCGTGTCGGGCTCGGGTGGGGACGAGGCGGGCGTCTCTGGGGGCTCCTCGTCGGCCGCTTGGGCCCCGGCGGTGGTGTCGGCCGCTTCCGCGCCGGCGTCTCCGTCGGGGTCGTCGGGGCCGAGGTCGATCACCGCGGCGTCGTCGTCTGCGTCATCGGGCGCGTCCGAAGGTCGTTCCTCGGTTGCGATCGGAGAGGCGTCCCGCTGCTCGTCGTCGCCGTCGTCCCCGTCGTCACCGGCGAGCGCGGCCTGACGCTCGGCGAGCGCCTTCAGGCTTCGGTACCAGTCGGACTCGTACGCGTCGACTCCGTCCCCTGCGGGACCCATCACGCCTCCGGCACGGCCGTCGTCTGCATCCACCACGGTCTTCCTCCCAGGCTACTCAGCGTCAGCGGCGCTGGGCCTTGGGACGCGGACCGTCCTCGCCGTTCTCCTCTGAGTCCTTGTGGTGCGTGGGGCCGATCCCCATCGCGACCGCGGCCATCGCGGCCTGCGTGCGGTTCGTGACGCCGAGCTTGCGGAACACGGCAGCGAGGTGCGCCTTGACCGTCTTCTCCGACAGGTACAGGGTCTGCGCGATGTCGCGGTTGCTGCGTCCTTCGGACAGCAATCCGAGGATGTCGCGCTCCCGGCTCGTCAGGTTGTACTCCTGGCGGGCGGTGTCTGCGCTTTCGCTCGCCTCGACGTCCTCGAACAGGTTCTGGATCACCTTCGGTGACAGAACGTTGCCGCTGCCCGAGAGCGCGACGCGGATCGCCTGTCCGAGATCGTCGGGTGTCGCATCCTTCAGCAGGTACCCGGCCGCCCCGTCTGCGAGGGCGCGCTTCACGTAGACCGCCTGGTCGTAGGTCGAGAGCATGATCACCGGGACGTCGCTCCAGCCGGCCTTCAGCGTCCGGAGCAGTTCGAGTCCGTCCAGGCCCGGCATCCGGACGTCGACGAGTGCGACCTCGATCCCACCCTGCTCCATCACGGCGACGGCCTCGTCGGCCCCGCCGGACTCGGCCACCTCGGCGTCGGGGAAGCACTCGCGGACCACGTGCGCCATCCCCCGACGGACGAGCGCATGGTCGTCGACGATCAAGACCTTCATCTGTTGTCTCCTTACGTCCGGGAGGGTGCCGTCGGCAACCCCGCGACCACCCGGGTGCCTGCCCCGGGTGCGGTCTCGATCCCGAAGGTGCCGCCTGCTTCGGCGACCCGCTCGCGGATCAAGCTGAGCCCCATGTGGCCCGGTGCATCCCGGACCGACGCTGGGTCGTACCCCCTCCCGTCGTCGAGGATCTCGACGACGAACGTTCCTGGTTCGGTGCGCAGCGCGACACGGATCGTGCTCGCGTCGGCGTGCTTCGCGGTATTCGCGATCGCCTCGCGGATCACCTGTCGCGCGACCTCGATCGTGGCGTCGTCCACCTCGTCGAGGTCGTCGACGTCGATCGTGGCTTCGACCGGGAGCTTCCATCGCTCGGCGACGCCGCGGACGTAGCCGCGAATACGTTCGTCGGCCGTCGCGTCGAGCTGCTCGGACCGCGTGAGATCGAACAGGAGCCCGCGCAGGTCGAACAGGGTCCGTCGCACGTCGGTGGCTGCCTCGGTGACCGCGTCGGCGAGCGGCGGATCGAGGTCGTCGCGAGCGCCGAGCCGGCGCAGCTCGAGGAAGGCAGCCGTCACGGCCTGGGTCACACCGTCGTGGATCTGCGCGGCCCATCGCTCGCGTTCGGCCGCGGAGCCGCTCGTCGCGGTGCGCCGGCGATCCTGCATCGCCTCGCGCGCGGCCATGAGCGCGCGACCGACGATCGCCAGCGTGACGGGGTGCGGAGGCGTCTGTTCGCTCCCCGCCAGGAGCAGCTCGACGCGATCGGAGGCGGCGAACCCCCCCGCCAGATGGGGAAGTCGTGCACCCGTTACGACGCCGAGCTGGTGGACGGTCGCCTCGGTCAAGGGGGAGGAGCGATCGAGCGCGCCGAGTTCGGCTCGCACGCCGCGCGCCACGGTGCGGGGACGGTCACCGGGTCCGACCCCGTCGATCTGGAGCCGGCCGCCCCGCTCGTACAGACAGATCAGCTCCTCGACGCCGAGTCGCTCGGCCGCCGCCGCGAGAACATCGGCGAATTCCGACTCGGGCTCGCGGACGACCCTGCGGATCGTGTCGAGCACGTCGAGCTCAGGTGGGAGCGCGGACCGCCCGTCGCCGGCAATGTCTTCGCCGATCGGGAACACGATCAGACCCTCGGCCCGGCCTTCGACCACATCCTCGAGGGCCGCCGAGCCGTCTCCGACGGCCGCGACCGCGTCGGCGCCGAGCAGGCGCGCCAGCTTGCGGCAGGCGTCGGTGCTTCCTGCGCCGGGCACGTCCCGGCTCTGGGTCTCCTGCACGTTCCTGCCTCTCCGAGGGACTTTCGGTCTAGTTCCTTTTCGGTCGAACGGCCCTTGGGCTTGACCCCTCCCGTGCGGAGACAGGCGCAGCGCCCGAGGCCCAGGAGGCGGAGGGCTCGCGGATGCCGACGCCGGAGGGGAGCGCCCTCCGGCCCCTGCCGGCGGCTCTTCGGTCAGCATCGGGAGGGGTGGGGCGGGACCGAAGCCCCCAGGCGGTTGGACCCCCCGATCCGCAGGTAGGTGAGTTGTTGATGCCATGGAGTGCAACAGGTGAGGGGAGACAAGTTGACAGCCTCACACTCAACTTCTAGACTCATCACGCAGTCAACTTCGAAACACACGATCCAGTCCGAGCCGACACCCAAGAGAGGAAGGCACCGATGGCACGAGCTGTGGGCATCGACCTGGGAACGACGAACTCGGTGGTCTCGACACTCGAGGCCGGCGAGCCTGTCGTGATCCCGAACGCGGAGGGCGCCCGGACCACCCCGTCGGTGGTCGGTTTCTCCAAGAACGGCGAGATCCTCGTCGGCGAGGTCGCCAAGCGTCAGGCGATCACGAACCCCGACCGCACGATCCGGTCGGTCAAACGGCACATGGGACGCGACTGGTCCGTCGACATCGACGGGAAGAAGTGGACACCGCAAGAGGTGTCCGCGCAGATCCTCGGCAAGCTGAAGCGCGACGCCGAGTCCTACCTGTCGGACTCGGTATCCGAGGCGGTCATCACCGTTCCCGCCTACTTCGACGACGCACAGCGTCAGGCGACGAAGGAAGCCGGGCAGATCGCCGGCCTCGAGGTGTTGCGGATCGTGAACGAGCCGACCGCGGCCGCGCTCGCCTACGGGCTGGACAAGCAGCACGACCAGACGATCCTCGTCTTCGACCTCGGCGGCGGCACCTTCGATGTGTCCCTGCTCGAGATCGGCGACGGCGTCTTCGAGGTGAAGGCGACGCACGGCGACACCGAGCTCGGTGGCGACGACTGGGATCAGCGGATCGTCGATTGGCTCGTGAAGAACTTCTCCGATGAGCACGGCATCGACCTGTCGTCGGATCGCATGGCGATGCAGCGCCTGCAGGAGGCGGCGGAGAAGGCGAAGACCGAGTTGTCGCAGGTGACCGAAGCCGCGATCAACCTTCCGTTCATCGCCGAAGGCCCACTGCACATCGAGACGAAGCTCACCCGCGCGGAGTTCGAGCGGATGACCGAGGACCTCGTGCAGCGCACGCGCGTTCCCTTCGAGCAGGCGATCGCCGACTGGGGCAAGCCCGTGTCGAACATCGATCACGTGATCCTGGTGGGCGGTTCCACCCGCATGCCGATGATCACCGCCCTGGTGAAGGAGCTGACCGGAGGCAAGGAGCCGCACAAGGGGGTCAACCCCGACGAGGTCGTCTCGGTCGGCGCCGCGATCCAGGCGGGCGTGCTGAAGGGCGACGTGAAGGACATCCTGTTGCTCGACGTCACGCCTCTGTCGCTCGGTGTCGAGACGAAAGGCGGCATCTTCCAGAAGATGATCGAGCGCAATACGACGATCCCGACCCGCAAGGCAGAGACGTTCACGACCGCCGACGACAACCAGACTACGGTCGAGATCCACGTCCTGCAGGGCGAGGCCGAGACGGTGTACTCCCCGGCGATGCGCTCGCTCGGGAAGTTCCACCTGATGGGGATCCCACCCGCGCCGCGCGGTATGCCGCAGATCGAGGTCGCCTTCGACATCGACGCGAACGGCATCGTCAACGTGAGCGCGAAGGACCTGGCCACCGGCAAGGAACAGCAGATGACGATCACCGGTGGAACGGCCCTGGGCAAGGAGGAGATCGACCGGATGGTCGCCGACGCGGAGCAGTTCGCCTCCGAGGATCACGAACGGCGCGAGGCCGCCGAGGCACGCAACCAAGCCGACCAGGTCGCCTACCAGGTCGACAAGAGCCTCGAGGAGTGGGGCGACAAGCTCCCCGAGTCCGAGCGCGACGAGCTGAAGAAGCTGAACGACGAGTTGAAGGAGGCCCTGAAGGGCGACGACCTCGAGGCGATCAAGAGCTCCTCGGAGACCGTGGTGCAGAAGTGGCAGCAGGCCGGAGCGTCGATCCAACAGGCCGCGCAGGCCGAGGGCCAGCAGGCTCCCGGTGCGCCGGCGGACGGGGGCGACGCGTCTCAGCCGCCTTCCGATGGTGAGGGCGACGTGGTCGAGGGCGAGATCGTCGACGAGGGCGAGGCGTCGTGACCGACGTGGGTGAGCCCGAGGGCGACGAACGGGAACGTCCGCGGGTCAAGGTGACCGATCGGCGGCGGATCCGTCCGGGCGACGTGCCCGCCGCCGCAGGACCCCTCGCGCAGGATCCCCCCGAGCCCGACGACGCCGGGGAACCCGACGAGCTCGCGGTCGCACTCCGGCAGGCACAGGAATACCGCGAGCTGGCACAGCGGCTGCAGGCCGACTTCGACAACTACCGCAAGCGCGTCGTGAAGGAGCAGACGCGCGCGGTCGAGATGGCGGCCGAGCCGTTCGTCCGGCGGTTGCTCGAGGTGCTCGACGACTTCGACCTGGCGTTGCTGTCGGTCGGGGAGGACGACGCGACCGACGCCGATCGGTTCGTCAAGGGCGTCGAGCTGGTGTACGCGAAGCTGATCGACGCGTTACGGGGCGAGGGTCTCGAGCGGATCGAGGCCGAGGGAAAGCTCTTCGATCCGAACGAGCACGAGGCTCTGATGCAGACCGGCGACGGCGATTCGGAACCGGTCGTGACGGAGGTGTTCCGTCAGGGCTACCGGCTGAACGGCAAGGTGCTGCGGCCCGCGCAGGTGCGCGTGACGCGCGAGTAAGAAGGGATACACACCGATGGCGGACGAGGTACGCAGGGAGTGGTTCGACGAGGACTACTACCAGGTGCTCGGCGTGCCCAAGAACGCCTCGGCCGACGAGATCAAGAAGGCCTATCGCAAGCTCGCGCGCAAGTTCCACCCGGATCGCAACCAAGGCGACAAGGCGGCCGAGGAACGGTTCAAGGAGATCTCGTCCGCGAACGATGTCCTGTCCGACCCCGAGACGCGCACGCGCTACGACCGAGTGCGCGACATGGCGGCGGCCGGCTTCGGCGCGGGCGGTTACCCCGGCGGCGGTCCCGGCGGGGGGCAACGTGTTCGGTCCGAGGACATCCCGTGGAGCACCGAGGGCACCGCCGACTTCGGGGACGTCTCGGATCTGTTCGCCGGCCTGTTCGGTGGCGGTGGGCGCGGGCGCGGGGCTGGGCGAACCGGCCGTGGCCGGGCGCAGCGACGCGGCGCCGATCTCGAGACCGAGGTCACGATCCCCTTCGACGATGCGATGGCCGGCACCACGGTGCCGGTGCGGATCGACGGTCCCGCCCAGTGCGATCGTTGCCACGGGTCGGGCGCCGAACCCGGGACGAGCCCGATCGCGTGCCCGACGTGTGGCGGTGCCGGTCAGGTCAACGTGAGTCAGGGGCTGTTCCAGATGGCGCAGCCGTGCCCCGAGTGCGGCGGTCGCGGCGTTCGGATCGAGCACCCCTGCACGAAGTGCAAGGGACAGGGCGCCGTCCGCAAGACGCGGAGCTTCTCGGTGAAGATCCCGGCGGCCGTGAAGGACGGCGCCACGATCCGGCTGAAGGGTCGAGGTGAGCCCGGCCCCGCGGGCGGCGTACCCGGCGACCTGTTCGTGCGCGTGCGCGTGCGTTCTCATCGCATGTTCGGGCGCAAGGGGAACAACCTCACACTCGAGCTGCCACTCACCTACGAGGAGGCCGCTCTCGGTGCGAACGTTCCCGTTCCCACGCTGAACGGGGCGGTCACGCTGAAGGTTCCGTCGGGGACCCAGTCTGGGAGCACGTTCCGCATCAAGGGCAAGGGCGCACCGATGCAGGGAGGCGGCACCGGCGACCTGATGGTCACGGCCAAGGTCGATGTCCCGACCAAGCTGAGCAAGAAGGAGAAAGACCTGCTCAGCCAACTCCGAGACGAACGGAAGGAGTCGCCGCGCGAGCACCTGGGCGTGTGAGTGACGGAAAGGGAGCGGCATGAGCGACGAGCGCATCAACGAGTCCCGCGACCGGCGCCCCCGGTACGTGCGCAGTGCGCCGTCCGACGAGCAGGAGCGCGCCGTCTACATCATCAGCGTCGCGGCGGAGCTCGCGGGGGTCCATCCGCAGACGCTGCGGATCTACGAGCGCAAGGGATTGGTGGCGCCGAAGCGCACGGCGGGGAACACACGCCGCTATTCCGACGCGGATATCGCGCGGCTGCGGATGATCCAGGCGTTGACCCAGGAGGAAGGCATCAACCTCGCCGGAGTGAGGATGATCATGCAGATGCGCGAGCAGCTGGCCCAACTGCAGCGCGCCGCGGCGCAGATGCAACGCGAGCTCGAGCGCCAGCGCGAACGGCGCGAGCGCGAGGGTGGATCCGGAGAGATCGTGCCGCTACGAACGTGGCTGCATACGTCGCTACGCGAGCCGTGAGATGGATCCGAACAAGCTGACACTGAAGTCACAGGCCGCGCTCGAAGCCGCGCGCCAGCAGGCGGTCGCCCGCTCGCAGCAGGCGATCGAACCCGAGCACGTGCTCTTCGCCCTGCTCTCCGATCCCGACGGGGTCGTGTACCCGTTGCTGCACACCCTCGATGTCGTGCCACGCCGCCTGCGCGATCAGGTGGCCGAGGCCCAGGATCGGCTGCCGAAGGTGTTCCAGCCCGGCGCCGCGGCCGAAGCGCGCCTGTCGCCCGCGGCCATTTCGATCCTCGAACGTGCCTTCGAGGAGGCCTCGGCACTCGGGGACGAGTACGTCTCCACCGAGCACCTGTTCCTCGCGATGCTGGGAAGCGACGGGACCTCCGCCCGTTTGCTCTCCGAGGCCGGTATCGATCGCGAGGCCACGATGGCCGCCCTCGAGCAGGTGCGCGGCAACCGGCGCGTGACCTCGCAGAATCCCGAGGACACCTATCAGACCCTCGAGAAGTACGCGCGCGATCTCACCGACGCGGCGCGATCGGGCAAACTCGATCCGGTGATCGGCCGCGACGACGAGGTCCGGAGGGTGATCCAGGTCCTTTCGCGCAAGACGAAGAACAACCCGGTGCTGATCGGCGAGCCCGGCGTCGGAAAGACGGCGATCGTCGAGGGGCTCGCGCAGCGGATCGTCGCCGGTGATGTTCCCGAGGGACTGAAGAACAAGCGGGTCGTCGCGCTCGACCTCGGTTCGATGCTCGCGGGCGCGAAATACCGGGGCGAGTTCGAGGAGCGGCTGAAGGCGGTCCTCGAGGAGATCGCCGAGTCCGAGGGCGAGATCATCACGTTCATCGACGAGCTGCACACGATCGTCGGCGCCGGCGCCGCCGAGGGCGCGATGGACGCCGGCAACATGCTCAAGCCGATGCTCGCCCGTGGCGAACTGCGCGCGATCGGCGCGACGACCCTCGACGAGTACCGCCAACACATCGAGAAGGACCCCGCCCTCGAGCGGCGGTTCCAGCCGGTGCTCGTCGCCGAGCCGAGTGTTGAGGACACGATCGGGATCCTGCGCGGACTGAAGGAGCGGTACGAGGTCCACCACGGTGTGCGAATCCAGGACGCCGCCCTCGTCGCGGCCGCGGTCCTGTCCGATCGCTACATCACCGGGCGGTTCCTGCCCGACAAGGCGATCGACCTGGTCGACGAGGCGGCGAGCCGGTTGCGGATCGAGATCGATTCGATGCCGATCGAGATCGACGAGGTCGACCGGCGGGTGAAGCAGCTCGAGATCGAGCGCGCCGCGCTGCGCAAGGAGACCGATGAGGCCTCGAAGGACCGGCTCGACAAGATCGAGAAGGAGCTCGCCGACCTGCAAGAACGGTTCGCCTCGATGCAGACGCACTGGCAACAGGAGAAGGAACGGATCGACGCGATCCGTGCCCTGAAGACCCAGCTCGAGGAGGTGCGCGGCGAAGCGGAGCGGGCCGAGCGCGACGGCGACCTCGAACGCGCTGCCGAGCTGCGGTACGGACGCCTCGTCGAGCTCGACGCGCAGCTCGAGGAGGAGAACGCGAAGCTGGACGAGGTGCAGGCCGAGCGCAAGATGCTGAAGGAGGAGGTCGACGAGGAAGACATCGCCGAAGTCGTCTCGACCTGGACGGGCATCCCGGTCGCTCGGCTGATGCAGGGGGAGATGGCCAAGCTGGTCCACCTCGAGGACGCGATCCACGATCGGATGGTCGACCAGGCCGAGGCCGTCCAGGCCGTCGCGAACGCGATCCGGCGTTCCCGCGCGGGGCTCAGCGACCCGCACCGGCCGATCGGTTCGTTCCTGTTCCTGGGGCCGACCGGTGTCGGCAAGACCGAACTGGCACGCGCGCTCGCGGAGTTCCTGTTCGACGACGAGCGGGCGATGATCCGCATCGACATGAGCGAGTACCAGGAACGGCACACGGTCTCGCGGCTGATCGGCGCACCGCCGGGCTACGTGGGCTACGAGGCAGGCGGACAGCTCACCGAGGCGGTGCGACGCCGTCCGTATTCGGTCGTGCTGCTCGACGAGGTGGAGAAGGCGCATGCCGACGCGTTCAACGTGTTGCTCCAACTGCTGGACGACGGGCGACTGACCGATGGCCAGGGTCGCACGGTCGACTTCCGGAACACGATCATCATCATGACCTCCAACATCGGGAGCTACGTCTACGACGACCCGCAGCTCACGCCCGAGGACAGGCGCTCGAAGGTACTCGACGAGGTCCGTGCGAGCCTGCGGCCCGAGTTCGTGAACCGGATCGACGAGATCCTCGTCTTCCAGCCGCTCGATCGCGAACAGATCGCCGAGATCGTGGGTCTCCAGCTGGAGCTGCTCCAGCTGCGCCTTGACGAACGCAAGCTCACGCTGGCCGTGAGCGACGAAGCGAAGGAGCTCCTGGCGAACCGTGGCTACGATCCCGCGTTCGGCGCGCGCCCGCTGAAGCGCGTGATCCAGCGCGAGGTCCAGGACAAGCTCGCGATGGAGCTGCTCTCGGGCACGATCACCGACGGCGACACCGTGAACGTCGCGGTGGAGGACGGCGAGCTGGTGTTCCGACCGGTCACTGCGACCGCCTGACCGCGCCTGTACGGTCTCTCGGGCTCGGGCTAGGCTGTCGGGCAATCGACGAAAGGAACCCACGGTGATCGTGGTCTGGATCGTGCTCGGGCTGGCGGTGCTCCTCCTCCTGTGGGGGGTCGTCAGCTACAACCGGTTCGTCTCGCAGCGCAACCTGATCAAGGACGCGTGGTCGAACATCTCGACCGAGCTCCAGCGCCGCTACGACCTGATCCCGAACCTCGTCGAGACGGTCAAGGGATACGCGCAGCACGAGCGCGGGACGTTCGAGGCCGTCACGCAGGCGCGCGCCGCCGCGACGGCCGCGGGCGGTTCGCCGGCCGAACAGGCCGCTGCCGAGGGACCGCTGATCGCCGCGCTCCGGCAGCTGTTGGCGGTCGCCGAGGCCTACCCCGATCTGAAGGCGAATCAGAACTTCCTCTCCCTGCAGGCCGAGCTCGCGAACACCGAGGACCGCCTGCAGACGTCGCGCCGCTTCTACAACGCGAACGTTCGGCAGTACAACGAGCGTGTGCAGTCGGTTCCCTCGAACGTGATCGCGAACGCGTTCAAGTTCCACGTCGAGGAGTACTTCGAGGTCGAGGAGTCGATCCGCGAGGGGGGCGTGCCCCAGGTGAACTTCACGCAGGAAGGACCGGGGGTCAGTTACGGCAACACCGGCAGCGGCGCGAATCGCCCCCCGGGCGGGGAGCCGCCCTCAGGCGGTGGTCCGGCCGCATCACCGGGGTCCCCCCCACCGCCCGCCGCTCCACCGCCACCCGGTTGAGTCGCCCTCAGGGCTGCACGACGAGCGAGTGGATGTCGAAGTTGTCCGTCCTGCAGTTGACTCGATCGAAGTACACGACGGGGTCGGAGCCTGAAGCGTCGACGTAGGCGTCGAACGCTTCACGACCGTCCGGAAGTTGAAGCAGCGGGACGGCCGGGCCGATCAGCGGTTGCGCGAGCAGACGGACGTTGTTCCCACATCCGGTCGCGCTGCGGAAGAAGTACACGGTTCCGTCCGGATCGACCGCAGGTGTGTACTGCCAACGCACGTTCGAGGGACGGGGGATCACGGTTCGGGTTTCGGCGGCGATGTCGTAGCGGTAGACATCGCAACTCCGGGCGCCGCAGCGTTCGTACACCGCGTAGTTCCCTGCGACTTGCCCTGAGCGAAGGAATCGGGAGCTCTCTGCGAGCTGGATCTGTGCCCCGCTCGACCGATCGAACAGGATCACCCGGGAGGTGCGACCGATGCGCCCAAACAGCAGATGATCGGCCGAGATCGTCGGGGCCCATTCCCACCGTTCGGTGTTCACGCCGGCCGGCGTCGGCACGAACTGCTCAGACGCCAGGTCGAACATCCGAAGGTCGGAACGGCTCTTTCGCTTGACCTGGAACACGAGATCATCCCCGAAGATGCCGCCGCTGAATGATTCGGTGCCTGCGATGTTCAGTCTCTGCCTGGACGACCCTGAGACCTTCAGGAACGTGTCGAAGTGACGAGGGTGACGACGCGAGTTCTGTGCCCACATGAACGTGCTGCCGAGAACGGCGGGGTTGATCTCAGACGAACGAGCACTCAACACGGCATCACGCAGATGTGGACCGCCGCCCGAGGCACGTCCCGCGACCGGCAGACCGGACTCGCCACCCGGACGAGCCCGATCCGGGACCGCGGCCGCAGCCCCCGTCGTGATCACGACGAGGGCGAGCGCGGCCGCGACGACGCCGGCGACGGTGCACCACGAAGGTCTTGTCATGTCAGGCTCCTCGTCGGACGGCTGGTCAAGCGTTTGCAAGGGAGCGAAGGCTGCCACAGGGTGGACTTCCTGTGCAACCCCTCGACGGTCAGGCCCCGTTTCGGGAATCGGGGAAGGATGGCGCCGACAGCCCGCCGCCCCGGCGGATGTCGCCCGTCAGGAACCACCAGGTGATCGCCCAGGCCAGCGCCACCGCGCCGAGCCCGATCGCGGCGGGACGTGGGCCGAACCGATCCGCAGCCCATCCGGTGACCAGACTCGAGATCGCGATCGAAAGCGTCACGAGCGCGAAGTCGAACGAGAAGATGCGGCCGCGCAGCCGGTCGGGGACCAGGCGCTGCAGCCCGTAGGTCGACAGGGTCCACTGGCCGCCGCCACCCAGATGCGCGCAGAACACGACCGGAAGCGCGACGGCGATCGTCGGGGTGAAGCCGAAGGCGACGTAGCTGATGCCGAACGTGGCCAAGGCGATGCCGATCGCAGCGAACAGACGCCGATCGTCGTCCCCTGCGATCGCGCGTCCCAGGAACGGACCGACGAGTGCGCCGGCGCCTCTGGCCCCCATCAGCAGGCCGATCCCGACGGCACCGGCGAGGAAGATCCGCTCGGCGAACACCGACAGCAGCACCAACACGCCGGCGCCGAGACCGAACCCGCCCTTGACGACGAGCAATGCGAGCACACGGTGGTCGCGGCGCGCGTAGGTCACTGTTTCCAGCGTTGCTTCGACGAGCCGGGGATGCTCCCCCTCGTGAGGTTCGGCGAAGGGGCTGCGGATCGAGAAGATCATCGCCGCCGACAGGGCGAACGAGGCTGCATCGATCGCGAAGGCGGCCGTGCTCCCCAGCCCCGCGACGACGAGGCCGCCGATCGCGGCCCCGACGGCCAGCATCGTTCCCCACGCGGAACCCACGAGCGAGTAGGCGGGCCCCAGGTCCTCGCTGGGAACCAGGTTGGGCATCGCCGCCTCCATCGCCGGGTCGAAGGCCGTCGAGAACACCGTGATGAACGGAAGGAGCACGTACACGAGCCACAGATCGCTCTCACCACCGATCAGCAGGAAGCCGAGGACCAGCACGGCGCGGGCCAGGTCGCACACGACCATCAACCGGCGCCGGTCCAGGCGGTCGACGAGGTAGCCGGCGGCCGGGGCCGCCAGGAACGAGGGAAGTTCCTGGGCGATGATCACGAGTGCCACCGACGTCGCGGTTCCTTCCAGCCGCAGCACGACATCGAACAGGGCCACCGTCAGGAACCAGTCGCCGCCGAGCGAGATCAGGCTCGCGATGTACAGACGACGGAAGTCCCGGTGCCGTCGCAGGACGCCGAGGCTGGCGCGCAAGCCGGTCGAGCGGGCGGCGGGAGCGGTGGACGATGTCGGATCGGACACGGCGCGCCAGCGTACCCTCGCCGCGCCCGTGGTTCGGTGCGCCTGAGGGCCACGGGCCGGCTCGGGTAGCATCGGGCCTGCGAACCGATGACCAGGCGCGTTCCACCTCTAGGAGGCGAAGCACACGATGGCACTGGGCTATGAAGGACAGCTCTACATCCTCGCGTTCGATCACCGGGGCTCGTTCCAGAAGAAGTTCTTCGGCGTCGCGGGTGATCCCACCCCGGAGGAGGCGCAGCGGATCTCCGACGCGAAGTCGGTGATCTACGAAGGAGCCCTCGCCGCCGCCGACCGGACACCCGAGCAGGCGATCCGCGAGTCGATGGGGGTCCTGGTCGACGAGCAGTTCGGGGCGGATGTCGCGCGTGACGCGCACAAGCGGGGGATCAAGCTCGCGATGCCGGTGGAAAAGAGCGGGCAGAACGAGTTCGACTTCCAGTACGGGGACGAGTTCGGCGCCCACATCCTCGACTTCGACCCCACGTTCTCCAAGGTGCTGGTCCGCTACAACCCCGAAGGCGACGGGGTGATGAACGCCCGGCAGTCGGCGAAGCTGAAGCAGCTGGGGGAGTGGCTCCACGCCAACGACCGGACCTATCTGTTCGAGATGCTCGTGCCCGCCGAGCCCCATCAGCTCGAGGCCGTGGGCGGTGACGAGGAGCGCTTCGACCGCGAGGTACGCCCGGCGCTGATGCGCAGGGCGATCGCCGAGCTCCAGCAGTCCGGGATCGAGCCGGACATCTGGAAGATCGAGGGGCTCGACGCACGCGAGGACTGCGAGGCCATCGCGGCGCAATGCCGGATCGGTGGGCGCGACGGGGTCGTGTGCATCGTGCTCGGTCGCGGCGCCGACGATTCGGCCTGCGACACCTGGTTGCGGACCGCGTCGGGCGTTCCCGGCTACGTCGGTCTCGCGATCGGTCGTTCGATCTGGTGGGATCCGCTCAAGGCCTACGTCGGCGGGCAGCTTCCCCGCGAGCAGGCCGCCGACCGGATCGCGGAGAACTACCTGCGGTTCGTGTCCGTGTACCGCGCCGGCTGAGCGACGAACACGAGAGAGAGGAAGCACGATGGCCGTGATCAAGACGATCGACCTGGTGGGCGTCTCGACCGTTTCGTGGCGCGACGCCGCGGAGCGAGCTCTCGACGAGGCGGCGAAGACGATCCGGGGGATCGAGGCGATGGACATCCTTGAGACGAGCGCGAAGGTGGAGGACGGGAAGATCTCCGAGTACAACACGCACGTCTCGATCCGGTTCCGCATCGAGCGTTGAGTGCGGATCCTCGTCATCGGCGGGACGGAATTCGTCGGCCGTACGTTCGTCGAGGCGGGGCTCGCGCAGGGCCACGAGCTCACCCTGTTCCACCGGGGTCGGACCGGGCGGGACCTGTTCCCCGACGCCGAGCGCCTGCTGGGCGACCGCGACGGCGGACTCGATGCTCTCCGGGGGCGTCGTTGGGACATGGTGCTCGACACGTGCGGATACGTCCCACGGCTCGTGCGCGACGCGGCCGAGATGCTCGCGGACGCCACCGAGCGCTACCTGTTCGTCTCGACGACGTCGGTCTACGCGGACGAGTCGCATCCGGGGATTGACGAAGGGGCGGCGCTCGCCGACCCGGAGCCCTTCGCCGACAGCGAAGAGGTGTCCGAGGAGAGCTACGGTCCCCTGAAGGTGCTGTGTGAACGGGCGGCTATGGACGCGTTCGGCGCCGAACGGACGCTGATCGTGCGCCCCGGCTACATCGTCGGCCCCTACGATCCCACCGATCGATTCACCGCTCATCTCGTGCGGGTCTGGCGGGGAGGGACGTTCCTCGCTCCGGGGCCACCGGACCTCGCGATGCAGGGGATCGATGTCCGCGACCTCGCCTCGTGGATGCTCGCCTGCGCCCCGCAGCAAACCACCGGGGTTTTCAACGCGGTTGGTCCGGCGACCTCGATCGCCGACATCCTCGATTGCGCGCGTCGCGAGAGCCGGAGCGACGCGGAGCCCGTGTGGGTCGACGCCGCGTTCCTGCTCGAGGCCGGGGTGGCGGACGAGATTCCCATGTGGCATCCGCGCCCCGACGAGGCCGGCGCGATGCGGTTCGACCCCGCGAGAGCGATCGGCGCGGGTCTGAACCTCCGCCCGATCGCGGAGACGATCCGCGACACGCTCGCCTGGCGGACCCCCCTGCTGCACGAGCGTCCGCTTGTGGCGGGCCTGACACCGCAGCGGGAGAAGGAGCTCCTGTACGCGTGGGCATCGCGGATCGGCTGAGGCGCCACCGAAGGGCCGTAGCTGCGGGTGCGGCCGGCGCCGGTCTGGCAGCGTACGGCGCCCGTGAGCTGGCCCGCTTCCGGTCGGAGGCCGCTCGAGGCTACCGGCTCGATGGCGTGCCGCAGCCGGGAACCGACGACTTCGCCCGACTGGTCGAAGCCTTGACCGCAGCTCCGCTCCGTCAGGGCAACCGAGTCACGTGCCTTCGCAACGGCGACGAGATCTTTCCCGCGATGCTGGACTGCATCCGAGCGGCCGAGCGCACGATCAACCTGCAAACGTTCGTCTACTGGACCGGGGACATCGCCGTGGAGTTCGCGACCACCTTGGCACGACGGGCGGCCGAGGGGGTCTCCGTGAAGGTGCTGCTCGACGCCGTCGGAGCGAACAAGATGGATCAAGGGTTGGTCGACCAGATGGAACGCGCGGGCGTGGAGGTGGCTTGGTTCCGGCCGGTGCGGCTCCGAAGCATCGCCCGCGCCAACAACCGGACCCACCGCAAGATCCTCGTCTGCGATGCGAAGGTCGGATTCACCGGAGGCGTCGGCATCGCCGAGGAATGGACCGGGAACGCACAGGACCCCGGCCACTGGCGCGAGACGCACGCGCGCGTTGAGGGTCCGGCCGGACGGGATCTGCTCGGCGGCTTCATCGAGAACTGGGCGGAGGCGACCGGGGAGGTCCTCACGGGCGATCACCTCGCGCTGGTCGACCCGTTCGACGACGGCGTCGACGCCCAGGTAACTCGGAGTTCGGCAACGAAGGGGCACACCGAGGCCGAGGAGCTGTTCTTCGCGGCGATCGAGGGGTCGCGGGAACGGCTGTGGCTGACGACCGCGTATTTCGCTCCCCGGCGCGCCTTCGTAGATGCGCTGACCCGGGCGAGTGATCGCGGCGTCGACGTGCGCCTGCTCGTGAACGGCCCGCACATCGACAAGAGGATCGTCCGGCGCGCCGGCCATGCGAGCTATTCGACCCTCCTCGAGCATGACATCCGGATCTTCGAGTTCCAGCCGACGATGCTCCACGCGAAGATCCTGCTGATCGACGGCCGGTGGGCGACGATCGGGTCGATCAACTTCGACGACCGATCGTTCCGACTCCATGAGGAGCTGAACCTTTCGATCTCCGATCCCGGCTGCACCGACCGATTGGCGGGTCACTTCGAGGAGGACCTGGGCCGGGCCGAGGAGATGACCCTCGAGGCGTGGCACGCTCGTCCCGCACACCGGCGTGCGCTCGAGACCGGCTCGGCGTTGGTTCGTCGCCAGCTGTAGAGGGTGGCTGACCTGCGGCGCAACCGCCACGGATAGACTGAGGTCCTATGCCGGCTTCGATCGTGCTCGGGACCCAGTGGGGGGACGAAGGCAAAGGGAAGGCGACGGACTACCTCGCCGACCGGATGGACCTGTGCGTCCGCTACCAGGGAGGGAACAACGCCGGGCACACGGTGATCGCCGAGGGACGCGAGCTGAAGCTGAACCTGATCCCCTCGGGCATCCTGTACGAGCACGTCACTTCGGTGCTGGCGGACGGCGTCGTGATCGATCCAGGCGTGCTGCTACACGAGATCGACGAGCTCGAGGCCGACGGGATCGACACCTCCCGCTTGAAGATCTCGGGCAACGCGCATCTGATCATGCCCTACCACCTCGAGCTCGAGAAGGTGACGCAGCGGTTCCTCGGGCAGAACGCCCTCGGCACGACCAAGCGCGGGATCGGACCGAGCTACGGCGACAAGGCCGCCCGGATCGGTCTGCGCGTGCAGGACCTGTTCGACGAGAAGATCTTCCGCGAGAAGCTCGACGTCGTCCTCGACGAGAAGAACAAGATCCTGACGAAGATCTACAACCGCCTGCCGTTGGATGCCGACGCGATCGTCGACGAGACGATGGCGTATGCGCCCCGGCTCGAACCGCACGTCGCCGACACCGGCAAACTCGTGCACGACGCGCTGCGTGAGGGACGCAACGTGCTGCTCGAAGGCGCGCAGGGAACGCTGCTGGACCTCGATCACGGCACGTACCCGTTCGTCACGTCGTCGAACCCGGTCGCCGGCTACGCGCTCGCCTCGGTCGGCATCGGCCCGCGGGAGGTCGATCGGGTGATCGGGATCGTGAAGGCGTACGTGACGCGCGTCGGTGCGGGGCCCTTCCCGACCGAGGACACCGGGGAGCAGGGCGAGCGGCTCGGGGAGCGCGGGGCGGAGTTCGGGACCACGACCGGCCGCAAGCGCCGCTGCGGTTGGTACGACGCGTGCATCCTCCGGTACGCGGCCCGGCTGAACGGCCTGACCGAGCTGATCCTCACCAAGCTCGATGTGCTGTCCGGGTTCGAGACCGTGAAGGTCTGCACGGGGTACCGCGCCGAGGGCGAGCTGTTCGAGGACTTCCCGCCGCACCAGTCGCTGTTCCACAAGGCCGAGCCCGTGTACGAGGAGCTCGAGGGGTGGGGCGAGGAGATCAGCGACGCGCGGTCGATCGACGATCTTCCGGCCGCAGCCCGAAAGTACGTCGACCGGCTCGAGGAGCTGGCCGACGTTCCGATCAAGCTCGTCTCGGTCGGCCCCGACCGCGAGCAGAGCCTGCCAGCGGGGTGAGTCGATGAGGGTGCTGGTCGTCGGGGGAGGCGGCCGCGAGCACGCCCTTGCGTGGAGGCTCGCGCAGAACGCGACGATCGACCGTCTCTACGCCGCGCCCGGCAACGCGGGCATCGCTCGGGAAGCCCAGTGCGTCGACATCGCGGCCGACGATGTTCCCGGGTTGCTCGCGCTGATCGAGCGGGAGCAGATCGACCTGACGGTCGTCGGCCCCGAGGCCCCGCTGGTGCTCGGCCTCGTCGACGAGCTCGAGGCGATCGGGGCGCCCGTATTCGGTCCCACCTCGGATGCGGCGCGGATCGAGGGATCGAAGGCGTGGACCAAAGACCTGTGCGAGCGGTACGGCATCCCCGCGGCCCGGTCGCGTTCGTTCTCGGACCCGGACGAGGCGATCGCCTACCTCGACGCGGTCGGGTCGCCGTACGTCGTGAAGGTCGACGGGCTCGCCGCCGGCAAGGGTGTCACCGTGACCGAGGACCGCGCCGAGGCGATGCTCGCGATCCGCGAGGCGCTCGTGGACCGGGTGTTCGGCGCCGCCGGCGACACGGTCGTGATCGAGGAGTTCCTCGATGGGTACGAGGTCTCGGCGTTCGCGGTCACCGACGGGCGGGAGATCCTGCCCCTCGACCTCGCGCAGGACTTCAAGCGGGCCGGCGACGGCGACACAGGGCCGAACACGGGGGGGATGGGCGCGTTCAGCCCGCTCCCGGACGTTCCCGACGACGTCCGCGCGCGGATCTTCGACGAGATCGTCGCGTGGGGTGTGCGCGCGATGGAGGCCGAGGGCGTCCGGTTCCGCGGCGTGCTCTACGCGGGTTGCATCGTGACCGCCGACGGTCCCAAGCTCGTCGAGTTCAACTGCCGGATGGGCGATCCCGAAACCCAGGTCGTCGTGCCGCGGCTGCGCTCGGACCTCGGGGAGCTGATCCTCGGGTGCATCGAGGGGAACCTGAAGAACTACCGGGCGCGATGGCGTCCGGAGGCCTGCGTGACCGTCGTGGCGGCCTCGGGCGGCTATCCCGGTCACTACGAGACCGGGGTTCCGATCACCGGGATCGAACAGGCCGAGGAGGTCGACGGGGTGCTCGTGTTCCACGCGGGCACGATCGAGCGCTCCGGTAGACTCCTGACCGCCGGCGGGCGTGTGCTCGCGGTGAGTGGCCTCGGCCCCACCGTCGAGGATGCCCGCGAACGGGCATACGAGGCGCTCGACCGGATCTCGTTCCCGGGCATGACGTATCGGACCGACATCGCTTCGGTTCCGGGACCGACCACAGGAGAGGGGAACGGGTGACCGAGCCGACGCCGCAGGTGGGGGTGCTCGCCGCGTCGCCCGCAGAGCTGGGGGTGCTCCAGCAGGCGGGCGCGATCCTCGAGAAGTTCGACATCCCCCACGAGATCCGCGTGATGTCCTCGTCGCGGAACCCCGACCTTGTCGACGAATACGCGCGCACGGCGTTCGAGCGCGGCATGCAGGTGATCATCTGTACGACCGGCATCTCCGGGCACCTGGCGGCCGCGATCGCCGCGCGCACAGTGCTCCCCGTGATCGGTGTTCCGATCGTCTCGCCCCCGCAGATGGACGGCCGCGAGGCGCTCGCGATCACCGCGCAGATGCCCTCGGGTGTTCCGGTCGCGACGGTCGGCGTCGATGCGGGCGTGAACGCGGCCGTGCTCGCCGTGCAGATCATCGCGGTCGGTGATCCGGACGTGCAGCAGCGGATGTGGAAGTTCAAGGACGACCTTGCGGAGGGCCTGCGGCTGTGAGGCCGGGGCCCGACCCGACCGCTCGACCTCCCGCCACCACCGGTCCATGCTCCCGGCGACCGACCCTGCCCGGGGCGGCGCCGTGATCCCGCGTTACTCCCAGCCGGAGATGGCCGAGGTCTGGACCGACGCCTCCCGGATGGAGCGCTGGCTCGAGATCGAGATCTGCGCCGTGGAGGCCCGTGCCGCGCTCGGCGACGTGCCCGCCTCCGACGCGGTGGCGATCCGCGAACACGCCTCGGTCGACGTGCACCGGGCCCTCGAGCTCGAGCGCATCACCCGCCACGACGTCGCCGCTTTCGTCCAGGCGGTCGGGGAGACGAGCCCCGAGGCGGCGCGCTGGCTGCACTTCGGGATGACCTCCTCGGACGTGCTCGACACGGGGTTCGCGCTGCAGCTGCGCGACGCGGCCGACATCCTGCTGCGGCGCCTCGAGCGGCTGCTCGGCGTGACGACGCGGCTTGCGCTGGAGCACCGCACGACCGTGATGGCCGGGCGCAGCCACGGGATCCACGCCGAGCCGACGAGCTTCGGGCACAAGGTCGCGATCTGGGCCTTCGAGCTTGCCCGCGATCGCGAACGGATCCGGCGGGGGCGAGAGATCGTGAGCGTCGGCAAGCTCTCGGGAGCCGTCGGCTCCTACTCCCAACTCGACTCCCGTGTCGAGGAGCTGGTCATGGGACGCCTCGGGCTGCGCGCCGCCGAGGCGTCGAACCAGATCGTGCAGCGTGACCGGCACGCCGAATACCTCGGAGCATTGGCGATCACCGCCTCGACGCTCGACAAGATCGCGACCGAGATCCGCCACCTCGCGCGGACCGAGGTCCGCGAGGTGGCGGAGCCGTTCGCCGAAGGGCAGAAGGGCTCGTCGGCGATGCCGCACAAGCGGAACCCGGTCGCCAGCGAGCGCATCAGCGGACTCGCGCGCGTGATCCGCGCGAACCAGCACGCCGCGCTGGAGAATGTCGCGTTGTGGCACGAACGCGACATCTCCCATTCGTCGGCCGAGCGCGTGATCTTCCCGGACTCGACGGGCCTGCTCGACTTCATGCTCCTCGAGATGACGAAGGTGCTCGAGGGACTCCGGATCCATCCGGAGCGCATGCGGGAGAACCTCGCGTCCGACGGTGGGCTCGCGTTCAGCCAGAGCGTGCTGCTCGCGCTCGTCGACGCGGGCCTGCCGCGTGACGATGCGTACCGGATCGTGCAGACCGCGGCGGCCACGGCGTGGGACGAGGGGGGAGACTTCCGCGCGGACCTCGGATCGAACCCGGAGGTCGCGCGGCTGCTGTCGCCCGAGGAGCTGAACGCGCTGTTCGACCCGGCGCGGTTCCTGCGCAACCTCGATGTCGTCTTCGACCGCCTCCAGCGGTTGCCGGTCGAGGCGGGGACGGAGGACTGACCGTGGCGACCGCGGGCGACCTGCTCGCGCGGGGGAAGGTCCGCGACATCTACGACGCGGGAGACGATCGCCTGCTGCTGGTCGCCAGCGATCGGCTCAGCGCGTTCGACGTGATCCTGCCCAACCCGATCCCGGACAAGGGGCGGGTGCTCACCGGGCTCGCGCTGTTCTGGTTCGAACGCACGGCCGACCTCGTCGCCAACCATGTGCTCACGGCCGAACGCTGGCGCTTCCCCGAACCGTTCGCGCACGACACGGACCTATCGGGGCGTGCCACGCTCGTCCTACGCGCCGACGTGATCCCGGTCGAATGCGTCGCACGCGGCTACCTGTCCGGATCGGGATGGATCCAGTACCGCGCGTCCGGCGAGGTCTGCGGCGTCTCGCTGCCGAACGGACTCGCGGAGTCCGAACGGCTGCCCGAGCCGATCTTCACGCCGACCACGAAGGCCGAGGAGGGTCACGACCTTCCGATCACCCTCGAGCAGACCGAGGAGCTGGTCGGACGCGGGCTGGCGCGCAAGCTCCAGGAGGTCACCCTGACCCTCTACGAGCGGCTCGCGGCGCTGGCGTCCGAACGCGGCGTCATCCTGGCCGACACGAAGTTCGAGTTCGGCTTCCGCAACGGCGAGCTGATCCTCGTCGACGAGATCGGAACGCCGGACTCCTCGCGCTTCTGGCCGGCCGACGCGTACCGCCCCGGCGGACCGCAGCCGAGCTTCGACAAGCAGTACGTCCGCGACTGGCTCGACGCGAGCGGATGGGACCACGAACCGCCGCCGCCCGAGCTTCCTCCCGAGGTCGTCGAGCAGACTGCGGCTCGGTACCGTGAAGCCTATGAGCGGCTCACCGGTGAACGGTTCGATCACTACCGCCACCGGATGGGCGTGATCGACGAGGCGCAGTGGGACGCGAAGAACACCGGTCGAGCGCAGGAGGGTCCATGAGGTACGGCTTCGAGGTCCTGGTGTCGCTGAAGCCGGGACTGCTCGACCCGCAGGGCAAGGCCGTCGAGGGATCGCTGCCCGCGTTGGGGTGGACGAACGTGGCGGGGGTGCGTGTCGGCAAGCACATCGCGCTCACCGTCGAAGCCGCCGATGCGGCATCCGCGCGCGCGCAGGTCGAACAGATGGCCGAGCGGCTGCTGTCGAACCCGGTGATCGAGGATTTCCAGATCCTCGCGGCGGAGGAGCTCGTCGAGTGAAGGTGGGGTCGTGAGCTCCCGGATCGGCGTCGTCACCTTCCCGGGCTCGCTCGATGATCGCGACGCGCTGCGCGCGGTCACCACGATGGGGGGAGACGCGGTTCCGCTGTGGCACGGCGCGCACGACCTTCGGGGGGTCGACGCCGTGATCCTCCCGGGAGGCTTCAGCTACGGTGACTACCTGCGCACGGGAGCGCTCGCGCGCTTCGCCGACGTGATGGACGAGGTCCGCGACTTCGCTCGCGGGGGCGGTCCCGTGCTGGGGATCTGCAACGGGTTCCAGATCCTGTGCGAGGCCGGGTTGCTACCCGGCGCCCTGTCCCGGAACGCGTCGTTGCGGTTCCTGTGCCGCACCGTTCCGCTGCGGGTAGAGACGTCCGCGACCCCGGTCACCGGCCGGCTCGTGCCGGGCGAGGTGGTCGAGATCCCGATCAAGCACGGGGAGGGACGGTACGTCGCGGACGGCGACCTGCTCGCGCGGCTCGAGGACGAGGGACAGGTCGTGTTCCGGTACGCGCACGCCGACGGCACGGTGGACGAGCGCGCCAACCCGAACGGGAGCGCCGCCTCGATCGCCGGTGTTCGCAACGACGCCGGCAACGTCGTCGGCTTGATGCCCCACCCCGAGCACGCCGTCGACCCCGACGTCGGGCCGGTGGGAGGCCAGCCCCTGTTCGCCTCCCTGCTCGAGCACGTCGGCGCGAGGGTCTGACCGTGGGGGCCGACGGCCGCGAGCCGCTGTTCCGCAGCCTCGGTCTCACCGACGAGGAGTACGGAGAGATCCGCGAGACGCTCGGGCGGGAGCCCGAGCGCGCCGAGCTGGCGATGTACGCGGCGATGTGGTCCGAGCACTGCTCCTACAAGTCCAGCAAGGTCCATCTGCGCACCCTGCCCACCGAAGGAGACGCGGTGCTGGTCGGTCCCGGACAGGACGCGGGCGCCGTGGACATCGGCGACGGGCAGGCCGTCGTGTTCAAGATCGAGAGCCACTCGCACCCGAGCGCGATCGAGCCCTACCAGGGCGCGGCGACCGGTGTGGGTGGCATCGTGCGCGACATCATCTCGATGGGCGCCCGGCCGGTCGCCTTGATGGATCCGCTCCGGTTCGGTCCGCTCGAGGATCCACGCAACCGCTGGCTGGTCGCGGGTGTCGTCGCGGGCATCGGCGGCTACGGCAACTGCATCGGCGTGCCGACGGTCGGCGGCGAGATCGCCTTCGCGCAGCCGCACACGAAGAACCCGACCGTCAACGTGCTCTGCGCGGGGATCGCCCCGGCCGATCGCCTCGTGACCTCCGCGATGCAGGTGCACGAGGGATCGCTCATGGTCCTGTTCGGGGCGGCGACCGGCCGCGACGGGATCGGTGGGGTATCGGTCCTGGCCAGCGCCACCCTCGAGGAAGGCGCCGAGGGTGCGCGCCCGAGGGTGCAGATCGGGGACCCGTTCGCCGAGAAGCTGTTGATCGAAGCCTCGCTCGAGCTCGTGGAGCGCGGCCTGCTCGAGGGACTCCAGGATCTCGGTGGCGCCGGGCTCACCTGTGCGGTCAGCGAGTCGGCGGCGCGCGCCGGCCTCGGCGCCGAGCTCGACCTGGACGCGGTGCCGCTGCGTGAGGCCGGCATGGAGGACTTCGAGATCCTCACGAGCGAGTCGCAGGAGCGGATGCTCGCGATCGTCGCGCCCGAGCGACTCGACGAGGTCCGGACCGTCTGCGAGAAGTGGGGCCTGAACGGCGTCGTCGTCGCGCGAACGGTCGCGGGCGGTGAGCTGACGGCGCGGTTCGGGGGCGAGGTCGTAGCGAGGGTGCCCGCGCGATCGCTGACCGACGACGCGCCCGAGTACGAACGGCGAAAGTCCGCGCCGGCCGATCTCGGGGAGCGACACGAGGACGACCCGACCTTCGCGACCGTTACCGTCAAGGCGGAGGAGGCGTTCTTCACGATCCTCGGCGCTCCGAACATCGCGAGCAAGCGCTGGGCCTTCGAGCAGTACGACTCGCTCGTGCAGGGCAACACGATCGCGGGACCGGGTGGTGACGCGGCGTTGATCCGCGTGCCGGGAACCCTCAAGGCGCTCGCACTCTCGACGGACGGGAAGGGGCGGTTCGGCCAGCTCGACCCCTACCTGGGTGCCGCGCACTCGGTCGCCGAGGCCGCGCGGAACGTCGCCTGCGCCGGAGCGCGCCCGCTCGCGATCACGAACTGCCTCAACTTCGGCAACCCGGAGCGCCCGGAGGTGATGTGGCAGTTCGCGGAGTCGATCCGCGGGATCGCCGACGCGTGCCGCGCGTTCGACACGCCGGTGACCGGCGGGAACGTGAGCTTCTACAACGAGTCGGGCGACTCGACGATCTGGCCGACCCCGGTGATCGGGATGCTCGGGCTGCTCGAGGATCACCGCCTGCGCGTGCGGACGGGGTTCCGCGGGCCGGGCACGTTCGTCTACCTGTTGGGCGAGACCCTCCCCGAGCTCGGGGGGTCCGAGTTCGCCGAGGCCGTCCTCGGACGCCGGTCGGGGCGCCCCCCGGCGCTCGACTTCGCGCGGGAGCGCTCCCTCCACGATCTGCTGATCCGGGCCGCCGCCGGTGACCTGCTCGTGTCGGCGCACGACTGCGGTGACGGCGGGCTCGCGGTCGCGCTCGCCGAGTCGGCGATCGCGGGGGACGCGGGGTTCGCGGTGACACTGCCCGACGACGTTCCGTGGTACGTGTCGCTGTTCTCCGAGAGCGCGTCCCGCGCGGTCGTCTCGGTCGACGAGGCCAAGGCGGGGGTCTTCGAGACGCTCTCCTCCGAGGTGGGCGTTCCGGCGTTGCGGATCGGAGAGACCGGTGGACCGAGGATCTCGATCGATCAGATCCTCGAGACCACCGTCGAAGCGGCCCGGGACGCGCACATCTCCACGTTGCCGGACCTGCTCGGCGCCTGACGCTCGTGGCGGTCCCGGCCGGCTTTCACGTTCCGCGGGCCCGGCGCGTTGTTCCTTCGATGGACCCGAAGAGCAAGCGCAGAGGCGGATGAGCGGCCGGGTAGCCGTTCCACCGTTCACCGAGCTCGTGGAGGAGCACCGGGCGATGGTGCACCGGTTCCTGACGGTCGCGGTCGGCCCGCTCGAGGCCGACGACTGCTTCCAGGAGACCTTCCTCGCCGCGCTCCGCGCCTACCCACGGCTGGAGCACGCCGACGCGCTCGATCGATGGCTGCTGCGGATCGCGACGCGCAAGGCGCTCGATCACCACCGCGGACGACGGCGTCGTCCGGAGCCGTCCGAGACCGTCGATGCCGCCGATGCCGCGCTCGCCGGCCGGCCGGAGAGCGGTGCGTCGGCCTCGCCCGATCTCGGCGACCCCCTCTGGTCCGCGGTCGCGAGCCTGCCGCCTCGCCAGCGCGCCGCGGTGGTGCATCGCTACGTGCTCGATCTGCCGTACGCGGAGATCGGACGTCTGATGGAAAGCTCGACCGAAGCGGCCCGCGCGAACGTCGCGGCTGCGATGCGAACCCTGCGATCGGAGGTATCCCGATGAACGGAGCGACCGAACCCCGCGGACGCGACCTGCGTCGCCTGGCTGCCGGCGCGGATGCGCGCTCGGCCGAGCTCACCGACGCTCTCGCCGACGCGGCCGACGAGCGAGGTCTGGTCGACGTCGGCATCGGCTGGGTGGACTCTCCCCTCGGGCGGCTGGCCGTCGCCGTCACGCGTCGCGGCGTGCTGGAGATCGTCTTCCCCGACCGGGATCGCGACGACTGGCTGAGCTCGCTCGCGCGCGACGTGTCGCCGCGGATCCTCGAGTCGCCCACACGGGCCGAGCCCGTCCGACGCCAGCTCGACGAGTACTTCGCGCAGCGGCGAACGCGCTTCGACCTGCCGGTCGACCGCCGCTTGATCCGCGGATTCCAGGCGGCGACGCTGCGAGCGCTCGAGCGCGTTCCCTACGGCTCGACCTCGACTTACGGCGATCTGGCGCGCCGGGCGGGCAGTCCGAAGGCATCGCGTGCGATCGGGAGTGCGCTCGGGAGGAACCCGATCCCGATCGTGATCCCGTGCCATCGGGTGGTGCGCACGGGGGGTGCGCTCGGCGGATACGCCGGGGGCTTGGACCGCAAGCGGTTCCTGTTGGAGCTGGAGGGGTCGCTCAAGTCCTAGGCTCCAGGCACCCGGATCGCGTGTCGATGGGCATCGGGTACGACCCCGACCCGAATCGATCGCGACCGTGGATCCTCAGACTGCTCAGCAGAGCCCGCCAGAGGCGGGCGCGGCAGCCGCGCCGCGTCTGGACGTCGAGCGTGAGCTCCGTCGACGCGAAGCGATCCTGCACGCGGTGTCCGTCGCGGCGGAGCGGTTCCTCGCGGCGGAGTCCTGGACCGAGGTGATCGACGAGATCCTCGGGCAGCTCGGCACCGCCGCCGAGGTCAGCCGGGTCTACGTCTTCGAGAATCGGCGGACCGACGACCAGCGGGTGGTCTCCGACCAGCGCGCCGAGTGGGTCGCCCCCGGAGTCTCGGTACAGCTCGGGAACCCGGTCCTGCAGGGATTCGACTACGGCGCCGACGGCTACGGCGAGTGGGCTGCTCGGATGTCCCAGGGAGAGGCGGTGCAGGGCCACCTCGACGAGGTCGGTCCTCGCCAACGCGAGCTGTTCGCCGAACAGGACATCCTCTCGTTGCTGATGGTCCCGGTGTCGACCGACGCCGGTTGGTGGGGGTTCCTGGGTTTCGACGACTGTGTGGAGGGTCGCCGATTCCCCGCCGTCGAGGTCGAGGCCCTGCGTGCTGCTGCGAGCATCCTCGGGGCGGCGCTGCACCGGGAGAGGGCGCAGCGGGAGCTGTCCGAGGCCGAGGCCCGCTATCGCACCCTCGTCGAGCAGATCCCCGCCGCGATCCACATCTCTCGTCTCGACGTGAACGCCTCGACGATCTACATCAGCCCCCAGATCGAGCAGCTCTTCGGGTACACCCCCCAGGAATGGATCGCGAACCCGCGGCTGTGGTCCGAGCTGCTCCACGAGGACGATCGGGAGAGCGTCCTGGCCGCGAACGAGGGGTTCGTGCGGACCGGCGAGCCGTTCCGCATGACGTACCGGATGCACGCGCGCGACGGTCGGACGCTGTGGATCCGCGACGAGGCGGTGATGATCCGCGACGCCGACGGAGCGCCGGTCTCGATGCAGGGTCTGCTGATGGACGTGTCCGAAACCCGCAAGGTGGAGGAGGACCTTCAGCACAGTCTTGCCCTGCTCGAGCACGGAGACGCCGAGCGACGTGAGCTGCTGGCGCACCTGGTCAGCGCTCAGGAGCAGGAACGCGTCCGGATCGCCTCGGACATCCACGACGATCCGCTCCAGAAGCTCACCGCGGTCGGCATGCGCCTCGGCGGGCTGCGCCGAGAGCTCGGGGAGTCCGCGCCCGAAATGGTCCTGCAGCTCGAACGGACGATCTCGGGGGCGATCGCGAGCCTGCGCAACCTGTTGTTCGAGGTCCGCCCGCCCTCGCTCGACCGGGAGGGGATCGCGATCGCCCTCGCGCAGTACCTGCGGGAAGGAGCGACCCCCGAGGCGGAGCTGACGTGGGAGCTGGATGACCGGCTCACGGTCGAGCCTCCGCCGGAGGTCCGTGCGATCTGCTACCGGATCTGCCAGGAGGCGATCACCAACGTCCGTAAGCACGCGCGGGCCACCCATCTGAAGGTGGAGCTCGGCGATGACGGGGACTCGTTCCGCGTGCGGATCCACGACGATGGCATCGGGATCCGAACCGACGACCCGGGCACGGGGATCGGTCACCTCGGGATCCCCTCGATGCGCGAGCGAGCGGGCCTGGCGGGCGGCCGCCTGGACATCCGTGCGCGTCCCGGCGGCGGGACGACCGTCGAGGTCGTCATCCCGATCGCGGGTCCGTCCGCGGCCGGATCGGTCGGAGCCACCACGCCGTAGCGTTCCTCCGCACCGAGGTGGTCGGACAGGCCGGTGCTAGCATCGGAGGTCGTGGGAGCGGAGAGTCCCAAAGAGGAGTGCGGCCTGTTCGGGGTGTGGGCCCCGGGTGAGGACGTGGCTCGCCTGGCCTACTTCGGACTCTTCGCCCAGCAGCATCGCGGCCAGGAGAGCGCCGGGATCGCGGTCTCCGACGGCCACAACATCCTCGTCTACAAGGAGCTCGGTCTCGTCTCGCAGGTGTTCAACGAGGCGACGCTGTCCACCCTCCAGGGCGACCTCGGGATCGGTCACACGCGGTACTCCACCACGGGATCGACGACGTGGGAGAACGCCCAGCCCGCGTTCAAGACCGATGGAACGCACACACTCGCACTCGGCCACAACGGCAACCTCGTGAACACCGCCGAGCTCGCCGAGCGCGTCGGCTCGAAGGGTCGGGCGAGCACCGACTCCGACCTCGTAGCGACGCTGCTCGCTCGCCGGATGAACGGCGGCGGGCTGGGCGACGCCGCGATGGATGTGCTGCCGACGCTCCAGGGGGCGTTCTCGTTCGTGCTGATGGACGAGCGGAGCATCTACGCGGCGCGGGATCCCTGGGGTGTGCGTCCGCTGTCGATCGGCCGTCTGGCGAGCGGGTTCTGCGTCGCGTCGGAGACCTGCGCGCTCGACATCGTCGGGGCGACCCTCGTCCGCGACGTCGAGCCCGGAGAGCTGATCCGGATCGACGACCGGGGGATCCACTCCGAGCGGTTCGCGGCGTCGCCGCGCAAGGCGCTGTGCATCTTCGAGTACGTCTACCTCGCACGGCCCGACTCGCGGATCGGCGACACGCTCGTGCTCGAGGCGCGGCGCGAGATGGGCCGCCGCCTGGCGGTGGAGGCGCCTGCCGAGGCCGACCTCGTGATCCCGGTGCCCGACACGGGGCATGCCGCCGCGCAGGGCTTCGCCGAGGTCTCGGGACTTCCCTACGGCGAGGGCCTGATGAAGAACCGCTACGTGGGGCGCACCTTCATCCAGCCCTCCCAGTCGCTGCGCGAGCGCGGGGTGAAACTCAAGCTCAACGTGATGCCCGACGCGGTGCGGGGCAAGCGGCTCGTCGTCGTGGACGACTCGATCGTTCGCGGGACCACGACGCGGCAGATCGTCCAGGCGTTGCGCGAGGCCGGCGCCACGGAGGTCCACACCCGCATCACCTGCCCGCCGATCAAGTGGCCGTGCTTCTACGGGATCGACTTCTCCACGCGTCAGGAGCTCGTCGCGTCGGACCTCGACGTCGACGAGATCCGCTCGTTCGTCGGGGCCGACACCCTCGGGTATCTCTCTCTGGACGGGATGGTCGAGGCGACCGGCGGCCGCAAGGAGGACTTCTGCCGGGCGTGCTTCGACGGCGAGTACGCGATCCCGATCCCGGAAGGGGCGGGGAAGTTCCTGCTCGAGGAGCAGCTCTCGCTGCCGTCGCAGCCCGAGCCGGCCGACGCCGGCGTCGAGTGAGCCTCCGGGGGTTCCCGGCGCGATGAGCGACGCGTACGCGCGGGCCGGGGTGGATCTCGACGCGGGGGCGAAGGCCGTCGCGTTGATCGGAGACCTCGCCCGTGCCGCACGCCGGCCGGAGATGCGCGAGGACCTGAAGGGGTTCGCGGGGCTGATGGACCTCGGCGACGGACGCTTGCTCGCCGCCGGTACCGACGGCGTCGGGACGAAGCTCGAGATCGCCCGGCAGGCCGGACGGCTCGGCACGGTCGGCATCGACCTCGTGGCGATGTGCGCGGACGACGTCGTGTGCACCGGGGCGGAGCCGTTGCTGTTCCTGGACTACCTCGCGGTCGGGGCGGTCGATCCCGAACGCGTCGCGGCGATCGTGGCCGGCGTCGCGGAGGGCTGTCGCCGCGCCAACTGCGCGCTGCTCGGGGGCGAGACCGCGGAGCATCCCGGAACGATGGAACCCAACGCGTTCGACCTCGCGGGCTTCTGCGTCGGGATCGTCCGGGAGGACGAGCTCCTCGGGGCGCACCGGGTCCGGGAGGGTGACGCGCTGGTCGGCCTGGCCTCGAGCGGACTGCACTCCAATGGTTACTCGTTGGTCCGCCGCGCGATGCTCGAGTCGGGAACGTTCCTGCTCGACGAGACTCCCGAGGGGCTCGATCGTCCGCTGGTCGACGAGCTCCTCGAGCCCACGACGATCTACGCTCCGCTGGTGCTCGACCTGGCGCATGGGGGACTGCTCCGCGCGGCGGCGCACGTCACCGGGGGAGGCATCGAAGAGAACCTGCCGCGGGTGTTTCCCGACGGGCTCGGTGCCCAGGTCGACGAGACGGCGTGGTCGCCGCCGCCGATCTTCGATCTCGTCCGTCGCGCCGCCGAGGCGTCGGCCGACGACATGCGAGCCACCTTCAACATGGGTGTCGGCATGATCCTCGTGGTCGCGCCCGAGGACGCCGATCGTGTCGCCGGCCTCGCGCGCGCGAAGGGGGTACCGGCGTCCACGATCGGCCGGGTCGTGCCCGGCTCCGGCGCGCGGTACACGTAGTCCCCGGCCTGCGCAGGTATCCGGGCTAGGTAGTCACCGCATCCCCCGGGGTCTCGGACGAAAGTCCCAGGTGCTAGGGCCACCGCCAGGAACGAAACCGTCCCAACGGCCGATTATCCGCAGGCGGTTCCCGGCCGTAGTTAGTAGGGACATGGACGCGACCCGGCAGGCTCCTCCCGCCTCCCACAGCGTGCTCGTCGTCGACGACGAGCCCCAAGTGGTGTGGGTGCTGCAGTTCTCCCTCGAGGCCGAGGGCTACGAGACGTTCTCGGCCCGGGACGGACGCGCGGCGATGAGCGCGATCGCGGAGAACCACCCGCACCTGCTCGTGCTCGACATCATGATGCCGACGATGGACGGCTGGAGCGTGCTCGAGGAGCTCCGACAGCTTCCCGAGGATCAGCGTCCGCGGGTCGTCGTCGTCTCCGCCCTCGCGAGCCTCCGCGATCGCGCGAAGGCTGCGGAGCTCGGAGCGGACGCCTTCGTGCCGAAGCCTTTCAACGTCGACGATCTGATCGGCGTGCTGCACGAGCTCGAACGAGCCAGCTGATCCGGCGCCGGCCGGTGTCGATCAGTGCCCGTAGCGCTGGTGGTCGGTGGGAACGACCGTGGTGCCGGTCGCTCTGCATGTGAGCACGGGCTCCGCGAGCATCTCGGCGGCGGACTCGGAGATGTCGGTGCGCGCCTGTGCCACCTTCCACACCTCGAACGCGCACGTGCGGCTCGTCGTGCCGACCTTCACGATGCGGCCCTTCGCCTCGATGAAGTCCCCCGCGTACAACGGCGCCAGGAACTCGACCGAGTCGTAGGCGCGGAACAGTCCCTCGTCGCCGTCGAACTTGATCGCCAGCTCGGTGATCAGATCGCCGATCAGCTGCAGCTGCGTCGCGCCGGCGACGAGATTGCCACCGTAGTGAGCGTCCTCCTGGCCGAGGCGAAGCCGGATCAGGGCGGTGGGCAGTTCTCGTTCGGACATGTCGGGACGCTCCTTACGGGCTGGCGGGGACGACCTTGCCGTGGCGCACGCCGCGGAGCGGAACCCGGGCGAGCTCGCCGGCCTTCGTGCGCACGAGGTAGGTCTGTGCGTCATCGTCGTAGTACTCGAAGGTGCCGACCACCTCGGTGATGTACCCGTTCGGCAGCTCGTACTGGAACGAGACGCGCTTGCCGACATCGGTGGTCGCGACGCGGTTGCTCGTTGAGGAAGCCATGGCGCCGCGAGGATACCGGACGGGTCAGCGCCCGGCCCGCGAGATGCGTCCGGGCGGCGGCTCCGGGAAGTCGTCGGGGTGGCCGGCCCAGGCGAGGATCTCCAACCCGTCCACCAGGCGCGGGCCCGGGCGGGAGAAGTAGGAGGTCGCGTCGGTCGCGTATATCGCGCCTTCGCGCGCCGCGTTCGTGTCGGCGAAGTCGGGGTTGGACAGCAGCCGAGGGGCTTCCTCCTCGGCCTCCTCGAGGTAGTAGCCGCACGGCATGAACACGACGATCTCCGGCATCGCATCGGCGATCTCGCGCCAGGTGACCTCCTTCGATCGCTGCCCTTTCTCGTTGAGCAGGTTCGTGGCGCCCGCCAGCTCGATCAGCTCGGGGATCCAGTGACCGCCCACCATCGGGGGATCGGACCACTCGAGGGCGAACATCCGAACGGTCGGCAGGCGCAGCGCTCGCCGCTTGATCGTCTCGACCCGCTCGCGGAGACCTTCGGCCAGCTCCTTCGCCCGTTCCTCCCGGTCGAGGAGCGTGCCCACGATCTCGAGCTGACCGATCGCCTCGCCCAAGGACTGCGGGTCGAGCGACACGACCTGGGCGTCGGGCAGTCCGAGCTCGTCGAGGGCTCGCTGGACCTGCCCGGTCGGGACGGCGCACACGCGGCACAGATCCTGGGTCAGGATCACGTCCGGCTGTTCGCGCGCGAGCAGTTCGCGGTCGAGCACGTACAGGGGCTGCTTGGCCGCCATCCGCTCACGAACGGCGGCATCGACGCGGCCCGGCGACAGCGGACGGTCCTGGGGCAGCGCCGTCCGGGACACCACGGGCTTGGTCGTCGCCTCGGCGGGGAAGTCGCACTCGTCGGTGACGCCGACGAGCTCGTCGCCCAGCTCCAGCGCGTAGACGATCTCGGTGGCCGAGGGCAGCAGCGAGACGATCTTCACGCGAGTACCTCCTGCACGGCGGCGCAGATCCGGTCGACGCCGGGCAGCCAGGCCTGCTCCAGCTGTCCCGGAGGATACGGGGTGTCCCAGCCGGTGACGCGCCGAACCGGGGCGAGGAGCTCGTCGAACGCGTGCTCCTGCACGAGTGCCGCGATCTCGGCGCCGATCCCGAGGGTGCGGGGCGCCTCGTGCACGACGACGACCCGGTGCGTCGTCCGCGCGGCGCCCACGATCGCCTCGACATCGAGCGGCGCGAGCGAACGCAGGTCGAGCACGTGTGCCTCGACCCCGGTCTCGGCGAGTCGGTCGGCGGCCTCGAGCGCCCGCTGGGTCATCGCGCCGTATGCAACGATCGCGACGTCCGCGCCGGCGCGCAGCTCTCGTGCCGCGCCGATCGCCGGACCGGCGGTCGTCAGCTCCCCGGACTCGCTCGAGCGGTAGCTCGCCTTCGGCTCGAGCACGACGACCGGGTCGGGGTCCTCGATCGCCAGGCGCAGCAGCCGATAGGCGTCGAGCGCCGACGACGGGACGACGACCTTGAGTCCCGGCGTGCTCGCGTAGATCGACTCGGGGCTCTCGCCGTGGTGCTCCTTGCCCCCGAGACCGCCGAAGGCCGGCATCCGCAGCACGATCGGCATGTCGGCGACACCGCGGATCCGGTTCCGATACTTCGCGACGTGCGACAGGATCTGCTCGAGCGCGGGGTGGGCGAACCCGTCGAACTGCAGCTCGACGACCGGACGGTAGCCGCGCAGGGCCAGCCCGATCGCAGCACCGACGAACCCGGCCTCGGAGACCGGAACGTCGAACACGCGCTCGCGTCCGAACTCGTCCTGCAGCCCCGCGGTGACGCCGAAGATGCCACCCGCGGCACCGACGTCCTCCCCGTAGACCAGCACCATGTCGTCGGCGGCCAGCGCGTCGCGCATCGCCGCGTTGAGCGCCTGGACCATCGTGACCTCAGGCACGGGGCGGCTCCCCGGCCTGACGCGTGGCCTCCCGTCGCTGCGCCTCGAACGACGAGGGGGGCTCCACGTAGACGAACGCGAACAGGTCGTCGACCGGCGGCGGCGGTGTCGCGACGAGCGCCTCGCGGACCCGCATCGCGAGCGCCTCGGCCTCCCGCTCGCAGGCGAGGACGAACCCCTCGTCCGCCACCCGCTCTGCCAGCAGGAACGCGCGGAACCGCGTGATCGGATCGAGCTCCCGCGCGAGCTCGACCTCGCGCGCGTCCCGGTAGCGGCTCGCGTCGTCGTTCGTCGAGTGCGGGCCGATCCGGTAGGTGATCGCCTCGATCAAGGTCGGTCCGTCCCCGCCGCGGGCACGCCGCACGGCGTCTCGTGTCACCTGGTGCACGGCGAGCACGTCATTGCCGTCGACGCGGATCCCCGGAAACCCGTAGCCGTCGGCGCGCCGCACGATCTCCCCCCGGAGCTGCTCCGCGAGCGGCGTCGTGATCGCCCACCCGTTGTTCTGGCACAGGATCACGAGCGGCGCGTCCCAGACGGCGGCCAGGTTCGCCGCCTCGTGGAAGTCGCCCTCCGAGGTCGCTCCGTCGCCGATGCAGCCGATCGCGACGGCGTCGCTGCCGTCGAGCTTGGCGCCGAGCGCCCATCCGACCGCGTGCGGCAGTTGCGTTCCCGTCGGGACGCAGATCGGCGCGAACCCCGACACGATCGGGTCGTAGGGCGCGCCGTGCCACGTTCCCCGGTGATAGCGCAGGTACGCGACCGGGTCGACGCCGCGCACGATCGCCATCGCGAGCTCGCGGAACGTCGGGAACACGATGTCGTCGGTCCCGAGAGCGAAGGCGGCACCGACCTGCGCGCCCTCCTGACCCTCGAACCCGGGGTAGGTGATCAGCTCGCCCTCGTTGGCCAACGTGATGCACTCGGCGTCGAGCCGGCGGGCCAGGACCATCCATCGCAGCAACGCGCGCTGGTCATCGGGCGCGACGTCGATCTCGCCCTCGCCGGTGCGCGAACCGTCGGGAGCGACGAGTCGCAGCGGGTGGGAGCCGTCGTGGATCGTGCGCGCCAGTGCTCTGCCCTCCCTCGCCGCGGTGGCGAGAGCATACCGAGGGCCCCACTGGAGCCGCGCCGGGGGCTGCGTCTACACTGACCGGGCGATGGTGCCCACCGGCTACTTGCGGCTGTTCCAGCCCCTTGAGGCGTTCCGACCGGAGGAACGCCGACGGTGGGAGCGCTACATCGACGAGGGCGGCCTGCCCGCCTCGGTCCCGACCCGCTACGTCCAGCGCGTGACCACTGGGCGACTCGGCGTGCTGGCGCCGGCGGGCGGAGAGCATGCCGACCTGCGCGTGGTCGACGGCGAGTGGTACGTGTGCCCGTGGCGAACGCGTCTTCGCGTGCTCGCCGGACTGCTCGGGTTCCGAGAGGCCAAGCCGATCGAGCTGGCCGACCAGTTCGTTCCCGCCGCCGAGGCGAAGCGGGCGTCGAAGGAACTGGCGCGGATGCGCCGCCGCAATCCGGACGCGGTGTCGTTCATCCACGAGAGTCCGTGGCACGTGCCGGTGCGGTGGTTCCTGCTGTTCCGAGACGAGGAGAAGCGTCTCGTCGAACGTCCGGAGGGCGGGTGGTACCTGCGGTACGCGACGCTCCAACGCAAGGCGACGCGCCGGGCGCAGGACGCCTATCCCGTGCTGCGCCGCGCCGAGCTCGGACCGATCGCCGACAACGTGCTCGAACTGCACGAGTGGCTGACCCAGTTCGACCCGCGCTCGCTGCTCGAGCTGGACTACGACGGGCTGTGCGACCTGATGACGTGGGACGAGCTGGACGACGACCACAGCGCCCGGGAGATCCACGAGGCGATGACGACCCTCGCCGCCGGCGAGTACCCGCGGGCGGCGGACCAGTACCAGAGCGTGCTCGGCCGCTGGGCCGAGGTCCGCAGCCGCGAGCAATTCAACTAGCTGGTGGCCAGGGGCAGAATCGAACTGCCGACACCGCGGTTTTCAGCCGCGTGCTCTGCCAACTGAGCTACCTGGCCCGGGCCGGTAGAAAACCTGGCAGAAATCGCCACCGAGGTCAGCACCAGCGCGTTTGAGTGTAGCGAGTGGAGGCGGGTATGGCCTTGGCAACGCCAACCTGGCCGGAAGGGTGCGTTCGGGACAGCCCTGCGTTGCTGTCCGTCACCGCGAAGACCATCCTGGCGCTTCCCTCTCTTCCACGTCCTGACTGCGATCCGAACCCACAATCCACGACCCCCTCGCGGCCTAGCCACGCAGGCTCGGCTGTGATTCCCGACGTTCGGCACCTAGGCAGCAGCCTCGGCCTGCGTGTATAAGGATGCGTCCGTCATAAACAGACCTGCGGACCCCGGCCGGGGTCAGCCTACGCCGCTCACCGGTATCGAGGAAAGGAGCAGCCCCCTTGCGCGTCCGCTGGATCCTCCTGATCGTCGTCGCGGCGGCCACCGCGTGGCTGCTTGCTACGCCCGCTCCCGCGGGCGCGGGAACGGCCTCGGTCCAGGTGACTCGCGGAAGCAGGCTCGTCTACACGGCGCCGGCAGGCGAGACCAACGCCGTGGTCATCACGGTCGCCGGCAGCACCTACTCGATCTTCGACGACGCTCCCGTCGTGGCTGGCAGCGGGTGCGTCCAGGTCACCGCCAACCAGGCGAACTGCACGGCAACTGTCACCTCTATCGTCATCAATCTCAACGACGGAAACGACTTCGTCCAGAGCGAGCCGGCGCTCACAACCACGATCAACGGTGGGACCGGGAACGACACGCTCATCTCAGGCAACGGAACCGGCACCCTCAACGGAGAGGACGGGGACGACTCCCTGCGCGGCCGGCTGGGCGCCGACATCTACAACGGCGGCGCGGGCGTCGACACAGCCTCCTACCAGGGTCACAACGTCTCCACCACGGTCAGTTACGACGGTGTGGCCAACGATGGAGCGAGTGGCGAGGGTGACAACGTGCAACCCGACGTGGAGAACTTCATCGGGGGCGACGGCAACGACGTCGTTACGGCAGATGCGGACGCCAACGTCCTCGACGGCAAGCTCGGCAACGACACCCTCAACGGAGTCGGTGGTGCCGACTCGCTCGAGGGGGGCGGGGGAAACGACACGCTGAACGGGGGCGACCAGCCCGACACGCTAGACGGTGGCGTCGGGGCGGACGCGATGAACGGAGGGGCACACTCCCTCATCATCCCGTGCGCCGTGTGTCCCGGCGGTGACACCGTCGACTACTCGTCTCGAACCAATGCCGTGGCGGTTGTCATCAATGGGATCGCCAACGACGGGGAGAACCTGGGCGCAGAGGGCGACAACGTCGGGACCGACGTTGAGGATCTGCTCGGGGGAAGCGGGAACGACACGTTCATCGGATCCCCCAGTGCGAACCGGTTCGACGGGAAGGCCGGCGATGACACGTTGAGCACGGGCGCCGGCAACGACGACCTGATCGGTGGGCCCGGAGCGGATGCCATGAACGGCGGCGACGACACCGACACCGTCGACTACGCATCCCGGACAGCCGGTGTGTCGATCAGCCAGAACGAGGTGGCCGACGACGGAGCACCCGGGGAGGGCGACAATGTGCGCGACACCGTTGAGGTCCTGATCGGTGGAGCGGGCGCCGACACGATCGCCGGAGGCGCAGCCGACAACGTGATCAAGGGCGGGCCCCTTCCCGATTCTCTCTCTGGCGGGAATGGATCCGACACGCTCGACTACACCCAGCGGACCACGGATGTCTCTGCTCAACTCGGCACGACCGACTGCGGCGGGATCGAGGATGACGACCCGGGGAGCCCGGTCAGCGAAGAGTTCGACAGTTGCGTGGGTTTCGAGCGACTCGACACGGGCTCGGGGAACGACTTCCTCGGAGGCGCGCGGGAGATGAACGGGGGGATCGGGAACGACTCTTTCAATCCGTTCCACGATGGAGCGATCTCCAACGGAGGGCCGGGAGACGATTCGTTCATCGGCCAGGGCAGCGGCATGGTCTACAACGGTGGCACCGGCATCGATGAGGTCGAGTTCCTCACGTTCTCCGCGAACTATGGGCCGCTGTCGATCACGATCGACGGAGTTGCGAACGACGGGGCGGCCGGGCAGAACCAGAACGTCGGGACAGATATCGAGAACATCGTCGGAGGTGTCAACAACGACACGATCACAGGCGATGGTGACTCGAACTCCATCGAGGGTGGCGGCGGCTTGGACATCATCGTCGGCGGTGACGGGAACGACGATCTGAGGGGAGGCGACGGGAACGACACGGTGAACGGCGGGGCCGGGGACGACACCCTGAACGGTGGCAGGGGGTCCGGCTTCCTCGGCAACGACGTCGACACGATCGTCGGGGGCATCGGTCACGACGTTGCCAGCTACGCAGACCACCTCGTCTCCCCGAACGACATCGGGCTGGAGATCTCGCTGGATGGTGTGGCCAACGACGGCTTCGAAACGGGCGAAGGCGACAACGTCGATCCCGACGTCGAAGACATCCTCGGGAGCGACGGACCTGACCACCTGATCGGTGACGCAGACGCCAATCGACTCTCGGGCAACGGAGGCGCGGACGTCCTCGACGGAGGGTGGGGTACGGACGTCCTGGAGGGCGGAGCAGACGAGGACACCGCCGATTACTCGAGCCGGAGTGCAGCTGTCGATCTTTCACTGGACGGCGCGGCGAACGACGGGGAAGGAGGAGGGGCCGAGGGCGACACGATATCGCCCGACGTCGAGAACCTCATCGGCGGTGCAGGAGGAGACGCACTGACCGGGGACGGCGCGGACAATGTCCTCACGGGCGGGGCCGGCAACGATGCGCTCGCGGGCGGCGGGGGGGTCGACGTTGTGTCCTACGCCGATCACTCCTCTGCCGTCGAGGCCAGCCTGTCCGCGGGAACCGGCGGATCCGCGGCCGAGAACGATGTTTTCTCCGACGCCGAAGCCCTTCGTGGCGGGTCGAATACAGACACGCTGACCGGGGACGCGGGACCGAACGAGCTCATGGGCGGCCCGGGAGGGGACACGTTGAACGGTCTCGGAGGGGACGACATGGAGGTAGGTGGCCCGGGAGGAGATCTCTTCAACGGCGGAGGCGGCATCGACACCGCCGACTACTCCGAGCATGAATTCGCCGGCTCCCCGTTGGGTCTCAACGTTTCGATCGACGATGCAGCGAACGATGGGGAGTCGGGCGAAGGCGACAACGTCCGCTCCAACATCGAGGTCGTGATCGGGTCGGTGCGAAACGACACGCTCCAGGGAAGCGAGCAGGCCGACACTCTGTTGGGTGGGGGTGGCAACGACACGCTGCTCGGGATGGGCGCTGACGACATCCTCGACGGTGGATCGAGCAACGACACGCTGGATGGAGGTCCGGGCGCGGACCGATTGGTCGGCGGTTCCGGTGCCGATACCGCGAGCTATGTGGGCCGAACGCAGTCCATCGAGGTCCGGCTTGACGGAGTCCCCAACGACGGGGAGGCCGGCGAGAACGACGACATCGGCCCCGACGTGGAAGGGGCGATCGGCGGGTCGAGTGACGACTCGCTGATCGGCGACGACGCTGCCAACGCTCTAAGTGGAGGGCCCGGCGAGGATCGACTCGAGGGCGCCGGAGGGGTCGACACGCTGGTCGGAGGCGATGCGGACGACAGGCTCGACGGAGGAGGCGCGGCCGACTCACTGATCGGTGGTGCGGGGTTCGACACGGCGGACTACTCGCTGCGCTCGACCGATCTGGCGATCACGATCGGGGCGGGCGCCAACGACGGGGAGGCAGGCGAGAACGACAACGTACAGGCGGATATCGAGCGGGTGGTGGGGGGATCGGGCGAAGACCAGCTGACGGGAGGCAGTGGCGACGACACGCTCGACGGAGGGCTCGGATCCGATGAGCTGACCGGAGGGGATGGCGACGACGCGCTCGACGGAGGGCTCGGATCCGATGGGCTGACAGGCGGCGGCGGCGTCGACGCTGCGGACTACTCGTCGCGCTCCGGACCTCTCGACGTGACCCTGGACGGCGTGGCGGGCGATGGAGAAGCAGGTGAGAACGACACGGTCGGCGCGGACGTGGAGTCGGTCGTCGGTGGATCGGGCGCCGACGTCATCGTCGGAAACTCGGGGGACAACGCGCTGACGGGCGGAGGCGGCAACGACTCGCTCATGGGATCGGGCGGGGCTGACACCATGGACGGTGGCAAGGGCGCAGACACCATGGACGGCGGCATGGGTGCGGACAGCTTCGCCGGTGGCGCCGGGAAGGATCTCGTGTCCTACGCTGCTCGCACGGCGCCGGTCGCAGCTTCACTTAACGGGACGGCCGACGACGGTCAGAGCGGGGAGGGCGACGATCTCGCTGCGGACGTCGAGAAGATCACGACGGGCAGCGGTGCCGACATCCTCCTCGGGAACGCGAAGGCCAACGTACTCACCGGCGGCAACGGTGCCGACCAGCTCACCGGTGCAGGTGGCAGGGACTCGTTCTCGGGCGGCGGCGGCGGGGATTCGATCGACGCTGAGGACGGAGTGGCCGACAAGGTGAAGTGCGGCGGCGGCACCGATGAGGTTCAGGCAGACTTGAGTCTGGACACGGTCGCGTCCGACTGCGAGAACGTGACCTGACGAGGCTGTTTGCCCCGAAGAGTATCCGCCATTTCCACTGCGGTTCGCTCGCGGCCACACGCAGGGAGGTCTTTCGAAGGACGTTGGTTTGCGCCTGAGGCGTTACCGAATCGGCGAAATCCGTTACGAGCAGGGTCCGTTACGAGCAGGGGATGGGCGGGCGGCCTGGCCCCTGGCCCCCTGGCCCTGGCCCTGGCCTTGGCCACCTGGCCAACCTGGCCCCGGACCGGTTGAATTGGTGGAAGAAATCCTCACCAAGCCATCTACCGGGGATTCTGATTGTAGCGACTCGGGAGGGTCGGGTCGCGGTAACGTTCGGATGCGCTGAGCTGTGCGCCTTGGATGTGCTGAAGGAGACTAGGCGTTCTCGGGGGTGGGGTGCCTATGCGGCGGCTGGGACGCCGCCGGCAGCCGCGTGGCGCGCGAGTGTCAGGGCGTTGACCATGAGCGCCCAGCCCAGGATTTCGACCTGCTGGCGTCGCCAGCCCAAGCTGTGTGCTCGCCCGAGGTAGAGTGTGTCCTCCAAACCCCTGTTCAGCGACTCGGCGTCGTTGCGTCGGCCGTAGAGGCGCGGGAAGTCTGGATCCGATGGAGGGATCGGACGGACGTTCTCGGTCCGATTGAATCTGCGGTCCCGGTCTTCGTCGTTTTGGTGAAGCCGGACCGTGACCTGACCCTCGCCGAGGTGCTCGGGGAGTCGGTAATCGTTGTACCAGCGGTAGAGGCCGTTCTTGTCGAGGTTTCGATGGGTTCGGATGCGCGTCAGCGCTTGGAAGACCTGCTCGCCCGCCTCCGTGGCGCGCAGGAGCCCAATCGCGCCAGCCTTCGCGAAGAGGCGAAGCGTCGTCGAGCTTCCGTCTGCGAGCTTCACCATCTTGTCCTCAACGTGGACCGTCTTCTCGCGTCGCTTGATCTTGCGCTTGAGGCTCCGTGAGCCCCACGTCTCCGCTGCAGCGACCATGTTGACCGGCACAATGCCGAGTTCCCTGAGGATCTTCTGGTGGTGGACCCCTCGAAGGGCAGTGTCATAGACGATGGCCTGTGCACCTGGCACGTGGGAGGCTAGCCGCTCGAAACAACCGACGGCCGTCGCTGCTTCGGATCCAGGTTCCGGGGCTCGATCTACATCCAGGATGATCCGACCGATCGGGGCGCGGGTCGCCACCATTACGAACTTTGTTCCCCAAACCGCCTCGCCCGTTCCCTCGAAGTGCAGTCCCGCGTCACCTTCGTAGCGGACGGGAATCACCTCACCTGTCTCGGTGTCGACGCGGGTGTCAGCGGCTAGGTTGAGGAGCTCTGCGGGTGTGCGCAGGCGACACCTTCAGGCGACGAACGCGCTGATCTCGGCCGTGTGCTCGTCGTAATGGTCGAACGTGTCGTCCCGGAACCATTCGACGGCGGTGTCGCCGGGATCGGGCGACGACGAGAAGGCGGCCCGCACTCGTGCGTGCCCCTGCTCCGCGCGCCCGACAACCTCGTCCCAGCTCATGCCGCGACCCGTGGCGAGGATCTCCGCCTCCTCGAGCTCTGAGTCCGCCGGCTCCAGGTCGGTGTCACCGGCCCGGTCCCGTTCGATCACGTCGGCGGCGTAGCCCGCCCAGTAGCCGACGTGCCACACCAGATCGTGGACGGTCCAGCCCGGGACGACACCCTCGACATCCCGGCGGTCGGCGGGGACGGCGCGAACGATCTCCGCGAACCGCCGCCACGCCTCGTCCTCGCGTCCCAGCATCTCCTCACGGTCCATCAATCACTCCTCCGCGCTCGCGAACCCCGGGAGGATACCGGTTGACGGCTCGGTCAGCGACGGCCGGATCGACGGGCACTCAGCGCTCTCTCTCCGGCAGCATCGAAGTTTCGGCCACGGATCGTCGTCCGCCACTCAATCCAGGAGGGGAAGGGGAAGGTCGCCGCAAGAGGAGGTAGCGCCCCAACCTGATCACCTTCGTGTCCTCCTCGGCCGAAGCGTCGCGACGTTCCGGTGGATCGAGTACCAGCGATGAGGGAACTCCCTGCTTGAACGCCTTTTGGGCGTCCGGTGGATCGGCGGACAGGAACAGGTCGCACCTGAAGGCGCGGAGGTACCCCGCTCGGGTACGGCACGCCGAGATCCGGCGGAGCGATTCGGGTGGGACGTGACCCGACGCCTGCAGTAGGTTGTGTCGAACATGCGATGTGTCCATCCTCGCGGCAACGAGTTCGGGGCGGCTGCGATGGCGTGGCTCGGTGAAGTGCGCAGCCACATCTGGCCCCGTCATGGAAGGGAGTAGGCGATGAAGGCGACTCGCTCCGTCCGAGTTGGCTTGGTGGTGTTCTCACTCTTGCTCTGGGTACCGGGAACGGTTTCTGCCGCTCCGAACGGGGGCTCGGGAGATGCGACCTCGATGTCGGTGACCTGTGTCGATTGGTTCCTGGGCGGTGGGCATCAGGATCACATCCACGTGGAGCTCCATGTCGAGGATGAGGCGGGCAACGGGGTTATCGGGGCCACGGTGACGTTCGCGAACTCCTACGACCGCCACGATGGAGCGGAGCCCTACGTCTATCAGATGCCCACGTCGACAACGACGAAGAGCGACGGCAAGAACCACGGCGCCGGATGCGCGGATCCCAGTGGCACCGGGGTGACCAGCTGGTTCTGCTGCATAGGCGCAGGCAAACACGATGGCGAAACCCCGGGCAAGCGAGCGTGCCCTGCCGGCTTCTACAGCACGCACGTGCTCAGTGTGACGCCGCCCGAAGGTTCGAATCTCATCTGGGATGGTGTGACGCCACCGAACGGTAGAGAGTTTCTCCCGAGTCACGCGTAGCGCAACTCGGGAGGTCACTCATTGGCTGTATCGCGCAGGCCTTAGTGGTAGGCGTCCGGACGCGGAGGAAAGCGCCAGTCGGTCCAAGTTCCGCATCGACGCATCGACGAGGACCTTGGCTCCGAAGCCCGGTATTGGCCGCTGGGACCCGAGCGCGGGCCGTCGTGTCGGCGATGCCCTTCGCCGTTCTCACAAGCGGGGGGCGAGCACGCACAAGCTGAACGTGAACACGGTGTTCCAGAACTACGCGCTCTTCCCGCACCTCTCGGTCGAGAAGAACGTCGCGTTCGGGCTGAAATACCGCGACGTCTCGAAGGCCGAACAGAGCGAGCGCGTCGGCCACGCGCTCGAGCTCGTGCGCCTGACCGGGGTTCGAGGCGCGGCGCCCGAACCAGCTTTCCGGCGGGCAGCAGCAGCGCGTCGCGCTCGCCCGTGCGCTGATGCTCCATCCCGCGGTGCGCTCCTGCTCGACGAAACTCCTCGGCGCCCTCGACGCGAAGCTGCGCAAGGCCCCCAAATCGAGCCGAAGACGATTCAGGAGGAGGTCGGCATCAACGTTCATCTACGTGCCGCACGACCAGGAAGAAGCGCTGACGATTTCGGACCGCATTGCGGTGATGTCGAACGGCTCCATCGAGCAGGTCGGCCCACCGCGAACATCGCGGTTCAGATCTCGAACCGCGCGAAGTCCTCGACCGCCAGCGTCTGCCGCCTTCCGGCCGCTGGATAAAGACCCGCTGCACGAGGATCGCCATCGTGATTGCTAGGAGGGACGCGGAGAGCATGATCGTCGCGACCGCGCTGAGGCTCGGGTTGCCGTCGAACTAGCCGCTCCCCATGCGTTCTTGGCAACGGAACGCCCACCGTCGATCGATCGGAGGAACAGATGAGAAGCATGAAGGCAGCCATCTTCGATGCACCGGGGCGCCAGCTCGCGATCGAACACCTCGAGATCGATCAGCCTCACGCGGGCGAGATTCTCGTCAAGTTGGCGGCTAGCGGCGTGTGCCACAGCGACTACCACGTCGTGCTCGGCGAATGGGCATCGCCGACGCCGATCGTCCTTGGTCATGAAGGCGCCGGCATGGTAGAGGCGGTCGGTGACGGCGTGACCGGTGTCGTCCCCGGGGACCACGTGATCCTTTCGTGGACGCCTTACTGCGGACGATGTTCCTACTGTTTGCGTGGACGACCTAGCCTCTGTGAAGTCGCGGCAAAAACAACTTACGAAAGCGTGCTCTTCGACGGAACCACGCGCATCCGCCGCGGCGAAGAGAACGTCCACGCCTACCTCTCGGTTGGTTCGTTCGCAGAGTACGCCGTCGTTCCTGAGACGGGCTCGGTCGTGATCGCGAAGGATGTACCACTCGACCTAGCTTCGATCGTTGGCTGTGCGGTCACCACGGGGATCGGAGCGGCGATCAACACCGCCTCGGTGGAACCGGGAAGCAGCGTTGTGGTGATCGGTTGTGGCGGCGTCGGGCTCTCTATCGTCATGGGTGCTGCCCTCGTCTCCGCTCATCCGATCATCGCGGTGGACGTCGTCGACTCGAAGCTCGCGCTTGCGGAGCGGGTCGGTGCGACCGAAGTGGTGAACAGCCGCCGTCAGGACATGTCGGACGTCGTGCGTCAGCTGACCCACGGGCGGGGTGTCGATTACGCCTTCGAAGCGATCGGTCTCGCATCGACGATCGAATCGGCGTACGAGGCGCTGGCGCCCGGTGGAACAGCCGTCGTCGTCGGGCAGGCGGCAGAAGGGGTCAAGGCATCGTTCGATCCGCAAGTCATGTCGGATAGGGAGAAGCGCTTGATCGGCTGCAATTACGGCTCGGCACGGCCGCCGCTCGATTTCCAGCGGATCATCGACTTGTCCATGGCTGGCAAGATCGACCTCGAGGCGCTCGTCAGCCAGCGGATCGGCTTAGAAGAGGTCAACGACGCTTTCGCTGCGATGGGGCGCGGTGAGGTCGCTCGCAGCATCATCTGCTACAGCTAAATCGACAACGGCGCAGGCATCGCACGCGAGGAGATCTTCGGGCCCGTGATGTCGGTGATCCCGTTCGAGACGCCGGACGACGTGCTCGCGATGTCGAACGACAACGACTACGGCCTCGCGGCGGCGATCTGGACGAACGACATCAAGAAGACGATGCGCACCGCGCAGGCGATCCGCACCGGCATCGTGTGGATCAACGACACGCAGCCCGCGCCGACCGAGATGCCGTGGGGCGGCTACAAGCAATCGGGGGTCGGACGCGAGCTCGGCAAGCACGGCTCGATGACTACCTCGAGGAGAAGGCCGTCTACCCTGAACCTCGCGGACTGACCGATGTAGAGACGCCTTCGGTGGGGCACCTTCGGGTGTCCCACCCGAAGGAGCACCGCCGCCTACCTCCGCTCGATCGCCTTGTCCCTCAGGATCTCGCGGACGCAATGGTGGCCAGGAAGCCCGGTCACGCCGCCGCCAGCGTGGGTCGCGCTCGACGCCTGATAGAGGCCGCGGATCGGGGTGCGGTAGTCGGCGTATCCGACGGCCGGCCGCATGTGGAACAGCTGATCGACGCTGAGCTCCCCGTGGAAGATGTTCCCGCCGATCAGATCCCAGCCCTCCTGCATCTGCTTCGGGCCGATCACCTGCTTCGCGAGCACCGAGCTGCGGAACCCCGGCGCCACGGCCTCCATGTGGTCGATCAACCGGTCCGCGTAGGCGTCGAGGTCGGCGGCATGGTCGTCCTCGTCGTCGGCCCAGTCGGCGGGCACCCACTGCGTGAACATCGACATGGTGTGGATGCCTTCGGGCGCCAAGGTCGTGTCTTTCACCGTCGGGATCTCGGTATCGCTGAAGGGAAGCGTCGACGCCGTGCCCGCACGCGCCTCCTGGTAGGCCATCTCGAGCTGATCGATGTCGTCGAGCAGCTCGATCGCGCCGCCGTGGATCTCCGGGTCATAGTCGGGATCGGCCGTGAACGTCGGCAAGCGGTCGATCGCGAGGTTCACCTTCGCGGTGCCGCTGCGGGTCTTCAAGTGCTCGATGTCGTGAACGAAGTCGCTCGGGAGCTCCTCGCGGTCGAGCTGCTGCAGGAACGTGATCTTCGGGTGGCACGCGGTGACCACGACCGGCGCGTGCAGCTCCTCGCCGCCGTCGAGGACGACTCCCGTGACGCGACCGCCGGATGTCGAGATGCGCGCGACCGGGGCGTTGACTCGGACCTCGGCACCGAAGAACCTCGCGGACCCCTCGCACGCCGCCGCCACGGCGCCCATTCCGCCTTCCATGAAACCCCAGATGCCGGCCTGCCCGGAGCCGATGTCGCCGCCTGAGTTATGCATCAGAACGTACGCGGTCCCGGGCGCGTCGGGACCGGCCCACGTGCCCATGATGCCGTTCACGCCCATGAATCCCTTCATCTGCGGCGTCTCGAACCACCGCTCGAGGAGATCCGTCACGCTCATCGTGAACAACCGGGTGACGTCGGCGACGGTCCGCTCGTCGACGTGCTTGCGGAGCTTCGAGCCGAGCTTGCCGAGGTCCCACAGGTCGCGCGGCCTCTTCGACCCGACGTGCGGCGGCGTCTCCATCAGCAGCGGCCACAGGATGTTCGAGATCCGCGAGATCCAGTCGAAGAACTCGAAGTACGCGTCGGCGTCGCGTTTCGAAAGCTTCGTGATCGAGTCACGCGTCGTCTGCTCGTTCTCGGACTGGATGATCGAGCCGCCGTCGCGCATCGGCATGTACCCGTGACCGAGCGGGAGAAGCTTGAACCCGAACCGCTCGAGCTGGAGGTCCCGTCGGACCGACGGCGGCATCAGCGCCATCGTGTGGCTGAGCGTGTTCACCTTGACGCCCGGAAGCTCGTCTGGCCACGGCTCGCTCGTGTCGGCCGCTCCTCCCGTCTTGAGGCGCTTCTCGAGCACGATGGTCCTCGCCCCATGCTTTGCGAGGTACGCGGCGGCGACGAGCCCGTTGTGCCCTCCGCCAACGACGATCGCGTCGTACCGGTTCGTTTGCAGCTCATGCATCGTCGACTCTCCGTTGGCGCGAGACCAGCGTGCAGAGTACACCGGACGGGCTGGCCAGACGGCGGCACGATGGCGTCGCATACCGGCGCCGCCATCGCTCGCGGTCGCGAAGACCCCCGAACGACGTCAAGGGCAGCCATCTCGTATCCGGCATGCGCTTCCCCTCACCGTCGTCGTTCCTGTCGAAGTCGGCACCATTTTGGCGAGCAGCGGCTCCGGTGGGCCTGAACACGCTCGCGACAACTGAGCGTCGGCGGACGCGCCGCGGCGCCACGGCGATGACTCACGGGCTGGGTGTCTGGGCGAACCGACTGAAGCGGAAATCTTCCTTCTCGACGCGCAGCACGATGAAGGTGTCGATGTGGGTGATTCCGGGGATGGCACGGACATCGTCGAGCATCCTCATCAGGTCCTCGTTGTCGCGGCATATGACTTCAGCCATGAGGTCGTATCCCCCCGTGGTGCGCGAAAGGAAGACGACCTGCTGCTGGCACGCGAGTCGTTCGACGGCCTTCCCCAGCGAGGGACCCTGGATCCGTAGTCCCATGTTCAGGTACAGCAGCCCGAGCGAGTTTGGGTCGACGTCCACGACGAATTTCAAGCCGAAGCGTCTGGTCAGTCGTCGGACTCTGGCACGAACCGTCGTATCCGATACGCCCAGCCGCTCGGCGATCTTGATGAACGGCATCCGTCCGTCGACCTGAAGTAGGTCGACGATCCGGATATCGAGCTCATCGAACGGGCGTCTCATCCTCGCATCTTCGCAGTCGTGAGGGCTGCTGTCGTCGATATCCGAACCAAAAGGGGGCTTCGGTCCCCGGGTTCGGACTCCAGGCTAACGTACTGTGTCGCGACTAGCTACTGCTCCGCCCACCAACTCCGGAGACAAGAGGGACACGGTTGATGAAGGCTGATAGCTACGATGTCATCGTCGTCGGGGGGGGTCACAACGGGCTCGTCGCTGCTGCGTACCTCGCCAAGATGGGGGCGAGGGTTCTGGTGCTCGAGTCCCGGCACAAGACGGGTGGTGCCGCCGACACGTCTTCACCCTTCCCTGAGCACCCCGACGTGAAGGTCACGACCCTGTCCTACGTGATGAGTCTCATGCCGCAGACGCTCGTCCGCGACCTGCGTCTGGAAGCGTTCGGCTACGAGGTCGTGCCCATGGCAGGCTCCTACGCTCCGCAACCGGGTTCGGGCGGTATCCGCGATGACCAAGGGAAGCGCGACCGGTTCCGCGAAACCTTATCCTGCTTCTCGAAGGCTGACGTGGGCGCCTACGAAGACTGGTCGGCCTGGCTCGAACGTAGTGCGTCCTTCCTCGGCCCGATCTTGATGGAAACACCGCCGGATCTGGGATCGGTCACCCTCGGAGATCTCGCGGAACAGGTGCGCTTCGCGCTTCGGCATCGTTCCGGCATGAGCTCCCGCCTCGCGGCCGACATCACCAAGCTGTTCACGATGAGCGCTGCGGACCTGCTCGACGAGTGGTTCGAGTCGTCGGAGCTCAAGGCCCTCATTGCCACCGGCGGCATCATCGGAACATGGGCCGGACCGGAGGAACCGGGAACGGCCTATGTTTTGATGCATCACGCCGTCGGGGACCTCGGCGACGGCACACTCTCTGAGTGGGGATACCCCATCGGCGGCATGGGCGCCGTGACCGGCGCGTTGCGGGCGAGCGCAGAGTCCTTCGGCGCCGAGATCCGAGTCGATAGTCCGGTCGAACGCATCGTGGTCGAGGGCGGCGCGGTGCGCGGCGCGGTGACCCGGGCAGGCGAGGAATACCGAGCAACGTTGGTCATCTCGGCCTGTCACCCGAAGATCACGTTCTTGAAGCAGATCGACCGCGAGGAGCTGCCCGGCGAGTTCGTTCGTGACATCGAGAACTGGAAGACGCGGAGCGGGACCGTCAAGATCAACCTGGCGCTGTCGCACATGCCTGCCTTCCGCGACGACCCGGACGGTGAGGATCCGGAGATCGCCGGCTCCTCGATCATGGTCGCACCCAACATCCGGTACCTCGAGAAGGCGTTCGAGGAGGCGCGCGATGGCAGGGCCTCCACCGCGCCGTTCTCGGAGACCTGCATCCCGAGTTACTACGACCCAACGCTCGCGCCCGAAGGCATGCACGTGATGTCGATGTTCACGCAGTGGGTGCCTCATGAGTGGGCGCAGGACCGCAACCAAGACGAGCTCGAGGCGTATGCGGACCGGCTGGTTGATATCCACGACGACTTCATGCCGGGCTTCAAGGACACGATCGTGGGCCGCCAGGTCATCGGGTCGTGGCAGATGGAGAACGAATGGGGCCTCATCGGAGGCAACATCTTCCACGGCGAGCTGTCGACGAACCAGCTGTTCCACATGCGGCCCGCGGTGGGCTACGCGGACTACCGCACGCCGATCCACGGGCTCTATCAGGCATCCTCGGGCACGCACGCAGGCGGTGGCGTGACCGGGCTGCCCGGCCATCACGTCGTCCGCGAGATCGTCAAGGATCGCAAGCGGAACCGGTTCCGGCGGCGAGGCTCGGGTTGAATCAAGGGCCACGGCGCCGGGTGATGGCTCGAAAAGGGAGCAGGCGAGCGGCAGAAGATGGCGAACGAGGGACAGAAAGCCGCTCGACTCGACTCGGTGACGATCGACTGTCATGACCCCGAGCGCCTCGCGAGTTTTTGGGCTTCGATCTTCGGAGCCGTGGAACAGTGGCGCGGCGGCGATCCGGTGCAATACGTGGATCTGGGTGAGACCGAAGGATCTCCGGTGCTTCGATTCCAGCGGGTGCCTGAGCGGAAGACAGTCAAGAACAGGATCCATCTCGACCTGCACGTGGACGACATCGAGGAGGCGTGCGGGCAGATCATCGCGTTGGGTGGTGCGAGAGTGGCGCAAAACGACCTCAACGAATACGACGTCGCATTCAGGGTGATGCTCGACCCTGAGAGCAACGAGTTCTGCTTGATATCCGAAGGGTAGATCCGTGAACGCGCCGAGGAACGGCGCGACCAGGCCTGGACTCGCTCCCGATGGATGAGAGATGGGGAGAACCAAGTGGAACCGATCGCGATTGAGGACATTCCGCCAGACGTCTACGTCGGCCCGTTCCACGAGAAGCAGCGTGCGCTGGGTGGGACTTTCTACGAGGACTACGGAACGCTATGGACGGCCACATTCGGAGATCCTGAGTCGGAATACTGGTCGGTCCGCAGGGGCGCGGCACTGTGGGACACGTACGCCCTGGTCAAGTTCCGGCTCACAGGGCGGGACACACTCCCGGCGCTGGACCGGCTGTTCACGCGGCGACTCGCAGACGCCGAGTCCGGCGTCGTGCGCTATGGGATGCTCCTCGATGAGCAAGGCCGGATGCTTGACGAGGCGACGGTCGTCGTCCTGTCTCCCGAGGAGGCATACCTTTTCGGGAACGATGGGGGAGCGACCTTCACGGCTCACATGGCCGCGCATACCGTGGGGCTGCAGCTCGACATCGAGGATGTCAGCCGAGCGCTCCCATGCCTCGCCGTGCAGGGGCCTCGTTCGTTCGAAGTGCTCGCGAAACTGTCTGGCACGGACTTCGGATCACTACGCTGGTTCCGTTGTCTGCCGGACCCGGTCGAGATCGCGGGAGTGAGGGGGCTCTTAGTGCGCGCCGGCTTCACGGGTGAGCTCGGCTACGAGTTCTACCTGCTGGATGGGGATGACGGTGCTGAGCGTCTTTGGGAAGCGATCGCCGGTGCAGGTGCGGCGCCTATCGGCTTGGATGCCATCGAGAAGCTTCGGATCGAAGCGGGTCTGCTCATCGCCGAGGAGGACTACGTGCCCGGTGAGACCGACCCTCTGGACCTCGGGATGGAACGGTTCATCGACTTTGATGGCCACGACTTCGTCGGTCGCGATGCGGTGATGGAGCGGACGCAAGATCCGCCGCGACGGTTCGTGACGCTGGCGCTGGAGGGTGAAGTGGCGCCCCATCATGGAGCGCCGGTGAACGTCGGGGGCAGAATCGTCGGCGATGTCCGAAGCGCTGACGTTTCGCCTCGTTTCGGAACCCTTGCGCTGGCCGTTGTGGAAACTGCGCACGCCGCGCCCGGAGGCCGCGTGATGGTCGGTGGTTCGGCCGGTCGCGTCCATCCGGTCCCTATCGACGACCCTGAGAAGCTCCGGCCACGTAGTGACCCTCGAGATCCGGTGACGGTCGACGGGCTGGACGCGAAGCAACGGCAACGCTAGACGCGAGACCGACGGTCGATGCGGCGGACCGTCGGGTTCCTGGATCAGCCCGAAGACCGCGACGGTGGCTCGATGAACGACCCGCTCTACGAGTGAACCCCAGACCGGCCGCGTCGAGCAGCTTCAGCCCGTGCCCTCGCCTGCCCCGTCGGTCCGCCCGGTCAGCGCTCTTCGGGTCAGCTGGATCCCGGGTATCGAAGGGCTCGGGGGAGAACGGGATCGGGTTCCTGCGCACCATCTGCAGCCTGGTCCGCTGCGTGTCCCTCCCGTGCACCAGGTCGAGAGCCACACGGGCGCCGAAGCGAGTGGCTCCCACGCTGCTCAGGCAGGTGTAGCCAGCAGCGTACGCTACCCGACCGTTCCGGGCGGTCCCGAAGAAGACGCTGAAGCGGCTGCACGTATCGATCGCTCCCGCCGATCGGTGCGAGAATCGCAACCCTTCGAGCTGAGGGAAGGTCTGGAAGAAGTGGGTCGCCAGCAGGTCGAACGTATCCGGGCGCTCTTCCAACCTGGGATCGAGGCCCGTTGCGCGGGACGGAACGTCTCGTCGCCGGGATCGTTGGCGGTGTCGTAGTAGAAGTCGCCGACCCAAATCGGACGGGAAAGTGATCCCGAGCTCTACCCACCGATCCACCACTCGTCACCCCATAGGCCGGTGTCGCTGTAGTACCGCTCGACCGTGCCGAGGAGCTCGCGCACCGGAAGCCCGGGCGCAGCTTCCCGGCCACGACGTCGACCGCTCCGGTCACGTGGTCGATCGGCTCCCACGGGTTCGCCGAGGGCTCCCGATCGAGAAGCAGTGCGCCATGTTCGCGTGCGGCCCGACCTGGTCCGGGCCGGTAGAAATCCTGGCAGAAATCATAGCCCGGCTTGGTTCCGGGGCACTTGATACTAGCGATTCGAGGAGAGTTGGTCTCGGTATCGGCTAGCTCTCGTCCCGACCTCAGCCGGCGCGGATCAGTTTCTTGTTCACGAACTCGTCGGCGCCGAGGCGGCCGAGCTCGCGGCCCCAGCCCGAGTTCTTGACGCCACCGAAGGGCAGCTCGACGCCATCGGCAAGCACGCAGTTCACGTACACCATGCCGGCCTCGATGCGGTCGGCGACACGGTTGGCCTGCGCCTCGTCCGTCGTGTACAGGTAAGAGCCGAGGCCGAACGGTGTGTCGTTCGCGATACGGACAGCCTCGGTCTCATCCTTCGCCCGGTAGACCTGGGCGACGGGACCGAAGAACTCCTCCTTGGAGGCGGGGTTCTCGGGGGCGACGTCCGTCAGCACGGTCGTCTGGAAGTACGCCCCGTCACGGGCGCCGCCGTGCGCGAGCGTCGCGCCGTTGGCGACCGCACGCTTCACCTGCTCGTCGAGGCCCTCGGCGGCCCCGCGCGAGGACAACGGGCCGAGTGAAGAGTCTTCCGACTTCGGGTCGGTCGCCTCGATCTCGGCGAGCTTCGCGGTGAACTTCTCGAGGAAGGACTCGTACAGGTCGTCGGCGACGATGAACCGCTTGGCCGCGTTGCAGGACTGGCCGCTGTTGTCGAGGCGCGCGTCGACCGCGTTCTGCACGGTGGCGTCGAGGTCGTCGGTCGACAGCAGGATGAAGGGGTCCGAGCCTCCGAGCTCGAGGACGACCTTCTTGAGGTGCCGGCCGGCGATCTCGGCGACCTGAGCGCCGGCTCGCTCGGAGCCGGTAAGCGAGACACCCTGCACGCGCGGATCCGCGATGATCCGCTCGATCTGGTCGTGTCCGGCGTAGAGGTTCTGGTATGCGCCGGGCGGGAAGCCGGCTTCCAGGAAGATCTGCTGCTGTGCAGCGGCGGACTCGGGGCATTGCGCGGCGTGCTTCAGCAGGATGGTGTTGCCGATGATGAGGTTCGGTCCCGCGAAGCGGGCGACCTGGTAGTAGGGGAAGTTCCACGGCATGATGCCGAGCAGCACCCCGAGCGACGAACTGCGAACGACTGCCGAGCCCTCGCCGTCCAGGAGTTGGATCGGCTCATCCTGAAGGAAGCCCGCCGAGTGATCGGCGTAGTACCCGTAGATCGCCCCGGCGAAGTCTGCCTCGCCGAGTGCCTGCTCGATCGGCTTGCCCATCTCGCGAACGATGAGCTCCGCCAGCTCCTGGCGACGCTCGACGTGGAGTTCGCCAACGCGGCGGATGAGGGCCGCGCGCTCTTCGGCCGTCGTCGACTTTGACCATGTGCGGTGCGCATCGTCGGCCGCGGCGATCGCCCCGTCGAGTTCGGCGTCCGTGATGGTGTCGAAGGTCTTGACCGTCTCGCCTGTTGCGGGGTTGGTCACGGCATAGGCCATGGTGCGGTCTCCTTGTCAGTTGGCCACCACAGGTGGTGGCGATCCTCTGGTCATCATGACAGTGTTGGACCAAGCCAACATCCTGCCGATCCGGAGAAACACACCGGCGTTACCAAAAATCCGTTACCAGCGGGAGATCAGCACCGCGTGTGAACTGGGGCGGAACCGATTTCTACCACCCCGACCTGGCCACCTGGCCACCTGGCCCGGACCGGTGGAGAACCTGACAGAAATCACCGCCTAGGTCATCACCAGCGTGTTCGAGTGTAGCGAGTGGAGGAGGGGGGCCTGAGCGTGGTAACGCCATCTTGGCCTCAAGGGTGCTTCGGGCAAGGATCTGGGCTGTCGCTAGCGCGAGATGGGCGTCATCGGTGACGCTTGGCCCGTCTTCAGTGCCGGCCTTTCGAGAGAGAACAACTCGAGGTCCTCACGCGGGACGCCGTCGGCGACATCGGCCACGAGTTCCCCGAGCGCAGGACCGAACTTGAACGCATGGCCGGAGCACCCGGCCGCGACGACGATCGGATCCCGTCGGCCGATCGCGAAGTCGCCGTCGGGGGTCATCGTCCAGGGGTGCCGCTGTGTGCGCTCGATACGCGGTTCGACGGTCGGCATCCGCGCGGCGAGCCACGCGATCATCCGCTCTTCCTCGGCCCGGTCGGGCGGCCACGCTTCGACGTCCGGGAGCCACGGTTGCGACGATCCGGCGTCGAACGCGACCTTGTAGCCGATCCCGGGGACCGGATGTCCGTATACGCCGACTCCGTCGTCCGCTAGCCAGTCGGCGAGACCCGGGCGATCGACGAGCTGTGGGGCGTCGAGGAACGTCACCTGCGCCACCGACGGTGCGAGGGGAAGGTCGATACCGACGGTCCGCAACAGGTCACCCGACCATGGGCCCGCCGAGACCACGACCTGGTCGGCCCGCACCCTCCGCCTGTCGGTTACCACTACTGCCTCATCCCCCTCGACCTCGATCTCGACGCACCGCTCCGGCATCGACAGCGTCGCCCCCGCCGCTGCCGCGTCGACGCAAAGCGCTCGCATCGCGATATCGGCGAGCACGGTTCCCGCCTCCGCGTGGAACAGCGCTCGTTCGCGCTCTCGCGTCGCGAGCTCGGGAAACCGCCTCCTGACCCCGGTCGCGTCGAGCTCGTCGAACGCAACGCCGGTCGCGTCCATCGCTGCAGCCAATGCGTCGAGCTTCGCGTCGGGTCCGAGGTCCACCTGGCCGGTCTCGACCAACAGCGTGACGTCCTGGGATGCCTCGATGCGTCGCCATCGCGCAAGTGCCTCCCGCGCGAGACGCACATACCCCTCGTCGTCATAGGCCACCCGGACGGATCGCGATGCGCCGGTCGACGACGTGACCGGATGGCCGGTCCCCCACCTATCGATGCCGACGACGGTGCGTCCTCTTCGTGCGAGGGCTCCGGCGGTGGAGATCCCAACCACGCCGAGTCCGACCACGACGACATCGGCGCGCTCTGTCACCCTCATTCGACCATCATGCACTTGGTCCATGCCCTCGCCCTGACCCACGGTTCGGCCCACGCCGGTAGGCTCGGTCCATGCGGATGATCAGATCGTCCGGCACACCGTTCGAGCGCGGACGCACCGTAGGCACAGAGCTTCGCGCGGAGATCGAGCGATCCGTCGCGTTCACCATGTCATGGGCAGACGGCCTCGGTGCCGACCGCTCGCGCGTCGAGCAGCTATTGGCCCCGTACGATCGCGCAAGCAACGCCGTCGTGCCCGACCTGATGGAGATTTTGGTCGGCATGGCGGCCGGCTCGGGCGTCGATCCCGCCGCGCTGCGAGCGGCCAACGCCTTCGAGGAGCTCTACGGCGTGCTCGACCCCGAGGCGATGGGCGCCCCCGTCGAGCGGTGTACCGACGCGCTCCTCCAGGGTTCCGACGGGCCGATCCTGGTGCATCAGGAACAGTGGTACGCAGGAGACGCGGACAGCGTCGCCATCGTGATCGATGAGCCCGATGACGGCATCGCGGTGGTCGCCCCCGTGGTGGCGTCCGGGCTACCGCTGGTCGGCATGAACGCCACCGGAGCTGCGCTCGGCGCGATGTCGCTCACGGCGAGCGACGAGCAGGCCGGCGTGCCTCGCATGTTCATCGCGCGCCGGGCGCTCGATGCTCGCGATCGCGACGATGCGTGGCGAACCGTGACGATGCCGGAACGAGCGGGCGGCTACAGCTGGTGCTACGCGTTCGCAGACGGCGACACGGCGATCTTCGAAACGACCGCCACCGCCGCCGCGGATCTGCGCGGCACAACCGCGCACTCGAACCACGCGCTCGACGACACCGTGGCTGTGGTGTGCCCGGCGAGTTCTGACGGTTCCCGAAGCCGGCTGGCCCGGATGCAGGCGCTCACAGCCGGCCGGGAAGAGTGGACCGTGGCGGAGGCTTGTGAGCTGCTGGGTGACCATGGCGCCGACGCGCAGAACATCTGCGTCCATCCCGATCCCACAGAAGGGCCTGAGGCGAGTGCGATCATGTTCGGCATGGTGGCCGAGGTCGCCAACCGCACGCTTTGGGTGGCACCCGGCAATCCGTGCGAGAACGCGTTCGAGCCTTACCGGCTCGACGAACTCCTCGGCTGAGCGAAAACGGGCGGACGTTCTTGCCGTTGAGCCCGCGGCCAACCTGGCCCGGCCGACCTAGGGTGTCGCCGCAGCGCGGTTGAGTGATTCGAAGGTACCCGGGAGCCGGTAGGCTGCACGCCATGTCCGGCTCGCAACAACCGACGCGGGAGGCAAGCGAGGCCGACCCGCAAGCATGGTCGGTCGACGGGCAGACGTTCGCGTTCCTCGCGCCACTCGGGGTCGATCTCCCGCTGGGTGCATTCGTCATCATCGACGTCAACGGCGCAGCCTGCCTCGGGCAGATCCTCGATCGTGAGGTGGCCGATGGCGACCACGGCGTTGCGCGTTCCGCGCGCGGGGTCGGACGCCTGTACATGCCTTCCGATGAAGTCCAAGCCGCGGGTTCCTCGGGATTCCCCGCGAGCCCGCTCCGCCTCGCGTCGATCGACGAGGTGCGGGAATGTGGGGTACTGGAGGCGGGGACCGCACTTGAGGTCGGATCCACCGATGTAGGGGCGGGATCCATCCCCACGCACATCAAGGCCGGGGGGTTCACACGGCATACCTTCCTCTGCGGACAGAGTGGTTCCGGCAAGACCTACGCGACCGGCGTCATCCTCGAGCGGCTGGCGGTCGAGACCTCGCTCCGCATGATCGTCATCGACCCCAACGGCGACTATCGCAGTCTGTCGGAATCCCGCGACGACGCAGACCCTGCCGCCGCCGCTCGGCTCGCTGAGATCGGCGACCGTATCCAGCTTCATGCTGAACGAGCGGAGCTCGGTCCCCCGAAGATCCGGATCGCCGATCTGACTCCGGCCGCCCAGCTTGCCCTGCTCCGCCTGGACCCCGTCGCCGACAGGGAGGAGCTCGCGACCCTGCTGACGCTGCACGAGCGACGATCTCTCGGTGAAGATCCCCAACTCTTGCAGGCCGCGCTGAACGATCCCGAGAACTCTGATCCTCTCGCGATGCGGATCCGCGCCCTGGGAATCGGAACCTGGCGCACATGGGCGCTCGGCCAACCTTCGATCCTCGACCGGCTCGATGGCCCGACTGATGTCACCGTGCTCGATGTCTCAGCCGTCGATCGTGCCGAAGAGATGTACGCGATGGCGGCAGCAACCCTCGATCGGCTGTGGGAGCGACGTTCGGACCGCATACCGACGCTCATCGCGATCGACGAGGCACACCACCTCTGCACCGCTCAGCCTGACGGGTTGCTCCAGGCCTACGTCACCGACCGGCTCGTGCAGATCGCCGGAGAGGGGCGCAAGTACGGACTGCACCTCCTTTTGGCGACGCAACGGCCCGCGAAGCTGCACCCCAACGTCATGTCCCAATGCGACAACTTGATCCTCCTGCGGATGAACTCGCTCGCCGACCTCGTCGACGTTCGGTCGATGTTCGGTTTCGCGCCGCATGGCCTCATCGCACAAGCGGTGAACTTTCGAAAGGGGGACGCCCTGATCGCCGGCGAGATCTCGCCCGTGCCCCAGCGCATGCGCTTCGGCGGTCGCGTCTCGGCGGAGGGCGGAAGCGATATCCCCACTGATTGGACTCGACCACGTGCGGACGCCTGATCGTTCGAGAGCCTGCGCGGGGGGACGGACTGCGATGATGTGGCCGTGACCGGGATCACACGCGAAGAGCTCGCACACCGCGTCGGCGCCGCCGTCAACGATATCGACCGGCTGGTCGATATCGGCATCATCACTCCCGGCGAACGGTCCGCCTTCTCCGGGGGAGACGTGTGGCGAGCACGATTCCTCCTTGGGATGGAGCAAGGCGGGCTGTCGCTGCAGGCGGTCGGCGCGGCGGTCCAAAGCGGCGACCTCTCGTTCGAGTTCTTCGATGCCCCCTACTGGGATCGGTTCGGCGGCCTGCGCGACGAAACGTTCGCGGACGTCAACAGGGAGACGGGTCTCAGTCTGCGTCTACTGGCATCCGTCCGGGAGGCGAGCGGTTACGCGAGCCCTTCGCCCGACGATCGGATACGGGTGGACGAACTTGCCGCGATCGAGCTGCTCAAGATGTCGATCGGGGCCGGGATAGCCCCCGACGCCATCGAGCGGCAGCTGCGCGTCTGGGGCGAAAGCATCGGCCGGATCGCGGATGCGGATGCGAACTTTTGGCACGAGCAGGTCGAGGTCCCGTTCTTGGAAGCCGGCCTCAGCCATTCACAGATGCTCGCCGCGGCGGGTGACGTGTCCGACGCGATGTCCCCGCTGCTCGACCCGGCGCTCCTGTCCACCTACCACGCTCAGTCGGAGCACACGTGGATGGCGGGCGTCATCGAGGCGGTCGAGGCGACCTTGGAGAAGGCGGGCCTGCACGAGAGCGAGGGACATCCGCCAGCGATGTGCTTCTTGGACGTGAGCGGCTATACGAGGTTGACGGAGGAGCGAGGCGACGCAGCCGCAGCCGATGTCTCCTCCCGGCTGGGTGAGCTCGTCGGTCGCAGTTCGCGCGACCGCGCCGGCCGACCCGTCAAATGGCTGGGCGACGGCGTTATGGTCCACTTCAAGGAGCCGGCCAAGGCGGTCGGGTTCGCCCTCGAGATGCGGGACGAGGTGCCAACCGCGGGCCTGCCCCCCGTGCACGTCGGGATCGCAGCCGGGCCGCTGATCTACCAGAGCGGCGACTATTTCGGAAGGACCGTGAACCTTGCCTCGCGCATCGCTGCGTACGCGACCGCCGACCAGGTCCTGGTCGACGACCAGACGACCCTGGCGACCACGGATCAGGACGTGGCATTCGACGAGATCGGGCCGGTGGAACTCAAGGGAGTCGCGCAGCCCGTCCGTCTCTCGGAAGCTCGTCGTCTCACCTGATCGGGTGCTCGGGGCGATGAGCCTGCGAGGTTGTATCTAGTCGATCTCGGCCGGCCGATACACACACAGCGCCCAGATGACCGCGATGTCGAGGGCGATCAGCAGGATCGACCACCAAGGTTGCACCGGGATGTGCATGAAGTTCACGAACGCCTGCGCGCCGACGACGATGATGCCGACCGCGCGGGCCCAGGTCTGCCCGGCGAGCAATCCCAGTCCGACCAGCACGACGATGGTGCCCCAGAGTAGGTGGAGCCATCCCCAGCTCGAGGTGCTGAGCTCCAACGTGTAGTTAGGCGTCGCGAGGAAGACCGGATCGTCGAGGATGGCGATCAAACCCATGAACGCCTGGAAGGCACCTACGAGGATCATGACCGTCGCGGCGAACAACACCCAACCCGCGCCGCGCTGGTTCCCTGAAGCTGCCATCTGAAGAACCTCCCTCCACGTGGCCGTCGTCGGCCTCGGGAGCAGACTACGCGTACCCGTAGAGGATTTTCGCTTATTGACTAGCGGACTCCGTCCGGGACCAGCCGGATAGTCGGCATCCTCACGGTAAGGGTACGCTGCGTTCTGCTGCCCGCCGTTCCCGACACACAGCCGGTTCGGCGGTCACTGACGCGGCTTCGTTGGAATCGCTTGTCGGCGGATGGTCGGAGGAGGAGGAGGGCTCGATGCGAGCGTACCCCGCGATCTCGGATCACGGACTGATCGGCGACCTGCAGACGGCGGCCCTGGTCGCGACCGACGGCACGATCGACTGGTTCTGTACGCCGCGTTTCGATTCTCCGAGCGTGTTCGCATCGCTATTGGATCAGGAGCGGGGAGGCCGGTTCCGGATCGCGCCCTCGAACGACGAGTTCGTGACAAAGCAACTCTACTTCCCCGACACGGCCATCTTGATCACGAGGTTCATGACGCCGGACGGCGTGGGTGAGGTCCTCGACTTCATGCCCATCTCGCATCCCGAGCGACCGACCGACCTTCATCGCATCGTGAGGCTCGTGCGCGTCGTCCGAGGGGAGATGGAGTTCGTGCTCGAGTGCGAGCCCCGACTCGACTACGGTCGCGTGTCCCATCACGTCGAGGAGACGGACCGAGGGGTCATCTTCCGCGCCGGGGAGCAGGAGCTCTCGCTCCGCGGCACCGTGCCGCTCGAGGTCGTCGGCAGTGACGCCCGTGCGACGTGGCGTGGCACACCGGACCAGGTCGGCGGGGTGGTCCTGGAATCGGTCGTTGGGGAGCTTCCGAGACTCGAGCCGAGCGAAGTGCTGGACATGTTCAATGCGACCGTGCGGTTCTGGCGTGAGTGGCTCGGACGCTCGACGTACCGTGGTCGCTGGCAGGAGGCCGTTCACCGTTCGGCGATGACGCTCAAGCTGATGACGTACGCGCCGACGGGAGCGCTCGTCGCAGCACCGACGACGAGCCTCCCGGAGCAGGTCGGCGGCGAACGGAACTGGGACTACCGCTTCACGTGGGTGCGCGACGGCTCGTTCTCCGTGTACGCCCTCCTCGGACTGGGATACACCGACGAGGCGGCGGCGTTCGGTCGGTGGTTGGTCGACCGTGCAAGCGATCGAGCCGGCGACGCCGCGGGGCCGCTGAAGATCATGTACAGGATCGACGGATCGCCCGATCTGCAGGAGGAGGTGCTGGACCACCTCGAGGGGTACCGCGGTTCGGGGCCGGTGCGGATCGGGAACGGTGCTTCCGACCAGCTTCAGCTCGACATCTACGGCGAGGCGATCGATTCGGTCGATCTCGCCGACCGCCGCGGCATCGTTCCGACCCACCAGGGATGGACGCAACTGGCGCGCGTCCTTGACTGGTTGTGCGACAACTGGGATCGAACCGACGAAGGCATCTGGGAGACGCGCGGAGGCCAGAAGGACTTCGTGTACGGCCGGGTGATGTCGTGGGTGGCGATGGACCGAGGCCTGCGCCTATCGGAACGTCGGGGGCGGCCTGCGGACGTCGAGCGGTGGAGGAGGACGCGGGACCAGATCTACGGCCAGGTGATGGAGAAGGGCTGGAGTAAGGAGCGAGCGGCTTTCGTGCAGCACTACGGATCCGACGTAGTCGATGCGTCGAACCTCCTCATGCCGCTCGTCGGGTTCATCGCTCCACGCGATCCGATGTGGTTGTCGACGCTCGATGCGATCGACGAAGAGCTCGTCTCGGACAGCCTCGTGTACCGCTACGACCCGAGCGCTTCACCGGACGGTCTGCGGGGGTCGGAGGGCACGTTCTCCATCTGCACGTTCTGGTACGTCGACGCGCTCGCCCGCTCGGGCCGACTCGAGCAGGCGCGACTCACGTTCGAGAAGATGCTCACGTACGGGAACCACCTCGGGCTGTATTCGGAGGAGATAGGCCCGACCGGCGAGCAGCTCGGGAACTTCCCGCAGGCGTTCACACATCTATCGCTGATCAATGCTGCGATGAACCTGGATTTTCAACTCGACCACGGTCCAGGCTGGGTCGACTTGGTCTCCCCGCCGCGTCGATAGGTCACGAGGAGCGCGAACCGTGACGGAAGGCCCTGTCGTGCCGGCAGCATCGACGGTCTCGCCACGACGACTCTTGGCTCCGCTCGCCCTGGCGCAGTTCATCTGCAGCTTCGCGGGCTCGAACATGAACGTGATGATCAACGACATCACGCATGACCTCGACACGACCGTGAAGGGTGTGCAGGCGACGATCACGCTGTTCCTGCTAACGATGGCCGTCCTCATGATCCCGTGCAGCAAGCTGACCGATCGGTGGGGACGCAAGCGATGCTTCATCGGAGGCCTCGCTCTCTACGGCGTCGGGGCGCTCCTCAGCGCGGTGTCACCCGGCCTCGGAGTGCTGATCCTCGGGAACTCCATCCTCGAAGGCGTTGGTACGGCGCTGTTGATTCCGCCCGTCTACATCCTCGCGACGCTGGCGTTCACCGATTTTGCATCACGTGCCCGGGCGTTCGGCGTGATCAGTGGTATGGGAGGGATCGGTGCAGCGGCGGGTCCTCTGATCGGTGGCGTGATCACGACGGCGATCAGCTGGCGAGCAGCGTTCATCTTCCAGGCCCTCGTCATCGTGGTCATCGTCCTTCTGAGCCGTCGTCGAGTGGTCGACCCGCTGGCGCCGGACCCGACCCGCCCCTTCGACGCGAAAGGAGCGCTGCTGTCGTCGGTCGGAATGTTCTTCGTGGTGTTCGGGATCCTCCAGGCCGACACGAATGCTGTGCTCATGGCGGTGTTGTTGACCGCTGGGGTCGCCATCCTGGTCGGTTTCTTCCTCTACATCCGCTCCAGGGAGCGCGCCGGGAAGGAAGCGCTCTTGTCTATGGGCCTGTTCAAGAACCGCACCTCGAACCTCGCCCTCGTCACGCAGAACCTCCAGTGGCTGCTGCTGATGGGAACGTCGTTCGTCGTCGCCGTCTTCCTGCAGACCGTTCGTGGGTACAACGCCATCGAGACAGGTGTCATCTTCACCGCGGCGACGCTCGGCGTGCTCGTCTCATCACTCGCGGCCGAACGTCTCGCCAAGAAGTATCCGCAGAAGACCCTTATATGGGTGGGCTTCGTCGTCACGGTGACGGGGATCGGGGTGCTGCTCGCCCTCGTCGGCGCTTCGTCCCGAGTGATCGCGTTCGCGCCCGGACTCCTGATGATCGGTTTGGGTTTGGGGGTGATGCTGACCCCGTCGGTCAATGTCGTGCAGTCCAGCTTCCCTGAGGAGCTGCAAGGTGAGATCTCGGGTCTGTCGCGCAGCGTGTCGAACCTGGGCTCGTCCTTCGGCACAGCGATCGCCGGCACGATCTTGGTGTCCGGTGTGGCAGCGGGAAATGGGTCCTACGTGCTCGCGATGATCACGCTCGCGGCGCTCGGCCTTGTCGGCCTCTTTGCCGCCCTTCGGCTTCCGGCTGCATCCGTGCCCGGGTCGACGGATCGTGGAGCGACACCCTGATTGCAAGTCCTCGGCTCAGCGACGGAGGGACAAGGAGGAGTACTGCAGCCGGACGTCAAGATTCTCGGATCCCGTTACCGGGGTGCTGTCTCTGTGGCTAGCTGTTCTACGCAGTGAGGGTGTGGCAGCCGAGGGCTCGCGCACCGGTTGGGTCGTCCGTCCTCGGTCTACGGGCAGTTCGCGCTCAGATCCTTGAGGTCGCGGATGCACCGGTCGATCTCGGCCCCACCGTTGATCGAATCGTTCCCCCTCACGCCGTCGAGCGAACTTAGCCGGTCGTTGCCCGGGCCACCCCGGTGGACGTCCTCGCCTGCTCCTCCGACGACCGTGTCCTCCCCGTCCCCGCCCCACAGCGAGTCGTTTCCCGACCCGCCGAAGATGGCATCGAAGCCGCCGCCGCCCTCGATGACGTCGCCGCCGCCGAGGCCGCAGATGAGGTCCGCTCCGCCGGTTCCGACCAGCGTGTCCGGGCCATCGGTTCCCATGAGCGTGCATTCCGGTTGCCAGTCCGGTGACCCGTCGGACGCGGGATCCGACGTCAGGTTCGTCTGCTCGGAGCCATCGGCGTTCATCGCGTAGATCTCGTGGTCGCCGTCGCGAGCGCTCGTGAAGGCGATCTGAGTACCATCGGGAGAGAAGGAAGGCGCGAAATCCCCGGTGTCATTCGTCGTCAGTCTCGTCTGCTCGGATCCATCCGCGTTCATCACGTAGATCTCGTCGTTGGCGTCGCGATTGCTGTTGAAGGCGATCCGCGTCCCGTCGGGGGAGAACGAGGGGTTGAAGCTCGACGATTGCGCGTTCGACGTGAGCCTCCTCGGCTCCGTGCCGTTCGCCTTCATGGAGAAGATCGCGAAGAAGCCAGGCCTGCCGCTCTCGAACACGATCCTCCTGCCGGACCAGGAGGGGTTCCCGTCCTCCGCGGGGTGCGTCGTCAGACGGGTCAGGCCGGTGCCGTCCACATCGATCGAGAAGATATCGGCGTTGCCAGCCTCGGGGATGCGAACAAAGGCGACTTTGGTGCCGTCGGGCGACCAGGTGGGGGCGGCGTCGAAAGCGGCACCCCTCGTGAGGATGCTCTGATCGGATCCGTCAGCGTTCATCGTGTAGAGCTTGAAGTGGCCGTTGCGGTCGCTCCGGAACACGATCTTCGAGCCGTCTGGGGACCAGACAGGCGCGTCGTTGAAGGCGAGGAAATCGGAGAGGTTCGTCGGATTGGAGCCGTCGGATTCCATTGAATAGATCTCGCCGCCGGCCCGGAACGCGATCTTCCCGTTCGATCCGGGGTACGAGGACCCGGCCGGCTGCCCCAGCAGGAGCATCCAGCAAAGGGCCGCAGCGAGCACTCCGATGCCGCGTCGGATCCGCAAATCAGGGTTCCTCTCTCCCTGGTCGATACGGTGCGAGGCTCGCCGGGCTCCGCTGTTGATCCCTCGACGATGGCTCGTCCGCCAGGGCGGGCATTCGCACGGATAGTCTCAGATCCCGTCCGCGGAGTCGAGACGACCGTGCCGGGTGTCCTGGCCTTCGCCCTGGCACCTGGCTCTCGCGCAGCGGGCCGCCAGTCAGCAGGACCAGTCAGCAGGAAGGGAGTTGGCGCGGGCGTTGACGCTGGTCGCGAGCAAGATCGCCGAGATGATCTGGGTGCCCGCGATCACGACGATCGCGATCGGCAGGACGGTCACAGGTCCACGAACCTCGTCCTTTCTGGTCCCCGACCGCTCGGCGGCCCCATGCGGAGCGGGTCCGGGTGGCAAGAGCAGTCGGCGGGTGGGTGGTTCGCCGTCGTGGCGAGCAGGCCGCCTGGACCGACCGATCGGCCCCCAGGCCGCTAGGCTCGGGGTCCTCAATCGAAGGAGGAAGCCGATGTCGTCGAGAACCGACTACACCGAGGAAGAGTGGGCCGCCCTGCGCCGCGCCCCGCTCGTGGCCGGGATGGGCATCTCACTCGCCGACCCCGGCGGCCCGATCGAGGCCACGAAGGAGACCTTGGCGGCGATGAAGGCCGTCTCCGCACCCGGCAGCGACGACGAGCTGCTCGTCGCCGTGTCGCAGGACGCCATGGCGATGAGCCAACAGCGGCAGAACCCCCTGGGCGACTTCAAGCTGCTCGGGGAGACTGCCGGTCAGCAGGTGCTGGACGAGATGCGCAAGGTCAACGGCATCCTCGCCGCGAAGGCGACCCCCGAGGAGACGGCGGCGTTCCGAAGCTGGCTCATGAGCGCCGCCCAAGCCGCCGCCGACGCCGCCAAAGAGGGCGGCTTCATGGGCTTCGGCGCCGAACGGGTAAGCGCCGGGGAGAAGACGATGCTCGACCAGCTGGCTGACGCCATGGGCGCGAAAGCCTAGGGCCGTCCGCTAGGCCTTATCACTCGTGAGGCCCAGCGCGCCGATCGGGCCCTGCGCCGCGGCGCGTCCGCTTCGCCCGCCACCGGGCCCCCGGAGGATCCACGTGAAGCCGACGGCGATGTGCCCGGAGGAGACACGGGGCGAACGACGACTAGTGACAGTCGGCCGAGCCCTGGTCGATGAAGTCGGGCTGGCCCCGCGCCGAGGTCCACCGGAAGTCCCACCCGCCGGTACGCAGGCGCAACTGCAGGAACCCGAACGCGTCGGCTTGGCCGCGGACGAAGATCTCGGGCCGGGTGTGGAAGTTGCCGAACTCGTTCAGGTTCCTCCCGCCGGTGCCCACGACGTACTGGGTGATCCCTCGTTGCGGATCGAACCGTCCGCGAGGGTCGGCCGGCATCCACCGTGAGTAGTTGTGGTTGTGCCCAGCGAGCAGGACATCCGCGTCGTTCCTATACAGCAGCTTGTACAGCGGAGCCGACCGTCGGAGCTCGTAGTCGTCGGTCCAGTCCGCGTTCTGGTACTTCAGCCAGTCCCAGCGCGGGTGGTGCCAGTAGGCGAGGGTGCATGCGGACGGATGGGCGGCCAGATCGGCCTCGAGCCACTCGTACTGCGCCGAGCCCGGCCGGCAGTCAACCCCGCCCGCGCTGCAGATCGTCGAGTCGAGCGAGACCACGTGCCAGCTCCCGAGGTCGTAGGAGTAGTACGGACCGGGTGCGCGATCGTCGAAGTACCGGAAGTACCCCGCCGCGTCGGCCGTCCCGTACTCGTGGTTCCCCGTGGCCGGCGACGTGATGTCCAGCAGGCGGCCGAAGTACACGTCGTAGTTCTCGACGAAGTTCACGTACTCCCCGTACTCGTACTGGATGTCGCCGAGCGGCAGGAACCGGTCGTAGTCGCGTGCGGCGATCGATGCGGCGACGTCGTCGTACTGGCACACGCTGGGGTTGTTGCCTGGCGGGTTCTTGCATGCGATGTCCCCGACCGCGGCGATCTTCGGCGCAGGGGAATCGCCACGCTGCGCCGAGTTCGCGAGCGGTGCGGATACGAGCAGGGAACAGATGAGCGCGACGCACAGGAGCGCAACGCCGAGTCCGAGCTTGCGATGCAATCGAGGCCTCCGGGGGGATCGATATTCCGTCGCGGCGGACCCTAGCCGGACGCCGTGCTCCCGGTCAACGGTGCGGTTCCGGTCAACGGGATCGTTCCTGGAACGGATCGGTGCTCGTGACTACGGCTCGTCGCGGGGAAACCGCACCTCCGCCGCGGCGATCCGTGCGCGGCGGGACAGCTGGGGCGCAAAGGGTCGTGTCTCGCCGAGTTCTGGTCGAGCCCTCTCCGGCTGGGGGATCCGTCGCAACGGGGCTGGGCCTCGGGAGGGAGTCACAACCGCGGCACGCGAAGCACGCCGGCGAGCTGACCGCCGGCGTGCTCGCGTTCGATGACGTCGTCGATCAGGGCACGTACGACAGGAGGTTCTGTCCTACGCGCTCGTTCGCATACGCCGTTCCCGCGAAGTCACCCGATCTCGGCCCCCACGCGTAGATCGGCACCGGGGCGCCGGTGTGGTCGCCCTCATCGGTGCCGCTCAACTCCCATCCGACCTTGAAGCGGGCGGCGAGCACGTCCGCGATACCCATCTCCTTGTTCGCTGCGATGAGGTTGCGCTCCGCGTTCGTGAGGTTGGTGATGCCGGCGTAGGTTGCGAGCGTCGCATCGATCGACGCCCCGTGCTTGATCGCCCCCCACATCCACTCCGTCGAGGCGGTCTGGCCACGGAGCCCGGCCGCGTTCGTCTTGTTGTTGACGACCAGGCCGCCCGTCTCGTGATCCGCCGTCACCACGATCAGGGTGTCGCTGCGGTTCTTGGCCCAGTCGTACGCCGCCTTGATGGCGGTGTCGAAGGCGAGCATCTCCGCCGCGGTCCACGCGCCGTCACGCGAGTGGCCCGCCCAGTCGATCTGTCCAGCCTCCACCATCAGGAAGAAGCCGTCGGGATCGGCCGACAGTACCTCGATCGCCGCTCTCGTCCCATCCGCGATCGTTGGGTGCTTGCCGACGGCGCCCTCTTCCTCGCGGTCGATCGCATACGCCATGGTCTGCGTGCCGATCAGCCCGTACATGGGCCCGGCGCCCGGACCGGCCGCATATGCGTTCAGCTCGCTCACGTTGTTCACGTACGTGACGCCGGGCTGGTTCTCGAGGGGAGCCACCGCTCCGCCTCCGCGCCCTCCGAGCAGGAACTCGGTGCCCTGCTCGTGCATCTGCCGGGCGACCTCTTCATCCTCCCCCCGGTCGGTCACGTGCGCGGCGAAGGCGCCGGCAGTGGCGTCGGGCAGGTCGCCGGTGCTGAACAGGCCGGTCGCCTTGCCTCGATCCTCGGAGCGTTCCAGGACCGACTCGACAGCCGTCGGTTCGGGCTCGGTCGGGATCATCGACAACCACCCGTTGTTGGTCTCGTGTCCCGTCGCCAGCGCCGTCGCGCCCGCGGCCGAGTCGGTCACACCCTCCAACGAATCGGTGTTCAAGGACCCGACCGCACCCCAGGGGATGCCGTCGATGAACAGGGCCGAGCCCTTCACGCGGCGCCCGATCTCAACCTGTTCTGGGCCCATGCCGTCGCCGATGAACAGGATGACGTTCTTCGGGTTGGCGCTCGGCTGCGGTTTCGGTGGCTTGCCGGCCGCGGGCGAGGACGTGAGGGCGAGCGCGAGCGCGCTCGTGGTCGTTACAGCAGCGATGGTGGTGACGAACCGCTTCCGCCTGCCTTCGACGTGTGCCATCGAGTGATCTCCTCCCCTGTCGGATGCGCCCTGTCGGATGCGACAGGACCGTACGACAGAGAGGCCTCTGCGGTCAACGGTTAACAGTCTGCAGCGCCCGCGCACAACTCACTGGCGTCCGCGGTATCCCACGCTCGTGGAATGATGATCGACCCGTCGGTCAGCTCCGGACGAGGCAGCTCAAGCGCATCCCGCTGGGTCCACGGGATGGGTCTAGAAGCCCGAAGGCGGTTCCTCGTTATCGCGATCGGAGCGAGGAGCGAGAGGTCGCATCCTCGTGCCGGGGTGGAACGCTCGCGAACTCGAACGCGGGAGAGAACGACACGTTCATGGCCTACCGGCCATGAACGTGTACTGAGCGCGCCCGACGGGCTTCGATCCCGCGATTTCCGCCTTGACAGGGCGGTGAGGACGGCCAGACTCCTCTACGGGCGCATGTTCTGTCGTTGTTGTCCGTGCCCCCAACGGGGTTCGAACCCGTGTCTCCGCCTTGAAAGGGCGACATCCTAGGCCACTGGACGATGGGGGCAGAAGACTGCTCCGACGGCCCCGGGCCCGGGGGCAGCCGACCGAGTATAGACCTTGGACCCTTGGCCTCCCCGTGCCCGCGTCGGGTCAAGGGGGGTCGGCTCGTGTCGATGACCCGAGCATGCGCGCGCTGCTGGAGTTCCTGGGCCTGGTCGAGCCCGAACGTGGACGGCGTGATCCGGTGGCGCTCCCGGCCTGGACGCCGGCCGTCCTTCTCGGCGTGGCGCTGGTTCTCGCGCTGCTCGCGGCCTACTGGGTGCGCGGGCTCGTGCTGCTGCTATTCCCGTAGCCGGCGGTCGCGTGCCGGTCGGACCAGGGAGCGACGCCTTCGACCGCATCGAGCGCCGAACCGTCGGGCAGCTCGACGGACGGCGCACACTCGAGCACGTGGCGCGCGCCGGGTGCCGACCACGCGATCCGCCCCGGAGCCAGCTCGCGCGTGCGCACGACCACGCCGCCGTCGTCGAGCCACGCGGCGAGGATCGGGAACCGCATGCCCACCGTGTGGATCGAGCGCGCGCCGGGGATCAGCAGGGCATGGTCCGGGGCCAGGCGATCGCGACCGAGGAGACCACGTGTGCGTTCGCGCGGGGTCGTGGCCACGGCCACGCGGAGCCGGGAACCACCCGGGGTGCGGAGGACGATCCGTTCCATCGGACGACCCTACGCGCGGCCACCGACACGCCCGATCCGGTCAGGGGATCGTGAGCTGTCCCTGTTCGTCTAGAGGGAAGCCGGGGTTGTAGGCGACCTCCCAAGCGTGGCCGTCCGGGTCGGCGAAGTACCCGGAGAACCCGTCGAACTCGGGCGCGTGGTGACCGGGTCGGATGATGCTCCCGCCGGCGCGTTCCGCGGTCGCGAGAGCCTCGGTCGCTTCCTCGGCGCTGCGCTCGTTGATCGCGAGCGTCACGCCGCCGAACGCGCCGCGAGCCGCGCCGGCCAGTCCCGCGTCGGCCGCGAGAGCATCGGAGCCGAACAGCCCGAGGTAGGTCCCGCCGGTGTCGAACCACACGATCGTTCCCTCGATCGAGGACGAGCAGCGACGCCATCCGAGGGCTGCGTAGAAGGCGGTCGACCGCGCGAGGTCGGCGACCCCGAGGGTGACGATGTTGATGCGTGCCGGAACACTCATCCGAACCCCTCCTGTCGGACCGGCTGCGAGCCCGATCGGCCTGCGGCGCCGACCGTAGGCTAGCCCGAGTCGACGACAGGACACGCAGCGCGACCTCCCCCGGGAGCCGCTCGGCCCATGCTATGAACAGGCAGGATCCGAGCCCGAAGGGGGAGACATGTCCGTGTCCGTTGCTCGCCGTCCCGGTGTCGTCACGTTCATCGGGATCATCCTCTATATCCAGGCGATCCTCGCCGTGGTTGCAGGGGTGGTCATGCTCGCGTTCAAGGATCGCATCAGCGACGCGCTCGAGCAGGGCGCCACCGCGTTGTCGAACGACTCGGTGCTCGTGTCGGGCATCGTGGAGCTGGTCGTCGCTGTCCTGCTGTTCGCGGTCGCGGCCGGGATCATGCGCGGGAGCCGCGGCTGGCGGGCCTTCGTCGGCGTTGTCGAGGCGGTCCGGATGGCGTCCGCGCTGTTCCTGATGATCTGGCACCACTCCGGTGGGATCGTCACGTCCGGTTTCGTCACGATCTTGATCGGTGTGTTCGTCCTGTGGGCTCTGTACGTGCACCCGGCCTCCGAGGAGTACTTCGAAAGCTCGTAGCGGTTCCGGCACCATCCGAGGGCCCGGAGCGCTCATGTGCTCCGGGCCTTCGTGCGTTCCGGACCGGGTAGCCTGCCGCGATGCTCCCGTTGCTGCTCGCGCTCGGCTCGGGACTGGCCTGGGGGTCGGCCGACTTCGTCGGCGGCCTGATGACCAAGCGTCTGGCTCCGACCACCGTGCTGGTCGTCTCGCAGACGGCGGGTCTCGCCTTCATGGTCGCGCTCGTCGTCGCGCTCGGCGAGCCGATGCCCGAGACGCACTTCCTCGCGTACGGCCTGATCGCGGGGCTCGCGGGGGCGGTCGGGCTCGCGGCGCTGTACAAGGGACTGGCGGTCGGACGGATGAGCATCGTCGCCCCGATCGCGGCGCTGTCGGGCGCGGTTCCGGTGGCGGCCGGGTTCCTGCAGGGGGAGCGCCCTGCGGGACTGCAGCTCGCGGGGATGGCGCTGGCGGGAGCCGGCGTGCTCCTTGCGGCGCGCGCTTCCGAGCCCGATGTCGCGACGCCCGGCGGGGCGGGTCCGGCGGTCGTCGCGGATGGAGCCGTACCGCGGAAGGGGGTCTCGGGGGTCGCGTATGGGCTGACCGCGGCACTGTTCCTCGGGCTGCTCGTGACCTTCCTCGATGCCTCCGGCGAGGGGAACCCCTACTGGGCGTCGTTCATGGTGCGCTGTGCATCGGTGCCGCTGTTCGCGATCGCGTGGTTCCTGCGGCGGGAACGAGGCCGCAGGCCGACGGTGCGGGAGCTGTGGGTCCTGGCGGTCGTCGGTCTGTTCGACAACGGCGCGAACGTGACGTTCGCGATCGCCGCGAGTCAGGGATTGCTCGCCGTCGTGTCGGTCCTCGGCTCGCTGTATCCCGTGTCGACGGTGCTCCTCGCGCGGTTCGTGTTGCACGAGCGGCTCGCGCCGCTACAGACGGCCGGTGTCGCGAGCGCGTTCGCCGGCGTCGCGCTGATCGCCTTGGGGTAGCCGGGTGTGGTAGCGGCGCGTAGGGTTGCGCTCCGAGGGGGTGGGCGGAGTGGAGCGGGTTGCAGCGCCGGGTGTTCGACGGGCCGGGGCGGTCGTCGCCGGCGTGGTGGTGCTCGGCGCCTTCGGGGCCGCCGCATGCGGGCTCGCGGTGCCGGGCGTGCCGCGACCGCTCGTTCCTGGTTCCTCCTCGTCTCCCGCGGACGAGACTGTCCAGGACTGTCGTCGTGAGAAGGCGGAGCTGTACGCGATCTTCCGGCGCGCCTCGCGCGTGGCGTCCTCGACCGTCGACCCGGCGGATCCACTCCGCAGGAACATCCGTGCTCTGGCCCGCGAGGAGCGGGAGCTCGCGGTCCTCGTCCGTCGTCTCGGCCGGGTCGAGGTCGGTCCCCGGCTCCAGGGGATCCTCGAGCTCGAGCGGTCGTGGCTCGGTCTGCTCCACGAGAGCGCCGAGGGATTCCTCGCGGCGTATCGAAGTCCCGGGGGAGGGGGCTATGTCCGGGCGCTCCGGCTCCACGGACGTGCGAACGAGCTACACACCCGGCTGAACCAAGAGCTTCCGTTCTTCGACCCGTGGACCTGCGCGGCCGAGGCCGGAGCATAGTGCGATCGACAGCGTTCCGGATCGCCTCGCGGCCTTCCCGGAAGAGTTCACGCGGGGAACCCGGGGATGTCGGCGAACGGACAGGTTTCGGACGCTCGCTGGCGGAGTTGTGTTAGCACGTTGCCACCCGTTCCGATCGCATTGCGGAGTTGGGCGGGATCTGTGCGCAGGTTGTAGAACTCCTCCTCGCCCGTCGCGTACCGGACGTAGATGCGCTCGCTGCGGTGTCGGATCGCGAAGTACGAGGGTGCGTCCGGCTTTTCGAATCGGAACTCCACGTGCTCGATCAGGAACTCGTTGCGCAGCTGCTCACTCGGGTCGTCGAAGGTCGGGATCAGGGAACGGCCGTCGACGACCTGCGACATGTGTGTCCCCGCGAGGTCGGCGAGCGTCGGTGCGACATCGATATTGAGCGCGAGCGCTGAGGTCCGTTGCGCCGGTGCGATCCCCGCATCCCAACGGACGACCATCGGGACGCGGATCGTCTCTTCGTAGGGAGCGAGCTTGTAGGTCCATCGATGTTCCCCGAGGCTCTGGCCGTTGTCCGAGGTGAACACGATGACGGTGTCGTGGAGCCGACCGCTCGCGTCCAGGGCGGCCAGGAGCTTGGCCACCGCTTCGTCCACCGCTTCCAGGGATTCGAGACGCATCCGACTGATTCGCTTGAAACGCCGTGCTGAGGTGGATGGGAAGCGAGGCAGCTCGCGGATGTAGCCGGGCTTGTCGGCGACATTCGCCTCGTTGTACGCGTCACCCAGCGCGACCGGAAGGTCCGCGAAGATGCCTTCGTGGCGTAGGGCCGGCGTGCTCACTCCGTGTGGGGCATACGTGGCGAGGAGGAGAAAGAGCGGGGCATCGGCCGGCGCCACTTCGACGAATGCGATCGCTCGTTGGGCAAGGACATCCGTGGAGTAGTCGCCCGCCTCGCCCGCGTGGGCTTCCATCGTCGGAGCGACGGCATCGGCGGTGTCGGTGTCGACGACGAGCTCGTAGTCGAAGTATCGGCCGTTGACTTCGTTGAAGGCGACCCAGGAGTCCCAACCGGCGGGCACCGGCGTGTCAACCGCGTTGTTCAGGTACTTGCCGACTAGGCCCGTGTGGTAGCCGGCATCGTCGAGCACCGCGGCGATCGTCCTCGACTCGTTCCCATTGCTCAGGAACGCTGGATAGCCGCCCAATTCCCCTCCCTCGTCTCCATTCGTCCACACGCCGGTGTGGTGGGAGTACAGACCGGTCAACAGCGATGCGCGGGCCGGGCAGCACAGCGGATTCGTGTTGAAGGCGCGCTCGAAGAGCAGACCGCGATCCACGAGCTCGGTTCTGACGGTGTCCATCTCGCGGAGCTCGTCCGCCCGTTGGTCGTCGGTCAGGATCACGACGATGTTCGGTCCTGCGGACTCCTGCGTCGGCGACGGCGAGGGGTCGGTCGGCGACGGCGAGGGGTCGGTCGGCGACGGCGAGGGGTCGAGGCCCAGTTGCGCGGGCTGCGGGGCGGCGGTCGCGGAGGAGCGATCGATCCGCGGCCCGACGGGCCAGGCGGCGGTCGCCGCGACGCCGAGCACGATCGACAGGGACGTGACGATGCCTGTGCGTCCCCAACCGCGGGGTGCCGACACGCGACTTCCCCCCGCGGGCAGCAGCGAACCGAAGGGTCGACCGTAGCATGGAAGTGGAACCGAGCGGAGGGCCCTGTTGTGCGAGCTGACCTTTGGATCCGAGCCGGGACGTTCAGCCTTCGGGCTGCGGGGCGGCGGAAGCCCTCGGTCGAGCTCTGGGAACCTAATGGGTTCCGAGCAGTCGAGGATTGTTTGTTGACGAGGCCAGACGCCCGGGTTGTGCTCTGCGCCATCGCGACCATATGGTGATGCAGCTGCCTATCCCGATGACTAGGCCGCCGCTGAGGCGGTCAGACTGGACTGCGAAGGAGATTGCCATGAGATGGATCACCGCGTCGATCGTGCTGGCGCTGATGACTCTCGGCGTGGCACCCGCACATGCCAACTCGCCTACCGGTCTCGAAACGGTGCAAGACGCCGACGACGTCGGCGAGAAGATGGTCGTCGATCTCAAGATGGTCCAGAGTCAGGTGTTCGGAATCGATGAGCCTGAAGGAACCTCTGCGTTCACCATCGAGGCGTGGGACGAGTTCTTCTTCACCGAGCTGTCCAGGACCGGGAAGAACAGGCTGGAGGTCCTCTTGCAGTTGACGAATCAACATCCCGGACCCGACTTCGTCTTCAAGGTCTACGACGACGGGGACTTTGGATTGCGATGGCAGGCGGTTGACCTCGTGACGGGTCTTACGGTCACGAACGGAGACACGATCCACTCTCCTGGCGATCCCTTTTCGCTCATCGACTCGTTCTCCATCGTCTACGACAACTCCATCATCCCCAAGGGAGACGGCTCGATCTTCAAGTGGAAGGTTCGGTCCGAACGGTACAGGAGACCTGCTGTGAATCCAGATCCGATCAATGTGGACCTCGCACCCGACCAGGGGTGGGCTTTCCAGAACGGCGTGGTGAACTAGGGACGAGACATCGGGCCCGTAGGAATGACCACCGTCGGGCGATCGAGGGGACGCGAAAAAGACCCGGCCGGTGCGTCTCTAAGCGCGGCCTTCCGCTCCTTACCGCCGCCGACCGCCGGTCAGCAGTTCTGCTGCGACGGAGGCGGAAACGCCTCCTTCAGTGGGGTGGGCCGGGCGGGATTCGAACCCACGACACGAGGGTTAAAAGCCCCCTGCTCTGACCAGGCTGAGCTACCGGCCCCGGGAGGAGTCTAGAGAGCTAGGACTTCGTCTCGCTGATCTCCAGCAGGTGGCCGTCGGGGTCTCGGAGGCTCGGCGCCGAGCACGTCGCGGTAGAAGCGGGTCGAGCGCTCGAGGTCGCGTACCACGTACAGGTGCGTCACCTCGAGACCCTCGGGAGGGAACGTTCCGTCGGGCATCTGCGTCCTCCTCAGCGGTACCGGTTCGTGATCGGCATCCGCCGATCGCGTCCGAACGCCTTCGGCGTGATCTTGATGCCCGGCGGCGACTGGCGGCGCTTGTACTCGGCGCGGTCGATCATCGCGATCACGCGATCGACCAGCGCGGGGTCGGCTCCCTGCGCGACGAGATCCTCCGGACTCCCGTCGTCTTCGACGTAGGCCTCGATGATCGGGTCGAGTTCCTCGTACGGCGGCAGGGAGTCGCTGTCCCGCTGGTTCGGGCGCAGTTCCGCCGAGGGCGGCTTGTCGAGCACGCGATCGGGGATCGGCGGCTCTCCGCCCGAGCCCGTCGCCTGTGCGTTGCGCCACCGACTCAGCTCGTAGACGAGGGTCTTCGGCACGTCCTTGATCGGTGCGAACCCGCCGGCCATGTCCCCGTACAAGGTGGAGTAGCCGACGGCGTACTCGGACTTGTTCCCGGTCGCGAGAACGAGGTCGCCGAACCGGTTCGAGATCGCGAACAGCAGGTTGCCGCGGATCCGCGCCTGGAGGTTCTCCTCCGCGAGCCCCGGTTCCGTTCCTTCGAACACGTCGGCGAGCGCCCGGCGGTAGGCGTCGAAGGTCTCGTCGATGCGGACCTCGTCGAGACGGATACCCAGGCGGCGAGCGACCTCCACCGCGTCCTCGATGCTGTGATCGCTCGAGTACGGGGAGGGCATCGCGAGCGCTCGAACGGCCGAAGCTCCGAGGGCGTCCCTGGCGAGCACGGCCACGAGCGACGAGTCGATCCCGCCCGACAGACCCAGGACGACCTCGCGGAACCCGTTCTTGCGCGCGTAGTCGCCGAGCCCGAGAACCAGGGCCCGATAGACCTCCTCGACGTCACCCGGCCACGCGGGGCGGGGCGGCTCGAGCGTGCGTGCCCGATCGTCGTCGCCGACCGGCAGATCGACGACGAGCAGATCCTCCTCGAACATCGCCGCGCGCCAGACGGGCTCCCCCGAAGGCGAAACGACCATGCTCCCGCCGTCGAACACCAGCTCGTCCTGACCGCCGACCGCGTTCACGTAGACGAACCACGACCCGGTCTCGCGGGCTCGCGCGGCGGCGATGCCGAGTCGCTCGTCGCTCTTGCCCCGGTGGTACGGAGACCCGTTGATGTTGACCACGACCGGTACGCCGGCGGACGCATACCCATCGAAGGGGAGGCCGGGCGCCCACGCGTCCTCGCACACGGAGACGCCGAACCCCACGTCCCCGGCGACGTCGACCGTGCCCGCGTCGCCGGGGGTGAAGTACCGTCGTTCGTCGAACACCCCGTAGTTCGGCAGTCGGATCTTCCGGTACCGGCTCCGAACCGTCCCTCCCGCGAGAACGGCGGCGGCATTGTGCAGGCCCCGGTCCGAGCGGTCCACGAACCCCGTCACGACCACGGGGCCATCGGCGACCTGCTTCGCGAGCCGGTCGAGCGCCTCGAGCTGGTCGTCGACGAACGCGCGACGCAGCACGAGATCCTCGGGCGGGTAGCCGGTCACGGCGAGCTCGGGGAAGCAGACGAGATCGGCGTCCGCGTCGGCGGAACGAGCGGTCCACTCGGTCATGCGCGCCACGTTCCCGTCGAGATCGCCGACGGTGGTGTTCAACTGGCCGAGCGCGATGCGAGGCACGTCCCCAGCCTACGGGTATCGACTAGCGTGCAGCGCGTGGCGCTGCGGATCGAGGACTACGGGTTCCTGGGGGACCGACGGGGGGCGGCCCTCGTCGGTCGCGACGGATCGGTCGATTGGTTGTGCGTGCCCCGGTTCGACTCCGGAGCGTGCTTCGCGGCGCTGCTCGGAACCCCCGACGACGGCCGGTGGAAGATCGCTCCGGCCGGCGGCGTGCGCCGGACCGAGCGGGTCTACGGCGAGGGTGATCTCGTGCTCTCGACGACGTTCGAGACCACGGACGGAACGGTCCGGGTCACCGACTGCATGCCGCTCGGGGACGGACCGCCGCGCCTGCTGCGACTGGTCGAGGGGGTCGCGGGCCGGGTCCCGATGGAGATGGACCTCACGATCCGCTTCGACCACGGCTCGGTCGTCCCGTGGGTGCGTCGCCGCGGCTGGGGGATCGCCGCGGTCGGGGGTCCGGACGCGCTGCGGATCGACCTCCCGGTCGACCATCACGGGGAGGACTTCCATACGGTGGCGCGGTTCGAGGTGGCTGCGGGCGCTCGGGTGCCGTTCGCGCTCGCGTGGCATCCCTCGCACGAGCCTGTGCCCGAGCCGGTGGACGTCGTCGCCACTATCGCCGACACGCGGGAGCGTTGGCGCACGTGGTCGGACCGGTGCACCAAGTTCGGCCTGCACGATGAAGAGGTCGAGCGCTCGCTGATCGTGTTGAAGGCGCTCACCTACGCCCCGACGGGCGGCATCGTCGCGGCGCCGACGACCTCGCTCCCGGAGGAACCCGGTGGGTCGCGCAACTGGGATTACCGCTACTGCTGGCTCCGGGACGCCACCCTGGCATTGGACGCGCTGATCTCTGCCGGCTACCTGGACGAGGCGCGGTCGTGGCGCGACTGGCTCGTGCGGGCGGTGGCAGGCGATCCCGAGGATCTGCAGATCATGTACGGCGTCGCGGGTGAGCGCCGGCTGACGGAGTTCGAGGCCGGATGGCTGCCCGGCTACGAGGGCTCGCGACCGGTTCGTCTGGGCAACGATGCGCACGAACAGCGCCAGCTCGACGTCTACGGGGAGGTCCTCGACCTGCTGCACCAGGCGGCGCGCAGCGATCTCGGGCCGGACGGAGACGCCTGGCGGGTGCAGCGCTCGATCATGAACTTCCTCGAGGGCGACTGGGATCGCCCGGACAACGGGCTGTGGGAGATGCGCGGCCCGCCACGCCAGTTCACGCACTCGAAGGTCATGGCCTGGGTGGCGGCCGACCGGGCGGTGCGCACGGTGGAGCTGTTCGGCGTGGACGGACCCCTCGATCGGTGGCGCGCGCTCCGCGACGAGATCCATGCGGACGTCTGCACGCAGGGCTACGACCCCGACCTCGAGTCCTTCGTCCTGCACTACGGGGCCCGGACCACCGACGCGGCGTTGCTCACGATCCCGCTCGTCGGGTTCCTCCCGGCCGACGACGAACGCGTTCTCGGGACGATCGCGGCGGTCGAACGTGAGCTGTCGGTCGACGGGCTGCTGCGTCGCTACGTCCCAGATGAGGACGTCGAGGGGATCCGCGGGGGCGAGGGGGCGTTCCTGTTGTGCTCGTTCTGGCTCGCCGACGCGTACGAGGTGTCGGGACGACGCGAGGACGCGGAGCGCCTGTTCGATCGCCTCTGCGGCTTGGCGAACGATCTCGGGCTGCTCTCGGAGGAGTACGACCCCGTCGCGCGTCGCCAGCTCGGGAACTTCCCGCAGGCGTTCTCGCACATCGGCCTCATCACCACTGCGCACAACCTCGCGGAACCGGAGACGGGAGCGGCAACGCACCGCTATGCCGAGGGTCCGGGCGCGCCTTCTGCGACGGGCTAGTCCATCCCGCCGATGTCGAGGTTGTAGGCCTCCCACACGAGGTCGGCGCCCCGTTGGCGGTGGCGCACGATCCGTCCGAGCAATCGCTGGGTCTCGTCGCGGACGTCCTCGAGCGGCCACTGGTCGCCGATCGCGTTCGCTCGCACCCGCCCGATCAGCTCGTTGGTCTGTTCGAGGATCAGCGGGTGCTCCTCACGGAGCCGCCGCACCTTGCCCGCGAGGCGGGGGGACAGGTCGAGCACCTCGTCGTAGAGCCCTTCGGGTTCCTCGGTCACGTAGACGTGCTCGTCCATCGCATCCCGGAGCTTCTGGAGCTGTGTGACCACGTTCGAGGTCCACGACTCGACGCGGCCGGGAGCCGGCCGGGAGATCGCCTGTTCGACGTCGTAGAGCTCGTCCCGGAGCTTGATCCTGCGCTTGCGCGCCGCATCGAGCGCCGGGGTGAACTCGGGCTGTGCGTGGGTCGTCATGGGATCCCTCCTCACGAACGAAACAACGGTACGACAGGTCCTGCCCCGGGCGCCAATCCGGGCTTGGCCATTCCGGCAGGCGTCGTTGGACGTTCCGGCCCTACAGCAGGGGCAGGTAGCGCTCGAGCTCGTAGGGGGTCACGTAGGTCTTGAACGCGTCCCACTCCTCGCGCTTGTTGCGGATCAGGAACTCGTGCACGTGCTCGCCGAGCGCCTCCCGGAGCACCTTGGACTCCTCGGCCGCGTGGATCGCCTCGTTGAGGTCCATCGGCAGCTGCGCGATCCCGGCGGCGCGGCGTTCGTCGGGAGTCATCTCGTAGATGTTGTTCGAGGCCTCGGGCGGAAGCTCGTAGCCCTGCGCGATCCCCTCGAGGCCGGCGGCCAGCATCGCCGCGAACGCTAGGTAGGGGTTGCACGCGGGGTCGGGGGAGCGCAGCTCGATCCGCGTCGCCCCTTCCTTGCCCGGCTTGTACATCGGCACGCGGACGAGCGCGGATCGGTTCCGTCGCGCCCAGCACACGTAGACGGGGGCCTCGAAGCCGGGAACCAAGCGCTTGTAGGAGTTCACCCACTGGTTCGTCAACAGCGTGAACTCGGGAGCGTGACGCAGGATGCCGGCGATGTAGTGCTTCGCCGTGCTCGACAGGTGGTACTCGTCGTCCGCGTCGAAGAACGCGTTGCGATCGCCGGTGAACAGGCTCTGGTGGGTGTGCATCCCGTTGCCGTTCACCCCCATCACGGGCTTGGGCATGAACGTCGCGTAGATGCCGAACTCCTGCGCGACCTCCTTCACGGTCAGCCGGTAGGTCATCACGTTGTCGGCCATCGTGAGCGCGTCGGTGTAGCGCAGGTCGATCTCGTGCTGGCTCGGTGCGACCTCGTGGTGCACGTACTCGACGGGGATCCCCATCGACTCGAGATAGGTGACGGTGCGCTTGCGCCAGTCGGTGGCCAGGTCCAGAGGCGTCTCGTCGAAGTAGCCGGCGCGGTCGAGGAACTCGGGCTCGTCGAGGCTCTTCAGGTAGAAGAACTCGAGTTCCGGTCCGACGTAGAACGTGAAACCGAGCTCGGCGGCGCGCGCGAGCTGACGTTTCAGCACCGCACGCGGATCGCCCTCGAACGGCGTGCCGTCGGGGTTGACCACGTCGCAGAACAGACGTGCCACTTCGGCCTCGGTCTTCCAGGGGATCAGCTGGAACGTCGCGGGGTCGGGGATCGCGACCATGTCCGATTCCTGGATCCGGCTGAACCCGTCGATCGACGAACCGTCGAAACCCATGCCTTCGGCGAACGCGCCCTCGAGCTCTTGCGAGGTGATCGTGAAGGCCTTCAGGAACCCGAGCACGTCGGTGAACCACAGGCGGATGAAGCGGATCCCCCGCTCCTCGATCGTGCGCAGCACGTACTCGGCTTCCGCGGTCAGCGCCATGTGAGCAGCCTACGGTGGCTCCTCGTCGTCACGGTTACGCGCCGGTTAACTCCCGGCTGCGTGACGATCGGTCCCGCCGGGGGGATGATCCGCGCGTGGTGACCCCGTCGACCCACGCGCTCGCTGCCGCACCCGATCCGGAACTGGCCCGGGTCGCGATCTCGCGCGTGGGTGAGGACCCGGGCGCGCGCGAGCTGCTCGATGCGCCCGGCTTGCTGGAGACGGCGATCCGCGTCCTCGGGTTCTCGACGGCCGCCGCGGACTTCCTCGTCGCCCACCCTTCCGAGACGGCGGCCCTGCTCGACGTCTCGCGTCGCGACCGCGGCTCGCTCGACGCCGAGCTCACCGGCGACCTCGACGGGCTCGGACCTGGACCGGGGCTGCGCCGGTTCCGTCGCCGCGCGATGCTACGCGTCGCCGCGCGCGACCTGGCGGGCGCCGACGTGCCGGACGTCGTGGCGGAGATCTCCGACATCGCCGAGGCGTGCCTCGTCGAGGCATCCGCTCGAGCCGGCGACGGCGGACGGGCGGTGCTCGCGCTCGGCAAGCTCGGTGGTCGCGAGCTGAACTACGCGTCGGACGTCGACCTGATCTTCGTTCACGACGGCACCGGAGCCGGTCGGCAGGACGCGGCCGAGCGCGCCGCGGGCCGGCTGATCCGCCTGCTGTCGGAGATCACGGCGGACGGCATCGCGTTGCGCGTCGACCCGGCCCTGCGTCCGGGCGGGCGCGCCGGCGCGCTGTCGCGTTCGCTCGAGGCAACGTTGGAGTACTACGACCGGCAGTCCGCCACCTGGGAGCGCCAAGCGCTGATCAAGGCCCGTCCGGTGGCGGGCGATCCCCTGCTCGGGGCGGCGTTCGTGGAGGGTGTCGCGCCGTTCGTGTACCCGGAGGAGCTGGCGCCCGGGGCGATCGACGAGGTCCGTCAGGTGAAGGTCCGTCTGGAGGAGTACGTCCGCGCGCGCGGCAAGGAGGCGATCGAGGTCAAGCGCGGTCGTGGGGGGATCCGCGACATCGAGTTCGCGGTGCAGTTGCTGCAGATCGTGCACGGGCGGCGCGACGAGCGGCTGCGCGACCCGAGCACGCTCGGTGCCCTCGCGGTCCTCGCCGCGGAGGGCTACGTCGCCGAGACCGATGCGCACGCGCTCGCCGGCGCGTACGCGTTCCTCCGGCGGCTCGAGCACCGGCTGCAGATCGTCCGGGATCTGCAGACCCACGATCTCCCGCAGGACCTCGCGTCGCAGACGACCCTCGCGCGATCGCTCGGCTATCGGGACGCGGCGGAGCTCCGCGAGACCTACGAGCGGCAGACCCAGCTCGTGCGGGGCCTGCACGAACGGCTCTTCTATCGCCCGCTGCTCGAGGCGTTCACCGGCCCCGAGCTGCCACGTCCGGGGACCGACCGCGCGGCCACCGAGGAGCTGCTCGCCGGGCTCGGGTTCGCGCAGCCCGCGGGCTCCTACGAGGTGCTCGACCGGCTCGTCGACCCCTCGACGCGACTGGGGAAGGTGCTCACGCACGTGTTCCCGGTGATGGCGCCGCCGCTCGCGCTCGCCGCGGCACCCGACGCGGCGCTGGTTCGTCTCGAGCGGGTGGCGCAGGCGATCGGTGACTCGGGCGAGCTGGCCGACCGGCTGGCGACCGACCCCGTGGCGGCGCGCCGGTTGGCGGCGCTCGTGGCGGCGAGCTCGTTCGCGACCGATCTGCTCGCCGCCACCCCGGATCGGCTCGACGCGCTGACGGATGCGGCCACCCCCGCCGAGCTCGACGCGGACGCCGCGCTCGTGGGCGTAGTCGCGAGAGCGGCGGGCCGCGAGCTCACCCCGAGGCAGGTGGGCGCTCGCCTGGCCGACGTGGCCGACCGGGTGGTCGCGGGAGCGCTCGAGAGCCGGCGCTCCCGCGCCGGGGGGGAGCCGGCCCTCGCGGTGATCGGTCTCGGCAAGCTGGGGGCGCGCGAGTTGAACTTCGCGTCGGACCTGGACGTGCTGTTCGTCTACGACGGGGAGGGAGCCGCGCCGTTCGCGCGCGCGGTCGAGACCGCCGAGGGCGTGCTCCGCAGCATCCGCGAGGCCGGCTGGGAGCCGGATGCCGACCTTCGGCCGGAGGGTCGCAGCGGGCCGCTCGCGCGATCGCTGACCGCGTTCCTGGAGTACTGGGAGCGGTGGGCCGAGCCCTGGGAGTTCCAGTCGCTGCTGCGCGCTCGGGTCGTCGCGGGCGACGCGGAGCTCGGCCGCCGGTTCCTGTCTCTGGCCACCGACGTGGCCTACCCCGAGCGTCTGACGATCGATCGCGTCGCAGACATGCGGCGCATGCGGGAACGGATCGAACGCGAGCGGGTGAAGCCCCCCGAGGCCGCGAAGTTCCATTTCAAGCTCGGGATCGGATCGCTCGCCGACGTGCAGTTCGCGGTCGAGCTCTCGCTGCTGCGCTTCGGCGCCGAGCGCCCGCAGGTCCGGACGACCGGAACGCTCGAGGCGATCGAGGCGCTCGCCTCCTCACGGTTGATCGAGGACAGCGTCGCGCTGGCTCTCGGTGAGGCGTTCGTGTTCCTGTCGGACGTGAAGAACGCTCTCGAGATCGATCGGCGCCTGCACGCGGAAGCGCTCCCGGCCTCGCCCGAGGAGCAGACCGCGCTCGCCCGGCGCCTCGGCTACGAGGAGTACCCGCGCCAGTCGATGCTCGACGACTACCTGCGGATCACCCGGCGCGCCCGGCGCGCGATGGAACGCGTCTTCTACGAAGAGGCTTAGCGCCCGATCCGCATGCCCGGCGGCGGGGGGCGGCAGCCTCGCACCATCGCCGCGCGCTCGGTCCGCAGCTGCTCGACGTAGGCGGGATCGTCGGCAAGGTTCTCGAGCTGGAACGGATCGAGCTGGAGGTCGTAGAGCTCCTCCTCGCCGGTGACGTAGCGGACGTAGACCCAGCGCTCACCGTGGACGCCGCAGTAGGTCGGCACGCGGGGCCTGAGTCCGATCTCGGGGCCGAGGTGCTCGACCACGAAGCGCTCGCGCCAGGCCGGCGCCTCTCCGCGCAGCAGGGGCAGCAGGCTCGCACCGTCGTCGCCCTCAAGTCGCAACCCCGCCGCCTCGGCGAACGTCGCGGCGAAGTCGATGTTGAGCGCGAGGCGGTCCTCCCGGCTCGCCGGGTCGGCGACGGCAGCGTCGTAGCGGACCACGAGCGGGATCCGGATCGCCTCCTCGTAGGGGGCGAGCTTCGTGCGGAGCCGGTGCTCGCCCCAGAACAGCCCGTTGTCGGAGGCGAACACGATCAGGCTCTCCTCGAGCTCACCTTGGCGATCGATCGCGGCGACGATCCTTCCGACCATCTCGTCGACCGACAGCAGTGTCTGCATGTTCTTGCGTTGGCGACCGTCGACGTGTTCGGCGATGCCTTGCTCGTTCAGCGGGCGCTGGCGCTGCACCCACCGCGGCTTGTCCGAGACGTCCTCCTCGTTGAAGTTGGGCGGGCGATGCGGCTGCAGTCCCGAGAGGAAGTCCTTCGCATGCTCGGGCGCGGGGATCGTCGGCGAGTGCGGCGTCGGGACGGCAAGGTAGAGGAAGAGCGGCCGCTCACGGGTCGTTCGGATCAACTCGAGCGAGCGCCGTTCGAGGACGTCGAGCGAGTACGAGGGTTCGTCGCCGCCGAATCGCTGTTCGTGTCCGTTGTTCGAGACGTCGAAACCGCGGTACGAACCGCCGAAGCCCTCGCTCGATCCCGTCAGGAACGCGAACCATTCGTCCCACCCGGGCGGAACGACGCTCGGGTCCTCGTAGCCGTTCAGGTACTTGCCGACCAGAGCGGTCCGGTACCCCGCGTCCTGCAGCCAGGTCGCGACCGTCGAGCGCGGATCGAACGACGGATACCCGCCGTGCGGCGGCGTGTTCCGCCACACGTTCGTGTGGTGGGAATACAGCCCCGTGAGGATGCTCGCCCGGCTCGGACAGCACAGCGGATTGACGACGTACGCGTTCGAGAACGTGACGCCCGGGGCACCCAGGCGCTGCTGCACCGCCGCCATCGCCCAGAGCGAATCCCAGCGCTGGTCGTCGGTGAGGATCAGGATGATGTTCTTCGCGGGTTCACCGCTCGCGGCGGGGTCGGCAACGGCGCGTGGGTGGCCTGGCCGTGTCGGCGTGCGCGGCGGCGGATCGCTCGGCGCGGCGGGGTCCGAGACCGTGGGGTCGGCGGCCGCGGGCGGTCGTGGGTCCGACGTCGGTGAGCACGCCGAGGCCGCGCCTGCGGCCAGCAGCAGTGAGAGAGCCAGGGCGGGGAAGCGGCGACCCATCGGTCCCGTGAGGCTACTCCCGCTGCCCTGTCCGGGAACGAAGGCCGGTCGCCCGCGTGGGGTTGCGCCCTCGAGAGAGGGCCGTCACGCTGGAGCGGTCCGAGCAGGCGGCATCGAGCGAGGGGGAGAGCCGTGCTGAAGGAATTCCGCGAGTTCATCATGAAGGGCAACCTGATCGAGCTGGCCACGGCGTTCATCCTCGGCCTGGCGTTCGCCGCCGTCGTGACCGCGTTCACGGGGGTCGTCCTCGATTCGATCGCGTACGTCCTCGGCGGTGACGTCTCGTTCGAGCAGCTCGCCGTGCATCGGGACGGTCAGCCGGTGATCTTCTACGGGCTCTTCATCACGGCCCTCGTTCAGTTCGTGTTGATCGCGTTCGTGCTGTTCCTCGTCGTCAAGGCCTACAACCGGTTCCGCAAGGAAACGCCTGGGGTGACGCCCGAGGAGGTCCTGGTGCTGCGCGAGATCCGCGACGAGCTGAAGCGGCGCTAGCCCGTCGGTGCGAGCGCCGGCGTCGTGACGATCTCCCAGTGCTCGAGCGTGGGGGTCTTCTCCAGCAGGAACTCGTCGTCCTGGGGGAAATAGCGCGCGATCTCCGGGCGCTGTCCCGCGAAGGCTTTGACGGCCTCCATCGAATCCCAGAGCGAGAGCACGCCGAAATGTGCGACCCCGCGATCGACGCGCCGGAGCACGAAGACGCCTCGGTTGCCGGGCGTCGATGAGAGCTCTGCGACTCCCGACCGGTCGAGGTAGTCCGCGTAGGCCTCGGCGTCGAGGGCGCCCGTCCGTCCGAACCACATGCGTGCGATCACGCTCTCTCACCGCCCCTTCGAGGCCGGGTCCGCGATCCGCAACGCGACCAGCGCCCCCGCGAGCCGCTTCGACACGACCACCGTTCGCCGCCGGCCGCGATGAACCTGCTCGGCGAGGCGGCGTGCCTCGGCCGCGTGATGGAGCTCGTCGTCCTTGGTCCGTGCCATCTCTGGGTTCGCGTTCGGCCACATCGCCGACCTCTCCTTCCGATCCGAGCTGTTGGATCCATCGCCTCGGCATCAGCTTGGCCACCTCCCGCGACACGCCCGTGCGGCGTATCCACGACCTCACCGGTGTTCAAGTTACACCGGTGACGAGTCACCTGTCAACCCGTATACTGGTGACGTCATGAGCACGGGAACGACCGACCCGACCAGCTCTCCGGAGCGACGCCCTCCCGCGCCGCCGCGTCTCGAACTGTTGCGGCGCTTCGTGAACACGCGCAACGTCGAGGAGGCCACCGATCGTCTCGACGACGTTCCCGGGCTGATCGCCTGGCTCGGGGAGGAGGGGTTCCCTCGGTCCGATCACCTCTCCCGTGCTGACCTGAACCGCGTCCGAGCGGTCCGCGAGGCGCTCCGCGCCGTCGCGCTCGCCAACAACGAGGGTGGCCGCGATCCCGAGGCAGAGGCGACGATGGACGAGGCGGCCCACCGCGCGGGTCTCACGATCCGGTTCCGCGACGGGGGGTCGGTCGTCGAGCCCGAACGTGCGGGCGTGGACGCAGCGATCGGATCCTTGCTGGCGATCGTGCACGACGCGATGCGCGACGGCACCTGGTCGCGGTTCAAGGCGTGCCGCTCCGACGAGTGTCAGTGGGCGTTCTACGACTCGTCACGCAACCGCGGTGGCCACTGGTGCACGATGGCGGTGTGCGGCAGCCGCATGAAGGCGCGCGCGTACCGCGACCGCAACGCGAAGAGCCGGCCGCAGCGGACCGGCTCTTCGGGGAGAGAACGCGGAGCGGCTCAGAGGTCGTAGTACAGGAAGAACTCCCAGGGGTGGGGTCGCAACCGCACCGGGTCGAGCTCGTGCTCGCGCTTGTACTCGATCCATGTGTCGATCACGTCCTGGGTGAAGACTCCTCCCTCGAGGAGGAACGAGTGGTCGGCCTCGAGCGCGTCGAGCACTTCCTCCAGGGACCCGGGGACCTGCTTGACGCCCGCCTTCTCCTCCGGCGGCAGGTCGTACAGATCCTTGTCCATCGGCTCGGGCGGTTCGATCTTGTTCTTGATGCCGTCCAGCCCCGCCATCAACATCGCCGGGAATGCCAGGTAGGGGTTGCAGGTCGGGTCGGGCGTGCGGAACTCCAGCCGTTTCTGCGCCGGCGTCTTGGAGAACACGGGGATCCGGATGCACGCGCTCCGGTTCCGCTGGCTGTACACGAGGTTGATCGGTGCCTCGTACCCGGGCACCAGCCGGCGATAGCTGTTCGTCGTCGGGTTCGTGAACGCCAGCAGCGACGGTGCGTGCTGCAGGAGCCCCCCGATGTACCAGCGCGCGGTGTCGCTGATCCCCGCATAGCCGACCTCGTCCCAGAACAGGTTCTCGTCGTCCTTCCACAGGCTCTGGTGGGTGTGCATCCCCGAACCGTTGTCCTGGAAGAGTGGCTTGGGCATGAACGTGACGGTCTTGCCGGCCTGGCGAGCCGTGTTCTTGACGACGTACTTGTACTTCATCACGTTGTCGGCCGTGGCGAGCAACGGTCCGTAGCGCATGTCGATCTCGGCCTGACCGGCGGTACCGACCTCGTGGTGGTGGACCTCGATGTCGATCCCCGTCTTCTCGAGGTTGATCACCATCTCCGACCGCAGGTCCTGGTAGTGATCCATGGGAGGCAGGGGGAAGTAGCCTTCCTTGGAGCGCACCTTGTAGCCGAGGTTGCGTCCGCCCTCGTCGGCGCCGGAGTTCCAGACGCCTTCGAGCGCATCGATGTGGTAGTAGCCCTCGTGCTGGTTCTGGTCGAACCGGATCGAGTCGAAGATGTAGAACTCGGCTTCGGGTCCCCAGTACGAGATGTCGGCGATGCCGGTCTGTTGCAGGTACAGCTCCGCCTTCTTCGCGATGCCGCGCGGGTCGCGCGAGTACATCTCGCCGGTGACCGGGTCTTTCACGAAGCAGTTGATGTTCAGGGTCGTGTGCTGGGTGAACGGATCGAGCCAGGCGGAGTCGGGGTCGGCCACCAGGAGCATGTCGGATTCCTGGATCTCCTGGAATCCGCGGATCGATGAGCCGTCGAACCCGATCCCGTCCTCGAACAGATCCTCGCGGAGCTCTTTCGCGGGGATCGAGAAGTGCTGCATCAGTCCCGGCAGGTCGCAGAACCGCAGATCGACGATCTCGGCTCCGGCGTCCTTCGCCATGGACAGGACGTCTTTCGGCGTGGCCATGCCCGTCTTCCCCCTTCGTGTCGACCGAACGGTCCGAGCCTAGTCGCGCCGCAGTCCCGGGGTGTTTCCGGGCTGTTAACAGCTCGTAACGCTCGGGGGAAGGGCCGCCCCGGGAGGGTGGAGGCCTCCCGGGGCGGTCGTGCCGGCGCTGAGGTTTCCTCCGCGTTCTAAGTCATCACGGGGGGAGCTGGATCAGCGCCGGCGTCGCCGTCCGGACGACTGGGGGGAGGTACCGGACGGCGAGGGGAACAGATGCAGGATCGGGTGCATCAAGGCGTGGCCGATCCGGAGGAGGGCGATGGCCGTCAGCACGAAGGCTGCAGAGCTGAGCACCGCGTTCGCTCCTGCCATGTCGTCTCCTCCTCCGGTCGGTCCGTGGATCCTCCGCACGGTCTGTATCGGGATTCGGGCCGCTCCGCGCGCAGAGCACCTATCGGCCATCTTGCGATGACACCGAATGACTAGGAGCACCCGAGTGGGGGAGGCCGCCGGGCGCGCCCGGCCTCGGACGGGGGGCCGGGGCCCGGCCCCGGCGGGTGGGGCCGCTCGACGGGTTCCCCGGAGGACCGCGGCACGATCCGACCAGGTGGCTGCCCTCGTCAGCTCTCCTCGGGCACGACCGCCCGGTAGCCCACGCCGCGGACCGTTCCGATCAGCTGCTCGTGTTCGGGGCCCAACTTGCTGCGCAGACGCCGGACGTGCACGTCGACGGTGCGGGTCCCTCCGTAGAAGTCGTAGCCCCACACCTCTCGGAGCAGCGCCGGCCGGGTGAACACGCGACCCGGCCGTTCGGCCAGGAACCGAAGGAGCTCGAACTCCTTGTAGGTGAGGTCCAACGGCCGGGTGGCGAGGGTCACGCGGTATGAGTCCAGGTCGAGGGCGAGCGGCCCGAGGTGGAGCACGCTCCCCCCGGCCGCGCCGTGGCGCCGTCGGAGCATCGTCAGGCGCAGGCGGATCTCGGCCGCGGGTGCACCCGGGAACAGCAGCTCCTCGGCGACCTCGTCCCAGGAGAAGCGTTCGAGGTCGGCCCGCTCGACGATCGCGATCGCGGGGACGCGTGCGTCGCGATCTCGGAGCATCCGCAGCAGGTGATGGCCCTGGCCGGGGTTCTCCGCGGCGTCGATGAACAGGGCGTCCGGCCCGAGGGCCAACGCGTGCTCGAGCCCCGCGGCGCTCAGTTCCTCGTGCTTGGGGTCGGCCACGGGCGCGGCGAGCGCAGGTAAGGCCTCGTCGGGTGTTCGATCGGACAGGAGCACGTAGATAGCCATGGAGCCTCCCGCATCCGAGCCTAGCAGCGGGCGCTACGCTGGGCGCATGGTCACGCTCCAGGCGCTCTTGTCGCACCGTTGGAACGTGCCCGCTCGTCCGTTCACCGTGCTCGCGGCCGACGGCACGAAGATCGCCGGTACGCGGATCGGTGACCCCAGCCGGGAACGCTCGGCGCTCGTGCTCTGTCACGGGCTGATGGGATGGCACCGCAAGCCACGGATCGCGCGGTTCGCCGAGGAGCTGTCGCGCTGGTGCACGGTGTACCTGCCCGACCTGCGCGGACACGGGGCGAGCGGAGGGACGTCCAGCTACGGCGTCGAGGAGATCGAGGACGTCGACGTGGTCGTCGGACTCGCGCGGGACGAGGGCCATGTTCGGGTAGCGACGGTCGGGACGTCGATGGGGGCGATCGCGGTCCTGCGTCACGCCGGTCTGCTCGGCGGGGTCGACGCGGTCGTGTCGATCTCCTCGCTCGCCCGGTGGGGGCCGCATGACGCCGATCCCCGCCGCGCGGAGGCGTGGCGCCGCATGCGCCGGGTCACCGACACCGATCGAGGCCGGACGTGGCTCGCGCGGTACGGGGCGCGGTTGCCGTCGACCTGGAGCTCCGCCGAGTCTCCCGAGGAGGTTGTCGGCAAGATCGCCCCGACCCCCGTGTTGATCGTGCACGGCAGGGACGACCACCTGTTCGGCGAGGAGGAGGCGATCCGGTTGTTCGAGGCGGCGGGAGAGCCCAAGAAGCTGCTCCTGGCCGACCGTTTCGGGCACGCGGAGGACGGTCTGACGCCCGCGGTCGCCCGGCGCATCGCCAAGGAGCTCTCGATCGGATGGGGCAGGCCGACCCCGGTCGCCCGGTCGGGGAGCGGGGCCTGATGCGCGTTCGACTGTTCGCCGCGCTCCGCGAGCTCGCCGGGGCGTCGGTGGTGGAGGTGGACGACGCCGGGACGGTGGCGGAGGTGCTCGAGGAGCTGGCCGGACGCTTCGGGCCGCGGTTCGCCACGATCGCGTCCGCGGGATCAGTGGTTATCGACGGCGAACGCGTCGACCGGGATCGCTCACTCAGCGGGAACGAGGAGATCGCGGTGCTGCCGCCGGTCTCGGGCGGCTGAGCCGCCCCCGGAACGGATGCCCGAGCGCCCTGCCATACTCGAGCCAGCCCCTATGCAGCGCATCAACCGTGTCCTGTTGCTCGTGAATCCCGTCGCCCGAACGGTCTCGAAACCGACGCTCGCGGTGATCGAGAAGGCGCTGTCGGCCGACTTCAAGCTCGACGTGATCGAAACCGTCGAACGCGGACATGCGACCGAGATCGCGCGGCGCGCGGTCGAAGACGGGATCGAGTTACTGATCGTGTTCTCCGGCGACGGAACGATCAACGAGGTGGTCAACGGGCTCGCCGGCAGCGAGGTCGCGCTCGGGGCGCTTCCCGGAGGCGCGACGAACATCTTCGTCCGCGCGCTGCAGCTGCCGACGGATCCGGTCGAGGCGACGGGCGTGCTGATCGGCAAGGCGTTCGGCGGCGAGGTCCGAAAGCTGCATCTGGGTCGCGCGGACGGCCGGTACTTCGCGGTCAACTGCGGGGCCGGCGTCGATGCCGCGGCGATGAAGCGGCTGGACACGAAGTTCCCGAAGACCCGTTCACGGTTCGAGCGTGCCGCGTTCCGCGCGGTGGCGGGAGAGCTTATGCTCGGCTACGCCGGACGCGCCGCCGACCTGACGGTACGGATCGACGACGGGGAACCGGTCGAGTCGCTCTCGGTGATGGTCGGTCGCACGGATCCGTACACCTACTACAAGGGGCGCGGCCTGCACGTGACACCCGACGCGTCGCTCGAGACCGGTCTCGACGTCCTGGCGATCCGTCGCCTTCCGCTGCGGCGTATCGCCGCGGTCGGGTGGCAGATCCTTGGCTCCGCGCGCCACGTCCAGGGCAAGGACATCGAGTACGTCCACGACGCATCGAGCGTCCAGATCGTCGCGGAGGAGCCGTTCCCGGTTCAGGTCGACGGCGACCTCATGGAGGACCGGCGCCGGCTCGACATCTCCTTGGCGCGTGACGCGTTATGGGTCGTCGCGTAGCGCGAACCCGGTTCAGGCGGTGGGAGCCGAGCCAATCTCGGTTCCGGGGGTGAGCTGGATCCCGCATTCCCACTTCGACTTGCCGGCCCAGCGTCCCGCGCGTTCGGGCTCGCCGGGGAGGCGCATCCGGGTGCACGGGGCGCAGCCGATCGACGCGTAGCCGAGGTCGTAGAGCGGGTTGTGCGGCAGATCGTATTCCTTCAGGTAGTCCCACACGTCGCGACGGGTCCACGCGGCCATCGGGTTGATCTTCAGGATCGGCCGACCGGGCTCGAGGTCGTACAGATCCAGGATCGGTGCGTCCGCGCGCGTGGGGGACGAATCCCGCCGGTACGCGGTCACCCACGCGGCCAGACCCCGGAGGGCTTCGAACATCGGACGGACCTTGTTCATCTCGCAGCAGCGTTCGGGGTTGCGTTCGTACAGCCGGGCACCGTGTGCGCGCTCCTGCTCCTCGACCGTGTGCTCGCCGACGAGATCGACGACGTTGAGATCGAGCCGCGCGACGAGTTGCTCCTTGAACGCGAGCGTCTCCGCGAACTGGAAGCCCGTCTCGAGGAACAGGATCGGAACGTCGGGGCGGATCGAGGTGGCCAGATGCATCGCGACGGTTCCGTCGGCCTGGAACGCCGACGCGATCGCGATCGGCTCCAGGCCCGAATCCTCGAGGGCCCAGCGAAGGATCTCGCTCGGATGGGCACTCTCGAACCGCTGGTTGAGCTCGCCGACCGTTGTCGGCGAGAGGCTTTCGGAGAGGCCTGAGGAGAGATCGCTCTGCATGCGCGCCTCCGGATGGGAGCCGGCTCCGGCTGGTCTCCGGAGCGGCGGGGGTCCGGAGTATAGCCCCCGCGCTCGGACCCCGCCGACGGCCCCCTGGTCGCACTATGCTGTGGGCCGCCGCGACGACCGGTCCGCTCGGCGTCCGGCCTCCGAGGAAAGACACAGATGACACCCGAGCCGTGCTGCGAGCCCGGCCGCTCCGAGAAGGAAGGCGAGGCCCCCTGATGACCGAGAACGACCCGATCGCCCCCCACGGCGGTACCCTGGTGAACCGCTTGAAGGAGGGCGCCGAGGCCGACGGGCTCCGCGCCGAGGCCGCGAACCTGCCGAAGGTCACGGTGAACGCTCGCGAGCTGGCCGACCTCGAGATGATCGCCGTGGGCGCGCTCTCGCCGCTCACCGGGTTCCAGGGCGAGGCGGACTACCGTTCGGTGCTGGAGTCGATGCACCTGTCCAACGGGCTCCCCTGGGCGATCCCGGTGACCCTGTCGCTGTCGGACGACGAGCTGAAGAGGGTCGGCGGCGCCGGCGCGGTGGCGCTCACCGCGAGCGACGGTGGCGACCCGTTGGCCGTTCTCCGGGTCGAGGGCACCTTCACGCGCGATCGCGAGAACGAGTCTCGGAGCGTGTACGGCACGACCGAGCTCGAGCATCCCGGCGTGAAGGCGGTCCACGAGGCCGGCGATCATTGCCTCGCCGGCGACCTCGACGTGATCGCTCTGCCCCCCCATGACGACTTCCAGCAGTACCGGTTGACGCCCGCGCAGACGCGAGCCGCGTTCAACGAGCGTGGATGGAAGACGGTCGTGGGGTTCCAGACCCGCAACCCGATCCACCGTGCGCACGAGTACATCCAGAAGTGCGCGCTCGAGATCGTCGACGGACTGCTCGTGCACCCGCTCGTCGGCGCCACGAAGGCCGACGACGTTCCCCCGGACGTTCGGATGCGTTGCTACGAGGCGCTGTTCGACGGCTACTACCCCAAGGATCGCGCGATGGTGTCGGTGTTCCCGGCCGCGATGCGCTACGCGGGCCCGAGGGAGGCAGTCTGGCACGCGATCTGCCGCAAGAACTACGGCTGCACGCACTTCATCGTGGGTCGCGATCACGCCGGCGTCGGGAGCTACTACGGCACCTACGACGCGCAGAAGATCTTCGAACGGTTCGAGCCCGGCGAGCTCGGCATCACGACGCTCAAGTTCGAGCATTCCTTCTGGTGCAATCGGTGCGAAGGCATGGCGTCGCCCAAGACCTGTCCCCACGGCGAGGAGGACCGGGTCTCCCTCTCGGGGACGAAGGTGCGCGAGATGCTTCGCGCCGGGCAGCGCCCGCCCGAGGAGTTCTCCCGCTCCGAGGTCGCCGACATCCTGATCGCAGCGATGAAGAGCTAGGTTGGCTGGCGATACATATCCGTATCGAGATACGGATATGCTATCATCAATCCCATGAGGCCTGGTGCACGGCTGTTGTGGACGGCCCGTCGACGGGCCGGTCTCTCCCAACGGGCCCTCTCGCGTCGGTCGGGGGTCCCCCAGCCCACGATCTCCAGGATCGAGCGTGAGCTGGAATCCCCGAGTGCCGATCTGCTCGCGCGGCTCGTCGACGCCTGCGGGATGGAGCTCGCCGTGATCGAGCGCGCCGGGCGGGGCGTCGACCGCACCCTGATCCTGGAGCAGCTGCGCGGTTCTCCCTCTCAGCGAGGGCGTGACGCAGCGCGCGGAGCCGAAGTCCTCGAGCGCCTGGGAGCGGCACGCCCCGTCGATCGCGAGGCGGGGTGATCGCTGATGCCATTCGATCCCTACCTGGCGCTCGCGACCCTTCAACGCCATGAGGTCCGCTTCGTCATGATCGGCGGGTTCGCGGGAGCGATCCTCGGCAGCGGCGTTCTCACGCAGGATCTGGACCTCTGCTATCGGCGCGACGACGAGAACCTCGAACGACTCGTGGCGGCGCTCGAGGAGCTCGATGCTCGACTCCGAGGCGTCGAGGAGGATGTGCCGTTCGTCCTGGACGCCGCCACGCTTCGCAACGGCGACTCCTTCACGTTCCAGACGACGGCGGGTCCGATCGACATCATCGGGACGCCGTCGGGAACCAACGGGTTCCACGATCTCGAGGCCGCAGCGCTGGACATGGATCTCGGCGATGGGGTCCGCGTGCGGGTCGCCTCGATCGACGATCTCATGCGGATGAAGCGGGCCGCGGCCCGGCCGAAGGATCTGATCCATCTGGAGCAGCTGGCTGCGCTCCGAGACCAGCTCGAGTCGAAGGAACCTCCTGCCGAGAGTTGACCCCCTCGCCATCGTGCGCCGGGAACGTATCTGCCCAGCTCAACAGGGGTTTGCCTTTCCCGGAAGGCCACTGGTAGCCTCGGCTACGAGCCCAGCACCGGCCGCACGAGCAACACCGGCCGCATCCTCGACCAGGAGGCAACGACGACCGTGAAGCGGGCCTTCACCCGAGCTTCGCTCGCACTCTTGTTCATCATCGGCCTCGCCGCCGCGTTGCCCGCGTCGGCCGACACCGAGGGTGAGCTCGGCGCTGCCGAGACGCAGCTGAACGCCGCCGAGGCAGACCTGCAGCGCGTCGCCGCGGCATGGAGTCAGGCGCAGTCCGACCTCGCGGAGACCCAGGACCAGATCGATCTCACCCGGGAGCGCGTGGATGACACACGCGCGCAGCTCCTCGCGATCCAGGTGCGGCTCGAGGGCCGAGCGATCGAGGCGTTCATGACCGGCGGCTCGGCCGCGGACCTCGGCGTGCTCCTCGCGTCCGACGACTTCGGTGACTTCTCCGACCGGCTCGAGTTCGTCGGCAGCGTCGTGGACAAGGACCTCGATCTCGCGACGGCCGCCGAGGTGCAGCGCGTCGAGCTCGAGCGGGCAGAGGCCGAGCTCCAGTCGCTCGAGGAACAGCTCTCAGACGAGCAGGCCGAGCTCGCGCGCCAGCGCGACTCCCTCGCTTCGGAGGTCGACCGGCTCGAGGCGCTGAAGCAGCAGCTCGAGGACAAGCTCGCCGCAGAACGCGAGGCGGCGCGCGAGGCCGCCGCGGAAGCAGCCGCGGCCGAGGCTGCCTCTACCGATACCAGCGGTGGCGGTGGCGGTGGTGGTGGGCCGGTCGGCTCGGGTGCGATCCAGGTCTGCCCCGTCCAGGGCGGCGCCTCGTTCACCGACACGTTCGGCGACCCCCGCTCGGGCGGACGCACTCACGCGGGCCAGGACCTCCTCGCGCCGGCCGGGACCCCGGTCGTCGCGGTCCACAGCGGGAGTGCCTCGCAGAGCACCAACTCGCTCGGAGGTCTGACGGTCGGCCTGAACCACGACGGGGGCGGCTGGACCTACTACGCCCACCTGTCGCGCTACGCGGCCGGGGGGCACGTCTCCGCGGGAACCGTGATCGGCTACGTCGGAAGCACCGGCAACGCCGGCAGCATCAACCACCTCCACTTCGAGTACCACCCCGGCGGGGCCGGCGCCGCCCCGGTCAACCCGTACTCGATGCTGACCGCCGTCTGCTGAGGTCCCCGCGAACGCGTCGCCGCGCCGCGACGACGCGCTAGGATGCGCGTCGTGGGCGAGACGATCCTCGCCGGCGGAACCACCGGCCGGATGCCGACACACCCAGGAACGGAGTCCCTGTGACCGACGAGCCCGGCAAGCGACGGATCGACCGGATCCGGGAGCCGTCGTTCGCGCAGTCGCTCGACGACCTCCCGCTCGAGGAGCTCCGTGAGCGACGTGACGACTGCCGGCTCGAGCTCGAGTACGTCTCGCTGTTGCGCCGCCTGCTCCAGGGCCGCGCCGAGATCCTGAAAGCGGAGATCGAGCGCCGCGACGACGACACCGGCGGAGCCTCGCTCGTCGAACGTCTCTCGGACGTCCTGTCCGGCGACGAACACCCCGTCAGTTCCCGGGGCGCGGCCGTCCAGGTGGGTGTGCCGGACGAGGAGCTCGCGCTCGCGCGACGCCGGATCGAACGCCTGTGGGCCGACGCCGGGGTCTCCGACCCGACCGACCAGGACCGAGACGAGCTCGAGAAGGCGATCGACGTGCTCGTCGCAGCGGAGAAGGACGTCTCGGCCGATCGAACCGACGTGATCGCGGTGCTCGACCGGCTCCAGGAGGAGCTGAAGCGCCGGTACCGGGACGATCCGTCATTGGTGCTCTCCTAGCCACCGCGCCGTACTCCCCGCGCCATCACCCGACCGGGGGATGCGCCTATGGGGACCATCGGTCGCGGGACCCGTCACCGGGCGAGACGGAAATGCATCGAGCGGCGTATGGCCGCCTGCTCAAGTTTCCACGAGACTTCCATCGTCGCCCCGTAAGGGCGGTGTAGATTCATCGGCCCCGACATGACCGACTTCCCTCCTGCCACGGGCACTGCCGCCACGGCGGTCGATCCCGAGAGCCCTGCGCTCCACGCGCAGCTCGTCGTCTTCGCGCGCGAGCTGGGCGAGCTCTACGCGCTCGAGCGCCAACGCAGCCGCGATCTCGAGCACGCGCTCGGGAGCCTGGAGGAGACCTACCTCGCGACGATGACCTCCCTCGCGCAGGTGGTCGAGGCGAAGGACGCCGCGACGCGCGGTCATCTCGACCGGACGACGAAGTACGGGATGGCGCTCGCCGAGCGGATCGATCCCGAACTGGCTCGGCGGCCCGAGCTCGCCCACGCCTTCTTCCTCCACGACATCGGGAAGGTCGGGATCCCCGAGAACATCCTCTGCAAGGCCGGTCCACTCGATGACGAGGAGTGGGGCGTGATGCGTTCCCACCCGATGATCGGAGCGCAGATCGTGGCGCCGATCCGGTTCCTCGATGGAGCGGTCGAGGTGATCCGCCACCACCACGAGCGGTTCGACGGACGCGGGTATCCGGAGGGGCTCAAGGGCGAACAGATCCCGATCGCCGCTCGGATATTCTCCGTCGCCGATTCGTTCGACGCGATGACGAGCGATCGCCCCTATCGGGGTGCGCTCGCGATCGAGCGGGCACTCGAGGAGATCTCCGGTGGTGCCGGAACCCAGTTCGACCCCGAGGTGGTCACCGGGTTCCTCGACCTGATGCGTGACCAGGATCTGGTCCACGAGGCGCACGAACACGCCCACGTCTGATCACGCCGCCGACCGATCCTCTCCTCGCGAATCCGAACGCATCAGCGACCTCCCAGTAGCATCGGTGTCGTGGGGTCCACATGACGATGACGGGGGCGATCGCGGAACGGTCGCGGGTCGCGGTGCTGAGCGTGCACACGTCGCCGGTGGACCAGCCGGGCACTGGGGACTCCGGCGGCATGAACGTCTACATCCGGGAGGTCGCCGAGCGGCTGGCCGCCCGCGGCGTCGGGGTCGATGTCTTCACACGGTCCCGTTCCGGCGAGGAGCTGCACTCCGAGGAGATCGCACCGGGCGCACGCGTCGTGCGGATCGATGCCGGACCGCCGACCCCGATCCCCAAACACGACCTGCCGCGGTTCCTGCCTCGGTTCCTCGGTGGGGTGCTCGACCGAGCTCGGACCGAGGGACGACGGTACGACCTGGTGCACAGCCATTATTGGTTGTCCGGGTGGGTGGGTCGCAGCCTCGCGCAGATATGGGGGACGCCGCTCGTGTCGTCGTTCCACACGCTCGGCAAGGTCAAGAACTACTCGCTCGCGAACGGGGAACCGCCCGAACCGGCCTCGCGACTGTCGGGGGAGACGAGCGTGATCGCGTCCTCCGATCGGATCCTGGCGCCGACCCCCGCCGAGGCGGCGCATCTCGTCGGGCTGTACGGCGCCGACGGGGCCGGCATCCGGGTCGTCCCTCCCGGCGTCGACCACGCGCTGTTCTCGCCGCGTGACGCGGAGGCGGCGAAGCAACGGTTGCACCTGACCCGCCTCCGGCTGGTGCTGTTCGTCGGCCGGCTCCAGACGCACAAGGGTCCCGACATCGCCATCCGTACCCTCGCCGAGGCCGTCGCGCGTGAGCCCGAGCGGACTCGCGACGTCGTCCTCGCCGTCGTCGGGGGGCCGAGCGGCGGTCTCGAGCACGGCGCGGATGTCGCCCGGTTGCTCGACCTGGCGACCGCCCTCGGCGTGGGGGAGCGCGTGATGTTCTTCCCGCCGCAGGAGCAGGCGCGGCTCGCCGACTTCTATGCTGCTGCGGACGCCCTGCTGGTCCCCTCCAGATCCGAGTCGTTCGGGCTCGTCGCGCTCGAGGCCCAGGCGTGCGGCACTCCCGTGATCGCCGCCGCCGTCGGAGGCCTCCGGTACATCGTGCACGACGGTGTCACAGGGCGCCTGGTCCCGGGCCACGACCCCGCGGATCACGCGGACCGGTTGCTGTTGCTGCTCGCCGACGAGCCCGCCCGGCGCGTGATGGGCGATCGCGCCCTCCGAGCGTCGCAGCGTTTCTCGTGGGACGCGACGGCCCGCGCGGTGCTCGATGTCTACGGCGAGCTCGTCCCGCGCCCGGTGGCCGCGTCTCCCTGAACCGTTTGCACCGCAGACACGACCCGGCGGCGGGGATCTTGTCACTCTATCTCCCGGTTCCCCGACCTGCGGATACATACCGTGACCTGCACGTTCGCCGTCTTGACCGCCCCGGGGGCCGCTCGTACTATCACCCTCGCTCCGAGCAGTCGGAGCAGCAGTCCAGGACCGGCGGGGTCCCCTGGGAAAGCCGTAAGGCCGACTGGGCGCACCTGCTCGTACGGTTGGGAAGGCCAACTAGCTGTGCGGGTGGAGAGGCTCGGAAGGCCCCAAAGCCCAACGAAAGGGACTACCGCGGAGTCCTCGTGACGCTGCCAGGTTGCTCGGAGCACTCGGAGCCCGAGGGGCCGACGGTGGTGGGGGGTTCGCCTCCCACGAGCCAGAGGTCCCTCGGGTTCTTTCTATCCTTCACTCGCCGCGTCTGACGTCCCTTCGTGCCCTGCCCCCGTTCCACCTGGCAAGATGATGGTCACCGGGCCGCATCCCGCCCGGGCGGACCATTCGGACAGGAGCAGCGAGATGACCGGACGCAAGGTCGCTTTCCTCGGCGGCGGCAGGATGGGCGAGGCCCTGGTTTCGGGTCTGATCCGCTCGGGTGGCCGGAGCGTCGACGAGATCATCATCACGACCCGTCGTGAGGAACGCGCGCAGGAACTGGCCGGCAAGTACGGGGTCAACGCCACTCTCACCGATCCGGCGGCGATCGAGTGGGCCGACACCCTCGTCCTGACGGTCAAGCCGCAGGACATGGACGATCTCCTCGGGCAGATCGCCCCGAACGTGCGCGAGGACCAGTTCGTCGTCAGCTTCGCCGCGGGGATCCGCACGAGCTTCGTGGAGAAACGTCTGGCCCCCGGCGTCCCGGTCGTCCGCGTGATGTCGAACGTCGCGGTGCTCGTCGACGAGGCGATGTCCGTCGTGTGCGCGGGAGCGCATGCCGACGACAAGCACCTCGCCGAGGCGGAGGAGCTGCTCGGATACGTCGGCAAGGTCGTGCGGCTGTCCGAGTCGAACCTGGACGCGATCACCGCGACGAGCGGCAGCGGGCCCGCGTATTTCTTCCTGCTGGCCGAGGCGATGATCGAGGCCTGCATCCTGCTGGGGCTCGCGCGCGACGTCGCGACGGAACTGATCGTTCAGACGATGCTCGGTTCGGCCAAGATGCTCCGGGACACCGGCATGCATCCCGTCGAGCTGCGCGAGATGGTGACCTCGCCCGGGGGGACCACGATCGCCGCGATCCGGATCCTCGAGGAGACCGGGGTGCGCGCGGCGTTCCTCAACGCGATCGACGCAGCGAGCAAGCGCTCTGCCGAGCTGGCACAGGGCGGCGACGAGGACGACGACTGACCGTTCGCCGCAGGCCGGCGGACGGACGATCCAACCGAGCGAGGAGACCCGACGATGGGACGAGGAGATCGACGCAAGGTGCGCTGGGCGCACGATCGGGAACGCAAGAAGAAGGAACGCGAGAAGCGCAAGGCGGCCGAGCGCGGCGCCGAGCGGAAGGCCGCGAAGAGGAAGTAGCTACGCGGCGACGGCGCGGGACAAGCGCGTCGTGAGGGTGCCGATGCCCTCCGCTTCGAGTTCCACCAGAGCGCCCGGCCACAGCTGCCGGTCGTAGTCGTGCGGACCGGCACCGAACGGGCCGGCAGCGAACGCCTCGCCCGGACCGAGCGCGTGGATCTTCGACGCACGAGCGATCGCGGCTGCCAGATGGTGCGTCGTACCGTTGAGGCTGCTGCGGAGCCGCTGTTCCCCGTCGACGCGCACCGTGAGGATGGTTCCCTGCGGATCGAGCTCGTCGGCGGTGACGACGCACGGTCCCACCGCGACGGGCAGGGGTGAGGCGGCCGGGGCGGGCATACCCGTGGCATCGTGCGCCGCCCAGTCGCTGACGAGCGTGTAGCCGAAGATCGCGTCGGGGACTTCTTCGGAGGACAGTCCGCGAACCGACCTGCGCACGATCGCGGCAATCTTCGGTCGGTACTCCAGCCATCCTGCCCCGCGGGGCCAGCCGACCTCGGCGCCGGAGCCGACGAGTGCCCGGACCCCGTCCATCGCGTCGTCGCTGCGGAGCGACTCGGGGTAGACGGGTGGGAGCAGCGTGGCGTCGCGGACGACGAAGCGTGCTGCCTCGTCCCGCGCTAGGGCTTCCCGGGCCGCATCGAGGACGGTGCCGCCGTTCCTCGACACGAGGGCTTCCAAGGTGGCGGGGAAGGCCGGGTGCCCGACGAGATCAGGCAGATCGACCACCCCTCCTCCGAGGATCGCGCCCAGCCGCCGGTGCCCCCTCCGGTCGAATGTCACGAGCCTCACGGGGACGCCGATGGTACACCCGGGCCCCCGCCGAATCTCGACTTCTCCGGGCCGGGAGGCCCCCTCCTTCAGCCACCACGGGCGCCGGTCGATACCCCAGGAAGCTGATGTCTGTTCCTGCTGCGCCCGAGGGCGACCGGGTGATCATGGCCGTGGCCTCCGCGGCCCGGGTGCTGGCGCACACCCCCTCGTGGGCGGAGGCACTTCCGGACGTTCTCGAGGAGCTGGCTCACGCCACGGGGGCCCGGCACGCCTGCGCATGCGAGAACGTCGAGGACGATGACGGCCGGGTGTGGATGCTCCGTCGCGCGGTCTGGTCCGAACCCTCGCCCGCGCGCCCCGTCGAGGTATGGGGGGAGCGCCACGCGTACGAGGACGGATACGCTCGCTGGGCCACGATGCTCGGACGTGGCGAGCCGATCCACGGCGTGGTCGATTCCTTGCCCGAGGCCGAGCGCACCCACCTCGCGTCCCACGGTGTGGGGTCGGTCCTCGTCGTACCCGTCGATCGGCTGCATGAGTGGTGGGGCTCGCTGATCCTCGCCCACGACGACGAGCACCCGTGGACCGGAGGGGAGCGGGCTGCGCTCACCGCCGTCGCACAGATGCTCGGCGCGGCCGTCGACCGAGAGGAACAGGCTCGCTTGCTGCATGAGACCGAACGCCGGCACCGCGCGCACATCGAGTCGATCCCGGCGATCACCTACATCGAGGACGTCGATCCGGACGAGCCCGCCGGATACGGCGAGGTCTACGTCAGCCCGCAGGTGGAGACGATGCTCGGCTACACCCCGGAGACCTGGCTCGCCGACGGCGGACATTGGCAGCGGGTGATCCACCCCGACGACTACCAGCGGGTCTGGGACGAGAGCGCGCGGACGACCGAGACCGGCGAGCCGTTCATGGAGGAGTACCGGGTGCGCACCGCATGGGACGAGTGGAAGTGGGTGCGCGACGAGTCCCAGCTGGTGTTGGACGACGGGGGCAAGCCTGTGTTCTGGCACGGAGTCCTGACCGACGTCACCGCGCGGAAGGAAGCGGAAGCGCAGGTGGCGTTCCTCGCCTACCACGACCCCTTGACCGGACTCGCCAACCGGGCGTTGTTCGAGGAGATGCTCGAAGCGGCGCTCGCGCGGGCACGCCGTGCCGGCTCGGCGGTCGCGGTCCTGTTCGGCGATCTCGACGGGTTCAAGGATGTGAACGACACGCTCGGTCACCACGCCGGGGACGTGCTGTTGCGTGCGATCGCGGACCGGTTGGAGCCGATCACGCGCGATACCGACGTGATCGCACGCCAAGGCGGCGACGAGTTCCTCGTCCTGATGTCCGACCTGCCGGTCGAGGACGGCGAGCGGTTCGGCGCCGTGGCCACCGCGCGGATGATGGCCGATCGGATCCGGGCCTCGCTCCAGGAACCGTTCGCGATCGCGGGTACCGAGGTCACGACCTCGATGAGCATCGGGTCGAGCATCTATCCGCTGGAGGCCGACGACATGCGCTCCCTGCTCGCGCGCGCCGACGCGGCGATGTACGAGGGCAAGCGCTCGAACGGTCGGATCGACCTCGAGCGCCGCGACGCGGGCTGAGCCCGGCTGCCGGATGTCCTGCGGTCAAAGCGCTCCCTTGGGGGGATCCGTTCGGCTCGGATAGCATGGAGGCTGATGAGGTTCGGTTTCGGGTACCTGGGAGGGGGCCTTTCCCATGGCTGAGCAGTTCCGCGTGACCTACGCCACGATGTCTGCGGACAACGAACAGCTCCACGAGGGGTACGAGGAGGGGATCGAGCAGGCCAAGGCCGAGCTCGGCAGGACGATCCCGGTCGTGGTCAACGGCGAGGAGCGACCGGGCGAGGGCAGCTACGACATCCACTCTCCGACCGACTCCGACCTCAAGCTCGCCACGATCTCGATGGCGACCACCCAAGACGTGCAGGACGCGATCGCCTCGGCGAAGGCCTCCGCCCTCGAGTGGGACCGGATGGGGTGGCGCAAGCGCGTGGAGATCATGCGCGCGGCGGCCGACCTGATCACCGAGCGACGCAACCTGCTCTCGGCGCTGATGGCGATGGAGGTCGGAAAGAACCGCCTCGAGGCCCTCGGCGATGTCGAGGAAACCGCCGACCTGATCCGGTGGAACGCCAAGGAGATGGAGGATCACGAAGGCTTCAAGGTCCCGATGCAATCGATGGGTGCGGGGGGGGAGTACTACGACGTGCTCCGTCCCTACGGGGTGTGGGCCGTGATCAGCCCGTTCAACTTCCCGATGGCCCTGTCGGGCGGTCCGTCGTCGGGGGCGCTCGTCGCCGGGAACACCGTCGTGTTCAAGCCGGCGAACCAGGGTGCGCTGCTCGGATGGAAGCTCTACGAGATCTATCGGGACGCGGGCGTGCCACCGGGCGCGTTCCACTACCTCCCGGGTCGCGGATCGATCGTCGGCGACGCGATCGTGCACCACAAGGACGTCCAGGGGATCACCTTCACCGGCTCGTACGAGGTCGGGATGGGCATCTACAAGACGTTCGCCTCGGACTACCCGAAGCCCGCGATCTGCGAGATGGGTGGCAAGAACCCGACGATCGTCACGAAGAACGCCGACCTCGACGCGGCCACCGACGGAGTGATGCGGTCCGCGTTCGGGTTCGGCGGGCAGAAGTGTTCCGCGTGTTCGCGCGTCTACGTCGAGCGCGAGGTCCACGACGAGTTCGTCTCGCTGCTCAGCTCCAAGACCGAGCAGATCGAGGTCGGCAACCCGCTCGACCGGGGCGTCTTCCTCGGCCCGGTGATCAATGACGCGGCGGTCCAGACCTACGAGAAGGCCTCGGACGAGGCGCGCAAGAACGGCGAGATCGTCACCGGCGGCGAGCGGATCACCGAGGGCGATCTGGGCCGCGGCACGTTCGTGAAGCCGACGGTCGCGACGGTGCCGCTCGATTCCTGGCTCTGGAACACCGAGCTGTTCGTGCCGTTCGTGACCGTCGCCCCGTTCGAGGAGCTCGACGAGGCGATCGACCTGGCCAACGACACCGAGTACGGCCTGACGGCCGGGTTCTTCAGCGAGGACGAAGCCGAACAGCAGGAGTGGCTCGATCGGATCCAGGCCGGTGTGATCTACGTGAACCGCCGGGCGGGCTCCACCACGGGCGCGTGGCCGGGTGTTCAGCCCTTCGGCGGCTGGAAGGGCTCGGGCACGACGGGCAAGGCCGGCGGTGGTCCCTACTACGTCACCCAGTACATGCGGGAACAGTCCCGCACGGTGATCGAGGACTAGCGAGGGAAGGAACGGGAGTCGTGAGCGTGCAGCAGAGCGAACTGACCTACGACGGCTTGTCCGCCGTCACCACCCCGAAGCTCGTGACCGAGGTCCCGGGCCCCGAGGCGATGGCGCGGATCGAGCGCGACCGGAAGGTCACCTCTCCCTCGCTGCCGCGTGCGTATCCGTTCGTCCCCCGTCGGGGCGCGGGGTCGGTCGTCGAAGACGTCGACGGGAACCTGTTCCTCGACCTGAACGCGGGGATCGCGGTGACCTCCACGGGGCACTGCCACCCGCGGGTGACCGAGGCCGTGCAGCGGCAGGCCTCCGAGCTGCTGCACTACTCGGCGTCGGACTTCTACCTGCCGATCTATTCGGACGTGTGCGAGCGCCTCGACGCGATCGCACCGTTCGACAAGCCGGCCCGCAGCTTCCTGACGAACTCGGGCACCGAGGCCGTCGAGGCTTCGATCAAGCTCGCGCGCTACGCGACCGGACGGCAGTACCTGATCGGCTTCTTCCAGTCGTTCCACGGCCGTTCGATGGGCTCGGTCACGCTGACGGCCTCGAAGGCGCTGTATCGGACGAACTTCGGTCCCATGCTGCCGAGCGTCTATCACGCGTTCTACGGGGACTTCGACTACCTCGAGGAGGTCGTGTTCAAGCGGCTCGTGTCGCCGACCGAGGTCGCGGCGATCGTCGTGGAGTCGATGCTCGGTGAGGGCGGCTACATCGTGCCGCCCGACGGATGGTTCGCCTATCTGCGCGAGTTGTGTGACCGGCACGGGATCCTGCTGATCTGCGACGAGGTGCAATCGGGCATGGGTCGTACCGGGAAGATGTGGGCGGTCGAGCATGCCGGCGTGCGGCCGGACGTCGTCGTGGCCGGCAAGGGGATCGCGAGCGGACTGCCGCTCGGGGCGATGATCGCCCGCGAGGACCTCATGGTCTGGGAGCTCGGGGCCCACGGGTCGACCTACGGAGGCTCGCCGGTCTCGTGCGCGGCAGCGCTCGCGACCCTCGACGTCCTCGAGGAGGAGAACCTGCTGGAGAACGCCTCGACGGTCGGTGAGGTGTTCCTCCAGGGGTGCCGGGACATCGCCTCTCGCCATCCCGGGATCGTCGAGGTGCGGGGCACCGCCCTGTGGATCGGGTTGCAGTTCGTCGACCACGAGCAGGCGGCGGCCGTCGAGCACGCCGCGTTCCGGCGGGGCCTGCTGATGCTGACCTGCGGGGACGACGCGATCCGGATCTCCCCGCCGCTGGTGTTCCGCGAGGACCAGGCTCGTGCCGCTCTCGGCGTGTTCGAGGAGGCCGTCGCCGAGGTCCTCGGGTAGCCTCGCTGCCACGTCCGAACGCGGTGGGGGGAGGGGCCGGTGCCTGAGTCGAAGCTCGCGTCGATGCGCGACGCGGTCGCCGGACTGGTCCGCGACGGCGACACGGTCGCGATCGAGGGCTTCACGCACCTGATCTGCTTCGCCGCGGGACACGAGATCATCCGTCAGCGACGCCGAGACCTGACGCTCGCGCGGATGACCCCGGACGTGATCTACGACCAGATGATCGGCGCCGGCGTCGCCTCGAAGCTGATCTTCAGCTGGCTCGGCAACCCGGGGGTCGGATCGCTGCACGCGGTTCGTCGCCGGGTCGAGCACGACGACCCGGCACCACTCGAGGTCGAGGAATACTCGCACTTCGGCATGGTGTGCCGCTACATGGCCGGCGCGTCGAACCTCCCGTTCTTCCCGCTGCGTTCGTACTACGAGAGCGACATCCCGAAGGTGAACCCTCGGATCCGCCCGATCACGAGCCCGTACGAGGACGGCACGGAGGTCTACGTCGTTCCGCCGCTGAAGCCGGACGTGTCGATCGTGCACGCTCAGCGTGCCGACGCCGAGGGGAACGCGCAGATCTGGGGTCTGCTCGGCTGCCAGAAGGAAGCGGCCTTCGCCGCCGAGCGCGTGATCGTGGTCGTCGAGGAACTCGTCGACGAGGCCACGATCCGGCGCGACCCCAACCGCACGTTGATCCCCGGCGCGGTCGTCGACGCCGTCGTCGTCGAGCCCTTCGCCTGTCACCCGAGCTTCGCGCAGGGCTACTACGACCGCGACAATCGCTTCTACCTCGACTGGGATGCGATCGCGCGCGATCCCGACACGCTCGAGGCATGGCTGCGCGAGTGGGTCTACGACCTGTCGAGCCACGCCGAGTACGTCGAGAAGTTCGGCGACGCGTACTGGGACGGTCTGCGTCCCGAGCCCGCTCCGTCGGGCGAGGTCGACTACGGGAGGTACTCGTGAACCGCGCGCAGCCGGGGTGGAGCAGCTCCGAGCTGATGATCGCGGCCTCGTCGCGAACGCTCGGCGGGGTCGAGAACTGCTTCGTGGGGGTCGGCCTGCCGAACATCGTGTGCAACCTCGCACAGCGCACCGTCGCACCCGATCTGCAGCTCGTGTACGAGTCCGGCGTGTTCGGCGCGCGGCCGGAGCGGCTTCCGCTCTCGATCGGGGACCCGACGCTGGCAACCGGCGCGACGGCGATCACGAGCATGTTCGAGCTGTTCGCGTTCTACCTCCAGGCGGGCCTGATCGATGTCGCTTTCCTCGGTGGCGCCCAGATCGATCGGTTCGGGAACCTCAACACGACCGTGATCGGCGATTACGCGAAGCCGAAGGTGCGGCTGCCCGGGTCCGGCGGGGCGTGCGAGATCGCGATCCACGCGCGGCAGATCCTCGTGATCATGCGACAGGGCACGCGCTCGTTCGTGGACGAGCTCGACTTCCGCACCTCTCCCGGGCACTCGGGCGATGCGGAACGCGATCGGCAGCGTGGCTGGTGGGGCAGCGGGCCGACGAGCGTGGTGACCGACCTCGGCACCTATGGGTTCGACGAGGCGACCGGGGAGATGACGCTGCTGACCCTGCACCCGGGCATCACGCTCGAGCGCATCCGCGAGAACATGGGCTGGGAGCCGAAGCTCTCCGAGACCCTCGACGAGACGCCGCCGCCGACGGACGAGGAGTTGCGGTTGATCCGCGACGAGCTCGATCCCGGCGGTGTGTACACGAAGTGACCGCGGCGGAGGGTCTGCACTAGGGTGTGCGCCATGCCCGAGCGTCGTCCGCCCGAGCAGCGCCGCCGGCCGCCCGAGGGCGAGCCGGACCCGTTCCTCGACGAGTCCGAGCCCGACTGGGTCGCGCGTCTGCGGGAGAACCGCAAGGCCCAGGTCAAGCAGTGGGAGGAGGTGTTCGGGACCGGCGAGGAACAGGCGGAGGCTCCCGAGGGCGAGCAGGCGGCACGCAGGCCCACCCCCTCGGACGCGCCCTCCACCCCGGCGCGCCGCAAGCTGCGGCGCACGGGCGAGGCCGAGCGCAGGACCACCCCCGCCTTCTACGATCAGGACGAGGAAGGTCCGTGACGCGATCGCCGACCCACCTCTGGCGGCGCGTCCTCGATCGGGAGCTGCCGGTCGCGGTCGGCGCGCAGGGAGCGTGGATCGAGACGGCCGACGGGACCCGCTACATGGACGGTTCGGGCGGCGCGATCGTCGTCAACGTCGGCCACGGGGACCGGGCGTTGCTCGACGCGATGCGGGCCCAGACCGACACGGTGCAGTACGTGCATGGATCGATGTTCACGACCGAAGCGGTGGAGCGCTACGCCGACGAGGTCGCCGGTCTCCTGCCGATCGACGACGCGCGGATCTATCCGGTCTCAGGAGGAAGCGAGGCGGTCGAGACCGCGTTGAAGATCGCGCGGGCCTACCACCTCGCGCGGGGGGAGCCGGACCGATCGGTGGTGCTCGCGAGAGAGACGAGCTATCACGGCAACACCCTCGGAGCGCTCGATGCCTCGGGCAAGCTCCCTCTGCGGCGCCCGTACGACCCGTGGCTCGGCCGCGCGGTGCACGTTCCGGCCGCCTATCCGTACCGCAACCCGATGACCGGGGCCGAGCATGCGGCCAAGCTGGAGGCGGCGATCGCCGAGGTGGGCCCGGGCCGGGTCGCTGCGTTCATCGCCGAGCCGGTGGCGGGGGCGACGCTGGGGGCGGCCGTTCCGGACGAGGACTACTGGCCCGCGGTCGCCCAGGTATGCCGGGATCACGGCGCGCTGTTGATCGCCGACGAGGTGATGACGGGGTTCGGCCGCACGGGACGGTGGTTCGGGATCGAGCACTGGGGCGTGCGCCCGGACGTGCTCACGGCGGGGAAGGGCTCGACGAGCGGATACGTGCCGTTCGGCTTCGCGGCCGCGAGCGGTGAGGTGTTCGCGACCGTCACCGATGCCGGACCCTTCGTCCACGGGTTCACGTGGTCGCATAACGGGCTCGGTGCGGCGGTGGGCAGCGCGGTGATCGCCCGTCTGCGGGCCGGGCTACTCGATCGGTCGGCCGAGCTCGGGGAGCGGGTCCGGCGCGATCTCGACGCCGCCCTCGCCGACGAGCCGTCCGTCGGACAGGTGCGAGGTCTCGGACTGATGGTCGGCATCGAGCTCGTGCGCGATCGCGAGACGAAGGCGCCGTTCCCACGAGCGCAGCGCCGGACCGAGCGGGTCGTGGCCGCCGCCCGGGAGCGCGCGCTGCTCGTGTACTCGAGTACCGGGCACGTCGACGGGACCGACGGCGATCTCGTGATGCTCGGCCCCCCCTTCTGTCTGACCGACGCGGAGGCGGCGACGCTCGTGGAGCGCACGGTCGACGCGGTGCGCGCGGTCGCGTGACCGGCTCCGCCGGCCTCGTCCGCTGCGACGAGGCCGGGCTCTACGATCTCGGACCCCAGCACCCGCTCCGCCCGGAGCGCGTGCTGCTCACCTGGGACCTGATCGATGCGTACGGGCTCTCGGCGGCCGACGGCGTCGAGACCCTCCGGTGCGCCCCCGCGACCGACGAGGATCTGCTGCGGGTGCATACGGAGGCGTTCCTCGATGCGACCCGCCGCGCGGGCGGGGGGGAACCGGGTCCGTGGGCGCGGTTCGGGTACGGACCGGGTGACAACCCGATCTTCCCGCGGATGCACGAGGCGGGAGCGATCGTGGCCGGCGCCTCGGTGACCGCGGCGCGTGCGGTTCGTCGCGGCGAGGTCGCGCACGCCTTCAACGCCGCGGGCGGCCTGCACCATGCGATGCCCGAGCGCGCGTCGGGGTTCTGCGTGTACGACGATCCCGCGATCGCGATCGCATGGCTGCTGGCCGACGGCGTGGAGCGCGTGGCCTACGTCGATGTCGACGTCCACCACGGTGACGGGCCGCAGGCGATCTTCGACGACGATCCGCGCGTGCACACGATCTCGCTGCACGAGTCGGGGCGGTTCCTGTTCCCCGGGACGGGGTTCGTCGAAGACGCCGGCCGGGGCGCGGCCGTGGGAACGAAGGTGAACGTGCCGCTGCCGCCCGCGACGGGCGACGATGCGTGGCAGGCGGCGTTCGCGACGATCGTCCCGCCGCTGGTCCGCGCCTTCGACCCGGAGGTGCTCGTGACCCAGCTCGGATGCGACACGCACGCGAGCGACCCGCTGGCGCACCTGCTCCTGACGACGGCCACCTATCGCCGGACGGCGGCTGCGCTGCACGCGCTCGCACATGAGTGCGCCGGAGGGCGGTGGGTGGCGACCGGTGGGGGTGGCTACCAGTGGGCGCGTGTCGTTCCGCGCGCGTGGACGATCGCGTTCGCCGAGATGGCGGGGGTCGAGCTCGACGACACCCTCCCGGCGTCGTGGGTGCAGGGGGCCGGACGGCAGCTGGGGGCCGGGGTTCCGGGAACGTTGTCCGAGCCGGAGCTGGAGTCCGATCCGGTGGCCGCGGCGGCCGCGGCCGAGGTGGTCGAGGACGTTCGCCGGGCGTTCCTGTCCGGCTCCCACGAGGGTTCCGACCCCGGCGGGATGCGGCTCGGGTAGGGTGCGGCCCGTGGATCTGCGGGAGCGCCGATGCAAGCTCGTGTGCACGCTCGGTCCGGCGTCCTCGGGTGTCGAGGGTGTGCGGGCGCTCGTCCGCGCCGGGGCAGACGTGTTCCGGATCAACTTCTCCCACGGCGACGCCGCGACCCACGCGGCACTCGTCGAGGCGGTGCGCGCCGTTGACGACGAGTACGAGACCGATCTGGCCGTGCTCGTCGATCTCCCGGGTCCGAAGATCCGCCTCGGCCGGCTCGCACGAGAACCGCTGGAACTCCTTGCGGAACAGCCGCTCGTGCTGGACCCGGAGGTCACCGTCGGCGACGCCCAGCGCGTCGCGACGACCTACCGGGGGATCGCCGGGGACCTGCGGGCCGGAGACCGGGTGCTGCTGGCCGACGGAGCGGTGGAACTCATCGTGCGGGCGATCGAGGGGCCGGTGGTTCGCTGCGAGGTCGTGCGGGGTGGGCGGATCCGGTCGGGTGCCGGCGTGAACGTTCCCGCCGAACGACTCGGCCTTCCCGCGATCACCGACCGTGACCGGGAGGGGCTGTCGCGCGCGCTCGATCTCGGTGTGGACCTGATCGCGCAATCCTTCGTGCGCAGTGCCGACGACGTGGACGCACTCCGGGCGCTCATGGGCCACCGAGAGGTGCCGATCGTGGCGAAGATCGAGACCCGCCCGGCGATCGAGGCCGCGGCCGAGATCCTCGAGGAGGCCGACGCGATCATGGTCGCGCGCGGCGACCTGGGCGTGGAGCTGCCGATCGAGGAGATCCCCGTGCTCCAGAAGCGTCTGCTTCGCGCGGCCCGCGAGGCCGGCAGACCGGCGATCGTCGCGACCCAGATGCTCGAGTCGATGCTCCACGCGCCGCGCCCGACGCGCGCGGAGGCGACTGACGTCGCGAACGCGGTGTTCGAGGGTGCCGACGCGATCATGCTCTCGGGCGAGACCGCGATCGGCGAGCACCCGGTCGAGGCCGCAGGCGCCGCCGCCCGGATCGCGGAGGTCGCCGAGGCGAGCGCGTTCCTCGGAACCGCGCCCGCAGTGGTGCCGCGCGACGACGAAGCGCATGGGGTGGCCGCCGCCGCATCGCGGCTCGCCGCACAGCTGACGGGCGTGACCGCGATCGCCTGCTACACGTCAACGGGTCGCACCGCCGGGCTCCTCGCTGCGGAGCGCCCCAGCGTGCCGATCGTGGCCTTCGTTCCCGACCGCGGCATCCGCCGGGCGCTCGCCCTGCGCTGGGGGGTCGTCACCCGCTCGATCGACGTTCCCGAGGACACCGACCGCATGATCGCGGCGATGGACGCCGAGCTGCGGGCAACCGGGATCTGCGAGCGCGGCGGGCACGTCGTGATGGTGGGTTCGATGCCGGCCGGGCGGACGACGACCAACATGCTGAAGGTGCACGAGGTCGGCGAGGACCCCGTCTAGACGGGCAGTTCCTCGACCGCGGCACCGACGAGCCAGGTCAGGAATCGGTACAGCTCGAGGCTCGGCCCGCGCGGATCGTCCTCGTCGATCGGCAGCTCGTCATCCTCGGAGATCTCCAGACGCACCCCGAGGACCAGCCGAACGTCATTGAGCACCCGCATCCACGCCGCCAGCTCGTCCTCGGTCAGGCGCTCGGATGCGATCGTTCGTTCGAACGTGTCGATGTCGGCTAGCCGCGCGTCGGTGAGATCGCCCTGGGTTCGCATCGTGAACTCGGCGTCGGCGATCAGATCGTCGGGAACCGCCGAAGGGAACAGCCGTGCCAGAGCGGCGTCGCCCGGATCGGACAGGATGCCGCGGAGCTGATCGGGAAGCGTCGCGAGCGACGTCCGCTCGCGCTCGCCGAGGACCACCTTGTATTTGCCGTCGCGGGTCCGCCGGAACGGGCCGCGCACCTCAGCGATCCTTCTGCATCGTCGCCCACAGGCCGTAGGCGTGCAGGCGCGCGACGTCCCGTTCGGCCTCGTGCCGCGCGCCGCTCGACACGACGGCCTTCCCTTTCGTGTGCACGTCGAGCATCAGCTCCTCCGCCTTCGCGCGCGGATAGCCGAACAACTTCTGGAGCACCCACGTGACGTAGACCATGAGGTTCACCGGGTCGTTCCACACGAGCACGATCCACGGAACGTCGGCCTCGATGTCCTCGTCGCCCGCCGGCCGATCGGTCTCGACGGGCGAGGGGAGCGTCTCCGGCGTGGCGGTGCCCGGCGTCGCGTTCTTCCAACGCACCCGACTATCCTGCCAAACCCTGCATCAGGGCGCCCTCGGCCGGAACCGCCGTGCGGTCACCGTACGCACGCCCCAGCGGTACAGACGGGGCGTGAGCACGCGGAACAGCTGCAGGGAAGCGACCCAGCGCGGGATCGAGACCTCCGGCGCCCGCCCCCGGCGCGCGACGTCGACGATCAGGTCGGCGACCTCGGTCACCGGTGTCACCACCTGTCGGGGTCTCCCGGTCTGCGGGAACCCCTCGGTCGGCACGGGTCCGGGATTGACGGTGGTCACGAGCACTCCACGGGGAGCGAGTTCGTAGTGGAGCGCTTCGGAGAACGCGACGACCGCGTGCTTGGTGGCCGAGTACACGCTCGAGCCGGGCACCGCGAACCGGCCGGCGAGGGACGCGACGTTCACGACGTGGCCCCTGCCGGCGCGGAGCATCATCGGCAGAAAGGCCTTCGTCGTCCAGAACAGGCCCAGCTCGTTCACGCGGACGACGCGCTCGATCGCGTCGAAGTCGAGATCCGTGAAGGTTCCCTCGCCCGGGATGCCCGCGTTGTTGACCAGCACGTCGCAGCGTCCGAACGCCTCCTCCACGGCGGCCGCCAGCGACCGTACGTCGCTGAGGTCCGTCACGTCGCATCGCAGCGCCAACGCACGCCCGCCACGAGCCTCGATACGGGCCGCGAGATCGTCGAGCCGTTCGGAGCGCCGAGCAGCCAGCACGACGGTCGCTCCACGCCGAGCCAGGGCGATCGCCGTCGCCTCGCCGATCCCCGCGGACGCCCCGGTGACGACCGCGATCGCTCCGTTCAGCTCCACAGCGTTGTTCCTCCGTTCGCTCGTTACGATGGTGGTGTGGACATCGTCGAGGAACACGCACGCGGCCTTCCCTCGATCGACGATCGTTGGAACCCCCGACCCTACCCGCGCGCGGAGCTCGCGGCCGGGCTCGTCGACGGCAGGGTGGTCGGCCCGGTGAGCCATCCGCTCGACAACGTCCTCGGCAACATCGGGTTGCTGAACGCGGGAGACCCCGACAAGCAGTTCGGGATGACCGGACTCCCCGGAGCGATCGAGGACAGGCGGATCCTGGAACTCGTCGGCGAGCTCGCGGGGGTCATGCCGGACCCGGACGGGCGAACGGGCCCGGTCGAGGTCGACGCCGAGGCGGTGCTGGCGGCGTGCGACGCGGCCGCCGGGCGGCTCGGGCGAGCGGCCGAGCGGGGCGAGATGGTCGTGTTCGCGACTGGTCATCCGGTGGGGCTGATCCATCTGTACGCGGAGCTCGCTCGGGATCTCGCGGGAAGGGGCGTCAAGATCCTGCAGCCGGCCGACGGTTCCACGTGGCAGGAGGGGGATCGCGCGCACCGATGGCAGCTGCGCTACCTGTCCGGGGTCGCGATCCTCACCGACGAGGTCACCCCGAAGCACACGCACAGCGGCGAGCCGATGCGCCGCATGCTCGAGGACATCCGTCCGGATCTCGTCGTAGCCGACCACGGATTCGCAGGAGCCGCGATCGAGGCCGGCATCGATGCGGTTTCGGTCGCTGACGTGAACGATCCCGCGCTGATCGTGGCCCGGGCCCTCGGCCGAACCGAGCACGTGATCGTGATGGACGACAACGTCGCCTCGGACGCCTACTGGCCCTGCTACCAGTCGATCGCCGCCCGGCTGGGCTGACGCGCCGCCGTCCTCGCCCCCCGCACCACCGGTGTCCGGGCCGCGGCAACCCACCCCGATAGGATGCGCCGGTGAACGCGTACGAGGCAGTGGTGACGAGCGCAGTCCGGGAGCACCGGACCGTGATGTTCCTCGGCGGGCTCGATTCGGGCAAGAGCACGCTGGCCCGTGCGCTGCTGGCCGCCGCACTCGACGCCGGCCGCACATGCGCCTACCTCGACGCGGACCTGGGCCAGTCTTCGGTCGGACCTCCCGCGACCGTGGGGCTGAAGTACGTGCGCTCGCGCGACGATCTCGTCTCGGGCCGTCTGGGGGAGGCGGACGCGCTCGCGTTCGGCGGGTCGATCTCTCCGCAGGGGCACGTGCTCCCGCTGGTCACCGGGAGCGCCCGCCTGCTGCAGACCGCCCGCGAGGCGGGCGTCGACTTCGTGGCCGTCGACACGAGCGGGCTCGTCTCGGGTATCCACGGGCAGTTGCTCAAGTACCACAAGATGGAGATGCTCCAGCCCGACCTCGTAGTGGGACTCCAGCGCGGCGAGGAGCTCGGACCCCTGCTCGGGATCGCTCAGCGCTTCTTCGCGACCGAGGTCGTGGCGTTGGGGATCCATCCGGGGGTCGTGCCCACGTCGGTCGAGCAGCGGTCCGAGCACCGCGAGGCCGCGATGCGCCGCTACTTCTCCGGTGAGCTGCATCGATTCCGGGTCAAGCCCACGGTGTTCCTGCCCGCGCTCCCGCCCCTGTTCGATCTGGCCCAGCTCGACCGCCTGCTGGTCGGATGCTCGGACGGTGCCGGCTCCTACCTGGGGATCGGCTACCTCGAGCACGTGCCCGAAGACGGAGGGCTCCGGCTGATCTCGCCCGTGGCAGACGCTCCCAAGGCCCTTAGACTGGGGTCCGTTCGCCTGGAGGACAACTACCGCGCGAGGCGCGTCGACCTCCGGAACCTGTTCGGAACCGAATGAAGGGATCAGTGTGCCGTCGCTCGTCAAGAAACGCCGCAAGAAGATGCGGAAGAAGAAGCACAAGAAGCTCCTGAAGAAGACCCGCTGGCAGCGGCGTCAGCTCGGCAAGTAGCGAGACACTCGTGGCTCCTCGCGCCGTCGCCTCGGCGTTCACAGTCCTCGCCCTCTGTCTGATCTCGGGCGCAGGCTGCGGGGGGTCGGACAACCCCGTTCCCGATCTCTCGGGGTCGCGCGTGGTCGGTTTCCGGGCTCCCGAGGCCTCGGGGGATGACGCGGCGCGGACCGTTCGGCTCGAGGGCCGGATCTTCGGCGCGCCGGGGACGGTGCCGCGCCCGGGGGTCGTGCTCGTGCACACGCTGCCCGGGGACCAGCGGGCCTGGTTCGACCTCGCCGAGACCCTGGCCGACGAGGGCGCCCTCGTGCTCACGTTCGACCTCCGCGGGGTCTGCCCGGGCGGCGACGGAGGGTGTTCCGCCGGAACGCAGGACCCGGCGTCCGCACCCACGGACCTGCTCGCGGCGATCGCGTTCCTCCGTGACGAGGGAGCGTCGGAGGTCTCGGTGGTGGGCGCCGGCATCGGTGGCACGGCCGCCCTGATCGCCGCATCGACTCTCGAGTCCGGCGCGGACGTTCCCGCGATCGTGACGCTCTCCGCCCCGCCGCAGTCGGGCGATCTCGTCGTGGAGGATGCGATGCTCCAGACCCAGACCGCGAAGCTGCTGATCGCGGGAACGGGGGACGAGGCCGCGGGTGAGGCGGCACAGGAGTTGTACGGGATCGCCACACCGCCCAAGCGCGTCGAGATCGTTCCTTCCGACGGACAGGGCACCGAACTCCTCGAGAGCGCGCGTGGGGCCGAGGTCGAGCGACAGATCGTGCTGTGGCTCCAGCAGCACGCGTCGTTGCCCACCTGACGCGCCCGGCTAGGGCGAGGCGGACGGTGTCGCGGTGAGCGTCGGTAGGTCCCCGGCCTCTCGAGGTCCCGGCAGCGGGGTGCGATCCTGCGACGCGAGTGCGATCTGATAGATCGCGGCGCCGGTGAGGATGACGAACAGCACGATGAGCGTGATCAACGTTCCGCGTCGCACGGGCGACAGGCTAGCAGCGACGTCCGGCGTGAGGACCCGAGCCCACTATGCTGCTGCGCTATGTGGGTGTTCCCGTTGCTGGGCACCGTCGTCTCCCTCGTGTTCGCCCTGCTGCTCGCGCGGCAGTTCGTCCGTCGTCGCCGGCCGTACCAGGCGCTGTGGGCGGTCGCGCTGCTGCTGTACGCGGCGGCCTCGCTGGCGCTGACGATCGGCGCCGTGAGCGGATGGACCGCTGACGCCTACCGAGTCTTCTGGCTCTTCGGCGCCGTGCTCACCGTCCCGTACCTGGCCGCGGGCGAGGCGTTCCTGCTCGTGCGCCGTGAGTGGTTGCGGACCGGCTCGTTCCTGGTCCTCGTGTTCGTGACCGCCTATGCGATCAACCGGTTGCGCGTGGCGGTCCCCGACGAGAGCGCCCTCGAGGTGGATCTACCGCGCGGGGTGGACGTGTTCGCCGCCGACGGCGGCGTGCTCGTGCTCGCCCGTCTGTGCAGCTACGTGGGGTTCGGTGTCCTGCTCGCGGGCACGCTCTGGTCGGCCTGGTCGATGCGAGGCGATCCGCTCCTGCGACCGCGGTTCGTCGGCACGCTCGCGATCGCGATCGGCGCGACGATCGTCGCGGCCGGGTCGGCGTTCGCGGCCACGGGCAACCTCGCCGGGTTCTCCCTCATGAACATGCTGGGGGTGGGCGTGATGTTCTGGGGCTTCCTGCGAACGAGTGATCCGATGCGCCGGGGCGTGCGAACCACCCCCGGACCGCCTCGGACCTAGGCCGAGGAGCACCGACGACTGGGGTGAACGTGGTCCCGCCGCACGGGCGGCGGGACGTGTCGGGTTCCCCCGCGGTCCTTCGCTGCACCGCTGCACGCACCCGCGTGCGACGTCCACCCGCCAACCCGAAGGAGGGTTCGCTGTGCGCTGGAGCCTGAAGAAACGCGCGCTCGCGGCCGCCGCGACGATGACGGTGGGAGCCGGCCTGCTCGCAGGACTGGCACCGACCGCCGGCGTCGCGTCGAGTCACCGAGAGGCGCCGTTGATCTCGGCCGATCCACAGGCCGACACGACGGACGTGTACGCGTTCGTCAGTCCCGACGACGACACGAAGGTCACGCTGATCGCGTCGTGGCTGCCGTTCGAGGAGCCGGCTGGTGGGCCGAACTTCTACTCGTTCGCCGAGGGCACGAACTACGACATCCACATCGACAACGACGGCGACGCGAAGGCGGAAGTCACCTACCGCTGGAAGTTCACCGATCACCGTCGCGGTGGGGGGAACTCGTTCCTGTACGCGAACGGGCCCGTCACCACGCTGGATGACGAGAACCTGTTGCAGTACCAGACCTACGATCTGAGGCGGCTCGTCCCGGGCAGCTCGCCGAAGACCATGGTCGACGATGCGATCGTCGTGCCGAGCAACGTCGGCGAAGCGACGATGCCCGATTTCGAGTCGCTGTCCGACGACGGGACCACCGCGTTCGGAGGGAGCAAGAGCTGGGCCGGGCAGTCCGACGACCCGTTCTTTCTCGACCTTCGCGTGTTCGACCTGTTGTACGGCGGCGATCTCAGCGAGGTCGGTGACGACACGCTGGCGGGCTTCAACGTGCAGACCGCCGCGCTGCAGGTCCCGAAGGGCCGGATCGCACGCGGTGGCGATGCCGATGCGAACCCGATCGTCGGGATCTGGAGCACCGTGTCGCGCAGGAGCATGACGGTCAACAAGCCGAACGGGTCGCAGGTCCGCAACGGCGAGGTCGTTCAGGTCTCCCGTCTCGGGATGCCACTGGTGAACGAGGTCGTGATCCCCGTGAAGCTCAAGGATCGCTTCAACGCGTCCAAGCCGAGCGGTGACGGCCAGTTCCTCAGCTACGTGAACGACCCGGAGCTGCCCCGTCTGTTGAACGCCGTGTACGGCCTCGACATCCCGGACTCGGATCCGGGAACGCCCGGGGTGCAGCGTGAGGATCTGATCTCGGTGTTCCTCACCGGTGTCGACGGGCTGAACCAGCCCTCCGGCGTCACCGCGAGCGAGATGCTGCGGCTGAACATGTCGATCGATCCGTGTGGCTCGGGCTGCAGCACGCTCGGGGTCATCGGCGGCGACACCGCGGGATTCCCGAACGGTCGTCGGTTGGACGACGACATCATCGACATCTCGCTGCAGGTGGTCGAGGGCGAGCTGATCGGCAGCCCGAACGACCTGGGCGATGCCGTCGACCAGAACGACGTGCCGTTCGAGTCCTCGTTCCCCTACGTGGGCTACGCGCACGCCGGCTCGCTGGACGACCCGCACACGGTCGCTCCGTAACACGCACATCGAGAACCGGTACCGCCCCCCCGGGCCCGCCCCGCCACGCCCCCCCCCCCCCCCCCCCCCCCCCCCCCGGCCCCCCCCCCCCCGACTCTCCAGAACGACGGGGCGGAGGGAGGCAGCCACATGGCTCGGAGCGTCAGGATCGCAGGGGTGGTTGTGCTCGCGACCGCGTTGTTCCTGGTGGGAGGGATCGGTCTGCTGCGCTCGGCCGCCCCGACGGATGCCGGCGCGGCCTCAACCGACCCGGCGCTCGCACCCACGCAGGACGCGGACGCGCTGACCGCGTTCGGTCTCGCCGAGATCCAACTGGCGCGCACGACCGCCGATCCGAGCGCCTATCCGCGCGCGCAAGAAGCCCTCGAGCGTGCGGCGCGGATCGAGCGGCGCGACGGCGACGTGGGGTCGCAGACGCTGATCGGGCTCGGCGCCCTCGCGCTGGCCCGCCACGACTTCGCGGAGGCGCTCCGCTACGGCGAGCGCGCCGTCCGCGCCAACCCCGACGACGGCGACGCGTACGGCGTGGTCGGCGACGCACTCGTCGAGCTCGGTCGTTACGACGCCGCCTTCGACACGTTCCAGACGATGGTCGATACCGAGCCTGACGTCGCCTCGTACGCGCGGGTCTCCTACGCGCGGGAGCTGCAGGGCGAGGTGCACGGAGCGATCGAGGCTATGGAGGCCGCGGAACGCGTGTCGGGGACGCCGGCCGACGCCGCGTGGTCCGCGTTCCACATCGGCCAGCTCCGGCTCCGCTCGGGCGACGTGCCCGGCGCCGCCGCCGACTTCCGTCGCGCGATCGGGATCGATCCCTCGTTCGTTCCGGCGCGAGCCGGGCTCGGGCGCGTGGCCTACGCACGCGGCGACCTCGACGAGGCGATCGCAGGCTACGAGGAGGTCGTCACCGTCTACCCGGCGGCCGAGAACGTGATCTGGCTGGCCGAGCTCCAGGCGGCCGCCGGCGACGCCGAGGGCGCGGCGCAGCAACGAGATCTCGTCCGGGCGATCCAGCGTCTCGCCGCGGCCAACGGTGTCAACGTCGACCTCGAGGTCGCCCTGTTCGAGGCGGATCACGGTGATCCGGATGTGGCCCTGTCCGCAGCCCGAGCCGAGTGGTCGCGCCGCCGCAGCATCCATGCCGCCGACGCGATGGCTTGGGCGCTGGCGGCGAACGGCAGAGATCGTGCCGCCGCGGGGTTCGCCCGCCTCGCCCTGCGACTCGGCACGCCTGATGCGCTGGTGATCTACCACGCCGGCGTGATCGACCTGGCGCTCGGCGACGTCGAGAGCGGACGGCGCCTGCTGTCCGAGGCCCTCGAGATCGACCCGGCGTTCTCGGCGCTGCACGCCCCGCGTGCCGAGCGGATGCTGGCGCGAACGGCGGGCGACTCGTGAGGGCGATCCGTCGCGCGTTCGCCACGGCCGCGGTCGCCCTGGTGATCGCCGCGTGGCCCGCCGCGACCGCCTCGGCCCATCCGCTCGGCAACTTCACGGTGAATCGCGCCGCGAGCCTGCAGCTGTCGCCGGGCCGGCTCGACGTCGACTACGTCGTCGACCTGGCGGAGATCCCGACCGAGCAGGAGCGCGCCGCGATCGACACGAATGGCGATGCGACGCTCGCGCCGGCCGAGCTCGAGGCGTGGGCATCCCGGACGGCCGGGGCCCTCGCGGACGGCGTTCGAGCCGAGGTGGACGGCACCCCGATCTCTCTGCGCGTGTCGTGCGCGACCGCGGTCACCTCGCGGGGCCAGGGCGGGCTGCCCGTGCTCCGGCTCGAGGCCGGCCTGGCCGGCGTCCTGCCGCCGGCGGGAACGCTCACCTGGCGCGACGCGAACGATGCCGACCGTATCGGGTGGCGCGAGGTGACGGCCAGAGGGACCGGCGGCGTCGCCCTGGCCTCCTCGTCCGTTCCGTCGGCGAGTGCCAGCGACCGACTGCGCGCCTATCCCGACGAGCTCCTGTCCGACCCGCCCGACGTCCGCGAGGCTCGGATCGTCTACGCACCGGGGACGGGGGACGACGTGTTCGTGCGGCCCTGCGCGGGCGGGGGGACCGCACCGGCCATGTCCCCTGATTCGGGTAGCGGGTTGACCGGACTGCTCGACCGCGAGGCGACGCCTGCCGTGCTGGGGTTCGCGCTGCTGCTGGCCGCCGGCTTCGGGGCGATCCACGCGCTCGGACCCGGACACGGCAAGGCGCTGATGGCCGGAACGTTGATCGGCGCCGGTGCCCGCGTCCGGCAGGCGGTCGCCGTGGGAGGAGCGGTCTCGGTGATGCACACGATGTCGGTGCTCGCACTCGGCCTGCTCGTCCTCGGCCTGGAGCGGACGTTCCGGCCCGAGCAGATCTATCCGTGGCTGGGATTGGCCTCCGGCCTCCTCGCCCTGGGCCTCGGAGCGTGGCTCCTGGTGCGCCGTATCGGGGTGTGGTCATTGCAGGGACGGCGGCACGAGGTCCTGGACGACGATCACGCGCACGACCACGCCCACGGGGACGGGCGCGGACAACACCGGCATCGGGTGCCGAACGGGCCCGTGCTGTCGCGACGCGGTCTGCTCACGCTCGCGGTCGCCGGCGGGATCCTGCCGTCGCCGACCGCCCTGGTCGTGCTGCTGTCGGCGATCTCGCTGGGACGGATCGGCTTCGGGCTCGCGCTGATCGCTGCGTTCAGCGTCGGGCTCGCTACGGCGCTCGTCGTCGTGGGCCTCGTCACGATCCGTGCCGGCGACGCGATCGCGGACCGGATGTCCTCCCGACTCGGCCGCCTGGTCCCGGTGCTGTCCTCGGCCGCCGTCGTCGTGGTGGGTGTGGTGCTGACCGTGCGAGGGATCGTCGAGCTCTGAGCGGACCGGGTCGTCAGCCCTCGAGGTCGGCGGCCCAGCGCACCTGGTCTCCCGGCGTGGTCGGCTCGACCGCCTCGGACTCCTCGCAGACCGCGATGCGGTCGTAGCGTGAGGGATCGATCGTCAGGGTCACGACCACCCACCCGCTCTCGTCGGGAACGAACTCCTGCGCGAAATCCCAGTCCTGCGTGGCGCTGGAGCCGAGCCACACCCGGTAGACGTTCCCGGCCGCCGGGGGAGGAACATCGGGACCGTACAGGGACATCTGCTGCAGGTCGGGAGCCGTCACCTCCACGAGGTCGCCGTCGGAGGTCGTGTCCGAGCCTTCGAGGGGGTGGAGCTGTCCTCCGGCACGCACGGTCTCGAGCACGTTCGCGAGCCGGCCGCGGAGGTCCTCGGCGCGGGTCGCGCGCGTCCCCATCGAGATCGCGACGCCGGAGACCACGACCAGCGCGACGAGGCCGGCCGCCGCCGCGATCATCGCGCCCGAGCCGAACCGTCCCCGGCGCTCGCGGGGGGCGGTGACGGCGGTCGGCGGATCGGAAGCGATCTCCCGGTGCAGGCGGGCCCAGACGAGCTCGGGCGGCTCGAGGGGATCGGCCGTGAGGGCGAGATCGCCGGTCAGCTCGGCGAAGCCGAGCAGCGTGTCCCGGCACGCGCGGCAGCCCGGAACGTGCTCGGCCAGGGTGCGCTCGGCCTTCTCGGCGTCCTCGCCGGTCAGGCTGCGCAGCGCGTAGCCCGCGAGGAGCTCCTGGAGCTCGTCGTGCCGGCGCTCGTCGTGGCTCGTGTCGTTCATCCTCGGGTGATGTCGCTCTCATGGGCAAGCACGGCGCGGAGCTTGCGCATCGCCGCCATCGTCCTCGTCTTCACGGTTCCGATCGGGATCTGCAGCTCTTCGGCGATCCGCACCTGCGTGTAGCCGCCGAAGTATGCCAGGTCCAGCACCTGTTCCTGCTCGGGCGACAGCGTCCGGAGCGCCTCGCGGACCTCCGTGCGGCGGCCGACGAGGAAGGTCTCCTGGACGACGTCCTCCGCAACATCTTCGCCATGAACGGGCTCGAGGTTCGCCGCCCGCTCGCCTCGTTTGCGCAGGCGTTCCTCGCGCCGGACCGTGTCCACCGCCCGGTGGTGGACCAGCGAGAGCAGGAAGGTCCGCAACGATCCCCGGGACGGGTCGAAGGCCTCGGGCGCGCGCCAGATCGCCAAGAACGCGTCGTGCACCACCTCCTGCCCGAGTGCCGGCTGGCCGGTGACCCGGGTGGCGAGCCCGTAGGCGGCCGAGCCGTAGGTCCGATACAGCTCCTCGAAGGCGCGCTCGTCCCGGTCGAGCAAGCCTCGATGCAGCTCCAGATCGCGCTGGTCGCGCTCGTCCCGGTCGCTCACGGGGTGATTCTCCCATCTCGACCGGCCGGCTCGGATGCCTGCTTCCGATCCGGTGCGCCCCCCAGGGCAGCCCGCTAGCATCCGCTCGATGGCTTCCCCACATCGCGTCGTCCTCTACTCGCGCCCCGGGTGCCATCTGTGCGATGTGGCACGCGACGTCCTGCTGGCCGAGCAGACGGCCGCTCCTTTCACGTTCTCCGAGGTGAACGTCGAGACCGACGACGCGCTGGAGCTCGCCTACGGGATCCGGATCCCGGTCGTGGAGATCGACGGCGAGGAGGCCTTCGAGATCCGGGTGGATCCCGCCGAGCTCCGATCGCTGCTCGCGGGCCCTCCCTCGCCGTCGCCGTGAGTCCCTGTGTGGCAAGCCGCCCGGCCCGGTCCGGGCGCCGCTCGTGCATTTGAGAACGGCCCCGCCGGAGCGCTATCATCCGCCCGTGCGCACGGGGAACGAACACCACCGGTGGTGAAGAAGGGGTCGATCCCCGAGGCAACGGTCGCGCGGCTGCCGATCTACCTGCGAGCGCTCGTCGACATCGCCGAGGGGGGCGTGGGCACGATCTCCTCCGAGGCGCTCGCTGAGGCGGCGGGGGTGAATTCGGCGAAGGTGCGCAAGGACCTGTCGCATCTCGGCTCGTACGGGACCCGTGGCGTCGGCTACGACGTCGCCTACCTGATCCATCAGATCCGGCGCGAGCTCGGACTGACCCAGCACTGGCCGATCGTGATCGCCGGCATCGGGAACCTCGGCCATGCGCTCGCGAACTACAAGGGGTTCTCCGAGCGCGGGTTCCAGACGGTCGCACTCGTCGATGCGGATCCCGAGAAGGTCGGGGAGCGGGTCGCCGGTTTCGCGATCCGCCACGTCGACGAGCTTCCGCGGATCGCGGAGGAGCTCGACGTCTCGATCGGCGTGGTGTGCACCCCGGCCTCGGCCGTCCAGGAGGTCGTCGACCGGATGATCGCGGCGGGGATCCGCTCGATCCTGAACTTCGCTCCGGTCGTGGTGAACGTCCCCGCGGGCGTGAGCGTGCGGAAGGTCGACCTCGCGATCGAGCTGCAGATCCTGGCGTACTACGAGCAGCGGAAGGCGACGATCGCCGAGGTGAAACGACGCGGGCGAGCGGTCGCCGACGTCACCGGTCCCTGAACGCCGCGATCATCGGGCGGCGGTTCCCGGCTACTTGGCGATCGTGATCTTCAGCAGCAGGTAGACGAGCACGAGCATGATGCTGAACAGGATGAACTGCACCGCACCCTGCTCGAGGAACGGTAGCTCGGTGCTCGCGATCAGTGCGTCGATCATGGTCGATTCTCCCTCGGAACCTAGGCCGGCCCGTACCAAGGCGGCGCGTCGCCACCGGTGAGGATCTGCTTGCGGGACTTCTCCGCCCGGTCGAGGAGCGGCAGGTGGATCAGGAACAGCAGCACCGAGGCGCCGAGGAACATGTACGAGTAGCGGGGGATGCTGCCGCTGTCGTGCTTGAGCAGCACGGTCACCTGCGGCCCGCCGCCGGAGAAGTTCCCTTGCGCCATCGCCAGCGAGGTCTTGTCGTCCTCCGCGGTGGCGAAGCGGATGTTCTCGACGTTGAACGCCGAGGTCTCCAGCGCGGAGGGGTCGCCCTCCTCGACGCCGAGCTCGTGGTTCGCCTCCTCGGCCAGGAACGTCTGGACCGTTCCCGTGACGCCCTGGATCGAGGCTTCGATGTCGAGCGGTGCCCACGGCTCCGCGGGGTAGCTGTCGGCGAGCGGGAACTCGTCCGAAGTGAGCTGGATGCTCGAGTCGACCACCACCCACGAGGGATCGGACCCGCGCGGGCCGAGGTTCGTCGGTGTCTCGACGCCCTGCGCCCAGAAGCCGAACAACCACGACGCGGACAGGATCACCATCCACCCCGACAGCGTGACCATCAGCACGAGGTAGCCCATCCGGCGTCCGAAGACCGCCGCGAGCAACACCCAGACGCACGCCACGAAGATGACGAACGCCATGACGACGGTGAGAGCGCCCTTCCAGAGGGTGTCGCACTCGATCGCGAAGCCGAGGCAGCTGTGGGTCTCCATCACGCGTCCTTCGGCTGGGACGGCAGCCCCAAGGGGAGGGTGCCCGCCTCGTCGAGCTCCGCCGTCTTCTCGGCGATCAGCTCCTCGTTCGTGCAGAGGTTCTGGTCCTCGGGCACGGTTTCCTCGTTGATCTCGATCAGGTAGTTCCGCAGGTCGGCGATCTGCTGGTCGGTCAGGGCGCCGTCGGTGTTGATGCTCCATGCCGGCATCCCGGGCGGCCGCCCGTTGATGATGACGTCTTCGATCTGCACCACGAGCAATCGCTGGCACACGGTGGTGAGGTCGGCCGACTGAAGATAGGTGGGTTCGCCCGTCTCCTCGTCCGGACCGCCCGGGACGGGCAGGCCGCCCTTGAGCTCGGGACCGTGACACCGCGTGCAGCCGACGCCGAGCTGGTTCTCCTCGGTGAACGGCATCACACCGCGGCTTCCCCGCTCGATCGATTGGGTGACGAGGGCCTCTTCCTGGCTCTGGTTCTGGGTCGGTTCCTGCAACCAGATCATCGGGATCCAGACGACGAAGAACGCGACGAGCACCACGCCCCACCCCTGCAGCTTCTGCAGCAGCGGGGTCTCGAGGTCGGCATCGGACGGGCCCGGGCGCATCCCCGTCGGGATGTCGGGACCCGTCTGCTTGCGCCGGCCGCGGAGGACGAGCGTGACGACGCCGGCGAGCAGCAGCACCGAGCCGCCGATCGCGAGGAGCAGCGCCTGTCCGGTCGTGATCGCGAGCATCGTCTCCATCGCTCCTCAGCCCGAAGCCACGCAGAAGCTGCCCTGCGGGGGCTCGTTGATCGTGTCGGTGCCTCGGGCGGGACCCAGGATCACCACGGACGTGTCGACGAGCACGTTCCCCGAACCGTCGATCTCGATCGCGAACCGGTCCATCCCGCGCGGTGCGGGGCCGAGCTTGTACTCGCCGGCCTCGTTGTACTTCGACCCGTGACACGGGCACTCGAACCACTGCGAGGTCTGGCAGAACGGCACGCGGCAGCCGAGGTGGACGCAGCGTTGGTACAGGGGCATGACACCCTGCGCCGCGAGCCCGTCGGTTTCGTAGTCGATGTCGCCCGTCGGTGTTCCCTCGTAGGGCACGACGTAGAAGCGGCCTGCACCGACGTAGAACGGCTGCTCGGTCGAGCCGATCTCGCTCTTGATGTCGTCCACGTTGCCGGCATTGATCACCGATCCGAACCCGCCCTGGAGGTTCGGCCACAGGAACGCGATCGTTCCCGCTCCGAACTGGACCCCGAACAGGCCCAGCGAAACCAGCAGCGAGCGCCGGAAGAAGTCGCGCCGCGAGACCGGCTTGGGCGCCTTCGGAGCTTCCTCGCCACCCACGCCGGCCGCAGCAAGTTGCGTCTGGGCTCGTTGTTGGCGCCGGGCGCGCATGAACGAGAGACCGAAGAAGATCGCGAACAGATCGATCACGATTACGGCGATGATCGCCGCGATGAAGCCGCTGGAGACCGCGAGACGGATCACAGTTCGAAGAACACCCCCTGGGCCCACGGCCAGACCCAGTTGTAGCCCGGGCCGCGGAAGAACGAGCCGATGATCGTGAGCGTGGCGCCGAAGACGAACAGGACGGTGAACAGCGTGATCGCGATCTTGCGGTCGCCGGGCTTGTTGCTGGGGTTGCGGTCGACGAACGGGACCGCGGCGAGTCCGACGAGGATGAACGTGGGGATCGTGATGCCCGCGACGAGCGGATGGAAATAGCGCAGGAGCTCCTGCAGGCCGAGGAAGTACCAGGGCGCTTTCGAAGGGTTCGGGGTGAGGTTCGGGTTCGCGACCTCGCGCAGCGGGGCGTTGAGGAAGGTCGAGAAGATCACCAGCGCCGCGAACAGGACCATCATCGCGACGAACTCCTCGATCAGCAGGTGGGGGAACACGTTGATGCGGTCGCCCTGTTCCCGCTCGACGCGCTGGATCCCCTCCGGCGGGACGAGGGCGAGCAGCCGATGCTTGTCCTGGACCCCCTTCTTGGGCTGGGGGACGTTGCCGGTCGGCGCGGGTGCGACCCGGGCGGGCTCGGTGACGACCGCGGCGCCCGCGGGAGCACCTGCGGGCGCGGCCGCCCCGACGGCGGCGGGTTGCGCGGCGGGCGTGCCGCCGTTGCCGGTGGGGGCCGGCGCCTGCGCCGCCGGAGCGGCAGCGGCCGGTGCCGGCTGTTCCTCGCCGTGTGCCTTGCGGTAGGCGCGCACCGCGGCCGAGCGCGCACGGCCCTCGGCGACGCGCCGGTCCGTGCCCTTGGCGAGCTCGGCCTCGAGCGTCGTGTCGAACGTTTCCTGATCGAGTGGGGTGTCTTCGCGTGCCATCTGCGTCGCTCCTTACAGCGGCCCGGAGATCCCGCCGTCCTTACGGATCCGCCAGAAGTGGACCGAGAGGAACAGCACCAACACGAACGGCAGCGCCAGCACATGGAGCACGTACCAACGCAACAGGGTTTCGGGGCCCACCACCGCCCCGCCGAGCAGCAGGAAGTTCGCCTGCTTCGCGATGAAGGGGGAGTAGGCCGCGAGCGAGGTGCCGACGGTGACCGCCCAGATCGCGAGCTGGTCCCACGGAAGCAGGTACCCGGTGAACGACAGGCCCAGCGTGAGGAACAGCAGGATCACGCCCACGACCCAGTTGAACTCACGCGGCGGCTTGTAGGCCCCCGTGTAGAACACGCGCGCCATGTGCAGCGTCACCGAAAAGACCATCAGGTGCGCGCCCCATCGGTGGAGGTTGCGGACGAGGTCGCCGAAGAACACCGTCGTGCGGATGTTCTGCATGTCGGTATAGGCCTGCGCGGCGCCGAGCCCGGCCGACGGCCGGTAGAAGAACATCAGGAAGATGCCGGTGATCGTCAGCACGACGAACAGGAAGAACGACAACCCGCCCAGGCAGAAGGTGTAGGTCAGCTTCAGTCCGTGCCGCTTCATCTTCGTGGGATGCAGGTGGTACAGGACGTTGTTCATCGTCGCGAGCGCACGGTCGCGCGACGTGTCTTTGTAGCCCTTCCGGAACAACGAGCCCGGCCGGAACATCGACTTCCACACCTCGGTGTCCCGGACGCGGTCCATGACCTCCAAGGGCTTCGGTGGCTTCAGCTTCACCCGGTCTCCCTAGATTCCCTGACTCGTTGCCCTGCAGGACTTCACGCCAGCTTTCACGCTTGGGCCCGCTGTGACGTCGGCACGGCGGCCATCTCGCGCTTGCCGGCGGAGTCCTCCGGCAGGCGCGCATAGTACAGCGTGTCGGTGGGGCAGCGGTCGACGCAGACCGAACACCGGGTGCAGGCGTTGTCGTCGAGGACGAAGATCGCGGTCGCCGCCCCGACCTCTGCGTCGACCGAGTCGTCGCCGGCGTCCTCGACGATCGACGGCGACAGCATGTAGATGCAGTTCCACGGACAGACGTCTTCGCACGCACGACACAGGATGCAGTTGTCGGGGTCGAGCATCAGGTGCTTGGGCGACTTGACCCCCTGCTTCAGCCACTCGGGATCCACCGCCTCGACGGTGTAGTCCTCCCGGATGTCGACCTCGGTTTTCGTGAAGGGCATGTCGTCTCGCTCCTTACCGGTAACTGCCGGTGGGTCGCGTATCGGTCTGCCCGCGCAGCTTGCGTCGCCAGTTCTGCAGGATCGCAGCACCGACGAGGATCGTGATCAGGGGGCCGGTGGACAGTCCCATCGCGACCGCGTCGCGCGCGAGGGGCTGCCAGCGTCCGTCACCGGACTGGCCGTCCCAGCCGAGGGTCTGCTCGGCGAAGTACATCCAGAACGAGGGGATCACGGCCATCGAGATCCAGATGAAGAACGTGAGGAACAAGGAGAACAGCACGGCGTTCGTCCAGGTCCACTCGAACTCCTTGAGCTTCGCTTCGAGGGCCAGCTTGCGCGGCTCGACGCGTTGCATCATGCGCTCGCGCCGGCTCTGCGTCGTGACCTCGCTCATGCTGAAGACCCCACCTCGTCGGAAACCGACCGGAGTATAGCCTCGCCACCTCGCCGTGAGCACGGTCCGGGCACGAGCGCGAGGTTCGTGAAATCCTTCACAAGCACCGTCCCCAGTCTGCGACACCGGGCGGCCCACTCGCAACCCAGCGGTCCCGCGCCGGACGGGTGATCCGGGGCCGCGCACCTACACTCCGAGCGTGAGCCTCGGTCTGGCAGCGGACTTCGTGGAGAGCGGCCTGGCGTCCTGGTGGGCGCCGGCGCTCGCGTTCGCTGCCGGCGTCGTCTCGTTCGCGTCGCCATGCGTGTTCCCACTGGTTCCCGGCTACCTGTCGTTCGTCTCCGGTGGCGTCGAGGAGGGAGCCTCCGGGAAGCGCGCCGTCGCTCCGATCGCGCTGTTCATCGCGGGGTTCGCGACGGTGTTCACCCTGCTCGGGGCCTTCTCGGCGACGTTCATCCGGCTGTTCCGCTCCCCCGAGACGATCGAGATCTTCGGGATCGACACGCACGTGAGCGGCCAGCAGCTGCTGGGCGTGGTGATCCTCGCCTTCGGCCTCCTGCTCGTGTTCTACGCATTGCGGGTGCGCTTCCCGGCGCTGTACGCGGAACGGAGACCGTTGCTGAGCAAGGTGAAACCGGGTCCGGCGTGGGCGTTCCCGCTCGGCGTCGCGTTCGGCGCCGGATGGACACCGTGCATCGGCCCCGTGCTCGGCGGTGTGCTCACGCTCTCCGCCGCCCAAGAGGGAGGGTCGGCCCGCGGGGCGCTGCTGCTGTTCGTGTACTCGCTCGGACTCGGGCTGCCGTTCCTGTTGATCGGTCTGGGGATCCGCCGGCTGATGGGCGCGCTGGACTTCGTGAAGCGCAACTACCACTGGTTCGCGGGCAGCGCCGGCGTCGTGATGATCGCGATCGGGCTGTTGATCGTCACGAACCAGTGGGCTCGGGTGCTCGCTCCCGTGCTCGACGACATCCAGGGGTTCAACCCGCCTCTCTAGGAGCGGGGTGGCAGGGGTGGGTCGGCGCGTCGTCGCGCGGGCAACTCCCTAGGATGTCGGCGGTACCCATGGCCTCCTCCGCCCCCTCGACCGTGCCGACGCTGCGCCGATCCGTCGCGATGGTCTGGCGCTCCCTCCGGTCGATGCGCACCGCGCTGATCCTGCTGCTGATCCTCGCGCTCGCGGCGGTGGCCGGCTCGTTCGTCGCTCAGCGCCCGAACTCACCCCTGCGGGTCGCACAGGAGTTCCGCGACCATCCGCTGCGGGCGCGCATCTTCGACGCCCTCGGGCTGTTCGATGTGTTCGGGTCGTGGTGGTTCACGCTCGTCTACACCCTGTTGCTGATCTCGTTGGGTGCGTGCCTGATCCCCCGGACCCGCGCGATGATCCGCAACCTTCGCGCGAGGCCCCAGCCGGCGCGCGAGCTCGATGGGTTCCGTCACTACGCCGAGGTGCCGGTCGCCGGCGGGCCGGACGCGGCCGCTGACCGAGCCCAGAGGGTCCTGCGGCGAAGGTGGTTCCGGGTCCAACGGGCCGGCGATCAACCCGCGGTCGCCGCCGACAAAGGTCTGGCGCGCGAGGCCGGGAGCCTGCTGTTCCATTGGTCGTTCTTCCTGGTGATGATCGGGATCGTGCTCGGTAAGGGGACCGGCTTCACGGGGTTCGCGGTGATCACCGAGGGGCAGTGCTGGGTCGAGGCCGAGGCGAACTACGACGGGAACCTGCGCGTCGGTCGCTACTTCGGCGGCGATCACACCGGCGCCCGGATCTGCGTCGAGGACTTCGAGGACACCTACCGGACGAGTGGGATCCCGATGGACTTCGTCACGAGCGCGACGCTCACGAGCGGCGACGGTCAGGTCACGACGACCCACGACATCCGGCTCAACGACCCCGGCTCGGTCGACGGGTTGAACCTGTACCAGTTCGCGTTCGGATGGGCGCCGGAGGTGACCGTGCGCCGGGGCGACCGCGTGATCGCGGACGGGCCGATCCAGTTCGAGCGCGACCCAGTCCCCGACGGTGTGAGCGAGCTCGCGGTGCCCTGGCACGGTGCGCTCCGGCTGCCCACCCTCGATCCTCAGGAGGGTGTCCAGTTCTCCCTGTGGCCGAGCCTCGATGCGTTCCTCGCCTTCCAGGAGACCCGCGAGCCGAACGTGATGATGACCGGCGCCCGGAACCCAGTGATGCTCTACGACCGCTACATCGGCGACCTGTCGTCGGAGCTGCGGCCTTCGTTCAGCGAGGTCGACACGCGCGGGTTGCGACCGGCCGGTGGCGGGGTGATCGGCGAGGGGCAGGTCGTGTCCCTGGAGACCGGGAAGGCACTACGGGGCAAGGAGCTCGAGCGGGCCGAGACCGAAGGCGAGCTCACGATGACCTTCGGCGGTGTCCGCCAGTACACCGTGCTGCAGGTGAGCCGCGACCGAGGCCTGTGGGTCATGCTCGCGGCGGCTATCCTCATCCTGGTGGGCCTGCTCCCCGCGCTCTACACCGCGCGCCGCAAGGTCTGGGTGCGGGCCGAGCCCGCGGCGGCGGGCAGCGTTCTGAAGGTCGGAGGGTTCGCGCTGCAGCGCACGAGTCAGTTCTCGGAGGAGTTCGAGCGTCTGGTCGACGACCTGCGGGGCGGCGCCGGTGACGATGCGGCCCCGGGGAGCGATCGGGCCGAGCGAGTGGGGGCGAGATGACGACCGAGCAGTGGGTCCGGATCTCGAACGACACGTTCAACGTCGCGCTGCTGGGCTACGTCGGGGCGATGGTGGGCTACTTCTACTCCCTCGCGTTCCGCAAGCTCACCGTCTGGCGGGTGGCGAGCACGGTCACCTGGATCGCGCTCGCGGCGCACGCGGTCTCGATCGCGACACGCGGGGTGGCCGCCGACCGCGTGCCGTGGGGAAACCTCTACGAGTTCTCGTCGTTGCTCGCGTGGCTCGTCGTTGCGGCGTACCTGGTGATCGTCGAATGGCGTCACAAGGTCCGAACCCTGGGAGGGTTCGCGCTCGCCTTCTCGGTGCTGACGATGGCGATCGCGGTCTCGTTCTTCTACGTCGGGCCGGCGCCCCTGGTCCCGGCGCTCAACTCTTATTGGATCCGGATCCACGTCGTCGCGGTGATCCTCGGCTCCGCGCTGCTCGCGCTGGGCGGAGGCGTGCTCACCGGCCTCTATCTCTTCCAGGACCGGCGGGAGCGCCGGCGCGCCGAGCTCGCGCCGCCGCCGATCGCCGGAGGTGCGACCGACCTTCAGTCGGCCTCGAGCGACCCGGACGCGCCGCCCGACCTCGTGTCGGACGAGCTCGCATCGGGACCGGTCCCGCGACGGGGCCTGCTGCCCCCGGCCGCAACACTCGATCGCCTGGCCTACAGGACGATCGCGTTCGCGTTCCCGATCTACACCTTCGCGGTGATCGCGGGCGCGATCTGGGCGCAGGAGGCGTGGGGTCGCTACTGGGGATGGGACCCGAAGGAGACCTGGTCGTTCATCGTCTGGGTCGTCTACGCCGGGTACCTGCACGCGCGCTCGACCGCGGGCTGGCGGGGGCGGCGCGCGGCCGTGATCGCCCTGATCGGGTTCGGTGCGCTGATGGTGAACTACTACGTCGTGAACACCGTGATCGACGGGTTGCACAGCTACAGCGGGGTGTGACCCACGTGACGGATGCCTGCCTGAGCTACGGTGGTATCGTGCGCGGGATTCCGGCCCGGACCCGGGCGTGTGAAGCGGCCCACGCGGCCGTTCGATCGCAGATCGTGGAGGCGTGACGCAGGTGCGGAACAAGGTCCGTCGGGTCCCGAGAGCGGCGTGGATCACCCTCGGCGTGGCGCTCGTCGTCGTGGTGCTGGCCGCGTGCGCCCCGGACAACCAGCAGGACTCCCTGAACCCCAAGGGGCCGTACGCCGAGAAGATCGACACGCTGTTCCAGCCCGTGTTCTGGATCGCGGTGGGTGTGTTCGTGCTCGTCGAGGGCGGCATCCTGGCGATCTCGATCAAGTACCGGCATCGCAAGAACGCGGCCGCGAAGCTGCCGCCGCAGGTCCACGGGAACACGAGGCTCGAGATCGGGTGGACGATCCTGCCCGCTCTCGTCCTCGCCGTGATCGCGGTGCCGACCGTGACGACGATCTTCGAGCTAGCCCGCGAGCCCGCCGACCCGAACACGATCAACGTGAGCGTCTACGGCCACCAATGGTGGTGGGAGTTCGACTACACCGACCCCGAGATCGGCTTCAGCGACACCGTGCCGCTGAAGACCGCGAACGATCTCGTGATCCCCGTGGACACGCCCGTGTATGTGACGTTGCAGGCCGAGGGCGGCCTGATCACGGGCGACAACCCCGACTACGAGGTGATCCACTCGTTCTGGGTTCCCGAGCTCGCCGGCAAGCAGGACGTGATCCCCAGCCGGGAGAACCACGTCACAATCCAGGCGGACGAACCCGGCGTCTACAAAGGTCAGTGTCTCGAGTTCTGTGGCCTGTCGCACGCGAACATGCGGTTCCAGGTGATCGCGATGACGCAGGAGGACTTCGACCGGTGGGTCGCCGATCAGCGCGCGGACGCGGTGGATCCCGCGACGGGCTCGCCGGAGGAACAAGGGCAGCAGCTGTTCGACGGCGGTCTCGGAGAGCAGAGCGGCGGGCAGTGCATCGCCTGTCACACGATCCAGGGCGTGAACAGCGAGGCGGGAGAGGCGGCGTTGAACGTCGCGCCGAACCTGACGCACTTCGCGAGCCGCGACTGCTTCGCGGGCTGCATGTTCTCGCGGGACGGCGATCCGGAGGCCTACCGAGCCGATCTCGAGGAATGGCTGCGGAACCCGCTGGAGGCCAAGCCCGGTTCGAAGATGCCGGACTACAACCTCAGCGAGGACGATATCGACGCGTTAACCGACTACCTGCTGTCGTTGGAATGAGAGGGGGACCGAGCAGATGGCGAGCGTGACCGTACCCGCGAAGCAGACCGGCCTGCTGCGGCGTCCCCGCGCGTCGACGGGGTTCTGGTCGTGGATCACCACGGTCGATCACAAGCGGATCGGGATCCTCTACGGCATCACGGCGTTCGCCTTCTTCCTGATCGGCGGCGTCGAGGCGTTGCTGATCCGCGTGCAGCTCGCCCAGCCGGAAGCGACGTTGCTGAACGCCGACCAGTACAACCAGGTGTTCACGATGCACGGCATCACGATGATCTTCCTCGTCGTGATGCCGATGTCGTCGGCGTTCTTCAACTACCTGATCCCGCTGATGATCGGCGCGCGCGACGTCGCGTTCCCGCGACTGAACGCCTACAGCTTCTGGGCGTTCCTGTTCGGCGGGCTGTTCATCTACTCGAGCTTCTTCCTCGGCGGCGCGCCGAACGGTGGCTGGTTCGGCTACCCACCGAACAGCGTCACCGATCCGACCGTGGGCATGACCTTCTACGCGGTCGGCCTGATCATCACGGGGATCGCCTCGACCGTCGGCGCGGTGAACCTCGCGGTGACGGTGCTGAACATGCGTGCCCCCGGCATGTCGTTCTTCCGTATGCCCCCGTTCGTGTGGATGGGACTCGTCACGCAGTTCCTCCTGGTCTTCTCGTTGCCGATCATCACGGTGGCGCTGTTCCAGCTGCTGTTCGACCGGCGGTTCGGGACGGTGTTCTACAGCCCCGATGCCGGCGGTGATCCGCTGCTGTGGCAGCACCTGTTCTGGCTGTTCGGCCACCCGGAGGTCTACATCTTGATCTTGCCCGCGTTCGGGATCATCTCCGACATCCTCCCGGTCTTCGCGCGCAAGCCGCTGTTCGGCTACCAGTTCGTGGTGTTCTCGGGCATCGCGATCGGGTTCATCGGGTTCGGCGTGTGGGCCCACCACATGTTCGCGACGGGGATGGGACCGGTGGCGAACACTGCCTTCGGCATCTCGACGATGATCATCGCGATCCCCACGGGGGTGAAGATCTTCAACTGGATGGGCACGATCTGGAAGGGCGACATCCGTTTCGCGAGTCCGATGCTGTTCGCCCTCGGAGCCGTCGCGATGTTCGTGATCGGCGGCCTGTCGGGCGTGATGCACTCGGTCGTGCCGGCGGACTACCAGCAGACCGACACCTACTTCGTCGTCGCGCACTTCCACTACGTGATCTTCGGCGGCTCGATCTTCGCGCTGTTCGGCGCGATGTACTTCTGGTGGCCGAAGGTGTTCGGACGGATGCTCAGTGAACGGGTCGGCAAGGTGCAGTTCTGGTTCCTGCTGGTCGGGTTCAACCTCGCGTTCGGGCCGATGCACATCCTCGGACTGCAGGGGATGAGCCGGCGGATCTACACCTACGCCGAGTCGCTCAACCTCACGGCGTGGAACCAGGCGTCGACGATCGGCGCGTTCATCATCGCGGTGTCGGTCGCGATCTTCCTCGTCAGCGCGATCGCCTCGTTCCGCAGGCCCAAAGAGATGAGCAACGACCCCTGGGACGCGCGCACCCTGGAGTGGTCCACGACCTCGCCCCCGCCCGAGTACAACTTCGCGAAGACCCCGGTCGTCACCCACCTGGACGACTTCTGGCACAAGAAGTACGTCGAGACCGAGGACGGCGAGTACGTGCCGGTGCCGGCGGGTGGCGCGCCCGTGCACGACCCCGGCCACGGCGAAGGCGACGGCGATGACGTGCCCCACGACGTCCACCTGCCCTCGCCCTCGTACTACCCGATCCTGTCCGCGCTCGGACTGCCGGTGCTCGGCTACGGGATCGTGTTCGAGGGTGTCTGGTGGCTGGCTCCGCTCGGTGCGGTGATCCTGATCGTGCCGCTGTTCGCCTGGGCGCTCGAGCCGGCCGTCGAACCCTCGGCGGAGGAGCACTGACATGGACCAGCCGATCCACACCTCGATCGACACCGACTACCCGGTCCACGACGAGACCTCCACGGGCTTGCCGAACACCAAGCTCGCGATGTGGATCTTCCTCGCCTCCGAGTGCCTGCTGTTCGGCGCGCTGATCGCGACCTATGTGCTGTACCGGGGCGCGAGCATCGAGGGTCCGTTCCCCGGCGACATCTTCGACATCCCGTACACGTCGATCAGCGCGTTCGTCCTGCTCGCGAGCTCGCTCACGATGGTGCTCGCGCTCGCGGCGAAGCAACGCGACGACGAGGGACAGATGCGACTGTGGCTGCTCACCACGGCGATGCTCGGGATGGTCTTCGTCGGAGGGCAGATCTATGAGTTCACCTTGTTCACCCGTGAGGGGCTCACCTTGTCGACCAACCTGTTCGGCAGCTCGTTCTTCGTGCTCACCGGCTTCCACGGCGTTCATGTGACGGTCGGCATCTTGATGTTGCTGACGCTCGTCGGCTTCTCGTACGCGCGACAGCTTCCCGGCGAGCGCGGCGAGCTGTCCGTCGAGATGGTCGGCTTGTACTGGCACTTCGTCGACATCGTCTGGATCGTTATCTTCACGGTCGTCTACCTGATCCCGACGGGGGAGTGACGTGAGCGAGACCGAGACGCAGGCCGGGCTCGAGGAGGACCGCGTCACCGACGCGCCGTACCGGCCGCACACGCCGCACGCGGCACACCCGAGCCCGAAGGAGTACGTACGGATCGCTCTCGTGCTCGCCGTGATCACGATGGCGGAGGTCTCGACGTACTACCTCGAGCCGCCGCGCACGCTGCTGATCATCATCCTGTTCGCCTTCACGGTCATCAAGTTCGCCCTCGTCGCGCTGTGGTTCATGCACCTGAAGTTCGACAGCAAGACGTATTCGCGCTTCTTCCTGATGGGCCTGGCCCTCGCGGTCACGCTGTACCTGATCGTGCTGCTGACGTTCACCCAGATCGTGACGTTCACGAGGTAGCGATGGATCCTCTCCCTCCGTTCCACATGCACCTGGACGTGTTCCTCCTGCTGGGGAGCGTGCTCGCGTTCTACCTGGTCGCGATCCGCGCGCACGGACGGTCGGGCGCCGCGGCGCGTGATCCGGCGGGCGAGGGAACGACCCGGCGCAAGGTCGTGCTGTTCTCGGCGGGGATGTTCGTCCTGCTGGTGGGATCCACCTGGCCGTTGCACGACCTCGCGGAGGACTACCTGTACTCGATGCACATGCTGCAGCACTTCCTGTTCACGCTCGTGGCGGCGCCCCTGCTGCTGGCGGGGACGCCGGCGTGGATGCTCCGCACGCTGCTGAAGCCGGCGCCGCTGATGGGTGCGGTGCGGTTCGTGACGCGGCCGCTGATCGCGATCGCCGTCTACAACGCGGTGCTGCTGTTCACCCACTGGCCGGCGATCGTCGAGGCGTCGGTCGGCTCCGAGCTGCTCCACTTCTCCCTGCATGTGCTCGTGCTCGGATCGGCGCTCGTGATGTGGTGGCCGGTCGTCTCGCCGTTGCCCGAGCTCCCCCCGCTGCCGCGGCCGGCTCAGATGATCTACCTGTTCATCAACTCGCTCGCGCCGACGATCCCGGCGTCGTTCCTGACCTTCGGGCGCGAGCCGCTCTACGAGGTGTACGCGACGTTCCCCCGGATCTGGGGGATCGACGTGCTGAACGACCAGCTGATCGCCGGCCTGCTGATGAAGATCGGCGGCGGGCTGCTGATGTGGGGTGTGCTCGCCGCGGTGTTCTTCGCGTGGTTCGCTCAGGAGCAGCGCGAGGGTTGGGACGCCCTTCAGTGGAGGAACTTCGAGTCCAGGATGCGAATCGAGATGAGGCGATGAACGACACGGAACCGACCCCGAGATCCTCCCGCGACCGGTTGCTGCTGCCGATCCTGTTGCCGCTGGGGATCCTCGCGGCGATGGCGATCGTGATGATCCTGTTCGCGCAGATCCTGCTGAACACCTCGGCCTCGGCCGCGACCGTCGTGGCCTTGGTCGTCTCGGTCGCGATCCTGACCGTCGCCGGGATCGCTGCCACGCGCGGACGGGTCGGGACGTCGGCTCTGGGATCGCTGTTCGGGATCGTGGCCGGTGTCGCGATGATCTCCGGTGCGATCGCGCTCGTCGTCGCTCAGCCCGGTGAGCACGGCGAGGAGGGCGAGGGCAAGGAGGCGTTCGCCGCGACACTGGTCGCCGGGCCGAACGCCAGCACCGATGGCTTCGCCAGCGACGAACTGACCTTCGCCTCCGACGTCCCGGTGGACCTCGAGTTCACGAACGAGGAGACCGGCGTCCCGCACGACGTCGTGATCTTCGACAGCCCTGACGGACCCGAAGGGGCGACGCTGTTCGACGGTTTGGAGCTCAGCGAGGGCTCCACGACCTACCGCATCGAACCGCTCCGGGAGGGCACGTACTTCTTCCACTGCAGCATCCACCCGAGCACGATGACCGGAACGCTGACCGTCGAGCAGAACGCATCCACCGGTGGCGAGCTCGAGCAGACGATCGTCGCGCAGAACCTCCAGTTCGACGCCGACGAGCTGCGGTTCCGGCCGGAAACCCCGTCGACCCTCGTGTTCGACAACGAGGACGCGGGGATCCAGCACAACGTGTCGATCTACGGCGACGACTCACTCGCCGAGGTGCTGTTCCAGGGGGAGATCTTCCCGGGGGTCGCCCAGCAGCCGTACGCGATCCCCGCGTTGCCGGACGGGGAGTACTACTTCCACTGCGACGTCCATCCCGACATGGCCGGGCAGGTGGTGGTCGCGGCAGGGGGCGGTGGAGGCGAAGGAGGAGGCTCCGGCGCAGGCGAGGGATCCGGCCAGGAGCCGCCGGCCGACGACGAGGTCGCGCCCGACGGAGACGACGCCCCTCCGGGTGAGCCCCAGGAGCAGGAGACCGGCTGAGCCCGTCCGCTGCTTCGCGCCGGTCGGTCGTTGCTAGCGTGAGGACCGTGCGAAGCACCCGTTCCGTCTCCGTGGCGATCGTGTTCCTGGTCGTGCTCCTGATCGCCGCGTCGTGCACCGGGGACGAGCAGCCGATCGGGAAACCGGTGGCCGTCGACGGACCCCTCCCCGCGGTCGAGGGCAAGGAGCTTCCCGACGGTGAGTTCGCGCCCGCCGACTACGAAGGCTCGGTGACCGTCGTCAACTTCTGGGCGACCTGGTGCGTTCCGTGTCGTAACGAGCAGCCGGTGCTGCAGGACATCTGGGAAACGTACCGGGGCAGAGGCGTGACGTTCATCGGTGTGAACCACCGTGACGACCCGGCGGCTGCGAGCGAATGGCTCCGGGAGTACGACGTGACCTACCCGAGCGTGCTCGACGAGGATGGCGCTTACGCGGCGGAGTTCGGTTTCACCGGCTTGCCCGCGACCTTCATCGCCGATGCCGATGGGCAACTTCGTTTCGCCTTCTTCGGGGAGGTCAAGGAGGCCGAGGACCTCACCCGTGTGATCGACGAAGTGCTGACCGAACCGACCGCCACATGAGAGCGACGTCCCGCAACACGCTGGTGGATCGTGAACCTCGAAACCCAGGGGAGGTCAGGTCGATCGGCCTGCGTCAGTGCTGACCCTGGGACCAACCCTACTGCGATTACCGCCAGGGTTGACGCATATTGGAGTACTGAATGACGGCCAGTGCTTCAATACCGGCCGCTTTTGGCGTATAATGCAGCTATGTTGCACGACACCACCCTTTCACGCCTAGCCGACCTAGCCGCTGACCAGTGGGGACTGGTCACCAGACGCCAGGTGGAGCGTGCCGGCATCGCGCCCAGGACCCTCGACCGGCTCAGCTCGAAAGACTCACTCCTCGAGCGCGTCGCCCACGGCGTATATCGGCTTACCACGGCCCCGATCCCAGACCACATGACCCTGCGCGCCGCCTGGCTCCAACTGGCCCCCGACATTCCAGCGTGGGAGCGAACGCCGTCCCAGGGAGTCGTATCCTATCGATCCGCCGCCCGGCTCTATGGTTTGGGCGACCTTCCTGCTGACCGCCACGAGTTCACGGTTGTCGGACGGAAACAGTCTCGCCGGGCGGACGTGCGTCTCCATGTCCGCAGCCTTACCCAGGATGAATGGGTGGCGGTAGGCGGCATGCCAGTGACTCGCCCCTCGCGGATAGCCTCCGACCTGCTCTTCGAGAGGGAGGATCCCTCGGCCGTTGCCCGCATCGTTGCCGATGCTCTCCGCAGCATCCTCGACTACCCGGGCCATTTCGGAAAGGCGCTTGCGCCACACGCGGCGCGATTCGGCCTGCGACGAGGTGACGGCGTCGGGATGCTCGGCTGGCTCCTTGACCTTGTTGACGATCCCGAGAAGGCGCGGTGGCTGCAGGAAGCGCGGATGAGCGGCGCCACCGGTGACGAAGGTGAGTCCAACGGGCGGGACCATGCGGGATCCGAGAGCACAAGGAGGCGGTGAGCCTGAGCCAACAGAGGTCCTATGGCAGTCCAGCGGCCTTCCGCAGGGCCCTCACCGACCGGCTCCGTACGAAGGCAGAGACGAGCCGGTGGACGCTCTCCCAACTCCAGCGGCAGATCGCCTATGATCGACTTCTGGAGCGGCTCTACCTCCACGACAACGCTTGGATCGTGAAGGGTGCTACAGCGCTGCTCGCGCGCGATATCGGTGTGCGGGGCAGCTTGGATGTAGACGTTTACCGCGAAGCGCTGCGCGAGGTGGCTGAGGCGGAGCTTCGGCAAGCGGCCACCCAGGACATCGGAGACTGGTTCCGCTTCGAGATCGCCGTAGCGCTTCCGGTGGTCGAGGGCACATCCGGGGTGCGGATTCCCGTGCGAGCGTACGTTGGCGCCACGGTTTGGGCAGAGTTCCACATCGATCTGGTCGGATCCGACCTCCGGATGACCGGCGAACCTGAGGTGGTCCCGCCATTGGTGCGCATCGTCATGCCCGATATCGAGCAGCACGGCTACTACGCATATCCACTCGTCGATCACGTGGCGGACAAGGTGTGCGCGATCCCAGAACCCCACGGCGAGGCAGGACACCCCTCAACTCGGTACCGTGACCTGGTCGACCTCGTGGCCATCGGAACCGCAGCATCGGTGGAGGCGGAGGCTCAGTTGAGCGCGGTCGGCTCGGAGGCCAAGCGGCGCGACCTTGCTCTGCCAAGACGCTTCGATGTCCCCGATCGGGCGTTGTGGGAGCCTGGCTACGCCGCGGAGGCGGGACGTTCCCTGCTCCCGATCGCCCTGACGCTGGACGAAGCCCTCACCGTCGTCCGTCCCTTCCTGGACCCGCTGCTCGACAGCACGGCAGCGGGAGCGTGGGACCCCACGAGGGGAACCTGGTCCACCTAGGCCACCGGAGCCCTCCCCGGTGTCCGACTCGGGGGAGAGGTCACCCGAGAAGTTGACGTCTCGTCTGGCCCGACACCCGACTACCCATCAGGTGACGGCGGGAAGCATCGCGCCGTCGACGGCGACCGCGGCGAACAGCAGCGCGAGGTAGACGATCGAGTACTTGAACAGCCCCATCGCGAGCTTCGGTTCCGGGGTCGTCGAGCTGCCACGGAACAGCTGCAGCGCACGCCAGACGAAGACGCCGCCGAGGATCACCGCGGTCGCCACGTACACCGGCCCCATGCTGCCGAACGGCACGAGCAACAGCGTCGTGGCGAACAGCACGAGCGAATAGAGCAGGATCTGCTTACGTGTCTCGGCCGGCCCGCGCACCGAGGGGAGCATCGGGATGCCCGCCGCCGCGTAGTCGCCCGAGTAGCGCATCGCGAGCGCCCAGAAGTGCGGCGGGGTCCACACGAACACGATCGCGAACAGGATCCACGCGGGCAGCGCGACCGTGCCGGTGACCGCGGCCCACCCCACGAGCGCCGGAGCCGCACCCGCCGCGCCCCCGATCACGATGTTCTGCGTCGAGGTGCGCTTGAGCCACATCGTGTAGACGAAGACGTAGAAAGCGATCGCGGCGAGCGCGAGGGAAGCCGCCAGCACGTTGACCGTGCTCCCGAGGAACAGGAACGAGATCGCACCGAGCACGAAGCCGAACGTGAGAGCGGCCTGGGGCGTCACCTGGTGTGCCGGCAGCGGCCGGGAGCGCGTCCGGCGCATGATCTCGTCGATGTCCCGGTCGATGTAGCAGTTGATCGCGTTCGCGGACCCGGCCGCGATCGCCCCGCCGAGCACGGTCGCAGCGATCAGCCACAACGACGGGATCCCGCGGTCGGCGAGGATCATCGCCGGCACGGTCGTGATCAGCAGCAGCACGATGATCCGCGGTTTCGTGAGCCGCCAGTAGGCCGTGACCGTGTTCCGCCAGCTCCGGTCGCCTGCGGTGTCGACCGCGTGCTCGGGGCCCTCGACGGCGAGCAGGTCGAGCCGCCGCGAGGACGACCACAGAGCGACGAGCAGGGCCCAGATCATCGCCGAGAGCGCGACGTGCGCGGTGACCGACCAGGCCTCGAGCCGGCTCCAGATCTGCGCGGCGCCGATCAGCACCTGCGCCACGAACAGGACCGCGACCAGCGTCGAGAGGCGCACGCGCACCGCCGAGCGGACCGGAGCGTTCCTCGCGCGGACGAACACCCACAGCACCGAGGCCCCGGCCAGCAGCGCGGAGATCCGGTGCGCGAACATCGCGGCGCCCGGACCGTCGAACGGCGTCGGGAACAGCTTGCCGTCCATCAGTGGCCAGTCGGTGAACGCGAGCCCGCTGTTGCTGGCGCGCACGAAGGTTCCGACCAGCAGAAGCAACGCCGTCGCGATCGCGGCGGCGGCGGCCGCGCGGGTGAACCCGGCGTCGGGGGCGTCCTCCACGGGACGGCGTTCGGGCTCGTCCAGGGTGATCGCGTTCACGGCGGCGATCGTCACCGCCGTGACGAGGGCCGTGCCGATGATGAAGTGCGTCGCGACGAGCTGCAGGTTGAGCTCGAACACGACGACGAGCGCGCCGAGTCCTGCCTGCGCGAGCAACAGCGGAGCCGCGATCACCGTCGGCCACAGCAGCGCGGGCGTGCTCCGGCGCCGCGACGACCGCAGCACGGCGATCAGCTGGATCGCGAGCAGCACACCGACGATGCCGGCGAGCCCGCGGTGCGAGGACTCGATCAGCGCCTCGGCGTCGCCGAGGGCGGGGAGCACCGACGCGTCGTGGCACTGGGGCCAGGTTGAGCACCCGAGCCCGGAACCGGTACCCCGAACCAGCCCACCGACGGCGAACAAGGTCACCGTGGCGGCGGCGGTACCGAGCGTCAGCTTCTGGAATCGGTTCACGTGGTGGTGGTCCCCTCGTCGCGCGGCCAGCATATCGCCGCCCGACGCGCGCGATTCGGTCAGCTACCGTGGGACGGGATGGAGACGGCGGACCCGATCACCGTGGACGTGCCCGCCCTCGAGGCGGTTCGGCCGCAGGTCGACGCCGAGCTCGTGTCGTTCCTGGAACGGCAGCGCTCGGAGGTCGCCGCCGTGCACGAAGACGGCCGGGCCCTCGTGGACGAGCTCCTTCGCCTCGTCGGGGCCGGGGGAAAGCGGATCCGGCCGGCGCTCTGCTACTGGGGTCATCGCGCGGCCGGTGGTTCCGACGGCCACCCGATCGTGCGGGCAGCCGCGTCCCTGGAGCTGCTGCACACCTTCGCGCTCGTGCACGACGACGTGATGGACCGTTCCGACCGGCGTCGCGGGGTCGCCACGACGCACGCACGGTTCTCGGCCGCGGCCCCATCCGTTCCCGACGCCGGTCACCACGGCACGTCGATCGCGATCCTCGTCGGCGACGTGGCCGCGGTGCTCGCCGACCGGATGTTCCTCGAGGCGGGGTTCGCGCCCGAGCCGACGGCTGCCGCGAAGCAGCGCTACGACCGGATGCGGGTCGAGATGGCGGTCGGGCAGTTCCTCGACCTCTCGACCGACCGCGCCGATGTTGAGCTCGCGAGCCGGATCTCCGAGCTGAAGACCGGCAGCTACACGATCGAGGGCCCGTTGCAGATCGGAGCGCTGCTGGCCGGTGCCCCGGTGGGGCTCCTAGCGGGGCTCGCGGCGTTCGGGCGACCGCTGGGAGAGGCGTTCCAGGTTCGCGACGACCTCGCGGGCCTGCTCGAGGGAGAGGCCGACCTGGCCCAGGGCCGGCCGACCTGGATCCTCGCGCGTGCCCGCGAACGCCTGTCGACCGAGGAGATCACCGCCGTGTCGCGGGGACCGGCCGACGCGGCGGCGACCACGCTGCGAGACGCGGGGGTGCTCGACGCGGCGGCCCACCGCGCGAACGCGCTCGTCGACGATGCGATCGGGGCGTTGGACGGGGCCGGGTTGGCCGACGAGCCGGCGGACGCCCTGCGATCGATCGCGCGAGCGGTGCAGGTGCGGCCGCGATGATCCGCGATCTGTCGAGCGATCTTCCCGAGCTGCGCGCGGCGTTCAAGCACCACACCGAGGCCCGCGTCGCGACCGTCGATCCCGACGGCGGTCCCCACGTGGCGCCCGCGTGGTTCGTCTGGCGCGAGGACGCTCTTTACCTCTCGGCGCGCCGCGGGGGCCGGACCTGGCTGAACACCGAGCTCGATCCCCGGCTGAGCGTGATCCTCGACAGCGGCCGCGACTGGACGGACCTGTCGGGGGTGATCCTCGAGGGCCGGGCGGACCTGCTGCTCGCCTCCGACGAGCCGATGCGGACCCCGATCAGCGACTGGCACCAGAAGTACCGAATGCTGCTGTCCGGTGACGGCTTCGAGCAGCTGACCCGCTCGATCCCCGACCTCGGATTCCTGCGGCTGGATCCGACCCACATCGAGTCCTGGGACCACCGCGCTCCCGGCGACGACGGTCCATCAGCGGCATGAGCGTTTGCCCACTCCCACGCACCGTCGTAGCCTTTGTGAAGCGGTTCACGAGCGGGTAGCATGCCGCTTGTGAAGTTTTTCACAAGCCCCACGGAGGCCCTGTGACCACGTCGAACGGCGCGATCGACACCGACGTCCTCGTGGTCGGCGCCGGTCCGGGCGGTGCCGCCGCGGCCTACCACCTCGCGCGGCACGGGATCGACGTCACGATCGTCGACAAGGCGACATTCCCGCGGGAGAAGGTCTGTGGCGACGGGCTCACCCCACGCGCCGTGAAGCAGGTCGAGCGGATGGGCGTCGACACGACCGATCCGATCTTCGAACGCGTCGAGGGTCTGCGCGTGTACTCGCGCCGTGTCACCCTCGAGCTCGCGTGGCCCAAGCTTGAGGACTTCCCCGACTACGCGCTCGTCGCGACCCGATCGGACTTCGACGCGTTGCTCGCTCGCCGGGCGGAGAAGGCCGGTGCCCGATTGCTCGAGGCCACCGAGGCCGTGTCGCCGATCGTACGCGACGGCTGGGTCACCGGCGCGATGGTCCGCCCGAGCGAGGACCGCGACGCCGAGCCGACCGAGATCCGCGCGAAGATCGTGTTTGCCGCCGACGGTGCGTCGAGCCGGTTCGCCGGACAGGCCGGTGTGAAGCGCGACGCGTCCCGTCCGCTGGGGATCGCCGCGCGCCGCTACTACCGCACCGACCGCCACCCCGGTCCCTGGTTCGAGTCGTGGCTGGACCTGTGGGAGGGCGACGAGCTGCTGCCCGGCTACGGGTGGCTGTTCCCGGTCGCCGACGGGACGCTGAACCTCGGCGCGGGACTGTTGAACACCTTCAAGAACTTCAAGGACGTCTCCGCGCAGCGCCTGTTCGACGCGTTCATCTCGATGATGCCTGCGGACTGGAACATCGGCGAGGCGAGCGCGGAGGGACGGATCCTGTCGGGGCCGCTTCCGATGGGCATGAACCGCGCTCCGCTCGCGGTGCCCGGCCTGCTCCTGATCGGGGACGCCGCCGGCGTCGTCAGCCCGTTCAACGGTGAGGGGATCTCCTACGCGATGGAGACGGGCGAGGTCGCGGCCGAGCTCGCGAACGACGCGCTCGTCAGCGGGAGGATGGGCCGCGCGATGCTGTACCCGACCGTGCTCCGCGAGCTGTACGGGAGCTACTTCACCCTGGGTCGTGCGTTCGCGAAGGCGATCGGCGATCCCCGGATCATGCAGGCCTCGACCCGGCTGATGCTGCCCAACCGAGCGGTGATGCGCTTCGCGATGCGCGTGCTCGCCAACCTGACCGACGGGAAGGACGGCGACGCACAGGACAAGCTGATCTACGTGGTGGAACGACTCGCTCCGGCTTCGTGACGACGATGCGCGACGACATGAGGGGGTGTGCCCGTGCTCGGTGACTACCTGCCGATCGTGATCCTCCTCGCGATCGCGACCGCGTTCGTCACGCTCTCCCTGGTCGCGTCGACGCTGATCGCCCCGAGCCGTCCGACGCCCGCCAAGCTCGACGCGTACGAGTGCGGGATCGAGCCGATCCGGCTGCCGCGCAGCGAGCGCTACGCGGTGAAGTTCTACGTGATCGCGATGCTGTTCATCATCTTCGACATCGAGACGATCTTCCTGTTCCCCTGGGCCGTGGCGTTCCGGCAGCTCGGACTCTTCGGACTGATCGAGATGGGCGTGTTCCTCCTGCTCGTGTTCGTCGCGTACGCCTATGTGTGGCGCAGCGGCGGACTCGACTGGGAGGGCGCCGACCGCGGCCTGCGTCCCGCGATCGCCGCCGCCCGCGAGGCCTCGGCCGCGCGACGCGATGCGGCCCGCCGCGAGGAAGAGGAGGTGTCGACCGGTGCCCGTTGAGCGGATCGAAGGGATCGAGCTCGGAGACCGGGGCGAGAAGACCCCCGAGCAGATCGAGGAGGAGGTCCGCCGCGGCGTCCTGCTGACCACCCTCGACAAGGCCGTCGGCTGGTCGCGCAAGCAGTCGATGTGGCCCGCGACGTTCGGGCTCGCCTGCTGCGCGATCGAGATGATGACGACCGGCGCCGCGAACTACGACCTGTCGCGCTGGGGGATGGAGATCTTCCGCGCGAGTCCCCGGCAGGCCGATCTGTTGATCGTCTCCGGCCGCGTCTCGCAGAAGATGGCGCCGGTGCTGCGGCGGATCTACGACCAGATGGCCGAGCCGAAGTGGGTCCTGTCGATGGGGGTCTGCGCGTCGGCGGGCGGCATGTTCACGAACTACGCCGTCGTCCAAGGAGTCGACACGATCGTTCCGGTCGACATGTACGTGCCCGGCTGCCCCCCGAAGCCGGAGATGCTGATGTACGGGATCCTCCGCCTGCAGGAGAAGGTGCGGAAGGAGACGCGCGCGCTGTGATGCCGGACGAGCTGGCGCATCGGGTGGCGACGCGTTACCCGGACGTGCTCACCGCGCGGGGCGAGACGACGGTGATCCTCGATCGTGGTCTGCTGCTCGACGCGCTCGTGTGGCTGCGGGACGAGCCCGACCTCGGGTTCGACTCCCTCTCGTGCCTGACCGCCACCGACTGGCCGGAGCAGCAGCTGCGGTTCTGGGTCGCCTACGAGCTCTACTCGCTCACCCATCGCCACCGGCTGCGCGTGAAAGTCGGTGTCGCCGAGAACGACGCGCGGGTGCCGACCGTGACGTTCCTGTTCCCGACCGCGAACTGGCACGAGCGCGAGACCTACGACTTCTTCGGCATCGTGTTCGTCGGTCACCCCGCGCTCGAACGGATCCTGATGCCCGAGGGATGGGAAGGTCACCCGCTGCGCAAGGACTACGGCCTCGGCGGCGTGAACACCCAGTACACCGACGGCAAGTTCATCCCGCCGATCGACGAGCGGCTGGGGTGGTGATGCCCTGATGGCGGCGACCCGCGATCCCGGCGCCCGCGAGGCCACGCAGGCCGAACCCGCGCGCGACGAGCAGGCGGCACAGCTCGCCTCGGCCGGTGAGGAGCTCCGCCAGGAAACGATGATCATCAACATGGGGCCGCAGCACCCCTCGACCCACGGCGTGCTGCGGCTGCTCCTCGAGCTCGACGGCGAGACCGTCGTGTCGTGCAAGCCGATCGTCGGCTACCTACACACGGGGATCGAGAAGAACACCGAACCGCGCACCTGGGTGCAGGGCATCACCTACATCACACGCGCGGACTACCTCGCGCCGTTCCACAACGAGCTCGCGTACTGCCTCGCCGTCGAGCGTCTGATGGGGATCGAGGCGCCGCCGCGCGCGCAGACGATCCGCCTGATCCTCAACGAGCTGAACCGGATCGCATCGCACCTGGTCTGGGTCGCGACCGGCAGCCTGGAGCTGGGGGCGAGCGGCATGATGGTGTTCGGGTTCCGCGAGCGGGAGATGATCCTGTCGCTGTTCGAGCAGATCACCGGGTTGCGGATGAACCACGCCTACATCCGGATCGGCGGGCTCGTGATGGACCTTCCGGGCGATGCGGTGAAGCAGATCCGCGCGTTCATGGTCACGATGTCCGAACGGCTCGACGAGTACGACACGATCCTGCGCCGCAACCCGATCTGGATCGAGCGCAACCAGGGCGTCGGCATCCTCACCGCCGAGCGCGCCCTCGAGCTCGGCGTGACCGGTCCCGCCCTGCGCGCCTCGGGCATCGCGAGAGATGTGCGCAAGGATGAGCCGTATCTGGGCTATGAGACCTACGACTTCGAGGTGCCCGTGCGCGAAGACGCCGACTGCTACGCGCGCTACGAGGTCCGGATGGCCGAGATGCGTCAGTCCATGCAGCTGGTCGAGCAGGCGCTGCAGCGCCTCGAGCCCGGTCCGGTGATGAACGAGGACCCGAAGGTCGGCTGGCCCGCCGAGCTCGAGGTCGGCCCCGACGGCATCGGGAACTCGGAATCGTACGTGCGTCACATCATGGAGGAGTCGATGGAGGCGCTGATCCACCACTTCAAGATGGTGACCGAGGGCGTGTCGGTTCCGGCCGGCGAGGTCTATCAGGTGGTGGAGTCGCCCCGGGGCGAGCTGGGGTACTACGTCGTCTCGGACGGCGAGCACCGTCCGTACCGCGTGAAGATCCGCGATCCCTCGTTCGTGAACCTCCAGGCCGTGCCCGACATGATCGAGGGCGGCCTGGTCGCGGACACGATCGCGGCGATCGCGAGCCTGGACCCGGTGATGGGCGGGGTGGACCGCTGATGGCGGTGCTCGACGAGGAGCGGCGCGCGGAGGCGCGCGATATCGTCGCGCGGTTCCCCGAGGGGGGCGAGCGCTCGGCGATGCTCCCGCTGCTCTACCTCGCGCAGTCGGTCGAGGGACACGTGTCGCGCGAGGGGCTCCGCGAGGTCGCCGAGATCCTGGGCATCAGGACCGCCGAGGTGGAGGCGGTCGCGACCTTCTACACGATGCTCCGCATGCGGGAGACCGGGCGCCACGTCGTGTCGGTCTGCACGAACGTCGCGTGCGCCCTTCGCGGTGCGAACGAGGTCTACGCGGCGTGCGTCGACGAAGCGGGTCCCGGAGCGCACGAGGTCACCGACGACGGCCTTCTCACCGTCCACGAGGAGGAGTGCCTCGGGGTGTGCGACTTCGCCCCGGTCCTCCAGATCAACTCCGGGAACCACGACCGGGTCGCGCCCGAGGCCGCGCGGGAGCTGATCCGGTCGTTGCGTGCGGGAACGGTCCCGGACGCGGCCCGCGGATCGATCGCGCCCCGGAGTTTCCGCGACGCGTCGCGCGTCCTCGCAGGACTGGGGCCGATGCCCGACGGGTCCGCCAGCAGCGAGGTGCCCGCGTGAGTCACGGCGAACCGCGCGTGCTGACGGCGATGTGGGACGACCCCGAGGCCGTCGGGATCGACGGCTACCTCGCGCGAGGCGGATACGAAGGTCTGCGTAAGGCCGTCACGATGCGACCCGACGAGCTGATCGATCTCGTGAAGGCCGCGAGCCTTCGCGGCCGGGGCGGGGCGGGGTTCCCGACCGGCGTGAAGTGGTCGTTCGTTCCCCAGGACACCGGCAAGCCCACCTACCTCGTCTGCAACTTCGACGAGTCCGAGCCCGGAACCTGCAACAACCGCGAGATCGTCGAGCGCACCCCGCACCTGCTCGTCGAGGGGGTCGTGATCGCCGCCCGCGCGATCGGGTGCTCCCACGCGTTCATCTACACGCGCGGGGAGTATCTGTGGCAGGCGACGCTGTTGGAACGCGCGGTGCGGGAGGCCCGCGAGCGGGGGTTCGTCGGCGCGAACGTCCTCGACTCGGGGATGGACGTCGAGGTCACGGTGTTCCGCGGAGCCGGCGCCTACATCTGCGGCGAGGAGACCGCGCTGCTGAACTCCCTCGAAGGATTGCGAGGCCAGCCGCGGCTGCGTCCCCCGTTCCCAGCGGTGGAGGGGTTGTACGCGTCCCCGACCGCCGTGAACAACGTCGAGACACTCGCGAATGTCCCGATGATCGTGTCGAACGGCGCGGAGTGGTTCACCGGCATCGGCACCGAGAAGTCGCCGGGAACGAAGCTGTTCACCGTCTCGGGCAAGGTCGAGCGGCCCGGGAACTACGAATTCCCGATGGGAATCCCGTTCCGCGAGGTGCTCGATGCCGCGGGCGGCGTGCTCGGCGGACGCAGGTTGAAGGCCTGGACCCCCGGTGGTTCGTCCACGCCGTTCCTCACCGACGAGCACCTCGATGTCGGGCTGGACTTCGAGTCGATCGCCGAGGCGGGGTCGCTGCTCGGGACCGGCGCGCTCCAGGTGCTCGACGAGACCGATTGCGTCGTCGAGGCGACCCGCCGGTGGATGGAGTTCTACGCCCACGAGTCGTGCGGCAAGTGCACGCCGTGTCGCGAGGGAACCTGGTGGATGGAGCGCGTCCTCGGGCGCGTCGAGCAGGGGTTCGGCACCGAGGCCGACATCCCGGTGATGGCCGACGCCGGCTCGAAGATCCTGTTCCGCTCGTTCTGCGCCCTCGCCGACGGCGCCGTCTCACCGCTGGAGTCCTCGCTCAAGTACTTCCGCGACGAGTACGAGGCCCACATCGCCGGCGGAGGGTGCCCGGCGAGGCAGGGCGCCGCGAGAGCGGAGGTGGGAGTCGAGTGACCGCATCGGAGTCGGCCGACGACGTCACCCTCGAGGTCGACGGCAAGCAGGTCACGGTCCCGAAGGGAACGCTGATCATCCGCGCCGCCGAGCAGCTCGGGATCGAGATCCCTCGCTTCTGCGACCACCCGCTGCTCGAACCGGTGGGCGCGTGCCGCCAGTGCTACGTCGAGGTCGAGGGTCAGCGCAAGCTGCTCACGAGCTGCACGACCCCCGTCGCCCCCGGGATGGAGGTCCGCACCCAGTATGCGAGCGAGCAGGTCCGGGAGGCGCAGGAGGCGACGCTGGAGTTCCTACTGCTGAACCATCCCCTCGACTGCCCGGTCTGCGACCGAGGCGGCGAGTGCCCCCTGCAGGACCAGACGATGAAGTACGGACCGGGCGAGAGCCGCTACGTCGAGGCCAAGCGCACGTTCCCCAAGCCCGTGCCCCTGTCCCCGCTCGTCGCGCTCGACCGCGAGCGGTGCGTCCTGTGCGCCCGGTGCACGCGCTTCTGCGACGAGATCAGCGGCGACCGGTTCATCGAGCTGTTCGATCGCGGCGCGCAGCAGCAGGTCTCGATCGCCGGCGGCGAGGACTTCGACAGCCCGTTCTCGGGGAACACGATCCAGATCTGCCCGGTCGGCGCCCTGACCGCGACGAGCTACCGGTTCGTCGCCCGGCCCTACGACCTCTCGCACACCGACACCGTGTGCGATCACTGCTCGGCCGGCTGCAACATCCGGGTCGACCTGCGTCGTGGGGAGATGGTCCGGGTGCTCGCGCGCGACAACCTCGAGGTGAACGACGCGTGGATCTGCGACAAGGGCCGGTTCGCCTTCCGGGCGGCCGACGCCGAGGACCGCGTCACGGTACCGATGATCCGAGACCACGGCCTCGAGCCGGCCTCGTTCGACGAGATCTTCGAGGCGATCGCCGATTGGACCCGCGGTGCGCGCGTGGCGTTCCTCACCGGGGGACGGCTGACCGACGAGAGCGCCTACGCGTTGTCGAAGCTCGCGCGAACCGTGTTCGCTACCGACGACGTCGACCATCGCCGGACCGGCGGCACCAGCGGCGAGGTCGATCGGTTCAGTGCGACGCCGGGTGGCTTCCACGTCACCTACCGCGACGTCGAGCAGGCGAAGGTGATCCTTCTCGCCGGCCTCGACGCCGAGCAGGAGGTTCCGATCCTGCACCTACGGATCCGCAAGGCGGCGCGCCGGGGTGCCAAGGTGTTCGTGCTGCACCCGCGCCGGACCCGCCTGCACGACGTGGCCGAGCACCTGCTCGTGGCGCCCGGTCAGGAGGGTGTCCGGCTGCGCGCGATCGCCGAGGCGCTGCGCACAGACCCCTCGAGCGACCCGGTGGCCGCTGCCCTCGCCGCGGCGGGGGAGGAGGCCGTCGTGCTCGCCGGTCCGCGACTGGCCGATGCCCCGGGCGCCGCCGCCGAGGCCGCGTCGCTCGCGATGGCGGCAGAGATCGGGTTCGCGAACATCTCGCGGCGCGCGAACGACCATGGCGCGCTGCGCGCCGGACTTGCTCCCGGCCTGTACCCGGGCGGTCGGACCTCGGAGGAGATCGCCGAGCTGTGGGGCACGACCCCGCCGACGTCGGGCCGTTCGACCCGGGAGATCCTCGAGGCGTGCGATCGCCACGAGGTCGATGTGCTGTTCCTGATCGGGATCGATCCCCTGCGCGACCTCCCCGACGCGGCGCTCGCCGAGCGCGCGATCGGCAACGTACGGCACAAGGTCGTCCAGGACCTGTCGCCCGGGTCGCTCGCGAACTACGCGGACGCGTTCTTGCCGGTGGCCGCATCGATCGAGACCGACGGGCACCGCACCACCTGGGAGGGACGCGGGCAGCGGTTGCGTCCGGTACGGGACCCCGAGGGCAACGCGCAACAGGACTGGGAGATCTTCGCGCGGCTCGCTCGCGCGGTCGGCGGCGACCTGGGTTTCTCGACGCTCGACGAACTGCGCGTCGAGCTGGGCCGCGCGCTCGCCCCGCGTGAGGTCCGGCCGTTCGACTTCGCGGCCGACGCGGCCGACGCGGAGAGCAACCCGTCCGGTCCCCCAGCGCCGGAAGCTCTCATCCTGTTCACCTACTCGCTGCTCGTCGACGAGGGCCGGCTCAGCGAGGGAGCCACCGAGCTCAAGTCCGCCCAGGAACGGGCCCCGTTCGTCGAGGTCCACGCCGACGACGCGGCCCGCCTCGACATCACCGACGGCGCGAGCGTGACCGTGACCACCGACGCCGGCGTTGCCACGTTGCCCGCGAGTGTGACCGACGCGATCGCTCTCGGCACCGTGTTCGTCCCCTACAACCAGCCGGGGTTCGCCGCCAACACCCTGCTCTCTGGCGCCTTCACGGCCGGGGCGACGTTGACATCGGCCGACGCGGGGGTTGCGGATCTGGACTCCGCGCCGGACGCGATCGGCGCGACGCCCGCGGCAGCGGCGACGGGAGGTGAGGGGTAGCGATGGACTGGCTCGACTGGATCCTGCTCGTCGCGCGCGTCCTGATCGTGTTCGTCGCCCTGTTGCTGATCCTGTTGATCGAGATCTGGTTCGAGCGCAAGTGGATCGCAGATCTGCAGACCCGCAAGGGACCGATGCGCGCGGGACCGCGCGGGATCCTGATCACCCTCGCCGACGGTCTCAAGGTCTTCTTCAAGGAGGGCATCACCCCGACGAACGCGGAGATGCCGCTGTTCGTGTTCGCGCCCGCGCTGGCGGTGATCCCCGCGTTCCTCACCTTCGCGGTGATCCCGTTCGGACCGACGATCGAGGTCTTCGGGCGCGAGGTCCCGATGCAGGTGGCCGACCTCAACATCGGCGTCCTGTGGCTGGCGGCGACGGCCTCGATCGGTGTGTACGCGATCGTGCTCGCCGGGTGGTCGTCGGGGTCGAACTACCCGCTGCTCGGCGGGGTGCGGGCGTCGGCGCAGATGATCTCCTACGAGGTCGGCATGAGCCTGGCGTTCGTAGCGGTCGTGATGTATTCGGGCACGCTGTCGCTGAACGAGGTCGTCGCGTCGCAAGACCGGATCTGGAACGTGATCCCGCAGCTCCCGGCGTTCCTGATCTACTTCGTGTGCGCGCTGGCCGAGACGAATCGCCCTCCGTTCGACCTCGCAGAGGCGGAGTCCGAGCTCGTCGCCGGGTTCCAGACCGAGTACTCGGGGATGCGGTTCGCGATGTTCTACCTCGCCGAGTACCTCAACGCGTTCACCGTATGCGCGATCGCGACGACGCTGTTCCTCGGCGGGTGGCGCGGGCCCGCGCCGGACTTCCTGACGCCGCTGTGGCCGGTGCTGTGGTTCCTCGCGAAGGTGTTCGCGCTCTTTTACGTGATGGTGTGGATCCGCGGGACCCTGCCGCGCGTGCGCTACGACCGGCTCATGAACTTCGGCTGGAAGGTGCTGATCCCGCTCGGGCTCGTGTGGGTGATGCTGACCGGAGCGGTCGTCGTGCTTCCGGAGGAGTTCGATCTGCGGCGCGGGAACATCCTGACGATCGCGGCGATCGCCGCGGCGGTGATCATCGTGCTGTCCCTGGTGTGGCCGGCGCGCGAGGACAGGACCTCCGAGGAGGTGGGACGTCGATGAGTGACGAAGAGGGCGTGGGTCCGCGGACCGAACCCGACCGGCAGACGTTCTTCGAGGCGATCGGCGCGGTCGCGCGCGGCATGGGTACCGTGCTGCGCCAGACGTGGCGCGCCGATGTCACCGAGGAGTACCCGAAGAAGGTCAACACCCCGCCCGAGCGCTCCCACATCGGGCGGCACCTGCTGAACAAGCACGAGAACGGTCTCGAGAAGTGCATCGGGTGTGAGCTGTGCGCCTACGCGTGCCCGGCAGACGCGATCTGGGTCGAGGGGGCCGACAACGACCCCGAGGATCCGGTCTCTCCGGGCGAGCGGTACGCGAAGGACTACGAGATCAACTACCTGCGCTGCATCATGTGCGGGCTCTGCGTCGAGGCGTGTCCGACCCGGGCGCTGACGCTGACCTCCGGTTACGAGATGGCGTTCGACTCGCGCGAGGACGCGATCCTGACGAAGGACAAGCTGCTCGAGCCCCCGCTCCCGCTCGGCACGGCGCAGGGAACGCAGGAGGGCTAGTGAACGAGCTGATCGTGTTCTGGATCTTCGCGCCCGTCGCAGTCGGGTCGGCGATCGCGATGCTGCTGCAGCGCAATGCCGTCCATGCCGCGCTGCTGCTCGTCCTCAACTTCTTCTGCATCGCGGTCTTCTACCTGCTGCTCGGCGCGGAGTTCCTGTTCGCGGTGCAGATCATCGTGTACGCGGGCGCGATCATGGTGCTGTTCCTGTTCGTGCTGATGCTGCTCGGGGTCGACCGGGAGCTGTCGTTGCGCGAGCGGCTCGTCGGTCAGCGCCCTGCCGCCGTCATCGTCGGGCTGGGGATCGTGCTCGAGCTGTTCTTCGCGGTCCGGGCCGGCGTCGGGTTCGCGGACAAGGGTCCCGAGGCGTTCGCCGAGACGGTGAACCGCGGCGGCAATGCCGAGGCGGTCGCGCGGGTGCTGTTCAAGGACTACTTCCTGCCGTTCGAGATCACCTCCGTGCTGCTGATCGTCGCCGCGATCGCGGCGATGGTGCTCGCCCAGCGCCGCGATCGAGTCCGCGACGCCCGCGTCCCGGACCTCGACGCGATCTCCGGTGAGGACACGACGCCCGGCGCGGTGTCGGAACCGGTCGCCACCGACGGGGTGGCGCCGTGAGAACGCCGATCGCCTGGTACCTCGTTCTGAGCGGGATCCTGTTCGCGCTCGGGACCCTCGGCGTGCTGCTGCGCCGCAACGCGCTGCTGATCTTCATGTCGGTCGAGCTCCAGCTGAACGCCGTCAACCTCTCGCTGGTCGCGTTCTCGCGTATGCACGGCGAGCTCGACGGACAGGTGCTCGCGTTCTTCTCGATGGTGGTCGCCGCCGCCGAGGTCGTGGTCGGCCTGGCGATCATCGTGGCGCTGTTCCGCCGCCGCCGGTCGGTGGACGTCGACGACGCGAGGTTGTTGCGGGGATGAGCCCGTGCTGAGCTCCGTCTGGCTGATCCCGGTGTTGCCGCTGGCGGCCGCGGTGATCAACCTGCTGCTGGGCAAGCGCCTCGGGCGGTTCGCCGGCCTGTTGGCGAGCGGCGTGATGCTGGCGGCGTTCGCGCTCGGACTCGGGATCTTGTTCGACCTGCTGTCGCTGCCCGGCGAGGAGCGCCTGCACATCGTCCGGGGATGGGAGTGGATCGCGTCCGGCAGCTTCGAGGTCGGCGTCGACCTCCGTGTCGACCCGCTCGCGGTCACGATGCTGCTCGTGATCACCGGGGTCGGGTCGTTGATCCACATCTACTCGATCGGATACATGGCCCACGATCCGCGCGGGTCGCGCTTCTTCGCGTACATGAACCTGTTCGTCTTCTTCATGCTGATGCTCGTGCTGGCGGAGAACTTCCTGCTCCTGTACCTCGGGTGGGAGGGCGTCGGGCTCTGCTCGTACCTGCTGATCGGCTTCTGGTTCGACAAGACCGATGCCGCGAACGCCGCGAAGAAGGCGTTCATCACGACGCGGATCGGCGACGTCGCCCTGCTGCTGGGGATCGTCCTGGTCTGGGTGCACTTCGGGTCGCTGGACTTCTCGGTGGTCTTCGAGCAGGGCGGAGCTGCCGCTCGTCTCACGACCGGCGCCGCCACCGCGATCGCCCTGTTGCTGCTCGGCGGAGCGATCGGGAAGTCGGCGCAGGTTCCGCTGCACGTCTGGTTGCCCGACGCGATGGAGGGACCGACGCCCGTCTCGGCCCTGATCCACGCCGCCACGATGGTCACCGCGGGCGTTTACCTCGTCGTGCGCTCTCACACGATCTTCGAGACGAGCGGAACCGCGCTGACGGTGACGATGGTCGTGGGCCTCGTCTCCGCGATCTACGCGGGGTTCGCGTCGATCGGACAGTACGACCTGAAGCGCGCGCTCGCGTACTCGACGATGAGCCAGCTCGGGTTCATGTTCTTCGCCGCGGGGATGGGCTTCTACGGCGGCGCGATGCTGCTGCTCGTGTGCCACGCCTTCTACAAGGCGCTGCTGTTCCTGTCGGCCGGCTCGGTGTTGCACGGGCTGAACGACGAGACGGACATGCGGAAGATGGGCGGATTGCGCGCCGAGATGCCCGTGACCTCGACGATGTTCATCATCGGAGCGTTCGCGCTGTCGGGGCTGCCGCCGCTGGCGGGTTTCTTCGCCAAGGACCACATCGTGAACTTCGCCTCGAGCAGCGGTCGCACGTGGGCCTACGTGCTCGCGAGCGGCGGAGCGTTCCTTTCGGCGCTCTACATCTTCCGACCGGTGTTCATCGCGTTCCTCGGCTCGAAGCGGTACGAGGGGCATGCGCACGAGTCGCCGCCGGTGATGACCGCGCCGTTGGGGATCCTGGCGATCGGCGCGATCTTCGGTGGGGTCCTCGGGCTCTCGGCTGAGAACGGTCTTCTCGAGCGGTTCCTCGAACCGGTGATCGGCCACCCCGCGTCGGCGCACCTGGGCCCGCCGGAGTCGACCCTGATCGCGATCTCGGTCGCGCTCGTCCTGCTCGCGCTGGGACTCGCCTGGTACCTGTGGAGCTCAGGTCGCTACGACTGGCTGTCGTTCCCGCAGCGGCAGCCGTTCAGCGCCGAGGCGCTCCGCACCGGCTTCTTCGTGAACCCCGGCTACGCCTGGGCGGTCGAGCACTGGGGCAAGGGCGGCGCCCGCGCGCTCGCCTGGTTCGACACGCAGGTGATCGACGGCGCTGTGAACGGCGTCGGAGCGATCGCCCGGCGCGCCTCGCGGATCTCCCCGATCTGGGAGGGCGGCCTGGTCCGCGTGTACGCGGCGTCGTTCGCGATCGGCGCGGTGGCGATCCTGTTCGTGCTGGGACTCAGGAGCTGACGTGGACTTCCCGTGGCTGACGCTCGTGATCTTCCTCCCCCTCCTGGGAGTGCCGGTGCTGCTGGTGGCCAAGGGGATCGACGATCGTTCGGCGCGGGGGATCGGCGTCGCCGTCACGGTGCTCACCCTGCTCGCCTCGATCGGGATGCTCGTGCAGTTCGACACGGTGGCCGCGGGCAACCAGCTCGTGGACCGAGCCGTCTGGGTCGAGTCGCTCGGACTGCAGTACTTCGTCGGGGTCGACGGGATCAGCGTCTGGCTCGTGATGCTGACGACGTTCATGATGCCTGTCGCGATCTTCCTGTCGGGTGGCATCACCAAGCAGGTGCGCCTGTACATCGCGGCGTCGTTGGTGCTCGAGACCGCCGTGCTCGGCGCGTTCCTCTCGCTGGACCTGCTGCTGTTCTTTGTCTTCTTCGAGGCGCTGCTCGTCCCGATGTTCCTGTTGATCGGCGTGTGGGGCAGCACGCGGCGGATCTACGCGGCTGTGAAGTTCTTCCTGTACACGATGGCAGGCTCGGCGTTCCTGCTCGTCGGGATCTTCGTGCTGTACGTGCTGTCGGGGGACGAGCTCGGGCGCGCGACGTTCGACCTGACGCAGCTCCAGCAGCTGGATCTGCCGCCCGGCACGGCGCGCTGGTTGTTCGTGGCGTTCTTCGTCGCGTTCGCGGTGAAGGCGCCTCTGTTCCCTGTGCATACGTGGCTGCCGGACGCGCACACCGAAGCTCCGACGAAGGGCTCGGTCGTCCTGGCCGCGCTGCTGCTGAAGACCGGGACCTACGGCATGATCCGCTTCAACCTGACGCTGTTCCCCGAGGCGTCGAGCTACTTCGCCGACGTGATCGCGGTCCTCGCGGTGATCGGGATCATCTACGGGGCGATCGTCGCGGCGATGCAGACCGACCTCAAGCGCCTGATCGCCTACTCATCGGTCTCGCACATCGGTTTCGTCGTCCTGGGGATCTTCGCGCTGACCGAGCAGGGGATGAGCGGCAGCGTGCTCCAGATGGTGAACCACGGGCTGTCGACGGGCCTGCTGTTCATCTGCGTGGGGCTGCTCTACGACCGGACGCACACGCGTGAGATGTCGGAGATGGGCGGGCTCGCCACGACGATGCCGCTGCTCGCGGCGATGTTCCTGCTGGCCACGCTGTCGTCGATCGGTCTGCCTGGCCTGAACAACTTCGTCGGGGAGTTCCTCGTGATCCTCGGGACGTTCAGCGTGCACGAGGTGCTCGGGGCGTTCGCCGCGCTCGGGGTGATCCTCGGAGCGATCTACATGCTGTGGGCCTACCAACGCACCTGGCAGGGAGCCGAGAAGCCGGCGTGGGCGCATCTGCCCGACATCGGTCGCTGGGAGGCCGCGGCGATGGGCCTGGTTGTCGTGGTGATGATCGCGATCGGTGTGTACCCGAAGCTGCTCCTCGATCGGGTGAACCCCGCTACCGACCGCGTGGTCGCCCGGGTCGTGTGCGCGGATGCGACCACGTTCGGAACCGATGGGAGTCAGGTGCTCGCCGCCCCCCCGGAAGCAGAGGCGCCTGCGGTCGAGGGCGGAGAAGATCCGGGGCGGGCCAACTGTGACGAGGCCTTCGCACCCGGCCAGACCACCGAGGAGGGAACGCCGTGAACCCGGACGCGCCGCTCCCCACGCCGCCGCTGGACTTCCTGCCCCTGCTGCCCGAGCTGATCCTGCTCGGGTTCGGCGTGATCGCGTTGATCGCCGGGACGTTCGTCCGAAAGCGCTCGCACACCGCGCAGCTCCCGCTGATGCTGCTCACCCTCGCGGGATTCACGACGTCGGCGGCCGCCTCGATCCTGCTCTGGAACCGGGAGGGTGACGCGACCGTGCTCGGCGGGATGATCGGCACCGACCGCTTCAGCGTGGCCGGTCGTCTGATCATCCTCGCCATCGGCGCGCTCGGGGCGGTGCTGGCGTTCCATTACTTCTCGCGCACGCAGGACCCTCGGGCGGAGTTCTGGGCGCTGCTGCTGTTCTCGGTGCTCGGGATGACCCTGATCGTCGCGGCCGCCGACCTGATCGTGGTCTTCCTCGCGCTCGAGATCCTGTCGTTGTCGCTGTACGTGATGACGGCATTCGGCTGGCAGGTCGGCTCGACCGAGGCGGCGATGAAGTACTTCCTGCTCGGCGCGTTCTCGTCGGCGTTCTTCCTGTTCGGGGTGTCGTTCGCCTACGGCGCGTCGGGGAGCACGAACATCGGTGAGCTCGCGCTGTCGCTCACCGATCCCGGCAGCCAGGCGCTCGCGCTCGTGGCCGCCGGGTTCCTGCTGATCGGCTTCGGCTTCAAGGTCTCGCTCGTGCCGTTCCATATGTGGACGCCGGACGTCTATCAGGGCGCGCCCACCTCGGTCACCGCCTTCATGGCGGCGGGAACGAAGGGCGCGGCGTTCCTCGCCCTGACGCGCGTGTTCACGGTCGCGTTCCAGCCGCTCACCTGGGACTGGCGGCCGGTGATCGTGGCGGTCGCGGTGGTCAGCATGGTGGGGGGGTCGATCCTCGCGATCGCGCAGACCGACGTGAAGCGGATGCTTGCCTACTCGAGCGTCGCGCACGCCGGATTCATCCTCACGGGGCTCACGTCGGCCGACCAGGTGGGGATCGAGGCGGTCCTGTACTACCTCGTGGCCTACGCCGTGTCGGTGATCGGTGCGTTCGGCGTCGTGATGCTCGCGTCCGGCAACGCCCTCGAGCGCTCCTCCTACGCCTCGTTCCGCGGGCTCGCGAAGCGCAGTCCCGTGCTCGCCGGATTGCTGACCCTGTTCCTGCTCTCGCTCTCGGGGATCCCGCCCACGGTCGGGTTCGTCGGCAAGGTGGGCGTGTTCTCCGCCGCGGTGGGTGCCGGCTACTGGTGGCTCGCGATGATCGGTGTGCTCGCGAGCGCGATCGCCGCCTTCTTCTACCTACGGGTGGTCGTGATGATGTACATGCAGGAGCCCGAGGGAGACGCCGTCGCGGACGACGCCGCGTTGCCGCGCTGGACCCTCGCCGTGCCCGCCGTGCTCACCCTCGTGCTCGGCGTGTTCCCGGGTCTGATCCTCGGCCTGCTCGAGGAGGCGTCGATCCTCCGATGGTGACCCCACTCGCGGCGGGACACCCCTGTGTGGGAGGCTGGCGCCCGTGAGCCGCCGCGTGATCCCCGGGCTGGAGGCCCCCGACCCCGTGCTCGAGCGGGAGATCCGCGGGCGGCTCGATCGCGTCGAGGAAGCGCTCGAGAAAGCGGTCCGAGCCGACTCGGACCTGCTCGCCGAGACCTCCCGCCACCTGCTGGCCGCCGGGGGCAAGCGCTTCCGTCCGATGCTCGTCCTGCTCGCCGGCTACTTCGGCGATCCGACCGACCACCGGCTGATCCCCGGGTCGGTCTCGATCGAGCTCGTGCACCTGGCGACCCTGTACCACGACGACGTGATCGACGAGGCCGACTCGCGGCGCGGTACCCCGAGCGCGAATTCGCGCTGGGACAACACGGTCGCGATCCTCACCGGCGACTACCTGTTCGCCCGCGCCTCGGAGATCTCCACCGATCTCGGCACCGAGGTCTGCCGACTGCTCGCACGCACGATCGCGATCCTGTGCGACGGCCAGATCCGCGAGGTGGACTCATCCGGGAACGTGGACCAGCCCGAGGACAGCTACATGGAGATCATCCGCCGCAAGACCGGGTCGCTGATCGCCACGAGTTGCCGCCTGGGCGGGATGCTCTCGGATGCCACGCCCGACACCGTCGACACCCTCGAGGCGTTCGGCGAGGCCGTCGGCATGGCCTTCCAGCTCTCGGACGACATCATGGACGTCACCGCCACCCAGCTCGAGCTCGGGAAGGAACCGGGCGTCGACATGAAGGAGGGCGTCTACACGCTCCCGGTGCTGCACGCGCTGGCCACCGGCCCCGAGCGCGAGGAACTGTCCCGGCTGCTCTCGGGCGGTCCTCCCGACGGCGAGCGGCTCGATCGGGCGCTGGAGATCATCCGGACCGGCGACGGCATCGACCACGCCCGGGCCGCCGTGACGGGCGAGGTCCGCCGCGCGAAGGACCTGGCGGCGCGCCTGCCCGACGGCACGCCGCGCACCGCGTTGGTGCAGCTCGCGAGTTTCCTCGCGGCCCGATGCGGCGCGGAGCAGGCGTGAGCACGGCGCTGCTAGACTCCGCGCCCGAGATGCTGGGGAGGGATCTCGCGAGCTCGTGAACACCTACTACAACAGCTACGGGGTCGTCGTCGCCGTGATCGTCGCGGGCGCGGGTCTGGTCGCCGTGGCCTTCGGCGCCGCGAAGCTGATCGCTCCCAGCCGCCCGAGCTACGGCAAGCTCACGACCTACGAGTGCGGCATCGACCCGGTGGGCGAGGGCTGGGCGCAGAGCCAGGTCCGCTACTACATCTACGGGTTCCTCTTCGTGATCTTCGACGTCGAGAGCGTGTTCCTGTTCCCGTGGGCGGTGACCTTCGAGAACATCGGTTGGAGCGCCGTCGTCGAGATGGGTCTGTTCATCGGGATCCTCGGCGTCGGCCTCGTGTACGCGTGGCGGAAGGGGGTGCTGAGGTGGGCGTGATCGACGGCTCTCCGCTGCACAAGGTCAAACCCGTCAAGTTCCTGCTGAACTGGGGTCGCAAGTACTCCCTGTGGGTCATGAACTTCGGTCTGGCCTGCTGTGCGATCGAGTTCATCGCCGGCTCGGCGGCCAAGCACGACTTCATCCGGCTCGGGGTGATCCCCTTCGCGCACGGACCCCGCCAGGCCGACCTGCTCGTGGTCGCAGGAACGCTCACGGACAAGATGGCGCCCGCCCTCAAGCGCGTCTACGATCAGATGCCCGACCCGAAGTACGTGATCTCGTTCGGCAGCTGCTCGAACTGCGGCGGCCCCTACTGGGACTCGTACTCGGTCACCAAGGGTGTCGATCAGATCGTCCCGGTCGACGTGTACGTCCCCGGATGCCCTCCCCGTCCCGAGGCCCTGATCCACGGGATCGTGAAGCTGCAGGAGAAGATCGGTCAGGAAGACATCAAGGAGAAGTGGAGTGGCACCAGTGGCGCCCCCGCTGTCTCCTCCTGAGATCACCGAGCGCCTCCGAGCGCAACTCGGCGACGACCTCCTGGGCGCAGAGGACTCGTTCGGACACGCCGTGTTCGGGGTGACGGCCTCGCGTTACCACGAAGCGATCAAGCTCTGCCGCGACGAACCGAAGCTGGCCTGCGACTACTGCGACTTCGTCGGGGGCGTCGACCGGGGCGAGGACGGGTTCGAGGTCGTGACGGCCCTGTACTCGACGAAGCTGCACCACAACGTGCGCTTCAAGGTCCCGCTGCCCCGGGAGGCACCGGCGATCGACACGATCAGCGATCTGTACGCCGGCGCGAACTGGCACGAGCGCGAGCTGATCGAGATGTTCGGGATCGAGGTGACCGGGCATCCCCAGCCGGTCAACCTGCTGCTGCCCGAGCAGTTCGAAGGGCACCCGCTGCGCAAGGACTTCGTCCTGATGAGCCGGGTGGCCAAGCCCTGGCCGGGGGACTCCGAGGGCGAAGAAGACGGGGACGCGGAGTGATCGAGCAGGTCGCCGCCCCATTCACCCTGCTGGCCACCGAGGCCGGCACGAGCGTCTTCGACTTCGACAACGTCTGGCTCACCACGATCGTGAAGGCCGCGGTCGTGCTGGGCTTCTTCCTCGTCGCGCCGCTGCTCGTGGGCTACATGGAGCACAAGACGCTCGCGCACATGCAGGCGCGGTTCGGACCGATGGAGGCCGGTGGCTTCCACGGCTGGGCCCAGCTCGTCGCCGACGGGGTGAAGTTCATCCAGAAGGAGGACGTGGTCCCGAAGGCGGCCGACCGCACGGTGTTCTCCCTCGCGCCGGCCGTGACGATGGTTCCCTACATCGTCCTGGTGGTGCTGATCCCGTTCAGCCCGACGGTGTTCGCGATCAACCTCGACCTCGGCATCTTCTTCCTGCTGGCGCTGAGCTCGGTGAGCGTGATCGGCGTGCTGATGGCCGGATGGGCGAGCGCGAACAAGTTCTCCTTGATCGGCGCATTGCGCGCGGCCGCGCAGCTGATCGCCTACGAGTTGCCGCTCGTGCTCGCCGCCGCCGCGATCGTGATGCAAGCGGGAACGATGTCGCTGATCGGCATCACCGAGATGCAGGAGAGCTTCTGGTACGTCGCCACGCAGCCGATCGGCTTCGTGATCTTCATGATGGCGGCGCTGGCCGAGATGACGCGGCCGCCGTTCGACATGCCGATCGCCGACTCCGAGATCATCTTCGGGGCCTACACCGAATACACCGGCTTGAAGTTCGCGTTCTTCCTGCTCGCCGAGTACGGGGCGATCGTCGTGTTCTCGGCGATCGCGTCGGTGCTCTACCTCGGCGGGTACCGGGCGCTGCCGGGGCTCGGCGCGATCCCCGCGCCGCTGTGGATGGCGGGCAAGATCGCCGCGCTGTCGTTCGTCGTGATCTGGCTGCGGGCCACGTTCCCGCGGCTGCGCGAGGATCAGCTCCAGCGGTTCGCCTGGCTCGCGCTGATCCCGCTGGCACTGCTGCAGATCATGGTCGTCGCCGTGTTGAAGGTCGCGTACTAGTACACCGGAGAGGGGGAGCGAGATGGCAGACATCGAGAAGATGCCCGAGGAGGCCAAGAAGACCGGCGGGGGCCAAGGCCTGCTGAAGGGTCTCGGCGTCACCCTGAAGACGCTGCTCACTCCGGCCGTCACGCAGGCGTATCCGCACGTGCAGCCCGATCTGCCCGCGCGCACCCGCGGCGTGATCGCCCTGAAGGAGAGCAACTGCACGGTCTGCTACAAGTGCTCGCGCGAGTGCCCGGACTGGTGCATCTACATCGACGCCCACAAGGAGTCGCACGATCCCGCGGGGGGTGGCCGCGCCCGGTCGGCGAAGGTGCTCGACCGGTTCGCGATCGACTACGCCCTGTGCATGTACTGCGGGATCTGCGTCGAGGTCTGCCCGTTCGACGCCCTGTTCTGGAGCCCGGCGTTCGACTACGCGGAGTACGGCATCGCCGAGCTCACCCACGAGAAGGAACGCCTGGAGGAGTGGACCTACAAGGTCCTTCCGCCGCCGGCCCTCGAGGAGGGCGCCACGGCTCCCCAGGGTGATGAAGAGGGAGCGGCGTAGGTGGAGGTCTCCGCCCAGGAATACGCGTTCGCCGTCCTCGCGTTCGTCGGGACCTTCTCCGCGATCCGCGTCGTGACGACCAGGAACGTGGTCAGGGGCGCGCTTTACCTCGTCGTGTCGCTCGCGTCGGTCGGCGGCGTGTTCCTCGTCACCGCGGCCGAGTTCGTCGCGGGCGTCCAGATCCTGATCTACGTGGGGTCGATCGTGATCCTGTTCCTGTTCGGACTCATGCTCACGAAGGCGCCGATCGGGCGGGACACGCTCGACAACCAGCAGCGCGGCGTCGCGGCGATCGTCGGTCTCGGGGTGTTCGCCGGGCTGGTCTTGCTGATCCAGGACGCCTTCAGCATGGACGCCGCCGATCGGATCGAGCTGCAGGCGACGACGGCCGCGCAGGTCGGCGACTCGATGTTCCGTGATTGGGTGCTGCCATTCGAGGCGGTATCGTTCCTGCTGCTCGCCGCGCTGATCGGGGCGATCGTGCTGGCGAGGAAGGACGACGCGCAGTGATCCGCCTGCCGCTGCTGCTGCTGTTCTCGGCCGCCCTGTTCTCGGCCGGCGTCTACGGCGTGCTCGCACGACGTAACGGCGTCCTCGTGCTGATGTCGATCGAGCTGATGCTGAACGCCGTCACGATCAACCTCGTGGCGTTCTCGGCGGCGCTCCGGGACGTCACCGGACAGGTCTTCGCCTTGTTCGTGATCGCCGTCGCGGCCGCGGAGGTCGGGATCGGGCTCGCGATCGTGATCCTGATCTACCGCAACCGCGAGACGATCAACGTGGACGAGGTGAACCTCCTCAAGTGGTAGGTCTGCTCGCGACCGAGGCCGGCGGCCACGCGACCTCCGCGGCGACCTCGCCCGGGTTCCTCGAGTACGCGTGGCTCCTCCCGCTCGTCCCGGCGGTCGCCGCGCTGCTGATCGTGCTGTTCGGCAAGCGCCTGCCCGGCAAGGGTGCCGACCTCGGCATGATCTCGATCTCGGCGGTCGTCGTGATGGCCGGTCTGGTGCTGTTCCACTTCGTCGACGGCGGAGGAGCCTACGAGAAGGGCTGGGAGCTCTCGCCGGTCGGCTTCCTCGGCAGCGGCTCGTTCACCCTCGAGGTCGGCGTCTTCGTCGACGGCCTGACCGCCGTGATGGTGACGATGGTCGCGGTCGTGTCGTTCTGCGTGCACCTGTACTCGATCGGCTACATGAAAGACGATCCCCGGTTCCCCTGGTTCTACGCGCTGCTCTCGCTGTTCACCGCCGCGATGCTGAACCTGGTGATCGCGAACGACCTGATCCAGCTGCTCGTGGGGTGGGAGCTGGTCGGGATCGCGTCGTACCTGATCATCGGCTTCTGGTGGGAATCCAAGGAGAACTCGAACGCCGCGAACAAGGCGTTCCTGACGACCCGCTTCGGCGATGTCGGCTTCATGTTCGGGATCTTCGTCCTGATCGTCGCCGTGGGCACCTCGAACATCCCGACGATCCTCGAGGCCTCGCAGGCCGGAGCGATCACGGGAACGGTCTTGACGGTCTCCGGCCTGCTGCTGCTGTGCGGCGCGGTCGGCAAGTCGGCCCAGGTGCCGCTGCACGTGTGGTTGCCCGATGCGATGGCCGGCCCGACGCCCGCTTCGGCGCTGATCCACGCCGCGACGATGGTCGTCGCCGGGATCTACCTGATCGCCCGCATGTTCCCGATCTACGTCGACGGCGAGACCGCGATCACGGTCGTGGGCATCGTCGGAGCGATCACGATGCTGCTGGGCGCCGTGCTTGCATTGGTGCAGGACGACCTCAAGCGGGTGCTCGCCTACTCCACGATCTCCCAGCTTGCCTACATGGTCGCCGCGCTCGGCCTCGGCAGCCACGGGTACACGCCGGGGCTGTTCCACATGTTCACGCACGCGTTCTTCAAGGCCCTGCTGTTCCTCTGTGCGGGTTCGGTGATCCACGCGGTGCACACGAACAACATGTCGGAGATGGGTGGACTCCGGAAGAAGATGCCCATCACGTACTGGACGTTCCTGATCGGGACGCTCGCGCTTATGGGGGTGCCCCCGTTCGCCGGGTTCTGGTCGAAGGACGAGATCATCACGGTCGCCTGGACCGAGGGCGAGTACCTGATCTGGGGAGCCGCCCTGGCGACGGCGGGACTCACCGCCTTCTACATGATCCGGGCGTTGCTGCTGACCTTCCACGGCTCGTATCGCGGGCACGCGCATCCGCACGAGTCTCCAAGGGTGATGACGACCCCGCTCGTGATTCTCGCGATCCCCTCGATCGCGATCGGATTCCTCGGTGCTCCGAACCTCGATCTCGGGTTCATCGAGTTCAACGGGGCGTTCGGCGACTGGGTCTTCTTCCGCGAACACGTCACCGAGGACTTCTCGATCGGCTACGCCCTCGTCTCGCTCGTCGCGGTGGGGATCGGGGTCGCCGTGTCGATGGCGCTGTACCGCGGCTACCGCGAGCGGGATCCGCTGACCAAGCTCGGGCCGATCTACACGGCCCTGGAACGTCGTCTGTACATCGACGACCTCTACATGAAGGGCATCGTCCGGCCGGTGCAATACACGCTGGCCTCCGCGGTGAACTGGACGAACACCTACATCATCGACGGCATCGTGAACGGTCTGGCGGTACTCACGCGCGGCCTGGGAGAGGCCGTCGCGTGGTTCGACCGCACCGTGATCGACGGCGCCGTCAACGTGATCGGACGGGGCGCCGGTGAGACCGGTGGTCTGCTCCGCTATCTGCAATCGGGCAACGTGCAGCGCTACGCCGTGTTCCTGTTCGTCGGCGTCGTCGCTCTTGCCATCGTCATGACGAGAGTCTGAGGGAAGGCCAAGCAGACATGGGAGAGAGCCGATGAACAGCGGGTGGGAGAACTGGGCGATCTCGATCGCCGTGTTCCTACCGGTGGTGGGAGCGCTGGTGATCGCGCTCGTGCCGTCGGATCGGGATCGGCTGATCCGCGGTCTCGGCATCCTGTTCACCGGCGCAGCCCTCGTGGTGGTCACGGTGATGATGTTCGACTTCGACTACGGCGCCCCCGGCCTGCAGTACGAGGTGAACACGTCGTGGATCACGGTGATCAACGCGCGCTACCACATCGGGATCGACGGGATCTCGATGCCGTTGTTCGTCCTGACCTACCTGCTGACGTTCCTGTGCGCGATCTACACGTGGAAGTGGCTCCCCGCGCCCGGGAAGCCGAAGGCGTTCATCGGCCTGATGCTGCTGCTCCAAACGGGGATGGCGGGGACGTTCATCGCGTTCGACCTGATCCTGTTCTTCGTGTTCTGGGAGCTCGTCCTCGTTCCGATGTACTTCCTGATCGGCACGTGGGGTGGGGCCAACCGCGAGTACGCCGCGATCAAGTTCTTCCTCTACACGCTGTTCGGCTCGATCTTCATGCTGCTGGGCTTCCTCGCGATGTACTTCCGCTCGAACATCGAAGGCGTTGGGAACAGCTTCGACATCATCCAGCTGCAGGAGTTCGCCGCGAACGACGGCTTCTCCCGCACGTTCCAGCTCGTCGCGTTCGGCGCGATCGCGCTCGGCCTGGCGGTCAAGGTGCCAATGTGGCCGTTCCACACCTGGTTGCCCGACGCCCACACCGAGGCGCCGACGGTCGGCTCGGTGCTGCTTGCCGGGATCATGCTGAAGATGGGGACCTACGGGTTCATCCGGATCGCTCTGCCGCTGCTGCCCGAGGGCGCGAGGACCTACGCACCGTGGATCGGGTTGCTGGCGGCGATCGCGATCGTCTATGCGGCGCTCGCGTGCCTCGCGCAGAGAGACCTGAAACGGCTGATCGCGTTCTCGTCGGTAGGGCACATGGGCTTCGTGATGCTCGGGATCGCGACGCTCACGACCGTGGGCATCAACGCGGCGATCTTCGGGATGGTGGCGCACGGCGTGATCACCGGGATGCTGTTCTTCACGGTCGGTTCGCTCTACGACCGCTACCACACGCGCCAGATCGCCGAGATCGGCGGGGGCATGATGCAGAAGCTGCCGATCATCGGCGGGATCCTCGCGCTCGTCTCGATCGCCTCGCTGGGCCTGCCCGGTCTTGCCGGGTTCTGGGGCGAGGTCATGGCGCTGCTCTCGGCCTACGACCCCGCCCCGGGCCTGGACGCCGGCCTGTTCCGCGGCTTCATGGTCGCGGCCGGGATCGGGACGGTGCTCACCGCGGCGTACTTCCTGTGGATGCTGCAGCGCGTGGACTTCGGTGAGCTGCCAACGAAGTGGAAGGAAGCGAAGTTCGGCGACATCGTGACGGTGGAGTGGATCTCGTGGCTGCCGCTGATCGCGCTGATCTTCGTCCTCGGCGTGTACCCGCGCCTGATCTTCGGCGCGACCGAGGAAGCCGTGGATGCCCTTATGACACCCCTCAAGGCCTTCTTCTAACGATGCAGGCGATCGACTACCACGCGATCCTCCCCGAGCTGATCATCTCGGGCACGCTGTTGCTCGTCCTGATGGTCGACGCGTTCCTGCCCGCACGCCGGGCGTGGGCGGTGATGTGGCTCGGGCTGTTCGGGGCGATCGCGGCGCTGGCCGCGACCCTCACGCTCGTCGGCGACACGCGCTCGACGTTCGGGGGGATGTTCGTCGTCGACGACTTCGCCGTGCTGTTCAAGGTGTTCTTCCTGATCGTGGCGATCGCCGTGCTCGCGCTCTCGCTGCGCTACTTCCGCGAGGGCGGGTACTACCAGGGGGAGTACTACTACCTGCTGCTAACCGCGTTCCTCGGCTGCCTGCTGATGCCGAGCTCGCGCGATCTGCTGATGCTGTTCCTCGCGCTAGAGCTGGTATCGGCGCCCGGGTTCCTGATCGCCGCGTTCCGCAAGGCCGATCCACGATCGAACGAGGCCGGGTTGAAGTTCTTCCTGATCGGCGTCCTGTCGACCGCGGTGATGCTCTACGGGATGAGCATGATCTACGGGATCACCGGCGGGAAGACGCGGCTGAACGAGATCGCTGCGGCGCTCGCGGGTCCGCTCGGCAACGCCGAGAGTCTCGCGGTGGCCTCGATCCTGTTCGTCGTCGTCGGGTTCGCGTTCAAGGTGTCGGCGGTGCCGTTCCAGTTCTGGGCGCCGGACACCTACGAGGGAGCCCCGGTGCCGGTGGCCACGTTCCTCGCGACGGCCTCGAAGGCGGCCGGGTTCGCCGGTCTGCTGCAGCTGATGTTCGTTGCCTTCGTGAACCAGGCGGAGTTCTGGACGCCGATCTTCGCCGGTCTGTCGATCCTGACGATGACGCTGGGCAACCTCATCGCGCTGCGCCAGACACAGGTCGTGCGGCTGCTCGCGTATTCGTCGATCGCTCAGGCCGGGTACATGCTGCTGCCCTTCGCCCTCGTGTCGGTCGACGACCCGGGCGTGAACGATGCCGCGTTCAGCGCCGCGATCGTCTACATCCTGATCTACTCCGTCATGACCCTGGGCGCGTTCGCGGTCGTCATCGCGATGTCGCGCGGCTCCCGCGGCTTGCTGATATCGGACTTCGCCGGACTGGTGCGCCGTGCTCCCGTGCTCGCCGTCGCGATGACCGTGTTCATGATCTCCCTCGCGGGGATCCCGCCGACGGGTGGATTCTGGGCGAAGTTCGTGATCTTCCGCGCGGCGATCGACGCGGGTGGAGTCGGCCCGTGGCTGGCCGTCGTGATGCTCGTGAACTCGGTGATCAGCCTCGTGTACTACCTGGTGATCCCCAAGCAGATGCTCCTCGTCGACGGTGAGCTCGCGGACGCCGGGGAGCCGGTCACGCCGATGCGGACGCCGGTGCTCGTGGGCGGGGTCGTGCTGATCGCCACGCTCGGTGTGCTGGCGATCGGGATCTACCCGGACCTCGTCGCGAAGTTCCCCTCGATGTCGGGTCTCGTCGGCGGCTGAGGCGTCGCTCCCAGCGCCTCCGTTCCCGCGGGTCTGTGGGAGCATGAAAGGTGCTCGGGACACCGCCCCGACGCAGGAGGAACCACAACGATGATCGGCATCAACCGCGTCAAGACCTGGATCCTGATCGCGGGCCTGGGCGGTCTGTTCGTCCTGGTCGGCGGGCTGCTCGGCGGAACGAACGGGGCCACGATCGCCCTCGCGATCGCCCTGGTCTTCAACTTCTCGATGTACTGGTTCTCCGCGAAGATCGCGATCGCCACCACGCGGTCCAAGCCCGTCACCGAACAGGAGTACCCCGACTACTTCCGGACCGTACGGGAGCTCACCCAGCAGGCGGACATGCCGATGCCGACCCTGTACGTCTCGGACATGGCCCAGCCCAACGCCTTCGCGACCGGGCGCAACCCGGGCAACGCCGCCGTCTCGGTCACCAAGGGCATCCTCCAGGTGCTCGACGAGCGGGAGCTGCGCGGCGTGCTCGCCCACGAGCTGTCCCACGTGGCGAACCGCGACATCCTGATCTCGTCGGTCGCCGCCGCGATCGGGATGAGCATCACCTTCCTCGCGCGGTTCGTGCTGTTCTTCGGCAGCGACGACCAGAACCCGCTCGGGCTGCTGCTCGCCTGGATCCTCGCGCCGCTGGCCGCCGCGCTGATCCAGATGGCCGTGTCGCGCTCGCGCGAGTACCAGGCCGACGAGTCCGGCGCGCTGCTCTCGCGGGACCCCGATGCCTCGCGAGCGCGCTGCGCAAGATCGAGGCGGCCGCCAAGCAGGTTCCCGTACCGGCGAGCGTCAGCCCGGCCGAGGCGCACCTGTTCATCATGAATCCGTTCTCGGGACGGCGGTCGCGGGGAGGGGTCGCCTCGTTCGCGCGGTTGTTCTCGACCCACCCGCCGACCGACGAACGCGTCGAACGGCTCCGCCAGGTCAAGACCCAGCTCCAGGGCACGTCCGCTCCGTGAGGGCCCGGCGTTCCATCCTCGTGCTCCTCGGGGTGCTGCTGCTGAGTGCGAGTTTCGTCCCCGCCGGCGCCGGATCGGTTCCGCAGCCATCTGCGCGCCGGCTTAAGGCTGCCCTGCGCGACCTCGTCGATGATCCGAACGGCCCACGCGGTGCGATCGTGGTGATCCACCGAGGGTCGAACCGTCGGGTGTTCACCTCAGGTGTCGCGAACGTTGAGACCGGCGCCGCGATGCGATCCGACATGCATATGCGGATCGCCAGCACGTCGAAGGCCTACAGTGGCGGCGTCGCACTCTCCCTGGTGCAACAGGGCGCGCTGTCGTTAGACGACACGGTCGCCGACCTGCTCCCGTGGGCGCCACCGGACTGGGGAGAGGTGACCCTCGGCCAGGCGCTGCATCACACGAGCGGCCTTCCCGACTACACGGCGGACCTGGGTTTCCTCGACTACTTCGCCGACCATCTCGAGGATCCGCTGCCTCCACGACAGTTGCTGGGATACGCCGGCGACGAGCTCGACTTCGATGCGGGAACGCAGTACCAGTACTCCAACTCCGACAACATCGTCGTCGGCCTGATGGTCAAGGCTGCCACCGGGCGCCGGTACGAGCGGGAGCTCACTATGCAGGTCCGCAAGCCGCTCGGCCTCTTACACACGAGCCTTCCGCGCGGAGTCGAGATGCCCCGCCCGTACATCCGCGGCTACCAGCCCCCGGGGAACCCTCCTGAGGACGTCAGTGAGCTGGCCGCCGCCGGCTACGCGTGGGCGTCGGGCGGCATCGTCTCGACCCCGGGTGATCAGGACCGCTTCGTCCGCGGCTACATCGGACGAGACCTGTTCGACCGAACGACCCAACAGGCGCAGTTCGACTTCATCCCCGGCGACTCGGACCCCCCCGGCCCGGGAGACAACCACGCCGGGTTGGCCGTGTTCCGGTACTCGACGTCGTGCGGAACGATGTACGGCCACACGGGCAGCATCTTCGGGTACACGCAGTTCATCGCGGCGTCGCGCGATGGGCGTCGCTCGGTGGTCGTGTCGGTCAACAGGCAGACGACGCCGACCGTCGCGCCGGCCGTGTTCGAGAAGCTTCAGCGGGTGTTCCGACTGGGCGTCTGCGCTGCGATGTCCGGATCTCGGTGACCTGCTTCAGCCGCGGAGCGTGTCGAGGATCGGCCGGATGTCGTCGAGCGTGGTTTCCGGATTGACGAAACACATGCGCACCACCTTCTCCCCGCGCCAAGTGGTCGGCAACACGTAGCCGATCTGGTCGCGGAGCAGCTTCGCGCTCCAGGCGTCGTAGTCGGAGCCTTCCCAGCCGTGTCGCCTGAACAACACGACCGACAGCTCCGGGCTGAGCACGAGTTCGAGCTCGTCGCGCCACCGGATCTCCTCCGCGGTCGCCGCCGTGATGTCGAGGACACGGTCCACCGCCTCCCGGTAGGCGTCGGTCCCGTGGACCGCCAGCGAGAACCAGAACGGCATCCCGCGCGCCCGCCGGGTCAGGTGGTATGCGTAGTGCATCGGTGACCACTCCCGGTCCTCGGTCACGGTGTCCAGGTAGGAGGCCTCCTGCGCGAGCGCGACCCGAGCGAGTGACGGGTCGCGATATACCAGCGCGGCGCAGTCGAACGGGGCGAACAGCCACTTGTGCGGGTCGATCGTGACCGAATCCGCGTGCTCGATCCCCGCGAACAGACTCCGGGTCCGATCCGAGACCAGGGCCGCGCCACCGTACGCGGCGTCGACGTGGAACCAGAGTCCTCGCCGCGAGCAGACCTCGGCGATGCCCTCGAGGTCGTCGACGATGCCGGCGTTCGTCGTCCCACCCGTGGCGACGACGCCGAACAGGTCATCGACGCCGGCCCCCGCCGCGTCGAGGGCGGCCTCGAGAGCGGGGCCCGTCATCCGCCCACGGTCGTCGACGGAAACCGCCAGCACCTCGGCGTCCATCACCCGGCACGCGGTGATCACCGATGAGTGGACCGCATCGGAAGCCGCCACCTTCCATCGCGCGGGCCGTTCACGCCCGGCGGCCTCGCGACGCGTCTGCATCGTGTGTCGGCCGGTGACCATCGCGGACAGGTTCGCGGCCGAGCCGCCGGAGACGAACACGCCTCCCGCCTCGGTGGGGAGCCCGACGAGATCGGAGATCCATCGCAGCGCCTGGTTCTCCGCGTAGATCACACCTGAGGCGTCGATCCACGCCGACGCGATGATCGACGACGCCCCGACCACGAGATCGAACAGGATCGAGGACTTCGTCGGAGCGGCCGGAACGAACGCGAGGTTCGCCGGGTGATCGGTCGAGACACACGCGGGTGCGAGCACTTCGTTCCAGATCCGCAGAGCTTCGTCCCCCCCGAGGCCACCGGGGGTGATCGTCGTGCCCGCCGCGGCGGTCAGCTCTTCGAGCGAGCGGGGGTGATCCAGCGGCTGTGGCTGGGAGATCCGCTCGCGGATCGACGCGTCGATCTCACGGGACAGCGCGTCGATCTCGCCCGTGTAGCGGTGCACGCTCCTATGAAGAGAGCTCGCTGCAGAACTCGCCGAACGCCTCGACGTAAGTCCGGATGTCGGACTCGGAGTGCTGGACCGACAGGGTCCACTGCTCCTCGTCGCCGGGGGTCATGAAGATGCCTCGGTTGACCATCCAGGGGAACGACGCGTAGTAGATCTCGGTGTTCGTCTCGAGGAAGTCGCGGTAGTTGCGCAACGGCTCGGCTCGGTACGACACGCAGCCCTTGCATCCGAGGTCGACCGTGTGGCCGGGGATGCCCGCTTCGTCGAGCGCCCGCTGGCAGCCCTCTGCGAGCATCGTTCCGAGCTTGCCCATGTGTTCGTAGGCATCTTTGGTCAGGACCTCGCGCAGTGCCGCGACGCCGCCGGCGCAGGTGAGCGGGTTGCCGTTGTAGGTGCCGATCTGCGCCGCCCCGTGTTCGATCGTGTCCATGATCTCGCGCTGCCCGCCGAACGCGCCGGACACGAGACCGCCGCCGATCGACTTGGCCCACGCCGACAGGTGCGGTTGGGTCCCGAAGCGTTCCGCGGCGCCGCCATGTGCGATCGTGGCACCGCACTTGACCTCGTCGAAGATCAGGACGACGCCTGCGGCCTCACACAGGTCCTTGAGTCCCTGCAGGTAGCCCGGTTCGGGAACGACGATGCCGATGTTCATCATCACCGGCTCGAGGATCATGCAGCCGATCTCGTCGCCGAACTCGTCCAGCATCTTCTTAGTGGCCTCGAGATCGTTGAAGGGAACGACCTTGACGCGCTCGGCCATCTCGGGCGGGATCCCCTTCGACATCGGGGTCGACGCGGGGAGGTCGCGGCCGCCCATCATGTCCGAGTTCGGGACGACCGAGAACATCACGGCGTCGTGGTGCCCGTGATAGCTGCCTTCGATCTTCAGGATCGTGTACTTGCCTGTGTACGCGCGTGCGACGCGGATCGCGTCGGCGGTCGCCTCGGTCCCGGATTGGGTCAGGCGGACCATGTCGCAGTTGAATCGTTCCGCCAGCGCTTCGGCGTACTCGACGGTGACCTCGGTCGGAGCGGCGAAGTGGGTGCCGAGCTTCGCCTGCTTCTCGATCGCTTCGACGATCTTCGGGTGTGCGTGACCCACTGCCATCGATCCGAACCCGTTGTGGAAGTCGAGGCGCTCGGTGCCGTCGACGTCCCAGACCTTCGGGCCTTTCCCGTGCGAGAGGTAGATCGGATAGGGGTCGTTCGCCTGGAACGTGGACGGAACCCCGTACGGCAGGACTTTGTGCGCGCGCTCGTACAGCGCCGCGGACTTGGAGGTGCTGGCCAGGAGCTTCTCGGTTTCGCTCCCGGCGATCTCCCGTGCTTTGGCGTTCAGGCGTTCGACGTCCACGTGGTATCACCCTCCCGTTCGTGGCAGTTGAGGGTACCCGCGACCCCGGGCCGCGGCAAGGTCCGTGACCGCAGTCGCCGGCCTCTCACCTGGGGGTTTCGTCGTGATCGATGGCTTGGACGAGCCCGATGTTCAGCGGTAGTTCGTGAACTGCAGGGGGAGGCCGAAGTCCTGGTCCTTCAGCGCTGCGATCGCTGCCTGCAGGTCGTCCCGCTTCTTCCCGGTGACGCGGACCTGGTCGCCCATGATCTGGCTCTGGACTTTGATCCCGCTGCCCTTGAGCGCCTTCACGATCGCCTTGGCCTTGTCCTCCGGGATACCGGTGGTGATCGTGACCTTCTGCCGAGAATGACCCTTGGCGGCCGACTCGACCGGGCCCTCCTGCAGCGCCTTGAGGGAGATCTTGCGCTTGACGGCCTTGTCTTTCACGACACCGAGCGCGGCGACCAGGCGGTCCTCGGTCGAGGACTCGAGCTGGACCGTGGTGTCGTCCTCGAGCTTCACGGTCGTCTCGGTGTTCTTGAAGTCGAACCGCTGCGCGATCTCGCGCGCTGCCTGGTCGACCGCGTTCGTGATCTCCGGCAGTTCCACCTCGGAGACGACGTCGAAAGAAGATGAACTCGCCATCGCCCGGGATAGTAGCCGACCGGGAGCGAGGGCGACGGTGCGCTAGAATCCGTGGTCGATCACCCGGGAGGATGCCCGAGCGGCCAAAGGGAGCGGTCTGTAAAATCGCCGGCGTAGCCTACGAAGGTTCGAATCCTTCTCCTCCCACCGAGGGGTGTTCTCGAAACTACGCGCCGTGTCATCTCGAAACCCCCTTAGGAAGCGTCCGCGAACCCTGATCGAGGGCGCCGGGTCCGTTCGGAACACGATGCGCAAGAGGATCGGCTCTCCGGAGCTGCTCGAACATGCCGAAGGGCGTCACGAGGCATGCTCGTGACGCCCTTGAAGGAGCGGTGGGGGGAGCCGGTGGAGCGGGACCGTCTAGTCGGGCGGCGGGTCGCGACCTGAGGCGACCTCGTCGGCGTGTCCGAGCAACTGCGGGAGGGTCCCCGTACGCCGCCTCGCCCGGACCGGCTTGGCCGAGGCGGAGGCCTTGGCGCGGGCGACGAAGGACCGGATGCGGTCGAGGTTGTAGCCGACGGCGGAGAAGGTGAGCATCACCGCGGTCTTGACGAGGCCCATCACCCTGATGTTCTTCCGCGCGATGTTCACGAACCCCCCCTTCAGCCCTGCGTTGGCCGCCTCGGCGACCTGGCGCCGGCCCATGGACTTCCGCCAGGCGGTCGTGCCGGGCGGCAGGGTCTGCCACCACACCAGATCCTCCGCGGACGCAGTGATCGTCTTGGGGCAGCAGGCACTGCCCTCGGGCAGGTCGACCATCGGGACCGTGGGCGCGCGCCGCATCGTGTGCGGGATCGCGCGCGAGCGGAGGTACCCCGAGCTGAACGGGCACCGCCAGCGCGTCGTGCCGTCGGTGTCGGGTTTGACGTGGCGCTGGTAGCGGAACCGGGCGCGCCGGTTGAACGCCTCCTCGTAGAGCGTGGTCTCCTTCGGCCCCGACCCCATCGGCGGCATCGGCAGCTCGCCGCGCAGCTCCTCTGGCACGTGGTCGCTGAACAGCTGCCCCTCGATCATCAGGACGCCGTCGGCGAACGGCTTGCTCGCCCGCTGGTGGCGATGCGGGCGGAATGTGTGTTCGATCCCCGCGCTGCGCAGTGGGTAGACGGTGGTCTCCGGCCTCAGCTGTGAATAGCCCCTGTCCCAGATCACCTCGTCGATCTCCTGGCCCTCCCCTTCCGAGATTTCGACTTCGCGACCTCTACGCGAACCCGGAGGTCGCGAAGTTGCTTGCGAAGCACGATTCTGATTCCCGCAGCTCCTAGAACGCTCGACTCTAGGGAAGAGGCTGTGACGATGCGACGCGATCGAGAGCATTCCGGCGACTACGCGAGAGGGGGCTCGCAAGCCTCGCGAATCAGTACCTGCAGAACGCGATGCGTGTCGGGAACCGGGTCGTCAACCCGTTCGGACCGCAGTTCTAGCGTCGGGCCGGGCAGGAACCGCAGGACCCGCTCCCGACAGAGAGACCCCCAGGAGCACCAGCGCGATCAGAACCCCACCGCTCGCCGCGAAGAGCCGGATCCCGCTCTGCCGATCCGTGACGGGGCTCGGCGGGGAAGTCCAGAGCAGGCAATCTCCCTCGCCGGCGGCTGCCTTGGCCGCGCACGAGGCCGTCAGATTCTCGTACTGGGTCTGCTCGACGGGATCGATGTAGGAGCGCTCGGGCAGGAGCGCGGCCGTCCCGAATCCCAGGGCGAGCACACCTACCGCAGCTACCCGGAGGAGCGTTTGCATCCTCCGATTCTGACACAGGAAGGAAACCGCCGCTAGATGGCTACGAATCCTTGGGGCTCAAGCTCCGACTCTCCGTGGGGCTCTTCCAGCACGGCCAACCTGCCTCTGATCGACGAGGAGGGGGGCCAATCGGGTCTGTTCGGGTTCCTCCAGAACCTCTTCGGCGACTTCGGCGAGATGGGCGAGGGGATCGCCTCCCTGGGCGGCTCGGCCATCCACGATGCCGGACGGGGCCTGGCCCAGCTCCTGCCCGGTGAGCAGAACTGGGGCGTGGTCAACGACACCGACCAGCGTGGCTACCTGCTCGACGACATCGCCGCGGCGCTGCCCGGAGCCGTCGCAGGCGACTACTCGGCCCGGTACGGGGGCGAGGGCCTGGACGAGGTGGGCCAGCAGCTCTACGCGCTTGTCCTCATCGCGGAAGTTGGCGATCGTCTCGGCCACGTCCCGGAGCACGAAAGCAAGGTTGGGGTTCACCGCCGGCTCGTCGTCGTCGACCAGCCACACTTCGAGGTGGTCGAAGTCGTGGGGTACGTCGTGCGTCCCCATCCGGCACAGCGAGACGACCGCGTCAAACTCGACGTCGGCCAGTGCCGCCACGTCCCCGACGAGAACGCCTGGGTCTTGGGGGAGCGAGGTAACGAAGCCCGACGGCCGATACCGCTTCATGTAGTAGGGGACCAGGTACTCGGCGGCGGGCCATCCCGTCGCGTCGGCGCCGTCGTGTCCGAGATCGGCGACGACGGCACGCATCACGAGGTCTCGGTCCGTGAGCGGTCTGCTCCTCGTGAGGAGCAGACGGTCCCGGAGCCGCAACGTCGAGACTCCCTTGGTCGCCCCGAGCACCGCTAACTCGCTCGCCTCACCGACATCGAGCCGACCGCCTACCGCACCAGGGAGGTCGGCTGGGTGCGTGGCCAGGACATCGGAGACCTCATCGGCGATCCGGACCGATGCGTCCTTGTCGAGATGCGAGCGCATCGTGCCGATGCCCGCACCGACCATCGCGCCGATCGATTCGTGGAGGCCCATCGAACACAACGTATCCGTTGCCTCCGACGCCATGAGCAGGAGGTCTGACGCCTGACGGAGTGTCATTGCTGGCGCGTAGGATGCGTTCAGGCTCAACCAGATCGGAACTGGCATGAAGGTCCGGATCCACCGCGGCGCGCACGAGATCGGGGGCAGCTGCGTCGAGGTGGAAAGTGCTGACGGTGACCGACTCGTGCTCGACGTTGGGGCGCCGCTCGTCACTGTCGAGGGTGAAGAGCCCACGGTGCCGGCGGTCGATGGTCTCATCGAGGAGGACCCGGCCCTCAAGGGTGTCGTGATCACCCACGCGCACCAGGACCACTGGGGGCTCGTGGACAAGACGCTTCCGAGCGTCCCGCTGTACATGGGCGAGGCGACACACCGGATCTTGAAGGATGCCGCGTTCTGGGTCAGTGGCCTCACGCGCACCCCCGCAGGGTCCCTCTCCCATCGCGAGCCGTTCGAGCTCGGCGGCTTCCGCATCACGCCGTTCCTGAACGACCACAGCGCGTTCGACGCTTACTCGCTCCTCGTGAAGGCCGACGGACGACGGCTCTTCTACACCGGCGACATCCGCGGACACGGTCGAAAGGCGGGCATCTTCGAGCAGCTCCTGCGCAAACCGCCGAAGGATATCGACGTCTTGCTGACCGAGGGGACCAACATCCGCCCCGCAGACAATGGTGAGGCAACCGAGCCGACCTCGACCGAGACCGACGTCGAGCACGCGTGTGTCGAGCTGTTCAAGGACACGCCGGGCATGGTCCTCGCGATGTACTCGGCTCAGAACATCGACCGGCTCGTGACGCTGTACCGAGCCGCGAAGCACACCGGCCGGACCCTCGTCATGACCCTGTACGGCGCCTCGATCGCGGAGGCGACCGGGAACGAGAACATCCCGAAGGCGGGTTGGGAGTTCGTCCGCGTGTTCGTGCCGGGCTGGCAACAGGCGAAGGTCAAGGAGGCCGGCCAGTTCGACCGGGTGGACCAGATCAAGTCCTGTCGCGTGTTCGAGGAGGAGCTCGCAGAAGACCCGTCCCGCTGGGTGGTGTCGTTCGGTATGCCGATGGCCACGAGGCTCGACAAGGTCGGATGCTTCACCGGAGCACATCTCATCTGGTCGATGTGGCCCGGGTATCTGAAGGACGACAAGCAGAAGCCGCTGCTTGCCTTCCTCGAGGAGCGGGGGATCCCGCTGACGATCGAGCACACGTCGGGACACGCCTCGATCCATGACCTGCAGCGGCTCGCCGAGGCGCTGGCGCCGGAACGTGTCGTGCCGATCCACTCCTTCGGCGCCGACCGCTTCGACGATCTGTTCGAACACGTCGAGCATCACCCCGACGGTGAGTGGTGGAAGGTCTGAAAGGAGTCCCGATGCCGGAGAAGCTGTTCAACCGAGCGCTGAGCACGGCTGGTCTCGAGAAGTTCGAGAAGGAGCCCTCTTATACAGCGCTCCTTCAGTACTGTCGAGCCGACCCTTCCCTGTCGATCTTCCTACGCGGCAAGACCGTGGACGTCTACTGGGAAGGCTTCGTCGTGTTCCACGTCGTGGTCTCGACCGGCCGGCTCCAGATCGGGTCGGCCAGCGACGCGCCCGTGCCAGGGTGGCCGACCTCACTGTCCGAGATGGATCCGGCCAGGCTGCCCGAGTACATCGCCGGCGTGAAGGACCGTCGCGCCGTCAAGGCAGCGACGAAGATCCCTGAACTCCGGTTCGAGGCTGGAGTGATCCGTGACAACCAAGGGGTGGGTGGCCCCGTGGCGGTCCTCGACCGTCAGGTCGCCGGTCCCGGAGGCCAGGACCAGCTGGACCTGATGCTGCTCGACGTGGGGTCGTCCAGGCTGGGGCTCGCGGAGCTCAAGGTTGTCGGCAACAAGGAGATCGGGGGCGCGGTACTCGGTCAGCTCGAGCGCTACCTCGAGGCGTTCGGAGACCTAGGCCCGGCCTATGGGGACGTTTACTCCCAGATGAGGCACCTCGGATTGGTCGCGAACCGGAACGCGACGGTGCTGCCCAACAAGGAGCCGATCCCGATCCTGATGCTTGCTGGCGTCCCGGTGAGGAAGTTCGGAGCGGAGTCCGACGATCCGCTGTTGCACGCCCTCAAGATCGCGAACGACAAGAAGGTGACGATGCACAAGGGGTGGGACGCGCGGATGATCGTGTTTCCGCGTCACATCGATCAGTCGTTCTCGATCCCGACGTCCCTCGAGGACCTCCCGACGATCTCGACATGGTGTCGCCGGAACCTCTCCGACAGCTAGGAGTCTCAGCGATGCGCGATCACAGATGGATGGGACTGGGGACCGCGGAGTTCACCGACGCGCAGGCGTTGGAATGGGCGACGCTCGACGGCGCCACCGACGCGCCGCTCGAGCTGAACATCGCCCAGGTCGTGTGTCTGATCTGCGACGCGCCCTACGTCGACACGGTCGATGGCTGCCCCGGACCGCTGGATCGGCCGGCCCGCCACCGCTGGGTCTCGATGATGACCGTCGCCATGACACCGGAGGAGGCAGCGGGGTGGGCAGACCCTGCACCGATGGAGGGTCTGGACGTCCGTCCTCGCTCGACCAACCTTCTGTGCGCCCTCTGCGGACAGCCATATGAGCAGGCGGAGGACGCGTGTCCCGAACGTGCCTTCTGGATCTCGACCGGTTCTGAGTGAGCCAGGCCCCGGACGACAGGAGGCACCAGATGAAGGGCAAGTTCGAGGGGGAGGATGGGGGTGTCCTCGGGACGCTCGCGAACAGGAACCTCCGGAACGCTGCATCCTGGAGGATCACTTCGGAGATCTGCCGGCGTTATCCGCAGGACACCTTCATCCTCGATGCGGTGCCTATCGTCGGCGTCGATTACGACTGCCTTCGTGTTGCAAGGCTGGATGGAGCTGGATGGATCGAGTTCAACCGCAACTCGACGGGCAGCGCCCATCGGCTCGTGGCTGACCTTGAAGAGGATGTGTGGCCAGCCTTCTTGATGGAGTGGATCTCCGTTGCCGATCGCCGGAATTTCGTACGGAGGGTGTCGGAGTGGTTCGGGCTTCCGCGTGTCGCGCAACTGCCACCGACGACCCGGCGGACCCTCGCATACCGGGCGCTGGCTGGGTTCCTTCAGGCTCACGCCATGGATCGACATAGGTGGAGCGTCGATGGCGCAGCGTTGGTCGACGACATGGATCAGCCTCATCGTCGCCACGAGCTCATCAAACGGTTCAAGGATGTCCGGATCGAACGACCGAAGGGTGGCGGACCGATGAACACGGTGACGGAGCCAGCCTTCTCCGTGTGGTTCATCTGCAGAAACGAGTCACCTCTCGTGTACGTGACCGCAGAAGCGCAAGCGACGAACCGGAAAGGAGTCGAGGTAGACCTGTTCGACACGTACTCCCGGACGAAGCGGATTGATGATGTCATCGCCCAGCTCGCGTCCCTGATGCCGCGATGAACGCTCAGGCGATGCAGGCGATCGAGGGCCGGCGCGACAGGCTGAATGCCGCGATGCTGGGTACGCGCCGCTTGGAAACGTCTGGAGCCAGCGACGGTCTCTGGAACGAGCTTCACCCAGAGTAGCCGAGCGCGACCTGCGCCCATCTCGCACTCGACTGAGGTGAGCGAGAGTACGATTCCCGGGATGGAACGGGCTGGGCTGTGGTACAGCGAGCTGCGCAACCTTGCCCTCACCCACCGGTCCTACGCCTTCGAGCAGGGACTCGATCGCGTCACGGGCACGAACGAGCGCCTCGAGTTCCTCGGGGATGCCGTGCTCGGGGTCACGGTGGCACAGATGTCATACGCCGCCTACCCGGACAGGCCGGAGGGCTGGCTCGCGAAGCTTCGCGCGGCGATCGTGAACGAGTCGGCGCTCGCCGACGTCGCGCGGGAACTCGGTCTCGGGGACGAGGTCAAGCTCGGCAAGGGCGAATTGGCCTCGAATGGCCAGGACAAGGACAGCATCCTCGCTGACACGCTCGAAGCCGTCATCGGGGCGATGCACCTCGGCCTCGGACCCGACGCAGCTCGCGCCTGGGTCGAGGAGTTGTTCCGCCCCCGGATGGAAGCTTGGGCGGGGGGCGAGGACCCGGAGAACCGGGACTACAAGACGGAGCTCCAGGAGATCGCCGACATGCCGCCCGTGTACCAATACGAGGAGAGCGGACCCGACCACGAGAGACAGTTCACCGCCACCGTGGACATCGACGGCAAGTCACTCGGCAAGGGCTCCGGACGATCCAAGAAGGAGGCCGAGCAGCGCGCCGCGCGTGAGGCGATCTCACTGCTCCGCGCTGGGAGTCGCGAGGGCTGAGATCGCAGTCACCCGCCTCCAAGGGGAGGGGACAGCCGAGAGAGTCTGAACGCGCACGGTTACGGGAACGCCACCATCCTGCTGTGGGAGGTACCTCTCTTAACCTGTGGGAGGTCCTCCAGAAGTGCCGCAAACCGTGTGGCCAGGGAGTTATGAGAACCCCACCGTTGGGGTGTTCTCAAAACTGGGGCCCCTGACATCTCAGAACTCCACTGAAGAGGCGCCCGGCGGTCGGTTCGCGCGATCGGGGGCTGGATTCGGTCGTTCGGCAGTCGACGCGACGGGCGATCGGCGCTCGAGAAGCACGAAGGGCGTCACCGGAACATGCCGGCGACGCCCTTCTTCAGAGGTGAGGTGTTCTTCGAACTCGGGCTGGTCAGCCCGGAGGCGGTGAGCGGCCGGACTCCGGACGATCAGAGCCGATCACGTCGGTCCACGTCCCGGTGCGACGCTTCTTCCTCGTCCTCTTCGGCGGCGCCGCGGTGCGCTCCGCCTCCTTCTTCGAGAGGAACGAGCGGATGGCCTCGAGGTTGTAGCCGGCCAGGGTGAAGGCCAGCAGCAGCGTCATCTTCGCGAGGCCGAAGACGCGCAAGAATTTGTGCTGGATGTTGACGAAGCCTCCCTTCAGCATCGCGTTCACGCCCTCGACCACCTGACGCCTGCCGTAGGAGATGCGCCATGCCGTGGTCCCCGGGAGGAACCTCTGCCAGTGAGGAAGCTCGGCGGCCGATGCCGGGGACAGGTAGACGGCCTTCCCCTCGCCGGGCACCTGCTCGTCCACGTCGAACGGCTCCTCAGAGGTTCGAACGGTCGACTGCAGCCGGTGCCAGGTCGTATCGAGGGGGACCGAGCGCGGGTAGTTGACCACCTCCGGGAACAGGTACAGGTTCAGCAACGGCGAGTGCGTGTTGAACTCGGCGGGTGGGCACGGCTCCAAGCCGACGGAGACCCTGAACTCGTTGTGTTCGGCCAGCGGGTCCTTGTGGACTCGGCGATACTCGTTCCGAAGACCTGCCACCTCCCTCCGGTCGTCGGTTGGCAACCCAGACAGAGGGGGCGGGAGATCCGGATCGCGCATCTCGAGCGGGTTCGCGGAGACGAAGCGCGCCCACGGGCATCCAGCAAGCTCGACGGCGGGGAAGCCCGTGACGTTGTCCGTACACACGACGTCCGGCCGGATGTCGTTTCAGATCTCCATGAGCCGGTGGTGCGAGTACCTCACGCCGGCGACCAGCGCCTCCCAGATCGGCGGCGTGACGGTCGCCTGGCTGCTCGATCGTCGGCTTGCGGAACTCCGGCGACGTGACGCGGATGAACTCGGTCCAGGATCCGCGGTCGGATCCGCATCCTCTTGAGGCGGCGCCATCCGCATCGCACGCTCCCCGAAGCCTTTCGCTTCCAGGAGCCCTTCGAACGAGGAGTCCACGACGAACACCACGCGTTGTCCTCGCCCGCGGAGCACCTCCGCGATTGCGATGCAATTGTTGGTTGGACTCCACGCACCGGGCTCGGGGAAGAAGGCAATCGTCCTCGCGTCTCCTACTTGCACGCACCTCCTGCTCGGCGGACGGCCGCCGCATCGGCCCGCGCAAGTTAGTCACGGAGCCGAAGGCAGCGCGACGATGCCAGACGAGCGCCACCGAGGACCGCGACGGTGGCTCGATGAACGACCCGGTCTACGAGTCGAACCCCAGACCGAGCGCGTCGAGCAGCCTCAGCCACGGCCCTCGCCTGCCGTGTCGCCGGTCCGCCCGCTCGAGCGCTCTTCGGGTCAGCTGGATCCCGAGGTATCGAAGGGGCTCAGGAGGAAACGGGATCGGCTTCTTGCGCACCATCCGGAGCCTGGTCCTTGCGGTGTCGCTCCCGTCCACCAGGTCGAGAGCCACGCGGGCGCCGAAGCGGGTGGCTCCCACCCCAAGACCGGTGTAGCCCGCCGCGTACGCGACCCGACCGTCCAGAGCCGTCCCGAAGAAGACGCTGAAGCGGCTGCACGTGTCGATCGCTCCCGCCCATCGGTGCGAGAACCGCAGGCCTTCGAGCTGAGGGAAGGTCTGGAAGAAGTGGGTTGCCAGCAGGGCGAACGTCTGCGGACGCTCCTCGAACCTGGAATCGACGCCGTTCCCGAAGCGATAGATGGCGTCGTAGCCGCCCCACAGGATCCGGCCGTCCGCGGTGACGCGGAAGTAGTGGAACTGGTTCGGCATCTCGCCGATCCCCTGACGGTTGCGCCACCCGATCGAGGCCCACTGCGACTCGCTGAGCGGTTCCGTCACGAGCACGTAGTCGTAGACCGGCACGACGTAGCGACGTATCGCGCGAGCGAGCGGTGGGAACGCGTTCGTGGCCAGGATCACGCGACCAGCCTTCACCACGCCTCCTCGCGTCGTGAGCCTCACCCCCGCGCCGTCCCGGACCATCGATTTCACCGGCGTTCGCTCGTGGATGCGAACCCCCATCTCGAGCGCCACCCGCTTCAAGCCCCACGCGAGCCGGGCCGGATCGACCATCGCGCTGCCGGACCGCTTCCAGAACGAGCCGAGGTACGTGGGCGAGTTCACCTCGGCCCGTGTCTGTTCGCTGTCGAGCTCCTCAGCCTGGTGCCCGAACTTCCTGAGCAGACCGACGGCGTCGCGCGCCCACTCGAGCTCGTGCGGCTCTCTCGCGACGACCAGCATGCCACTCTCCGTCCAATCGCAGTCGATCCGGTGCTCGCGGACGGTCCTCCGCAGTCCTTCGAAGCTCTCGCGCGCGTGCTCCTCGATCTGGTTGATCTCGTCGGGGAAGCGCTCGATGCCGTTCGCGAGACCGTGCGTCAACGACGCATCGCAGAAGCCTCCGTTCCGCCCGCTCGCTCCGAAGGCCACGGTGTCCTTCTCCAACAGCACGACCTCACGAGCCGGGTCGTCCTCCTTGGCCTGTATGGCGGCCCATAAGCCCGTGAAGCCGCCACCGACGATCGCAAGATCGGCCTCCGTCGCGCCCGAGAGATGCGGCTCTTCTCCCGGAGCGTCCGACCGATCCAGCCAGAACACCTTGCGCTCGGCGTCGGCCCACACGCGGTTGATCGCGCTCCTCGGCATCGCAGACCTCAGTCCGTCAGCGTGATCTGGAAGACCTTGCGGATCGTCTCTTGCACGGGCCAGCGCGTGCGGGCGCCCCGCTCCAGGACCCCGACGACCCCGGGCTCCAACTCCAGCGTGGGCCCTCCCTCGACGTCGACGGTCGCGCGACCCTGGAGCATCACGAACAGCTCGTCCTGCTCGGCATCGGCTACGACGGCCGGCGTGCACTCCCAGACGCCACGCATGATGCGACCGTCCTCCGACTCCCAGAGCACGGCGGCCGTCCGGGGGTCGCCGGACAGCACCTGAGCAAGATCGAGCTTTTCGGGTTCGAGCGTCACCCCGGATGCGTGGACTGCGAACGTCGACATACGGCCGTTCATGATACAGCCCTCGTGGAGCGGGATACCGACGACCTCCCCGGGTTCGTTCTCTCCGGCCCCGGGGTCGTTCTCTCCGGAAGGTGGAGCTTTCCCCGTGCGGTCATGGGCCGCTGCCGCGGCGCACACCCGGATGGCCACGCCCGGGCGGACGGCTCCGCTGCGACATGGGATCTTGCGTCGCGGGGATCACGCGGGAATCATTGGAGCACGGATCAGACGCCGAACCCGGCTCTCAGGCGCCGAACGACGAACAGCTCGGACGGGGTCGACTGGAGGAAGGCGGCGCCATCGTCCTCGAAGGACAACGTGTTGATGCTGAGCGCAAGCCCCTTCGCCTCGGGGAGGTAGAAGTTCGCCTCGTAGTTCACGACGTCACCGGAGCGGAACGTCTCGTCGCCGGGATCGGAGCCCGCCTCGTAATAGAAGTCGCCGACCCAGTCGGGCGGGAAGGCGATGCCGAGCTCGTAGCCGCCGATCCACCATTCGTCGCCCCACAGGCCGGTGTCGCGGTAGTACGCCTCGACCGTTGCGAGAAGTTCGCGCACGGGCAGCCCGGGCCGCAGCAGACCGGCCACGACGTCGACGGCGCGGCTGACGTCGTCGATCCGCCCCCGCACCGGGGCCGACGGCTCGCCGATCGAGAAACAGCGCGCCATGTTCGCGTGGTACCGGTTCACCACGCCGCAGACGTCGACGTTGACAACGTCGCCGGGTTCGAGCTTGCGACGGCTCGCGAGCCCGTGCACCGTCGACGCGCGGTAGCCCGACACGACCGGCAGCGGGATGGCGGCGACCTCCCCGCCGGCCGACGCCATCGCGTGGATTATCGCGCCGTAGACCTCGAGCTCCGTCACGCCCGGCGCCATCGCGTCGCGGGCGGCGGCCATCCCGACGTCGGCGACGCGTTGAGCCTCGCGGACCACCTCGAGCTCGGCCGGGGTCTTCCAGCGGCGGACGCTTCGCGCGACGCTGGTGGCGTCCACCGTCTCGGCGCCGGCGCGCGCGAACGCTGCGTCCGCGTACGCCGCCGCGGCAGGATGCGGGCGGTAGCTGCGGCGCTCGACGCCGACGCGGCCGTCGAGCCAGCCCGCCGCGCGCAGCTCGTCGACGACGAAGTCGACCATGTCTGTTCCAAGGCCCGGACCGATCCGCACGTCGTCGACGACGCTCGTGAAGCGGACGAGCGTGACCTCCTCCTCGTCGTCGAACTGAATCGGGGCGTCGTGATCGACGTGCAGGACCGCGCACGAGCCCGGCACCCACCCTTCAGGGCCGTTCGCTTGGTACCACTCCGCCGCGTAGCCGGTGACGTAGCAGATCGATTCCGGCGCGGTGAGGACGAGACAGCCGATGCCGGCGGTTTCCATCGCCGCCCGGATCCGCTCCCACCGTCCGCGATACTCGTCGCGGGAGAACGGCGCCTCGTTCGGCGGGTCGAACTCCTCGAAGTACCACCGCTTGATCGGGCCGATATCGCTCACTGGTAGGCTCCTCGCTCGTAGACGACCTCGCCGCCGATCATCGTCAGGTCGACGCGGGCGTCGGCGGGACCGGCGAGGTCGGGGTCGGTCGGATCGTGGTCGAGCACGACGAGGTCAGCCCGCTTGCCGACCTCGATCGTGCCGGTCGTATCGTCGAGGTGGTTCACGTACGCGCTCCCGATCGTCGCGGCGCGAGCGCCGTCTCGAGATGGAGCGCCTCCTGCGGGATGAACGGCTCGGCGCCGCGGTCCTCAGGGTCGGTCCGCGTCACGGCCACCTCGATCCCCATCAGCGGATCGGCGGTCGTGATCGCCCAGTCGCTCGCGAACGCGAGCCGCACGCCAGCGTCGTGCAGCGAACGGAACGCGTACTGCCGGCCGCTCCGCTCATGGCCGAGGTACGGGATCGTCAGCTCGGTCATCTGCTCGTCGGCCGAGGCCCAGTACGGCTGCACGGTGGCCACGAGGTCGAGTGCTCGGAACCGTTCGACGTCGGCGGGATCGAGGAGCTGCAGGTGCGTGAGGTGGTGCCGGGCGTCGCGCCGGCCGTTCGCGTCAACGGCGGCCTCGAAGGCGTCGAGCGTCTCCCGGATCGCACGGTCGCCGATCGTGTGGACGTGCACCTGGAACCGCTCGGCATCGAGGGCGACGATCGCTTCGCGCAGGGCGGCGGGGTCGTTGAAGCTGAAGCCCGTGCCGCCGCCGGCGCCGTCGACCTCGAGGTAGGGCTCGAGGACCGCGGCGGTGAAGTTCTCCGGCACCCCGTCCTGCATGATCTTCACGGTTCCGGTGTTGAGCGTGCCGACCGACGACGAGGCCCGGCGTTCGACCATGCCGGCGATCTGCTCCATGCCGCGCGTACGCTCCCACCACTGGCACGCGACGACGTGAGCGCGGAGCTCGCCCGAGCCCGCGAGCGCGCGGTACGCGGTGAGCACGTCGGGCTCCACCCATGCGTCCTGCCACGCGATGACGCCCAACGACAGCAGATGCCGCTGCGACGCGAGGATCGCGGCGCGCCACGTCTCTTCCGATGTTGGCGGGAGCAGCGCTGCGACGAGATCCCGTGCCCATTCGTGCAGCGTGCCCGTCGGCGACCCGTCGGGATCCCGCTCGATCCTTCCGCCCGGCGGGTCGGGCGTGTCGCGATCGATGCCGGCGAGCTCGAGCGCGCGCGAGTTCACCCATGCGCCGTGGAGGTCGCTGTTCATCAGGTACACGCACCGGTCCGGGACCACGCGGTCGAGGTCCTCCGCACGCGGCAGGCCGCCCGGGAACGCGGACATGGCCCAACCACCGCCGTAGATCCACTCCGCGTCGGGATTCGCGGTCGCATACGCCGCGACCGCGTCGAGGTACTCCTCGCGGCCGTGGAGGTCGTGGAGGTCGCACGTCAGACGGTAGCGACCAGCGAAGCACGCGTGGTTGTGCGCGTCCTGGAACGCGGGCAGCGCGATCTCGGCGGTTCGCGGTCCGCGGAGAGTTTCGATCTCGTCGCGCGTACCGACGGCGAGGATGCGACCGCCGCCGAGCCCCACCGCCTCGGCACGGGGCCGCAACGGGTCCATCGTGACGACCGCGGCGCCGGTATCACGGTCTCGAGCCCATCGTCCATCCGGTGCACTATAGGCGCCTCGGTTGAATCGGTGTCGCGGTCACGTCGGAGCCCTATCATCGCAAACACGGCCAAGGTCGTGTCCAAAGAACCGGGACCGGTTCAGCGGTCACCGCGCATCTGCTTCAGGCATAGTGCCGCCTCGAGAGCTGACGTGCACGGTGAGGAACTACACCACTACGCGGGACGTGACCTGATGGAGAGGGTTCGTGGCTGAGCAAACGGGCGTCGTCGGCGAACGGACCTGGCTGTGGCGAGCGTTCGCCGCGCCGGGCGTGACCTGGCTGATCCTGCTGTTCCTCACGCCCTTCTACGCGATCCTCTCGGTGGCGATGGGGAAGCTCGACCCGATCTTCCTCACCGCCGAGCCCGTGTGGAACCCGGCGGCGTGGGATCCGGGGGTCTTCGCCGAGGCGTTCGGTGAGATCTTCGGGGGCGCCCTCGGGGAGACCGCCCTCCGAACGATCGCCTACGTGATCGTCGCGACGTCGCTGTCCGTCCTGATCGGGTACCCCGTGGCCTACTACGTGTCCCGCCGGGCCGGCCGCTGGAAGATCCTGATCCTCGTGCTGTTGATCGCGCCGTTCTGGATCAACTACCTGATGCGGATGCTCTCCTGGGTCAACCTGCTGGACCGCGAGGGGTACGTGAACCAGATCCTGATGGCCCTCCAGATCTTCGACGAACCTCGGGAGTGGCTCGTGGGACGGCACGAGACCGTGATCCTCGGCCTTGTGTACGGCTACATCCCGTTCTTCATCCTGCCGCTGTTCGCGGCGCTCGATCGTATCGACGAGGCCGTCGTCGAGGCCTCGCGGGACCTCGGGGCCAGCCCCTTCTGGACCTTCCTCCGGGTGACGTTGCCGCTCTCCAAGCAGGGGATCCTTGCCGGCACCGTGATCATCATGCTGCCGATGTTCGGCGACTACTACACGCCCAACCTTCTCTCCGGCTCGCCCAAGACGAGGATGTTCGCCAACGAGATCGACCTGTTCGTGAACCAGACGACCTCGGGCGGCGGGCGGGGCGCAGCCCTGACGCTAATCCTGATGGGCTTCGTCGGGCTCCTGATGGTCTACTACCTCCTCAGCGTCGCGCGTGCGACCCGGGAGGCGCGGGCGTGAGCGCCGGGACGACGCTGGGCCGCTTGGAGATCGAACGCCCGTCCGTCCTCGCGCGTCTCAAGCGCTGGCTCGCGAACCCCTGGAACCGTCCCAGGCTCCTCGCGCTCTGGACGTGGATCTACCTCGCCTGGTCGATCGTCCCTATCGTCATCGCGGTCCAGTTCTCGTTCAACGCCGGGCGGTCGAGGAGCACCTGGCAGGGGTTCTCGTTTCAGTGGTACTTCCAGGACCCGGACCTCTCGGTGCTCCACGACCCGTCCCTGCGGCTCGCGCTGATCCAGAGCCTGAAGCTCGCCGGCCTGTCGATGCTGATCACCACGCCTCTGGGTGTCGCCCTCGCGCTGGGGCTCGCCCGCTGGCGTGGCCGCGGTGCGAAGCCGGCGAACTTTCTCATGCTCTTTCCCCTGGTCACGCCCGAGATCGTGATGGGGGTCGCACTTTTCCTGGTCTTCACGAACCTCCTCGACTTCGTGCCGCTCGGCACCCCGGCCCAGCTCCTCGGGCACGTCACGTTCTCGTTGTCGTTAGTCGTGATCATCATCCGTGGCCGCCTCTTCGCCGTGGGAAGGGAGTACGAGGAGGCCGCGATGGACCTCGGGGCGACGCAGTGGGAGTCGCTGCGTCGCGTCCTCCTGCCCCTGCTCGCGCCGGCGATCTTCTCGGCACTGATGATCGTGTTCGCCCTCTCGATCGACGACTTCGTGATCAGCGCTTTCCTCGTCTCGCAAGAGAGCTCGATCACGATCCCGGTCCGTCTCTACAGCTCGGCGCGGATGGCCCCGAGCCCCGCGCTGAACGCCCTCGCGAGCCTCCTGCTGTTCGGCTCGCTCACCGCGATCACGTTAGCCGGCCTGTTCCTTCGGAGGTACCGCAAGCGCGAGGGCGCCCGGGGTTCCGCGGTCGAGGACCTCGCCCGCCTCGAGATCTGATACGCAGGGACCCCGACCCCGAGCCGGGGTGATCCGGACCGGTGCGCGAGCCACTAGGAGGCGTCGGGAGGACGAACCATGGGAACGATCGACCACCCGTGCCTGCACGAGCTCATGGCGCGCGAGGAGCGCCGGTTCCTCGAGAGCCAGCCCCGTTCGCGGGACTGTTCGAGCGAGCCAAAGGATCGATGCTGGTCAGGACGCTACCGGAACCTCGCCGGGATTTGCGCGCCAGCCGTTGGGCGGGCTAGGGTGGTCTGACAATCTGACCAGATCAGTTCTTGGCTGAGCCGACGTTCTGGGGGGCGACGGGATGCTGGAGATTCACGACGCGACCCGCTACCTGAAGGAGACCGTCCGATCCCATGAGCGCCACTCGCAAAGAACAGGCGTGTGTACGGATCGGCGGGTCGGATCGGCATGGACAGGAGGGTGGCAACGTACTTGGGGTGCCGCAGACTAGAGGCGTGCCCTCGAAGGCGAGCGGACGTGCCAGCGGTCCTGAAGCGCTCAGGGAGACCAGCTGGACGGCGAGGGGGAGCGGCCTGACCTTCTCAGAGGTCCATCGGCGGCCCCTCTACCAGCAGGTGGCGGACCAGGTGCGTGAGGCAATCCTGACGGGCGCTCTCTCCCCCGGGGATCTGTTGCCCACTGAGCGGAGCCTGTCCGATACCTTCGGCGTGAGCAGGGCCTCCGTTCGGGAGGCACTGAGATCGCTCGAGACGGAGGGGCTCATTCTCTCCAGCGGGGCGCCGGTGGGTCGCTCGGTTGTCTCTGAGTACTCCACAGACGTTCTGCGAGACCATCTCGCGAATCTACTGCGCCTGCAGCGTGTGCCAGTCGATGACCTCGTTGAGTTCCGAATCGTTCTCGAAACCGGAGCTCTCCAGCGAGTCGCCCGCGATCCCCGACAGGAGCTGCTCAGCCAAGCGGCGGATGCTCTCGCGGAAATGAAGCGGCCCAGCCTTTCGCTGGAGGATTTTGATGCAGCCGATGTTCGCTTCCATCTCTCGCTGGTGAAGGCGTCGGGCAACGAGACGATGCATGTGGTGATGGTCGCCATCCGCGACGTCATCGCCAGGTATCTTCTCGACGCACTGAGTGCCCTGCCGGATCCGCAAGCCGATATCCCTGAGCTGGTCAAGGAGCATCAAGCGATCTTCGATGCCGTGAGTACGGGCGACGACGCGGCCATACGCCGTCTCGTAACCCAGCACCTGCGAGACTTCTATGATCGGGTTCTTCTGTCGGCCGACTCGGAACAGGGTAAGACGACTTAAGGGGGGACCGTGGGTACTGAAGGCTCTATGGACGCTGATGTTCCTTTCTCCCAGCAGGAGTATGAGCTTCGGCGAGAACACACGAAGAGGCTGATGCGGGAGAGAGGGATCGATGTGTTGTACGTCACCTCTCCGGCCAACCTGTACTACCTAGCCAACCATGAGTTGATCTGGTACGACGGCAGGACTCCGACCGGACTCGTTCTCTCACAGGAGGGACCCGCCGTTCTTCTCGACGGCACCGATCATCAGGCCCAAGGTGCGGCGACGACGACACTGATCGATGAGGCGATCTACTTCGAGATCGGAAGCCCGCTTCGTGACGGTGGGCAGGGCCCGTCATCTTTTGCGATGCCCGAGGTAGATACCGTGGCGACGGCTCTGAAGAAGCTGGGTGTGCGTGGACGTCGGGTGGGCCTCGAATACTGGAGCCGGGCTCCATCCGGCCCCACTCTTGCGGCGCTCGCGAGCCGTCTCAGAGAGGAAGGCGCCGACGTCGTTGATGGGTCCTTCCTCGTCGACCGTGTTCGGTTCGTCAAGTCTCCACAGGAAGTCGACTATGTCCGTCGGGCGGCAGAGATCGCAGACACCGCAATGGACGGTGTTCGGTCCTCCATCGACGTCGGCGTCACCGAACTCGAGGTCGCGGCAGAGATCTATCGACTCCTCCTGGAACAGGGGGGCGAAGAACCCGCGATTCGCGTGTTGGTCCACTCGGGGCCGAGAAGCTCCCACTACCACGGCCCCTCAACGACACGCCGTATCGGGCCCGAGGAGATGGTCTGGGTAGACTTCTGCGGGGTCTACAAGCGGTATCACGCCGATCTCAGCAGGACCTTCAGCGTCGGGGACTTCCCGAGAGCCAGAGAGGTGTTGGCGCAGGCGGCCCCGAGCGTCACTCGGCTACTGGAGGCCGTTACCGTTGGCATGCCATTGTCGGAGGCGCAACGGATTGCTGACGAGTACATCGACCAACAGGGACTCAGGACGGACGTGTGGTGGATCGGCGGCTATTCGCTTGGAGCTGACCTTCCGCCGGATTGGGTCGGCCACATCTACCTCGGAGGAGAAACGTTCGAGGAGGCGATGTTCGAGCCCGGAGTTCTCACCAACTACGAGAACCTCTTTGACTTTCCGGAGGAGGGCTGGGGTGGCGGCTTCATAGACACGATCCTGATGACCGACACCGGCCTGGAGGTGCTGTCGAAGCTTCCCAGGGAGCACAGCGTCATTTGAGGCATTGGAAGGGGGATGAAGCGGGTCGGGAACGACTGAACCGTGGGCCAATGCCTAAGGAGTCGGCCAATGCCAAGGAGTCGACCAATGCGAAGGAGGGGATAGCATGGCGTTCCATCCACGAGAGGGCTGGATCGGGAACGGCCGGCGCGTAGTGAACCGTCGGGAGTTCCTCCGGAGGGCCGCGGCCGCCGGGATCGGGTTCCCGACGGCTGCCGCGATCCTGGCAGCGTGCGGGGGCGAAGAGGGCGGCAGTGTCGGCGACGACGGGGGCGGGGGCGAGTTGGTGGTCGGCCGGCCCGAGAGCCCGGCCACCCAGCCGATCTACGACGACAACCCGCCGATCGAGTCCGGGCTGGACGCCGAGCCCGGACCGCTGCGGATCTACAACTGGGCCGACTACCTGTGGGTCCGGGTCCTGAATGACTTCACGGACGAGTTCGGGGTGGAGGTCGAGCTCACGACCTTCTACAATGAGGAGGAGGCGCTCCGGAAGCTCCGGACGGGGGAGATCCCGGTCGACGTCTACTTCCCGACCTCGGAGAACATCAGCAAGCTCGTGGCCGGGAAGCTCGTACAACCGCTGAACCACGACTACATCCCCAACCTGCAGGCCAACGTCTGGCCGTTCCTCGCGGATCCCTTCTACGACAAGGGCTCGCAGTACACCGTTCCCTACACCGTGTACAAGACCGGGATCGGGTACCGGACCGACATGGTCGACGAAGGCCTTCTGTCGGAGGGTCCGACCCCCTGGGACGTGTTCTGGAACCCGGCCGTCGAGAATATCGCCGGCCTGTACGACGACATCTCGGAGGCGATCCAGAGCACGATGTTCCGCAACGGGGTGGAGGTCCACCCGGCCGACGCTAGCCCCGAGGAGATCGCCGCCGCCGGCGACGCGCTGGTGGAGCTCGCCGACCTCGTGAACATCCGGTACACGATCGACGGCCCGTACGCCAAGCTCCCCGAGGGCACGTTCGGCGTCCATCAGGCCCTGTCGGGCGACATAGTGGCGACGCCCTACTACTTCCCGAAGGGCGACGACCCCTCGGTGGCCCGGTACCTGTGGCCGCCGAACGCGACGGCCAACCCGGCGAAGGGGCTGATCGCCAACGACACGATGGTGGTCGCGAAGGACGCGGAGCACCCCGTTCTCGCCCACATGTTCCTGAACTACATGCTGGACGAGGCGGTGACGCTGAAGAACTTCAGCTGGGTCGGCTACCAGCAGCCGCAGAACGGGGTCACCCCCGACAACCTGGTGGCAGATGACTACGTGCCGGAGTGGCTCGAGTCGGCGATCGTCCGCCCCGAGGACTTCGAGCACGAGCTCGGTGTGATCCCGGTCCCGCTCGAGCCGGACAAGGAGGCCCTCTGGCTGGACGCCTGGGCGCGGGCACAAGCGGGCGGCTAGGTGTTGAACTGACGGACATCGTGTACCACATCGGATTCCCGCAGCGAAGGGAGGACCGGTGATCGAGCAAGAGCTCGCGGGGCGGGCGCAACGTCGAGGAGGTGCGGTCCGCTGATGGCAGCCACGCGCTCGAAGGCTCGGACCGGCCGGGGGAAGCCCGTCCCCCGGCCGGTCCGCGACGGCTGGATCATCGCCATCGACGTCGGCGGCACCTTCACCGACGCGGTCGCGCTCTCGGGACGGGGCGAGGTCCGGGTGGCGAAGGTGCCGTCCACGCCGAGCGATCCCGCGGTCGGGCTCACCGACGCGGTGCGAGAGCTCTCGGACCTGGGCACCCCGCTCTCGCTCGTGCGCTCGGTCTTCCACGGCACGACCGTCGCCACGAACGCGGCGATCACCGGCCAGCTGGCGCGCGTCGTGTTGCTCGCCACCGAGGGCTACCGCGACGTGCTGTCCTTCCGTCAGGGGGCGCGTCCCGAGCTCTACGACCTGGAGCAGCGCCGTCCTCGAGAGCTGGTCCGTCGCCGCGACCGGCTCGAGGTGCACGAACGGCTCGCGTGGGACGGCGAGGTCGTCACGCCGCTCACCGACGCCGAGGTCGAGCGCATCGTGGAAGAGGTCGCGCGTCACGAGCCCGAGGCGATCGCGGTCTCGCTCCTGTTCAGCTACATGAACGACGCGCACGAGCGGAGACTGGGCGAGGCGCTCGAGCGCCGGTTCCCGGATCTGCCGATCACACTGTCCTCCGCGATCGCGCGGGAGTTCCGCGAGTACCCGCGGACGGCCACGACGGCCCTCAACGCCGGGCTCCGCCCGATCGTGGGGAGCTACCTCCTCCGCGCGCGGGATTCGCTCCGCGAGCTCGGGGTCCGCCAACCGTTCCTCATCATGCAGTCGAACGGCGGCAGCGTTCCCGCGGAGCGCGCCGATCAGGAGGCCCATCGTCTCCTGCTGTCGGGCCCGACCGCCGGGGTGGCCGCGTCGATCGACCTCGGTGCGCGCCACGGGATCGATCGCCTGATCGCCCTCGACATGGGAGGCACCTCGGTCGACGTGTGCCTGATCGCCGACGGCGTTCCGCCGGTCACATCGATGGAGGAGGTCGACACGCACCCGATCCTCGCGCCGTCGGTGGACCTCGTGACCGTCGGGGCCGGCGGCGGGAGCATCGCGAGCGTGGACGCGGCCGGCCGCCTCCGGGTGGGGCCGGACAGCGCCGGGGCGGACCCGGGTCCGGCCTCCTACGCGCGGGGCGGCAAGGAGGCCACCCTGACGGACGCCCACGTCGTGGTGGGAACGCTCGGGGGTGAGACGCCGCTCGCCGGTCGGCTCGCCCTCGACGTCGAGGCGGGCCGCGAGGCGATCGGGCGCGTGGCCGAGGACCTCGGGCTCGAGGTCGACGAGGCCGGCGAGGGCATCATCGCGGTGGCGATGGCGCACGTCGTCCGCGCGCTCCGTCGCGTGTCGGTGGAGCGGGGGGTCGACCCGAGCGACTACGCGCTCGTGGCGTTCGGTGGGGCGGGACCCCTGCATGCCGGTCGCCTCCTGCGGGAGATGCGCTTGGGTTCGGTTGTGGTGCCGCGGCACCCGGGGCTGTTCTCGGCCGCGGGGCTCGTGGCAGCGGACCTGCGGATCGACGAGTCGCAGACGGTCCTCCGGACCGTGGAGCCCGGGGAGACCGACGAGCTTGCGGCCTGGTACCGGGCCGCGGCGAAGCGGGTGACGGTGCAGCTGCGGGAAGACGGGATCCCGAAGACGAAGATCCGGCTCGTGGGCAGTGCCGACTGTCGCTACCTCGGCCAGGGGTTCGAGCTGCAGGTGCCGCTGCGGGGCCTGACCCCGGCCGCCCTTCGACGGCTCGTCGGGGATTTCCACGAGCTGCACGAGCGCACCTACGGACACGTTGCCCGCGACGAGGCCGTCGAGCTGGTCACGCTCCGGCTCTCCGGGTTCGGCGGCCTCCCCAGGCCGGAGCGGTTGCCGGTCGCCTCCGGCGGGCGAGACCCGGTCCGCGGCGCGGTCGTCGGCGCTCGGCAGGTGCGACTCCCCGGGGGCCGCCGGCGAGGGAAGGTGCCGATCCTGGCCCGGGAGGAGCTCCGGGCACGCAACCGGATCGTGGGACCGGCGATCGTTGAGGAGATGGACTCGACGACCGTCCTGCTGCCCGGGCAGACGGCCACGGTGGACCGGGACGGGAACCTTTGGATCCGGGAAGGAGGCGGACGATGACCCGGAGGACCGGACCGGCCCCGAAGCACCCGCGGCGGCGAGCCGCCCGCGGCACCGCTCGGCTCGATCCGATCACGTTCGAGTTGGTCCATGCGCAGCTCCTCTCCGCCGCGGAGGAGATGGGAAGCCTGATGAAGCGCTCGAGCTTCAGCCCGATCATCCGCGAGATGGCCGACTTCAGCTGCGCGCTCTTCAATGCAGAAGGCGACCTCGTCGCGCAGGCCGACTTCATTCCGGCGCAGCTCGGCGCGATGTCGCTCGTGGTGAAGTCGACGCTCTCCCGCTGGCGGGACACCCTGCGGCCCGGCGACGCGTTCATCGCGAACCACCCGTACGAGGGCTGCATGCATACGCCGGACATCAACATCCTGCTGCCGGTCTTCATCGGGGAACGGCTGTTCGCCTGGACCGGGTCGACCGCGCACCACATCGACGTCGGCGGCGTGAACCCCGGCACCGAGGGGCCCGACCTCCGCGAGCTGTACGCGGAGGGTCTCGTCATGGCGCCGGTGCACCTCTACCGGGGCGGGCAGGAGGACCCCGACCTCTTCTCCGTGATCACCGAGAACGTCCGCGCCAAGATCACGACGATCGCGGACCTCCGCGCGCAGCGGGCCTCCTGCGAGCTGGGGCGTCGGCGGCTCGAGGAGGCGGTGGAGCGGTACGGAGCGAGCACCGTCGAGACGGCGTTCGCCCAGGCCCTCGATCACGTCGAGCGCGCGGCCCGTGCCGCGTTGCGGGACCTGCCGGACGGTGAGGGGGAGGCGGAAGGGTTCCTCGACGACGACGGGGCGGGCGGCCCTCCGACGCGGATCCACGCCCGGCTCGTCAAGCGTGGGGACCGCCTCACCGTCGACCTGTCGGGAACCGCCCCCCAGATCCCCGGGGCCCTCAACGTCCCGTGGGCCAGCACCCGGGCCGTGATCGTGTATCTGCTCCGAGCGGTCACCGACCCGGCGATGACCACGAACGACGGGGCCCTGCGCGCGGTCGACATCGTGTGCCCGAGGGGCAACGTGCTGAACCCCAACCCGCCCGCGGCGGTCTCGGTCCGCCACAACACCTGTCAGCGGCTCGCGGAGACCCTCATCCGGGCCGCGTCGCAGATCTGGCCGGAGAAGGCGGTGGCGAGCGGGACGGTCGCGTTCTTCGACGTGAACCTCGACAGCGTGTCCCCGAAGACCGGTCGGCCGTCGGTGATGATGGACGTCGTCGGCGGTGGGACCGGCGGACATCGTTTCGACGACGGCCTCGACGGCGTGGACACCTACATGTCGAACGTCGTGCTGCTGCCAACCGAGGTGGCCGAGGCCGAGTACGCCGTTCGCCTCCGCAGGACCGAGCTGGTTCCCGGGTCCCAGGGGCTCGGCGAGCACGACGGGGGCCTTGGGATCCGGCGCGAGTACGAGGTGCTCGACTTCGCCCAGATCGCCACCGTGTACGGGGAGCAGACCGACCCCCGGTTCGCGCCGACCGGCGTGCTCGGGGGGACGGGCGGCGCGCCGACCAGGATCTCGATCTTCGACCCGGAGGGCCGGGAGATGGACGTCCCCACGAAGGTGACGCTCGAGCTGCCGGCCGGCTCGATCGTCCGGGTCGAGACGAGCGGAGGCGGCGGCTTCGGGGACCCGGCGAACCGCGACCCGGACCGCCGCCGCGCGGACGAGGAGGACGGCCGGCTGCCCACCGCCACCTGACGGTCGCCGAGGTTGCCCGGGGACGCGGCCCCGGTCGGATGACCGGCGCGGCCCCTACCCCTCGCGCGCGGCCACGGCACCCTCTCGGCGGGGACACCGAAGGGGAGGAGGCGCAGGAGTGACGAGAGCACGGATACGATCGGCGAGGTGATGACGACGGACGTGGGTGGTTCGAGATGCTCCGGGCCGAACGAGTCGGACGAGTAGTGGGTCGCCGACGTCCTGGCCTCCGCTCGATGACCAAGGTCGATCCCTTGAGGAAGGCGAGGACCCGAAAGGAGCTACTCGCTCAGCCAAGCTAAGTCCTCTGGCTCGAAAGTCCGCTAACGAATCGATCGCTCGGGCAGCGACCTGCAGTGCCTCCTTCTCACGCACCCGCCGCATGAGGCGGGCGAGATCGTTCCGGGTGAACTTCCACCACCTCAGCTGTGATTCCCGGAAAGGTTCGGTAGCGTCTCGTACATCCGGGATGCCAGCCACGAGTCCCCAGATCACCGCGTCCTGGATGCGACTGAGCGCGACGAGGAACGGTTCGAACGGACCGGGATCCATCGGCTCATCTGCGAGTTCGGCTTCGCGCGCGAGGAACTCTTCCAGGCCGAGCTTTCCCCCGTCGGGGCCGACGAGCCTCCCGGCGCCTCCCGGCGCTTGCGGTCGCGACCGATCTCTCGAACGACGGCGCTCCTCCGTCGGGCTCGGCCTGCTCGAACTCAGAGCATCAACACTTGAGCGCAGCTGTGGGCGTGCCGCAGCGTCGGTCGGAAGCTCGTTCCCCGAACATGCGGCACACGGTCGGCACCATCTTTCGGCATCTTCATAGTGAAGTCCACCTGTGGTCTCCATTGACGACGGGGGAAGCTCGAAGATACTGTAACGAACGTTCGATTCGATGGGCGTTTCGCGACGTGCGGGTCACGCGTGACAGACCAGGTTGAACCGAGCCAGGGGGTGGGAGATGGGACAGGAAGAGCCGATCAAAACTGCTCTGCACGATGTGCAGAAGGCGATGGGGGCGAGCTTCGCTGCGGAGGGCGGTTGGTACTGGCTCGACGGCTTCGGAGACGTTCCCGGCGAGTACCGGGCGGTCCGTGAGGGCGTCGGTGTGTGGGACATGTCGCCGCTCATCAAGTGGGAGTGGCGAGGGTCCGATGCCGCGGCGGCGATCCAGCGCGTCTTCTCGAACGACACTCCCGGCATGGAGGTCGGACAGGTCCGCTACGGCGGCTTCCTGGATGCCGAGGGAAACCTCGTGGACGACGGCACCGTCTTCCGGCTCGCCGACGACCACTTCTGGGTCATGACGAACGGCATGGACCTGGCAAAGTTCTTCGCGGGGGCGACCGGCGGTCTGGACGTGGGGATCGAGCACGTGACCCACGACATGCCGAACTTCCAGGTACAGGGTCCGGGGTCGAGGGACCTGCTCAGCAAGCTCACCGACGCTGACCTGAGCGGCCTTGGCTACTTCCGCTTCCGCCCTGAGCTGACGCAGGTCGGCGGCGTCCCGGCCTGGATCTCGCGGACCGGGTTCTCAGGGGAGCTCGGCTACGAGCTGTTCGTCCGGCGTGACGACGCCGAAGCCCTGTGGAACGCGCTGGTCGCCTCGGGCGCGAAGCTGTACGGCAACTCGGCGATCGAGACGTGTCGCATCGAGAGCGGCATGGTCGTGACGGGCTTCGACTACCAGCCCGGTGCCGGGACGCCGTTCGACGTGGGGCTGGACCGCTTCGTTGCGCTCGGCGCCGACATCCCGGGCCAGAGCCGGCTCGCCGAGGTCGCCGCGGCGCCGCCGAACCGGTTCAAGACCCTGCGCTGGGACGGGGACGAGCTGCCCGAGTACGGCACCCCGGTCATGAAGGGCGGGGAAGAGGTGGGCCTCCTCACGTCTCCCACCAACAGCCCCATCTTCGGCCCGATCGGCCTCGCCGTGATCCGGGCCGACGTCGCCGAGGAGGGTGGAAACGTCGAGGTCCAGGGACCGAACGACACCATATCGGCCACGGTGACCTCCGCGCCGATCTACGACCCGAAGAAGGAACGGGTTCGCATGTGACAGAGGTCGCATCGCTCGAGCCCCGTGTGATCCAGGGTCGGTCACTCGGTGGAACCGCCATCGTCCGGACACCTTCACCTTGAGGAGTCTTCCGTATGCAAGCGAGGCAACGTGACGTCGTGATCATCGGAGGCGGCCACAACGGCCTCGCCTGTGCCGCCTACCTCGCGAAGGCCGGACTCGACGTCCTGGTCCTGGAGAGACGCTCGATCCTGGGCGGCGCAGCCGCCACGGAGGAGACGTGGCCGGGCTACCGGGTATCGTCCGCCTCGTACGTGGTCAGTCTCATGGCGCCGGAGATCATCTCGGAGCTCGATCTCAAGCGGTTCGGGTACAAGGTGTCGATCATCTCGCCGGACTACTTCGCTCCCTTCCCGGACGGATCGTCGCTCACCCTGTGGGGCGACCCTGTTCGGGACGCGGAGAACATCGCGAGGTTCTCCAAGCACGACGCAGCCGCGATGAAGGAGTTCGACCGCTACTTCTCCCACATCGGACCGCTGCTCAAGCAGCTCGAGTTCGTGATCCCGCCGAACCTCTCGATCCGAGAGCTGCCCCGATGGCTCTCCCTGGCGGCCCGCCTCAGGAACTGGACCGGGCGTGATGTGGCCGAGGTGGTGCGGCTCTTCACGATCAGCGCCGCCGACCTTCTCGACGAATGGTTCGAGGACGACCGCGTCAAGGGAGCTCTCGCGACTCAGGCCGTGATCGGCGCATGGCACGGGCCGATGACGCCTGGATCGGCGTACGTCCTCGTCCACCATTGGATGGGTGAGATCGACGGACATGATGGCGCGTGGGGCTGGGTTCATGGAGGCACGGGGGGAGTGAGTGCCGCCCTGGCGGCGGCCGCCTCCGCCGCCGGCGCCGAGATCCGCACGGACGCGCAGGTCGCGCGGGTGGCCATCTCGAACGGCCGCGCGGTCGGGGTGGAGCTCGCCGACGGCAGCACCATCCGAGCCGGGCGCGTCGTCTCGAACGCGCACCCGGTGACGACGTACCTGGACCTCGTCGGTGAGAGTCACCTCCCGAGCGACATCGTGCGGAGCGTGAAGAACTACAAGACGAAGTCGGGGTCGGTGAAGGTGAACGTCGCCCTAGGCGAGCTTCCCCGCTTCCCCTCCTGGGATCAAGAAGGGGAGCTCCACTGCGGGATGGTGGCGATCTCCCCATCGATCGAGTACCTGGAGCGGGCCTGGGAGGACGCGAAGCATGGGCGGCCGTCGACGCATCCGTACGTCGAGGCGATGTTTCCCACCGCTCACGAGCCGGGCCTGGCCCCAGAGGGCAAGCACATCATGCTCGCCTTCACGCAGTTCGGTCCCTACGAGGTGAAGGATGGCTCCTGGGACACGGAGCGCGAGGCCTACGGCAAGCGCGTCATAGAGACGCTCGGCGAGTTCTCGCCGAACCTCGCGGGTGCCGTCGACGAGATGGAGGTGCTCGCTCCGCCGGACCTCGAGGAGCGGTTCGGCCTCGTCGGGGGGAACATCTTTCAGGGTGAGATGAGCCCGAGCCAGATGTTCTCGCTCCGGCCGATCCCGGGCTACGGGGACTACCGGACGCCGATCGCCGGGCTGTACCTCTGCGGCGGGGGCACACACCCCGGCGGCGGAGTCATGGCGATACCCGGGCGCAACGCGGCCCAGGTTGTGAAGCGGGACGCTGGGCGCGGTGGCCTGGTCGGGTCCTTGCGTTCCCTCGGGCGCGCCCGCAACGGCCGGTGACACGCGGGCGGGGTCAACCGAGGATCGCTGCCCGGGGCTCGGCCCGCCGAGGCCCCCCGACCGCACCACGCATCTCACGTCTCGACGGGGCACCCCCGCACGATGCCGAGGGCGAATCCCGCGTACTCCCGTGCGATCTCCTCGATCGGCAGACGACCGCCGGCCCGGTACCACGTGCTCACAGCGGTGCTCATCGTCGCGATCGCGTATGTCGCGGTCTTGACGTCCGACGCGTCGAAGATCCCCTGCTCCGTGCCGCGGGCGATGAGCCCCTCGAAGATCGCCTGATGCCGGTCGCGCATCGCGATGATCCGCTCGCGGTTGTCCGGCTCCAGGGCGCGGATCTCGAAGTCGGTCACGAACGCATCCCGTGGATGCCGCCCATGGAAGAGTACGTGCGCCCGGACCCCCTCCGCGAGCTGCTCCGCGGTCCCCTCGGCGCCTTCGACCGCCTCGGACACCTCCGCCGTGAGCCTGCTCATCGTGCGCTCCATGATCTCGACGAGCAGAACCTGCTTCGTGCTGTTGTGGTGGTAGAGCGATGACGTCTGCACGCCGACCGCGCTCGCGAGGTCACGCATCGACGTCCCGAAATACCCTCTCTGCCAGAAGAGGTCGACCGCGGCATCGTAGATCTCCTGCTTCCGATCGCGCGGCGCGGCCGTGTCGCGGCGGCTCATCGGCTCACTGTCGACGGGAGCATCGACCGAGCGGCTCCAGCTCCGCGGCCCGCGATGCTAGTCCATCTTCGTCGAACGATGAGTGCGAAAGCCGCCTCCCAGAACGCTTCGTCGACGACGGTTTCGGGGGGACAGAACCACACGTGGAATCGAGCGAAGATGTGTTCGTGGGTCAGCACGATGCCGAGATCCGCCGGCTTTATCGTGCCCAGCACCGCCTGCGCCTTTCCGATGACCGTGTCCATGCCTCCCCCTATCGAGTGTTCGTTAGACTCCACTATCGTGAGTGGTGTGGACGGGGTCAACGTTCCATCCTGATGGATACCGCGTCTGCGCCATCGTTCGGGCATTCACGCTCCGTGGAGGCGAGATGACTGCGAACTCCTACGACGCGATCGTGATCGGCGGGGGACACAACGGCCTCGTCGCCGCCGCCTACCTCGCGAGGTCCGGCGCTCGCGTGGTGGTCCTCGAAGCACGGCACAAGGCCGGGGGCGCGGCCGACACGAGCTCGCCGTTCCCCGACCTCCTCGACGTGCGGGTCACCAGGCTCTCCTACGTGCGGGAGCCGCTGGCCAGCTCGCCGGGTCCACCGGGTGAGTGCATTCCCCCTGCTCAGGGTGGTGTGGGTGGTCGGGTCCTTACCGCGTGGGTGCTCCTCGAGAGGGCCGGCACGGCGCAGGTCACCGGGGTTTCGAGTACACCCCACCGACCGACCAACTGACCAACCGACCGACTGACTTACTTACATACGCGAAGTCGCTTGACAGGTTGTGCAACTTGCGGGCCTGCGTGGTGGAGACGTATAGTCGCGCCGTAACGAGAGGGGTTCAGATGGCCACTGCAGATGTGCCGCGAACCGCTGTTGACAACGAGCCGATGCTTCGCTGGGGATCCTGGCTGATGGTGATCGCCGCCGTCGGATTCATCGGCTATGGCCTGCTCTTCTTCATCCGCAACTTCACCGATAGCTTCCTCGAGCTGGGGATCGGTCCGAACGAGGTGAACGTTGGGAAGACGCAGATCCAGCAGTTCAGTCCGTCGCTGTACGAATACATCAGCCACCTACAGATCGCGCTCTCAGGCTTCATCGCGGCGACCGGGCTCGCTGTCGTCTTTCTCGTTGCCTACGGTGTGAGGCGTCGTTACGGGTGGGCGTGGATCGGCGCGGTCGCCTCGCCGGTGCTGGCTCTACTGGTTGCGTTGCCCGCCCATTACCCGAACGACTTCGACACGTTGGGCCATCTCGGGCTGATCTACTTGGCGACGCTGATCTTCGTCATCGGTGCCGTCATGAGCGGCAAAGCGATCTTGGACTCGCGGAAGGAGCCGTAGCGGCGACGATCGTGGGGGCGGGAACCGTCGGGGCTCTGCCTGAGCCGGTGTTCGTCGCTCTTACGGGTCTCTACCGATACTCCAGGCGGTCCTCGACCACCCGAAGGGTCGACCTCGGTCGCTCAGCGTGGAGGCGCTCCTCGTCGCGTTCTACCTGAACGGGATCCGTCGCCACCACAAGAGCCACGTCGTCGAACTAGCCCGCATCCTGAACTCGCTCTCCTCCGACCAGCTCGACGCGCTCGGCGTGAGGAAGTGGAACCCGACCGAGGCTTACGACCGGACCGACCGGTTCCTCCCGAGGCCTCCCCTGGTTGCGGGACGAGCGTGCATCGCCTTTTCCGTCCGTCACCGTCGTCGCGCGCCGCCGTCCCTTCGCTGCGATGCGCGCGCCCCGGTCATCGGACCCGCTAGGTGACTGTTCCAAGGGGTAGGCTGGCGTGGTTCACGCCGCCCCGCCGCTCCTGTAGAAACGCCTCAAGGTGGCCCCAGTCGCGATCATCGGGCGAGCCGAGGAGCTCGCTGCCATCGCCCGCTTCTTCGAGGATGCGCGTCCGGGGTCAAGCGCGCTGGTGCTCGAGGGCGACGCCGGGATCGGCAAGACGACGCTCTGGCGCGAAGCTGTTCGGCTCGCGGAGCGCACAAGCCTCATCCTGTCGTCGCGGGCATCCGAAGCCGAGGCGAGGATGTCGTTCGCGGTCCTCGGCGACCTTCTGACTCCCGTGCTGGAAGGGCCGATGGCCGAGCTGCCCGCCGGCCAGCGGAACGCCCTCGAGGCCGCCTTGCTGTTGGGGTCGCCGGGTCCCACCCGTCCAGATGCCCGAGCGGTTTCCCTCGCGGTCCTCGGGGTGCTGCGGGCACTTGCCTCCGGCGCCCCGCTCACGATCGCGGTCGACGACGCGCAGTGGATAGATGCCCCGTCGGCCCGCGCGCTCGCGTTCGCGCTACGTCGCCTCGAGGACGAGCCCGTGACGCTCGTCGCGGCGACGCGATCCCCGACCGGCGCGTCCGATTTGCTGGACCTCATGGGCTCGCTCCGGGACGGCGTCGATCGACTGACGATCGGTCCGATCGCCCGCGTGCCGCTCGGACGGCTGCTCCGTCAACGACTGGAGGACGATGTCGCTTCGCCGCTGGTGCAACGGATCCACGAGGCCTCGGGCGGCAATCCGTTCTTCGCGCTCGAGATCGGTCGAGCGCTCGAGGGTGCAGACGCGCTCCTGACGCCGGGGGAGCCATTGCCGGTGCCGGCGGACCTCCGCGAGCTCCTCCGCCGCAGGCTGAGGGCGCTTCCTCGATCCACGCGCGATGCCCTCCTCGTCGCTGCGAGCTCCGCGCAACGCACGGTACCGCTCGTCGAGAAAGTCAAGGGATCGGCCACGGGGCTGGCCGAGGCGGAGGACGCGGGGATCGTCCTGGTGCGCGGCACGTCGATCGAGTTCACGCATCCGCTCTTCGCGTCGACGGTCTACGAGAGCGCGTCCACGGGCGATCGACGCGCCGCGCACGCCGGGCTAGCGAACGCCGTGAAGGATCCCGAGGAACGAGCGCGGCACCTGGCGCTCTGTTCGACCGGACCGAGCGAAGAGGTCGCCCGTGTCCTCGAGGAGGCGGGCGATCGCGCAGTGGCGAGGGGGGCTCCGCTCGGCGCCACCGAGCTCTACGGGCTGGCTGCCACCCTCACCCCTCCGCAGGAGGCCGACAGCCTCCAGATGCGACGCCTCCGGTCCGCACAAACCCTCTTCGCCGCCGGAGATACGCGCGGCGCCCGCGAGCTCGTCGAGCAGATCCTTGCCGAGACGGTACCGGGCCTCGTTCGCGCGCAGACGATGTACTCCCTCTCATTCATGAGCTGGAACGACCTCCCTCGCGTGAAGGGGTTGCTCGAGCTGGCCTTCGAGGAGATCGATGGGAACGGCTACATCCGAGGACTGATCCTTGCGGACCTGGCGTGGGTCGAGCTCGGCGCCTGTGATCCGGCATCGGCCCTGCCGTGGGCGAAGGCCGCCGTCGAGCTGGCGGAAGAGGTGAACGATCCGTTCCTGCTCCGAAGCGCGCTGGCGGCCCTGGCCTCCGTCGAGGCTGTCCTCGGTCACGACCCCGCCGACCTCCTCGATCGAGGCATCTCCAAGGAGGGCTCGCTCGCGTACGGCGAGGTGACGACACCGCGGACCTGCCTCGGACGGTTCCAGCTGTGGAAGGGCGCGCTCGACGCGGCACGAGACACGCTGCACGTCGAGCTCGAGCGATACCTCGAGCAGGGCCACGAGTCGGCGTCATGGGACGTGCGGGCGTCGCTCGCTGAGGTGGAACACCGTGCCGGACATTGGCGGCTCGCCGCCGACCACGCCCTCGAAGCACGGGAGATCGTGCTCGAGGCGGGCTGGATCGATGTGCTGGGCGAGGTCGCAGCCGTGAAGGCGGCGATCGAGGCCGCGACAGGGAGAGTCGAGGAAGCTCGCGACGATGGCATCGAAGCCCTTGCTGCGTGTGAGCGGACGGCAGACCGCTGGAACGAGATCAGGGCGCGCGCGGCCTTGGGCTTCCTCGAGGTGTCGCTCGGGGACGCCGCGGCAGCGCACGCCTGGCTCGCTCCGGCAACCGAGATGACGGAGCGGATGGACCTTCGGGAGCCCGGAGCCTTCCCGTTCGTGTCCGACGAGATCGAAGCGCTCGTGGCACTCGGTGAGCTCGAGCCCGCCGAACGGCTCACCGACCGGTTGGACGACCACGGGCGGGCGCTCGACCGCCCGCTGGCGCTCGCGACGGCCGCCCGGTGCCGCGGCCTGGTCGCCGGGGCGCGGGGAGATCTCGAAGGGGCCGAAGCGCATCTGCAGCGATCCCTCCACGAGCACTCGCGGACGCAGCACCCCTTGGAGCTCGGACGGACGCTGCTGGTGGGGGGCTCGGTGCGCCGGCGGATGCGCCAGAAGAAGGGCGCGCGCGACCTCCTTCAGCAGGCGCTCATGACATTCGAGGAACTGGGCGCGCCGTTGTGGTCGCAGCGGGCCCAAGGTGAGCTCGCGAGGATCGGAGGCCGGGCACCCTTCTCGACTGCGCTCACCCCCACGGAGGCGCAGATCGCACGCCTCGTCGCCGAGGGGAAAACGAACCGTGAGGTCGCCGAGGCCCTCTTCGTGAGCGTGCACACCGTCGAAGCCAACCTGACGCGCATCTACCGGAAGTTGGACGTGCGCTCGAGGACCGAGCTCGCGAGGAAGCTCTAGAAACGTAGGGGTTTCCGGGATTCCTCTCCTAATGCTGCTCCCTAGGGTCGGCTTCCCGGCCCCAGACTAAGGGAGAGAGTTATGCGGAAGGTGCTGGTTACCTGGGCAGCACTCGCGATCGTGCTGTCGGTGAGTCCATCCGTCGGCGCTGTCAATGGCGGCTTGGACGGCAACGCGCATCCGAACGTGGGCGTGATGATCGTTGCGGACAGCAACGGCGACTGGTTTGAGTTCTGCGGCGGCGTGTTGATTTCGTCAACGGAGTTCCTTACCAACTACAACTGCCCCGGCGCCGTTGCGTTCGCGCAATCGATCGGCGGCCACGCGGAGATCACGTTCGACCCAGTCGCCTGGCCCCCCAAGGAGGCGAGGTGGCGGACAGTCGAAGCCGGCTACATCCACCCGGACGCGAACCCCAAGAACGGCACCAACCTCTACGGGATCGCCGTGCTCGCCACCCCCGTCCGAGGGATTACACCAGCCGAGCTCCCCACGCTGCAGCAGCTCGCGTCGATCAAGAAAACGCAGCGGCTTACCGTCGTCGGCTACGGCTCGGACCCCGCTGTCCGACGGTCCGCGACGGCGACGATCGCGGCGATTGATCCCGGCACGATCGCGGTCCTGAATAACGCGAAGGCGACCGGGCAAGGTGGCGTGTGCGGAGACGGGGGCGCCCCGTATTTCCTCGGGGATTCCAACGTCGTGGTCGCCGTGGCCGACGGCGAGGTCGGGAGGTGCAACGCGATCTCGTGGGCGTTCAGGAACGACACGGAGACCGCACGCTCGTTCCTGGACGACTTCGTCAGCGTGCCGTAACGGCACGCTGACCGAGGAGCGGCGACGGCGTTGGCCGCTGGGGTGGCCAACGCCGTCGCCCCGCCCTCGCCAGGAGCCGGCATGGCTTGATTGAAGGAGGTCTTCGGGATGACGACGAAACAGGTCGAGCCCGATCTCGATTCGCGGAGGGATCAGGAAATCAGACAGGAGCAGGCCCGCCGGCGACGCAGGATCGGGGCGTTCGCCCTGGCAGCGGTGATCGGTGTAGCAGCGGTCGCGCTTCTCCTGGTGATACGTCCAGGGCAGGACACGATCACACCGGCGAACGAACCCTCGGTGATCAACCCGGTGGATCCTTCAGCGGTGGCGGTCGCCACGAGGTTTGTCGAGGCATTCGGTGCTTTCGACGGTAAGGAGGCGATTACCTATCTGGCCGATAACCCATACCTCGAGATGGACGCAACCACCCCGGAGGAAGTGCCAGCGTTCACCTCCTTCCTCGAAGCTCAGGGCTACGAACAGATCCCCGTCGGAGGATGCTCTGTAACGGGTAGCTCCGCCTCTGGCACCGCGGTGCGTTGCCGGTTCAATTGGCACGCCATCAGGTCCGACGAGATCGGACTGGGTCCCTACCCCGGCTTCTGGGATCTCACCGTTCGTGATGGAGAGATCGGTTCCGTGTCCCTGTATTGGGAGATCAAGAAGTTCTCGCCGCAGATGTGGGAGCCTTTCAGAAACTGGGTGTCCTCGACGTATCCGAAAAACTTCGCGGTGATGTACGTCGACTCGGGGTCCAACTTCCGGCTCACCGAGGAGTCGATCGGGCTCTGGGAGCTACGCACCAAGGAGTACGTGGAGAAAGTGAATCAGGGAAACGCGGGGTAGTGAATCGCTGCTGTGGGAGGTACCCCTCTTAACCTGTGGGAGTTCCTCCAGAAGAGTGGGAAGCCGTGTGGTGAGGGAGTTCTGAGAACACCCCACTGCTTACGATTGGCGAGCGAGTGATCAGCCGCGCGAACGTGCGCCGCGACGACCGGCGAGACGAGAACCGGCGCGTCGGACCGATCACGAACGCGCTCGCCCACGCCCCGAGATGGCTCGGGTACAACCTCGGGGCCTAGCGGGGGGCTCGAGGAGCAGATCGGATTCGAACCCGACGGCCTCGTCTGAGACCTCGTCCACCAGTCGGGTGCGTTCACGCTGCGGGACAGCGGCACCATCACCCGTACCCGTCGCTTGCCGGCGTTCCCGGTACGACGTTCGCCGGTGCGGGCATGGTCACCGCTATTAGGATGAGCGACGTGAACGAAATGGGCCTCGACGACGTGCTCTCCACTGCTCCGCCGGCTCTTCCGGCGGAGGAGGCAGCCGCGCTGGCGCTCGAGTTGTTCGGGGCCGAAGGGACGGCGACAGCGGTGGGAAGCGAGCGCGACCAGACGTTCGTTCTGGGTGGCCCTCGTCCGGCGGTGATGAAGATCTCGAACGAGGCCGAAGATCCCGCCAGGCTCGATATGGAGGCCCGTGCCGCGTTCCACGCGCTGGCCGCCGATCCGGGGCTGGCGGTCGCAACACCGTGGGCTGCTCTGAGAACGGATCCGTCCCGAGGCCCGGCGGCGTATCGGGCATCGATCCCCTCGGCGACCGGGGGCGTGCACCAGGTCAGGATGTACGCACGCATGCCGGGGACGGCTTCGGTCGATGAGTCGACGCTGAGCGACGCCGCCGTGAGCGCATGGGGAGAGACCGCTGCGCGGCTGGGGCGCGCGCTTCGGGGGTTCTTCGATCCCGGGGCCTCGCGTGCGGTGTTCTGGGATCCCCAGCATGCGCTCGCGCTTCGCCCGCTGGTCTCAGCGGTCGCGGATCATCGGATGCGCGCGCTCATCGAGCGAACGCTTGACCGCTACGAGGCGGTCGTGGTCCCGGGGTGGTCCACGCTGCGCCATCAGGTGATCCACGGCGATCTCTGTGCGGACAACATGCTCGTGGACGACGATGGCGTGATCACGGGCATCATCGATTTCGGAGATATGAGCTTCACGGCGCTGGTCGTCGACTTGGCAGCGGTGATCGAGTCCCTGGTCTCGGGTCGAAGCGGCGACGAGGTCTTGCGGGTAGCGCGCATGGCGATGGACGGGTTCGAGCGTGTGCTCCCCCTGGAACCCGGAGAACGCGCGATCCTCGGGGAACTCGTCGCGGCCAGATCTTGCGCAGCATCGATCCTTCCTTCGTGGCGCTCCTCGATGTACGAAGACCCCGAGGCCTTCGCAGCTCAGTATCACGAGGATGCCTTCGAGCTCCTCAAGCTGTTTGACGAGATGGGCTTCGAGGACGTGGCCCGAAGATTGGGCGGGCGAGAGCCCGGCACCATGGTCGCCTTCGACGACCTGGTCGGCCGCCGCGCCAACGTGCTCGGCTCCGCGCTCACCGGACTCTCATACGCTCAACCGCTTCACATCGTTCGGGGTGAGGGTCCCTGGCTCTTCGACCACGAGGACCGCCGCTACCTCGATGCGTACAACAACGTGCCCGTCGTCGGGCATTGTCACCCTCGCGTGACCGGAGCGATCGCACGGCAAGCCCGCGTGCTCAACACGAACATGCGCTATCTGCACGCGACGGTGCTCGATCTAGCCGAGCGACTGGTGGCGACCACCGAGGGCGAACTGGACACAGTGATGTTCGTGAACTCCGGTTCAGAGGCCAACGATCTGGCTTGGCGGATCGCCATCGCGGCCACCGGCAACAGCGGCGGGCTCTGTACGGCCTATGCCTACCATGGGGTGAGCGAGACCACGACGTGGCTTTCCCCGGAGGCCTGGTCGAAAGGAGCGCGTCCCGACCACGTCGAGACCTGGCGCCCCCCCGACGCCTACCGGGGCTTGCATATGGACCCGTCCGAGTTCCCCTCTGCGATTGCCCGTCTCGCCGAGCGAGGTCACGCGCCCGCCGTCGCGATCTTGGACGGAGTGCTCACGAGCGACGGGATCCTCGATCTCGATCCCGAGTACGTGACAGCGTGCGTGGACGCACTGCACCGCGCTGGTGGCCTCTGGATCGCGGATGAGGTTCAGGGGGGGCACGGTCGCACCGGAGACGCGATGTGGTCCTACCAACGTCTCGGGATCGCACCCGACTTCGTCACCATCGGTAAGCCCATGGGCAACGGACACCCGGTGGCAGCGGTGATCACCAGGAGCGACATCGTCGACCGCTTCGCCGAGACCACCGACTATTTCTCTACGTTCGGCGGCAACCCCGTGTCGACAGCCGCTGCCAGCGCGGTCCTCGACGTGATCGAGGATGAACGACTCTTGAACAACGCTCGTGAAGTGGGTACCTATCTCCTCGCCCGACTGCTCGAGGTCAAGGCCGACCACCCGATCATCGGAGACGTGCGTGGCATGGGGCTTGCCTGCGGGGTCGAGATCGTGACGGACCCTGCTTCCAAGCAGCCGGACGCCGGCGCCGCCGAGCGGATCATCAACGGGCTCCGACAACACGGGGTGCTCGTCGGCACCACCGGTGCGGCGGACAACACGCTCAAGGTCCGCCCCCCGCTCGTGTTCGGCCGCGCGGAGGCAGATCTCTTGGTGGAAACCCTCCGCGACGTGCTCACGGGTGGATGACTCTGCGATGCCCTCGGCAAGACGGAGATGATGGGTGAGTGATATCCCTCGGCGCGCTCGTGCGCAGCTGGAGCCCGATCCGGGTGTGTGGGTTCAGATGTCGACCGCGCAGCGCTCGCCGCTCGGGATCGCTCCCTCCATGAACCCTGGGAAGTCCCACTCTGTCGCGTCACCGGCGAAGTGGATATTCCCTTCACGCACTCCCTCGATCCCGGAGAACCCGGTGAACTGGCCGGGCTTCCAGTACGGAACGCTCCCTTGACCCATGGGTCGTTGAGGCCCGCCGGGTCCGTTCGGAACACGATGTGCAAGAGGATCGGCTCTCCGGAGCCACTCGAACATGCCGAATGCGCGAGAACGCCAGTCGCGCGCGAGCCAGTCGGCCACGCGGCGCCAGAGTGGCACGTTCCACGCGCTGGCCGCCGATCCGGGGCTGGCGGTCGCAACACCGTGGGCTGCTCTGAGAACGGATCCGTCCCGAGGCCCGGCGGCGTATCGGGCATCGATCCCCTCGGCGACCGGGGGCGTGCACCAGGTCAGGATGTACGCACGCATGCCGGGGACGGCTTCGGTCGATGAGTCGACGCTGAGCGACGCCGCCGTGAGCGCATGGGGAGAGACCGCTGCGCGGCTGGGGCGCGCGCTTCGGGGGTTCTTCGATCCCGGGGCCTCGCGTGCGGTGTTCTGGGATCCCCAGCATGCGCTCGCGCTTCGCCCGCTGGTCTCAGCGGTCGCGGATCATCGGATGCGCGCGCTCATCGAGCGAACGCTTGACCGCTACGAGGCGGTCTGGTCCCGGGGTGGTCCACGCTGCGCCATCAGGTGATCCACGGCGACCTCGGTGCGGACAACGTGCTCGTGGACGACAACCGCGACAGCTGCTGCCACTGCGGTCCTCGACGTGATCGAGGAGGCGGCCCTTTCCGGTTCGATATTCCAAGCACCATCCGATGGTCCCTCCGGCTCGATCGCTCTCGCAGCACCCCGAATTCCAGCGCGGCCGAAGGCATAGTCTGTGTCCACGAGAGCGGGCCGACACCGGAAGGGGATGGGTACCCGATGAACGAGGATACGGTGCTGCAAGAAGAACTCGAGGCTGGCACGAGTCTGACGCAAGCTATCCAGGACGCGCCTCACGACCTACGTCCCGTCGACGGAGTCGTTCCGGGCTGGTCGCTCCATGACACCTTGTGGCATGTGGCCTACTGGGTCAACCACGCCGCAGACGTCATCGAGGCCGTACAACCCGGCGAGCCGTTCCCCGAGGAACCGGTAGAAGCCGAGTACTACGACGCGAAGAACGCGGAGGCCTTCCCCCAGGGTCGCACCATGGAATGGAACCATGTCGTCGCCCATCTCGAACACGGGCGCGAACGGGCACGGCAGGCACTCGCGGCGTGCGACGAGGCGAACAGCGACGCGGCCGCTGATCGGCTCATGGAAGAAGTCGAGCACTACCGCGAGCATGACGCCCAGATCCGGGCGTTCCTCGCCCCGCAGGAGACCGCGTGAGCGAGCCATCGGTCATCGTGCTCACCGGCGCCACGGTGAGAGCAGGCATGGAGGGGCAGGAGGCCTCGCTCGCCGAGCGGATGGACGCCACCATGCGGGGGGCACCCGGATTCATCTCGTCGAAGGACTTCACCGCCGAAGATGGCGTTGAGATGGCGGGTCCGATCGCGATGGATCCTCTGCTTCGATGAACGAAGGGCACAACGAGCTGTGCTCGAGCCCCGATTGGGCCGAGTACCTTCGAACCGATGTGCTCCCCCTCGTTCTCGATGGAGTCGACCTGGGATCCGACATGGTCGAGGTTGGTCCGGGCTTCGGTCTCGCGACCGATATCCTTCGGCACCGCGTGTCGAGTCTGACCGCCGTCGAGATCGACCCGGCTCTCGCAGTGAGCCTTGCAGCGCGCCTGGCTGACACCAACGTCAACGTGCTTGAAGCAGACGGGACCCACCTACCGCTCGACTCCGGGCGCTTCAGTTCGGCGGCCTCGTTCACCATGCTTCACCACGTTCCGTCCGTTTCCGACCAGGACGCGCTCTTGACCGAACTGGCGCGCGTGCTGCGAGTCGGAGGTGTGCTGGTCGGGGCGGACAGCCTCGATGACCCAGAGTTCAGGGAGTTCCATAGAGGTGACGTGTGCGTTCCCGTCGATCCGGGGGAACTGCCGGATCGGCTCCGACGCTCCGGATTCTCGGATGTGCGCGTGGGGACCTCGGGCGACACTCTCTGGTTCGTCGCTCGCACGGCTCCGAACTCCTAGCGCTGGGTACCGCTCCAGTCCCCAGGCTTCGACGAGCCGACCGACTTGCCTACTCGGCCGAAACGGGGTTCCGTGGGTCTGCTCGGGGTCGGAGCTTGTCCGGGTCGTCGATGGGTACCGCGTGCACCCGACCCACCGAACCGTCGACCTCCAAGTGACCTCCGGATGCGGAGTGCTCGGCTTCGACAACGCAGAGGGCGAGGGTTCCGTAACGGGGCGTGCGGTCGGCGCTTCGAACGTCGCCGACGACCTTGCCCTCCGAGCTCACCTCGGCTCCGTGCTTCGGCACCTTCTCACCCTTCAGCGGGAGACACCCTGGCTGGGGGCCCGGGACGCGACGTCCTGGATGCGGTGGACGTCATAGGGAGAAACACCGTTCGCGGTGGTCGGGGTCGGGACGTGTGCTTCGTCGAACCGGGCGACGATGTCCGCGGATGCGAGGATGTGCGGATGCGCGTGACCCAAGGCTAGTTCAAGCCCTACCGGACTCCTCCACAGCCGGGATCCGCTCTCCAATAGGTGTGCACAGCGGCGGAAGCCAGGCGATGGAACGAGACGCCGGCGTCAGAGTTGCCTATGACACCCTTGATGAAGCATCGAGCCCACGCTAAAGGTGGCGAACCGGCGCGGCTGGCGGCGGTGCCGAGAAGTCCATCGGATGAATCTCCTCGACCTTCGAGCGGAACCATGAGTCGAACTCGCGATCGGAGCCCGCGAGCTTGCCGAGGAACTCGGACGCGCCGGGCCCATCGAGGACAACGACCGTGAGCTGGCTCCCGTCCGGGTTTTCCTGGAGCCACGCGGCGTGCGTCGTCAGGCCGAGGCGCTCGTTCATCTCGTCGAACTCCGACTTGCGGGCGCCGGTCACCTCACCGGCCCAGGCCTTCCAGTCGTCCGCTCTCCCGGGCTTGATCGGTACCGCAAAAGCCTCCATGCGCCCCCTCCCTGGTCGCGATGCCGACGGAGCGTAGTCGAGCTGGCGAGCTCGGGCAACGCGAGGAGCTCTCGTTCGGACGCGGTGACACGAGGTTCTCACCTCCGCGGGTCCACAAGCTCGCCACGAGCGCGGGCTCGGCTATCGACGGATGAAGGTCAGGTGGGTGACACCGCTGGGAGACGAGACCGCCTCGATGCCGTAGCGTTCCTCGACGCCCTCGATGCCGTCCCAAAGGCGAACGCCGCGGCCGAGGAGGATCGGCACCTGCACGACGTGGAGCGTGTCGATGAGGTCGGCAGCGAGGAAGTCGCGGACGACGGTTGGGCCACCGCCGATACGCACGTCGAGGTCGCCCGCTGCTTCCCGGGCGACGTCGAGCGCCTCCTGCGGGTTGGCGTCGACGAATTGGAACACGGTGCCGCCCTCCATCTCGATCGGCGGGCGCGGGTAGTGCGTAAGCACGAACACCGGCGTGTGGAACGGCGGGTTCGGCCCCCACCAGCCACGCCACTCGTCGTCGGTTCCGACGTCGGTCCACGGGCCGGTCTGCGCGCCGAATTTGCCCCGACCCATGATCTCGGCGCCGATGCCGAGGCCATGGCGTTCGGCGAACGAGTGGTCGACACCCTCCGTGCCACCAGCTTCGCCGACCATCGAGCGCCAAAACCGGGTGGTGAACATCCACTCGTGCAGGCGTTCCCCGGCGTGACCGAACGGGGCGTCGAGCGTGATGCCGTCGCCCGTCCCGAACCCGTCCAGGGAGATCGAGAAGTTGTGGACACGGACCTGGGACATGGGTGCCTCCTACCCTGAGAAACGAACGGCCCTGACCTGCTGTGAGTGCTACCCCTCTTGACCTGTGGGTACTCTTGAATGGAGCCCGAATCCGTGCAGGTGAGCGGGTCATGACTTCCTCCGAACCTCAACATGCACTAGTTGTGACTAGTTGTGGTAGTTGTGGCGCGAGGCAAGGGATGACGCTGAGCAGAAGCTCGCCGGGCGCTCTATGAGAACGGCCTCCGCGGAAGCCCGAAGGCCTCTCCCGACACCGTGAGCCGCCGGCCAAGCTCGGTGATGATCCGGTCCCGTGCGGACGATGCCGTCTCGATCTCTATGAAGAGCCTGTCGGCCACGACCCCGTACAGCCTCTCGCCGGCGAAGTAGCGACGCCCCCGGCGTTCCCCTTCCGATGCCAGGAGTCCACTTGCCACCGCCGTGGTGAGGTCTTTCGTTGCGGTCGCTGGGCTCACGTCTGTGAGCGAGCGGTAGTAGCCGGCGGTCACGTCACGTCCGAAGAACGCGTCCCATAGCGCGTTCGCAAGCCGGCGGTCCATCCCCACGTCCTCCGCGGCCTCTTCGACCGCCATCCACACCTGCTGCTCGGTGTTGAGCCGCAGATCCAGCGCCCGCACCTGTCGTACCTGGGCGTCGAGATGCCCGTGCACGAACGGCGTGACGTCCGCGTCGCGATCGAACATCGACCCGAGGCAGCCGAAGAGCCCGTAGTAGTCCTGCAGGTGGTACCCCCACCATTCCTCGAGCGATGTGAACTCGCGCCGCTTGAATCCACCCCTGTACATCGCGAGCGAGGCAAGGATCCGAGCGGATCGTCCATTCCCGTCCACGAAGGGGTGGATGGCTGCGACGACGACGTGGATCCATGCGGCGGCAACTGCGCTGTGGAAGCCCGCTTGCTGCATCCGGGTGACAGCCTCCTCGACCAAGGCATCAACCTGTTCGCCGGGGGGTGGGAGGAACACCTCTTCGCCGGTAGCGCGGTTGGTCACCCACACCTGCTTATCCGTGCGGAGTCGGCCAGCACCCTGGGCGTAGCGACCGGCGAGGACACGATCATGGAGTCCGACTATCAGACCGCGATCCCATGAGAACGCCGGGTCATCAGCTTGGCGGAGGACGAAGTTCATGGCGTCTCGATAGCCCTCAACCAGTTCTCGGTCCAGCGGTTCTACCTCGGGCGGTCGGTCTCCTGCCAGGATCCGGCGCACCTCGTCAACGGTGACGTTGACGCCCTCCATGCGGGTTGACGCGGCCACAGCCTCTGCCTCGAGGTCGCGGCGAAGCCGCCCCTCCCAGGTACGGGGGAGCACTCGGATGTCGAGGCGGTCCTTCCAGGCGTCGAGCTCTTCGACGAAGCCTCGGATGCCGTCCGTCTCGGTAAAGGGGAGCATGGTGACTCCATTCTATCACTCAAACGCTAGCGATTCCATCTTTGAATCGCTATCCCTCAAACGCTAGCGATGGCCTTTTGGAAACCTTCGCGGCGTTCATCACGAGCCGGTTGGGGACATTGAATGAAGGCGAGCGACCCACGTGCACCGCTGGTCCTGAAGGCGGGCGACCGGAGCCGTCGTCCATTCGGACCGCGGGAGCCAATTACGTCCGGGCGCTTCGAAACGCCGGGCTGCAGGGGTCCATGGGTCGGACCGGAACGTGTGCGGACGACGCCGGCATGGAATCGTTCTTCTCGTTGCTCCAGAAGAACGTGCTCAACCAGAAGCGCTGGGCCTGCAGAGAGGAGCTACGCCTGGCGATCGTGAACTGGATCCGAGGCCACGTACATCGCCGGCGCCGCCAACGCGGTCTCCCCAAGCGGGATCCATCACTCCTACGTCAACCGACCAGCCTTCCCTCCAACAGCCAAGTCTTCATGTCACCCTTCCCCTTGACGACGACCATCCCCCGCTCCTCGAGGGCGTAGCGCCCACGGAGCCGCCGGTAGGTTCGCTCCGTCACCTGGATGCTGCCCGGAAGGCCATTGGACTCCATCCGACTCGCTGTGTTGACTGTGTCGCCCCAAAGGTCATAGATGAACCGGCGCACGCCGATCACGCCGGCGACCGCGGGTCCCGTGTCGATCCCGATGCGCAGCTGAACGGGCGAACCGAGTTGGTGATCGATCGCGTCCGGCCCGGCCATCATCTCGAGCGCCATGTCGGCGATGGCTTCGGCATGATCCGAGCGAGGCACCGGGATGCCGCCGGCCACCATGTACGCGTCACCGATCGTCTTGATCTTCTCGAGCCCATGCCGTTCGGCGAGCCGATCGAACCATGAGAACAACCCGTTCAAGAGCTCGACGATCTCCTCAGGCTGCGCGGCTGCTGACAACGTCGTGAAGTCCACGATGTCCGCGAAGAGCACCGTCACGTCGTCGAAGCCATCGGCGATCGTGCCCTCCGAGTCCCGCAATCGAGCCGCGACCGAAGCCGGAAGGACATTCAGGAGGAGGCGCTCGGACTTCGCCCGCTCGTGCTCTCGCTCGAGCACGAAGAACCGCAGAGCAGAAAGGCGGTGGCCGAGACGCCTGCGAGGTTGAGGACGAAGAACGAGATCATCACCGACGTGGGGATCTTTGACGTCGGCTCAAGGAGCGGGTCCACGAGGCCCGACAGAACGAGGACGACCGCGTATGCCCCGAACCAGTTGATCGAATCGCGGGCCCCACTGAACATCAGCGCCGCAATGGGTGCCGTGAACGACCAGAGCACTACCGCGCTTGAGGGGACGAAGCCACCGAGGCTCAGCTGCAAAAAGAAGGGGAGCATCAGCATCATCGCCAACTGGCTCAAACGGAAGAATCGGAGCCGCTTCGTTCGTGAGAATGCCACCAGGGATCCGATCGAGATGACCTGGTAGACGAGCGGAATGGCGGCAGCGACCGGGAGGCCCGACGAGAAGTACGTGACGACCCACACGGTCGAGAGCGCGGTGATGAGGCAAGTGGAAAGGGTTGTGACCGTCTTGTCGAGTCGTTCCTGTTCGTCGTCCTCAGGCGTGATGCCGGTCACCGCAAGCCGGCGGATCAGTCGCTGCGCACTCGTGACGGCCGAAGAGGTCATGCGACGAGCATAGTGACCTGACCCTCATTCCTGACCGGAAGCGTCGTCCCTGGTCTGCGGCTCGGCGACGTCATCGACCTGTCCGCACAGCTGGGGGAGGGTTCCTCGACGCAGGGAGTAGGACCCGGGGATCACAGCTGGGGCGACTTTGTGGTGAGGCCGTGCTCGTAGGCGTATGCGGTGGCAGCTGCCCGCGACGACAGACCAAGCTTGGTGAAGATGTGGCTCAGGTGGCTCGCGGCTGTCTTCTCGCTGATGAAGAGCTGGTCGGCGATCTGCCGGTTCGTCTTGCCTTGAGCGACGAGCCCGAGCACCTCGAGCTCGCGTGCCGTGAGACCGCCTGGAACCGCTCGGCGATCCGGAGTGGATATGGAGTCGGCCCACGTCAGGTCCGGTGAGGCTCCCAGGGCTGCGAACACCTGGCGGGCGGCATCGAGCTCCATCTTGGCGCCGTCGGCGTCGCCCAGCGCCCGGCACACCAGCGCGATGACCACTCGCGCTCGGGCGGCTTCGTGCGGCGCCTCGATCTCGCGCCAAACCGTCCACGCCCGGCGCAGGGACACCAATGCCGCCGGAGCATCCCCTTCGGCCAGGAGTACCACGCCGGACATGTGTGCTGCGAGGGCTTGAAGGAACGGCTGGTTCAGGTTGGCGGCGAGGGCGGTCAGCTCGTCAGCCGCGACGCGGGCCGTTTCCACGTCGCCCGTGGCCACGACGATCTCGACGAAGGGCCCCAGCATCGAGGCGCGCGTGATCGGATCCTCCGCCTCGCCGAGCGCCCGGCGGATCGTGGCGTCGGCGACGTCGACCCGGCCCTGAGCCAAGCGCAGCAACGCGAGACCCGGTTGCGGCTCGCGGCCTGCTTCGTGGGCGGCGCCGTAGGAACGCTCAGCCGCTGTGAACTCACCACGCAGGCGGTGGAGCTCACCGCGAAGATATGATGCCGCACCGAGGATCCGCGGGCCTACGGAATCCGCGAGCCGGGCGAGGGCGAACTCCAGCTCCTCCAGCGCATCAGACCATTTGCCGTGCAGCTGCATGATCTCGGCCCGGTGCACGAGACACTCACCGCGGTACAGCACGAGCTCGGGCTGTGCGTCGCACCATCGGCTGAGGGCAGACGTCCACTCCTGAGCCCGGCGGATGTCGAACAGCTCGTGGCAACCCTCGATCACCGTGCAATACGCGTCGCCCACCGCGATCGGGGACACGTCGCTTGCGCCGACAGCGACCATCGCTTCATCGAGCAAGGCGACGCCGCTGTCGATCTCGCCGAGGTAGAGCAGACACCTGCCCTGGCCGATCCGGGCGAGCGTGATGAGCTCGGGATCTCGGTAGCGGTCGCCGATCGCGACGGCCTCGCCGAAGCCTCCGAGGGCGGTAGCTACATCACCGGAGAACACGGCGCGCAAGGAAGCGGCGTAGCGCATGTAGCCCTGCTCGACGCAGTCGAGCTTGCGATCGTCGAGCAGGCGCTGCGCGCGGTCGACCCAACCCCCGCCTCGAGCCAGCTCACCGTTGTTCAACAGGCTGAAGGCGAGCCAGAACGCGCACCGTGCGGCTCGGGCGACCTCACCGATCCGCGCACACTCCTTGTGAGCCTGAGCCCACACGTCCGAGCTCTCCTCGCCGTGCCCGGCCAGGTAGGCAGCGGACGCGAGCCGCTCGAGATCCTCGACCTCGAGCGGCTCGTCCCGCGCCGCTGCCGAAAGGTGCTCGTACGCACCGCGCCACGCATGGCGGTCGAAGGCATCCCGGCCTTGATCGACCCCGTCGCCCATGGGCAGAGTCTCGTCCATGCGGGCCGCGGGTGCTATCGGCCCGAGCCGGGGTGATCAATCCCAGAACGATCCGCTTCCGGCGGGCGCGGCACTGATCATCCACAGTTCGGCGATCCGATCGCCTTCGAACCGGTAGACGAACATGTTGTTCGTCTCGAGCGTGCGCCCTTGACGGCCCAGGGCCGCGTGTTCCCACTCCGTCGCCCACCGTTCGTCGGCGATGCAGAACAGCTGCTCAAGCTTCACGTCACCGTCCGTCAGCTCGAAGATGGCGCCCATGGCTCCCAGGAAGCCGGCAACGCCCTCGTGGTCGCCGGGCCGAGGAAGGGGTCCTCGGACGTGGAAGATCATGTCGTCGGTGAACAGCCCCGACAACGTGTCCCGGTCGTTCTCGAAGACCGCCTTCGTCATGCGGTTGATCACCGTCACGTTCGGGTGGTCGCTCATGATTCCTCCCTCGTGGGCCGCCTTGGCCCCTCGGTGATGAACGTAGGAGACAGCCCACGTCAGGGCATCGGGAGAAACGTGGAACTAGCCAGTCGACTCGCATCGGTAGTTCTACTGATGACAGGTGGCCGACCGACTGATCAGCCTGCAGCCTCCATGTTCCGCATGACGACTTCCATCGTCTCGTTCAGCTTGTCGGTCGGGCTGAACTCCACTACCTGCGTGTCTGCCGTCAGGGTCGGCGTATGACCCGGGGGAGCGAAGTAGGCCTCACCCGCGGTGATCTCGTCTGACGTGCCGTCGGTGTAGTTGAATACCAACTTGCCTTTGATGACATAGCCCCAATGCTCAGCCTGGCACCTGTCGTCTGGGAGGCCCTTGAACATGTCCGAGATGTCCGCGTCGACCGAGTACTCCTCGAACCCGATCGTGTAGGGACCCACCTGCCCGTAGTGCCCCTCGAACCCTTCACCGGACTCGTGCTGTGAGGCTGTCTGTTCCGACACCTTGCCCATGGTCTGTCTCCTCTCCTCGTCCGTCGGCGTGCGAGGCGCGCCGGCGTTCTAGTGCTGGTCTGCTGACGCGACCAGGTTGCGGAGCGTCTTCCTCGCTCCCTTGTTGATCATCACGCGCATGAGCGGCCGCACCAGACCGAGGGTGAGCATCCACGGCGGGTTCGTCCACCGGGCGACGTGCCCGCGGTAGCTGAGGGTGCGCCCGTCGCCGTCCTCCGCGATCTCATAGCGGTGGATGATCGTGGTGTCGCCTTCCCACTTGGCTCCCTTCTTCGGCGTGAGGTGGCCTTCCGTGACGAACTCGAACAGGTGCGGGCGAGCCGCCTCGGTCACGACCGAGTGGTCGGTGAAGGTCCCGCCGAGATCGTTGCCGGTGCTGTCGAACTCGGTTCCCACGCTCGCCGCACCGACGGGCGCCTGCACGGAGCTGAGCCCGAACTTCCCCTTGTGCATCGACCCGCCCCAGACGCCGTGGCGCCGGATATCCGCGAGGGCTCCGTAGATTCGCTCTGTCGAGACTTTCGTCGAGATCCGTGCGACCGCATCGGGGATCGAGGTGTGGTTTTGCCTGGTGCTGGTTCGCATGCGCTGCCTCCTTGATGGGGTAGATCAAGGATGTCCAAAGGCAGACGGGCCAGCATCGGGAACCTTCCCTATTTCTCGGCGAGGAAGCGCTGCGCATAGGCCCCGGCCTCAGCGCGGTTCCGCATTCCGAGCTTGGCCAGGATGTTGCTGACGTGGTGGCCGGCTGTCTTCGTGCTGATGAACAAGCGCGCCGCGATCTCGGCATTGGTAAGTCCTTGGCCGAGGAGCGCCAACACCTCCCGCTCCCGCCGGGTGAGGGTCTGTAGCCCCTTGGCCCCTGAGCGCCCAGAGGCCCCGAGATCGCGCAACAGGCGCGCAGCCATGTCGGCGTCGCGTACGGACCCGATCCCTTCGAAGGCGGAAAGCGCGATCCTCGCCTCCTCGACCGCTAGTGAATCGTCCTTGGAGGCGCGGGCGAGCAGAGCCAACTCCAGCCGCGTCCGAGCCGCCTGCAAGGGGAGCGAAGACGTCCCAAAAAGCTCGAGCGCGCGCTCGAGGTGACCTCGGGCGCCGCCTGCCTCTCTCGCCCCCGCGAGCCTTCCGGCGGCGAGTTGAGCCATCGCCTCGTCCTGGGACCGCTCCGACGCGTGCGCGATCGCCTCCAGCAACGACGCTGCTTCCGAAGCTGCCGCGAGGTGACCTCGGACGATCTCGACTTGAACGAGCGCCGAGAGCACGGGGCTCGCAAGGATCGTGCTGGTTCCGATCACATTCAATCGTCGCCGCAGCACGGCGACCGCGACGGAGGGCTCGTCGCGGGCAAGATGAAGCTCTGCCAGCGGAAGCGCCATCTCGGGGAGATCTTCGAGTCCGGTCATGAGTTGGTCGGCTTCCTCGAACCGACTCTGGTCGATGCGGATCGACGCCAACAAGCTCGCCGGATGGACGCATCGGGAGGGCCGGACAGTTCCGTCGAGGGTAGCGAGGGCTGATTGCAGTGTCTGCTCGGCCTCGCTCCAGCGTCCTTCATTGACCTGAGATTCCGCGTCGCACACGGAGCAGAACGTCAGGAGGGGCGGATGCTGATGGCGCTGCATGTAGTCGTTGAAGACGTCGAGCCACTGCTCGGTCCGAGACATATCGGCGGCAGTCATGCAGGCCTCGACCATCCCGCAGAAGACGTCGCCCAAGACTCTCGGATCCTTGGTGAGGCCCCCGGTCGCTGCAGCGAGGGCGGCATCGAAGGAATCCATCCCTTCGTTCACCCGGCCGAGCTGAACTTCGGCGATCCCAAGTTGAGCGAGCGCATAGATCTCGAGTTCATGATCCTGGAACTCAGTCGATGCGCTGCGCGCTCGCAGGGCGTGTTCGAGCGCTGCGGAGGGATCGGAGGCTCGACTCGCTTCGCAGATCGCGATCCATCCGAGCTCGGGGCATAGCCCCTCATCCTTGAGTGCGTCCTTCGCCCGGAGCAGCCACCCGTTGGTTGCCGCATCGTTGTCCAGCGCCTCGGAGTACTCCTGTGCGATCCGCACGGCGCTTCGACTCGCCCCGCGCCGATCGCCCGCGGACAAGCGAGCTGCGTACGCGCGCTCCCACGCGGCGATCGCCGATCGAGGATCATTCAGCCACCAACATGCCTCGGCGAGGGCATCACTGGCGTCCGGGCCGGGGTCTTCGACAGGTTCAAGGAGCGAGCGAACGAGGGTCCAATCTCCCAGCCTGGCCGCAGCACCCGAGGCTTCTAGGATCTCGGAGACCATGGTTCTGCCATCTTCGCACGCGGCTTAGCGAGAGCTCTACCTCAAGCAGCGGCCGGGATGTACTGGCCCCCCCGGATCGCTTCCGGGGGGGGGGATCTCGCTAGACGAGCGGCTCCCTCGCATCGACGAGCGCCGGAGACGAAGGCTTGTAGCCCTTGACGATGAGGTAGATGCCGATCGACGGCTCCCACAGAGCTTCCGGGATCGTCATGAGACCCTGGATCGGGCCACCGGCCTCGATCACGTCGAACATGACGAGGGTCCCAGCGATGATTATCAGGTTGCGCCGGCGTTCTTGTCGCTCATCTTCGAACTTCCTCCCTCTTGACCAACAGGTGGTGATAGCTATAGCCGTCGAGGGCCTCGTCCGCGGCCTCGACGACCTGAAGCCCTGCGTCGGCGAGCCACGCGTCGACCCGTTCGCGGTCAGGGTAGAAGTGATATCCACCGGTCTCGCGCTCGATGAGCTCGCCGTACACGGCGGGGAGCCCTGCCGCTTGGGTAGCCCCATGTGCGCGCTCGAGTTCCTCGCGCTCGGTCTCTTCCACAGTGAGGTACAGGTGACCGAGTGGGCGGATCGCTCGGTGGAGGTTCCCGACGACCAGAGGCCATTCCTCGGGAGGAACGTGCTCCATCGCGTCGACGCACATCGCCGCGTCGAAGTCTCGGTCGAAGACGAGCTCCTGCAGACCGAGGTGTTCGAACCGCAGGTCCGGGTGCTTCGACAGGGCCTGGTCGAGCATCCCTGCCGACTGATCCGCACCGACGTATCGGCGGCCGGCCTCCAGAACCATGCTCGCGTAGGGCCCCGTGCCGCATGGCACATCGAGCAATGATCCATCCCTCGAGACGGTCGCGATCAATCGGTCCACGAAGCTGCGATGCGTTGGAGTCACCGGATCGTAGCCATCGTCATAGGTCGGGGCGTCGCGTGTGTAGTCGGCCTCGACCGCCGCTCGCCGCTCTGCCAACCACGCCGCTCGCTCCATGCCGCCAAGCGTACCGGTCGGTCGCCCCGGGGGCGCCGCCGCCGCGGACGCTAGATCATCACCACGAAGGTATCCGCGTCGCAGCGCGGGTGGCCCGACGTTGCATCGCAGTTGACCCAGACGCTGTGGGAACCCGTAACCCCCCAGCCGGAGCGTTGGATGACCATCCGGTACTTGTTCGTTGACGCTTGCTGCGTCTTGGAGATGCCCACTCCGTCGGTCGCGACGGTGGAGGTACCGAACGCCGGTCCCTTGCTGCCCACCCAGGCGAAGGCGCGGCCCGTGAACGTCTTGAGGGCCGCGTATCCCTGCGTGGTGGAGTACCGCGTCGATCCATCCACATAGTTCGAGTTCGTCGCGGTGTTCCATGTTCCGGAGTAGGTGGGCGTAGGCTGCGTGAGGCTGAACGGGGCTCCCTTGGCCCACGCGCTGACGTTGCCCTCGGCGTCCGTAGCTCGCACACGGAAGTTGTATGGCCCCGACGGGAAGCGGATCGCCCTCTTGTACGACCTTGCGCTGGCCGAGATGGCGATGTTCACCCACGGCCCGCCATCGGTCTGCATCTGCAACTGCTGTGAAGCGATCTCATCGGAGTCGGATGCCATCCACTTCGCGGTCACCTTGATGGTCTTGGTGGAGGTGACCGCCCCTCCGGCGAACGCGAACATCGGGGTCGTCACGACTGGAGGCCCGCCAACGACCGGACTCAACCAGGACGAGCGGGCGAGGTTCCAGTTCGCCGCAAGGTAGGACCCGCTGGGGTTCACGACGACCTTCGTGGCGTTGTAGTAGTCGTCTTTGCCGCAATCCCAGATGGAGGTCGGCGCCACCTCCGTCGGGCAGAGATATCGGAGAACGCCGCCGTCGGTGAAGTACGTGCCGCCATCGTTGTAGCACATGGTGTCGTACTCATCGAAGCAGTGGGAACCGCCCGAGGCGTGCGGAGTGTTCACCTGTACCGCCCCCAGGTTGTGACCCACTTCGTGCATGAACGCGAGCGCGTGATAGTCCTCGGAAGCGGGGTCCAGTTTGATGAACGCGAGCTTGCCCACAGATGCGTCGTTGTTGTCGTTGAGCGCGGGCTCGGGCTGCGTGTCCGATTCGAGCGACCCCTGTCCACTGTAGGGATATGCCCCACTCAGCTTGTCCACGAATACCGCATAGTCCACGTTCTTGTTGGTGAAGCCCAGTCTGGTCATGGACGCCGCCAGATCTTCATACGTGTAGAGACCGTCAGCCCCGATAGGGTCGAGCGTCACCTTGGTGATAGCGACCGAGGCGGGGCTACCGGTGCAATAGAAGCGGTACTCCTGGTTCCCCCCGGATGCACGCAGGGTGTCCGATGCGTGCGCGAGCCACCGAGGGATCAGCGCCCGGTTCGTGCTGGATGGAGTCCGGTCGCTCGGGACCCCGTACAGGACACGGATACGCCGGCCGCCGGTGAAGTCGGTCTCCGATGCCCTCTTGACACAGGGCGCCGGGGCCGAGGGCTCGCCCAAGGCGACCTCCGCCCGGTTGATCTCGATCGCCGTGGGAGCGGCGTCGGGCCCGTGCGTGCACAGATGGGAATGGGCCAACGGGACCGCCTTCAGCTTCCCGCAGGGATCCGGTGATCGTTGCGCCGACGACGCTGACACGGGAATCATCAGCATGACGACCAACACGAGCAGCGGCTTCTTCACGGCGCCTTTCCCGAGCCCTCGCGGCCGACCCTCGGGTTGCCCAACCGCCCAGTCAACAGACCACGTTCAGACACTGGGCGGGATCGCCATTCCTTCGCGCCTTGTTCTTGCCGCCGTCGATCACGCCCTCGACGGCCTCGATCCCGAGATCACCGTTCAGATCCGCGCGGTTCTGTGTGACCGTGGTCGCGGGGTCGAGGATCCGGATGCCGTCCCCAGCGTTCTCATTCGAGCGGTTCCTCAGGATCACGGTTCCGGTCGAGTCCTCGACGCGGATCCCGATCCGACTGTCGCGCGTGACATTGCGTTCGACGAGCGTGTCGGTCATCTCGCGCAGTGAGATCCCCATATCGGTGTCGAAGATCTCGTTCCGGCGCACGACGACTCCCGTCGGGCGGCCGAAGAACGACCCCTGCAACGCGACGCCGCGCAGGCTGTCGTGGAGCGAGTTCCTCTCGACTCGGACCCCATCTGCCAGGACGAAGATGGCTGCTTGATCGAAGCCGGAGATCTCGTTCTTGGCGATGCGGCCTCCGGGCGAATCCATGGAGACCCCGATATCGGTGACCTCGCCGAGATCGAGCACGTTCCCCGTGATGACGTTCCCGATGACGTCGTTGTTGCTGCCGAGGACCGATTGGACCGACGGGGCGAACCCACCACTCATGCGATTTCCTTCGATCGACGTGCCGGTCGAGGTGAACACCAGGACCTCGCTGCCGCCACGACTGTTCGACAGGACGTTGTCCGCGATCTGCGTCCCGGTGGAGCCTTGTATCGCGATCCCATTGCTGAAGTTGTCGACGATCGATGATGCTTGGATCAAGGTGTCGGACGAGTCGGTGATCTCGACGCCGCGTCGGTCGTCCGTGAGAACGAGATCCGAAAGGCGATTCCCGGTCGCGTCGACCAGGCGGACGCCCACCCCTCCGAAGTCTCGCAGGGTCCCGTCCACGACGGTGACTCCATCATGACCTGCACCGTTGTCGATCCCGTCCCACTCGAAGTCGAAGGTCCCCGGCCCGTCGATCGTGTGTCCGTTCAGGTCGATCGTGATGGCGTCGGCGCCGACGATGAGACCATCCGTCGGACAATCGATCAGGTCGCGATCCAGGACGATGCTGGTGACCACCGTCGTGCCGCAACCGATCGGGGTACCCGCCTGCGCGGGTGCCACGTCACCGAGCACAAGCGAAGTGGTCCCGAGAAGGATCAGCGCGGGCGACACGATCCTTCGGAGCGAACGCGCGTGACCTCCAACCATCGAGTCCGCCTCCAGTGCGACCGTGTAGATGCCTCCGACGCTACCGGGGCATCAACTGCAAGGTCAAGGGCTCGATCCTCGTGAGGGCGATCTCCGTGTTCGGCGGCCCCGGCCCGCCCGGCTCGCCCGCCCCGCCCGGCTCGCGCGGCCGTGTCCGTTCGACGCATGTCATCATCCCTGTTTTCGAAGGGATAGGACATGCGAGAAGTAGCTGCGGGCGTTGCGGTCTCCACGAGCCGGTACTGGCAGACGAACTCTGGGCTGGTTCGGACGGAGGCGGGCTTCGTGGTCGTAGATGGGGGTGTGCTGCCGAGCGAGATGCGAGCCCTCGCGACGGCCTGCGACGGATCGCCGATCGTCGTCGGCATCTCGACCCACGAACATTGGGACCACCTGTTGTGGTCGCCGGATCTCGGGGTCGCTGTCCCGCGCTACGCGAGCTCCGACGCGGTCGACGCCGCGATCACCGACCGCGTCGCGCTCCTCCGCCGCCTCGATCGCGAGGAGGAGGGCTGGGGCGTGCGTTGGGAACGCGACCTGTTCGCTCGAACCGTTGTGCACGACCTCGGCACGGTGGATCTCGGAGGCGCCCCGCGCTTGCAGCTGATCGCCCTTCCCGGTCACTCGACGGGGCAGGTGGGAGTGTGGGTCGGCGGCGCGGACGTGCTGTTCGTGGGAGATACGGTGTCCGACATCGATCCTCCTGCGCTGCCCGGCGACCGTGAGAGCGCACGTACCTACCTCGAAACGCTGCGTCGGACGAACGACCTCGTAGGGGAGGCTCACGTGATCGTGCCCGGCCACGGCACACCGTGTGACCCCGCGGAGGCGAGACGACGGCTCGCGCGCGATCGACGGTACCTGGACGTGCTGCTCGATAGCGTGGATCGAGAGCCCGGATCGCGGGACGTTCACGCCGTGAGCGCGCGCGTCGCTTCCATCGTCGACGACCCTCGCCTCGACACGGCAGGAGGTTCTCGACTCCACGTCGAGAACGTCGCCGACATGCTGGGGGCTCGGTGACGCGAACTCGACTACCGCTGTACGTTTGACGACGTGACCGAACCCATCACCGCCGTCGAGTTCCACGAGGCGGAGGGCGTCGAGGACTGGCGGGTGCTTTTCGACGGCGCCTACGCGCGATTCCGAACCGGATCGTTCGCCACGGGCGTCCGATTGGTGAACGCGATCGGCTCTCTCGCCGAAGCCGCGAACCACCACCCCGATGTCGACCTGCGGTACGCGGGCGTGACCGTACGCCTGTCGACCCACGAGACGGAAGGCCTGAGCGGGCGCGACATCGAACTCGCGAGGATGATCTCCGCGGCGGCGCGCGATCTGGACGTGTCCGCCGACCCGACCGGCGTCCAGGTCGTGCAGCTCACGATCGACGCTCTCGTCGGCCCCGATGTGCGGCCGTTCTGGCGCGCCGTGCTCGGATACCAGGAGGTCGGTGACGAAGACCTGATCGACCCGAACGGCCGCGGGCCGTCGATCTGGTTCCAGGGGATGGATGCTCCGCGCCAGCAGCGCAACCGCATCCACGTGGACGTCTCCGTCCCTCACGAGCAGGCGGAGGCGCGCGTCGCGGCAGCGATCGCCGCCGGCGGCCGACTGGTCGATCACGAGCACGCACCCGCCTGGTGGACACTGGCGGACGCCGAAGGTAACGAGGCGGACGTGGCCACCTGGATGGGCCGCGACTGAGCGGAGCTCGGTGGGGTATGCGCGCGCGTCAGTCGAGTGCGAACGATCCCGTGACGACCTCGCCCGCCGGTTCGTAGGTACCGATCACGACCCCCGTCGTGGAGATCGTGCTGTCGACGAGCTTCAGTCCGGCGGGGATGGTGCCGTCGGCGAACAGGCGCTTGCCCGACCCGAGGACGACCGGGAAGGTCCAGAGGCGGTACTGATCGACGAGGCCGTTCGCCAGCAGCGCCTGGATCAGGTTGCCGCTGCCGTGCACCTGTAGCTCTGGCCCGTCTTCCTTCTTGAGGGCCGCGATGCCCTCGGCCGCGTCTCCCTCGATCAGAACCGAGTTGCTCCACTCCAAGCTGGGACGACTCCGCGACGCGACGTACTTCGTTGCCTCGTTGAACGTCTTCGCGCCGTCCTCCTCGGAAGCGTGCGGCCAATGGGCGGCCATGATGTCGTAGGTCCTGCGACCGAGAACCATGGCGAAGGGGACGCTCGTCGCCTCGCCCATGATCGCACCCATCTGCTCGTCCCAATAGTTCACCGACCAACCGCCGTACGCGAAACCTCCGTCGTCATCCTCTCCGGGTCCGCCCGGAGCCTGCATGACCCCGTCCAGGGTCAAGAAGGTGCTCACGACCAGCTTCCTCATCGCTCGTCCCCTTTCGATCCGATCCCAGCTCGAGTCGAGCCACCGCAGTCTAGGACTGCCCGGTCGGACGGAACTCATCGCGCGTGCACAGCGACCTGGAGCAGGGATCGCGGAGCTTCGGAGCCGGTAGGGTTGAGCCACTCCTCCCGCTGGAGCTAGGTACGGGTGGCAGCGGATAGACGAACTTCGGAACGAAAGGTGATTGTGATGCGTGCGATCGTTCAGGACGCGTACGGCCCCGCAGACGTGCTGCGTCTCGCTGAGATCGACACGCCCGACATCGCGGCGAACGAAGTCCTCGTGAAGGTGCATGCAGCCGGGATGGATCGGGGGACCTGGCATTCCATGACCGGGCAGCCGTACCTGATGCGCATCATGGGGTTCGGGTTCCGTCGTCCGAAGAATCCGGTCATGGGTTTGGACGTCGCCGGGACGGTCGTCGCGGTGGGTTCGGAGGTGACCAGGTTCCAGCCCGGCGAGGAGGTGTTCGGCATCAGCCGAGGTTCGTTCGCCGAGTACGCCGCCGTGCGGGAGGACAAGCTCGCCCACAAGCCGGCGAGCCTGAGTTTCGAGCGGGCAGCGGTCGTTCCGATCTCGGGCGGCACCGCGATCCAGGGCCTGCGCGACGCAGGTCGCATCGAAGCGGGGCAGGAGGTACTGGTCATCGGTGCATCGGGAGGCGTCGGCACCTACGCGGTGCAGCTCGCCAAGGCTCTCGGAGCAGCGGTGACCGGCGTGTGCAGCACGCCGAAGCTCGACCTTGTCCGCTCGATCGGCGCGGACCATGTCATCGACTACACGCGAGAGGACTTCGCCGAGGGCGATCGCCGCTACGACCTGATCCTCGACGTCGGCGGCAATTCCCGGCTTTCGCGTCTTCGGCGGGTGCTGAAACCCAAAGGGACGCTCGTCATCGTCGGTGGGGAGGAAGGCGGGAACTGGACCGGAGGCTTCGGCCGGCAGATCCGAGCGCTCGGGCTGTCGCTCTTCGTGGGCCAGCGACTGACCATGTTGGCATCCAAGGAGCGCCGCACCCACACGGAGGCAGTGAGCCGGCTCATCGAAGCCGGTCAGGTCGCTCCGATCATCGACAGGACCTACCCCCTGGCCGAGGTCCCCGACGCGATGCGCCACCTCGAAGCCGGACACGTCGGAGGGAAGATCGCCATCACGATCTGACCCACTCCCAGATCCGCCGGGGTTGGCTGTAAGCGCTCAGGGGCCCTTCGGGATAGAACGAGTGGTGGCCGATCGGGCGAGCTTCGAGAAGTTCTACCGCGAGGAGCTCACGCGCGTGGTACGTGCGTGCGCCTTGGTGACGTTGAACCCCAGCGCTGCTGAGGACATCGCGGCCGAGGCCTTCGCACGCCTGTGGGCCCATTGGGGTCAGATCCGCGACGAGGACCACGCGGGCGGCTATGTGTTCAAGACCGCGATGCGGCTGTGTTCGAAGCGGGCGAGCAGGGCTCGACGCGAGTTGCTCGGCGATGTCCCAGACCGCAGCGGGGTCGACGAACCGGGAAGGGCGGAAGCGCGCCGTGCGGTGTTCGCTGCTCTCGGGCTGCTTTCGGTTCGCCAGCGCCAGGCCGTCGTACTCCGCGATTGGGCGGGGTATCCCACAGGCGAGGTCGCCTCGATGCTCGCCATGCGCGAGAGCACCGTGCGGGTCCACCTGTCCAGAGGCCGAGAGGCCCTCCGGCGATCCCTGAGTGTGGAGGAGCAGGAACGATGAACGTCGATGAGCGGGACGAAGGGCTGGGCGACCTTCTCGATCGCGCGGTGCGAGGGATCGGGGTCGAAGGTGTGCCGAGTGACGTGGTTCGTCGCGGCTCGCGTCGCAGGGTGGGGACGGTCCTGGCCGCGGTCACGATCACTGCCGTGTTCGTGGCAGGGGTCGGATTCGCAGCGACGCAGGTCGGGCGTGACGCACATCCGAGCCCGGCAAGTTCACAGGGATGGACGACGCTGTCCGCGCCCGACATCCCGTGGACCACGCCGGTGCCGCCGGGGTGGCGCGTGGGCGTGTCCCGGTTCGTGGGTGGACCTCACTACATCATCCAGGCTCTTCGGGCCTCGTTCGTCACCAACGCCGCGATCGGAGCCCCCCGTAGCTTTCGGTCGTTCGGGGGTCCGTTCCGGGACGGGGCGCCAGGCGACACCGTGGTGGTGATGGTCGACGAGTCCGTCGGTCAGGGTGAGGATCGTCCGACCGACCTCACGTTCAATCGGGTTCATCGGATCCCCGGAGCGGAGGGGTGGACCAGTCGGGACGGCAAGATCTGCAGCGAGTGGGGGTGCGTCCGGGTCTATCTCGAGCAGGGGCCGGATGCGTCGCGATCCGACATCGACACCGCGACCCGCGTCGCCGAGGGGGTCAAGCCTGAGCGCGTTGCTCCATCCCCGACCACGTTGACGCCATTGATCCGCTACGAGGACCAGGATCTCCAGGCCGCCGGGTTCTCGTTGAGGTATCCGGCGGGCTGGGTCGTGGCCGACGACCCGCTGACGGACCTCCGCGCAGAGATCGTGTCGATCGGCACCTACGACCTCCAGCCGGGTGGACGCTCCCGCGAAGGGCTGGATGCGGTCATCCCGGCGGCGCTGGATGGGCTCGGTGCCGACGACGTGTTCATCACCGTGCAGGAGTACCAGGAGTACAAGGGTGCTCGCGCTGCGAATGCACGGCCGCGTCCCGCCTCGTTCTCCGCACAGGCCGTGTGTGCGGATCAGCGCTGCCTGGACGGCCGGCGTCTCGGATTCGACGGCATGAGGGCGTGGTGGATCTCGTTCGAGGACGCGGCGTCAGGCCGAACGCTCTCGGCGCTTGTCGCTATGGGAGAAACGGCTTTCGCGGATCCCGCCCGCAACGACGCCGCGTGGGAGGTCCTCGACTCGGTGGAGTTCGATCGCTCCGGCTAGCCCGATGGCCATGGCCGCGTACCGTTGCCTGTCTCAGCACGCCCGAGACGACCAGACGATCGATCGCCTCGTTCGTCGCTTGGAACGTCCTGTCGATCGCGGCTGCCGCGCCGGGGCACCGTGATGATCGGCATCACAACCTTGAATACGATGGACTGGTAGTCAAGGTTTCTCCGTAGTCGTTGAGCGTGGCCCCTGGCATTGTCGCGGTGTGGCGGTCGAGGCGAGGGAGATAGGGTCTACTCGCGAGGAGACAGGCGCTGATGGACATGAAGCTGGAGGTCGTTGTAGTTCCGGTGCGGGATGTCGACCGTGCGAAGGCTTTCTACGCCGAGCGCTGCGGATTCGCCGTCGACGTGGACGACGAACCCAACGAACACGCCCGCATCGTCCAGCTCACCCCTCCGGGGTCGGGGTGCTCGATCATCATCGGTGTCGGGATGGCCGAGATGGAACCCGGTTCATTGAAGGGCCTCCAGCTCGTCGTCGACGACGTCGCCGCCGCACGCGCGGAGCTCGCGGACCGCGGTGTGGACATCTCCGCGGTCCGCCATGTCGACGTCGACTCGGGGGAGTGGATCGATGGGCACGGTGGTCCGTGGAACTCCTTCGTGTTCTTCGACGACCCCGACGGCAACAGCTGGGCCGTGCAGGAACGACCCCACGACTGATGCCTGAGCGTTCGAACACGGATCCCGGTGTACGCGTCGGGGGGCGGAAGCGCGTCGTCGAGGCGCTCGCGGAGGGTGGTTGCGTGGCTCCCGGTGCGGAGGCCGACGCCCTGTTCCGAGCAGCGAGCGAGGGTGTCGGATCGATCGAGCGACTGACGGCTCGCCGGCTGCGGGGCGAGCCGCTCGCCTGGATCACCGGAACGGTGCGGTTCTGCGACGTCCGTGTCCGCGTCGACCCCGGCGTGTTCGTTCCCAGGCCGCATACGCAAGCGATGGCACGACGGGCCGTCTCCCTGTTGTCGCCCGGCGGGATCGCCGTCGACCTGTGCACCGGCAGCGGGGCAGTGGCGACCGTTCTCGGGTCGGCCCACCCGCGAGCCAGGGTGATCGCCACCGACGCCGATCCTGCCGCCGTCGCGTGTGCGCGCCGCAACGGCGTCCGGGCCCTCGTCGGCGACCTCGACGAGCCGCTGCCGCCGTCGTTGCGAGGGCGCGTCGACGTGATGACGGCGGTGGTTCCCTACGTGCCGACCGAGGAGCTCCACCTGCTCCCGCGGGACGTGCTCGCCAACGAGCCCCGTCGCGCACTCGACGGAGGTCGGGGAGGAACGGCCGTCCTGATGCAGGCCGCCGGAGCGGCCGCACGCTGGCTCCGTCCCGGCGGCACCGTGCTCCTCGAGCTGGGCGGGGATCAGGCGGTCGAGGTCGGGGCGGGCCTCACGAAGGCCGGCCTCTCGGAGATCCGCGTGCATCGGGACGATGAGGGTCGGGACCGCGCGATCGAGGCGCGAGGCCCGTTCCGTTCCGGCGACCCGTTCGGATGAGCAGTGGGGCTGCAGATGGCGGCCTACCAGCGTTCGCGGTGGACGACCTCGTCGAAGGGACGCCGGTCTGGGCGCTCGATGGGGGACAAGGGACGGTTCGCCGGGTAGCCGAGGGCGAGCAGCCCCACGCAGAAGCGGTCCTCGGGAAGGCCGATCGTGCTGCGCGCCAGGTCTTGATCGTCCACGGCGGCGTGCGAGCTCCCGATGCCGAGATCCGCAGCCGCCAGCGTCATGCCCATCGTGGCCTGGCCGATGTCGTAGAAGCTCCAGTCACGCGTGTCCCGATCGGAGGGGACGTGAGCGACGAGCGCCACGGTCGCGGCGGACGACGCGACATGCGCGGCGTATCGCCACGTCTCGGCGAGCTCCTGCAGCGTCTTGCGGTGGGTGCAGACCACGAAGTCCCACGGTTGTCCGTTCATCGAGGAGGGGGTTCGCCGCGCCGCCTCGAGGATCCTGTCGAGGTGCTCCGGAGCGATCGGCCGGTCCTCGTACGTGCGGACGTTCCGCCGAGCCCTGATCGCGTCCCAGGTCTCCATCCGTCACACGGTACCGCCCGATGCGTGAGAGAGCGAACGCGAACAAGGGGACGCTGGTAGCTTTTTCGCTCATGGATGCGGACGTGGTGGTGATCGGTGCTGGGTTCGCCGGGATCACGGCGGCGCGTGATCTGACCGAAGCAGGGCGCAGCGTCGTGGTCCTCGAGGCGCGCGACCGGATCGGCGGACGGACGTGGTACCGCGAGATCCCCGGCACCGGCGTGATGGCCGAGTACGGCGGCATGTTCCTCTCGCGCGCTACCCAGCCCAACCTCGCGCGCGAGATCGACCGCTACAGCGCCGCGGTCCTGACCGCGACCGAACCCGACGTGTTCGCCTGGATCGACGGCGATCGTCGCGCCGAGGGCGGCGGGGCGATCGAGCGGATCCAGAGCAAGCTCGCGTCGTCGAACTTCTCGGACGCGATCCGCACCACGCGTGACGCGTTCAAGGCCGGGGGGCGCACCGGACTCGGCGCGCTGGACGTACCCGTGTCGACATGGATCGAGAGCCTCGATGCCGATCCGGAGGCCGTCGACTACGTGCGGGCGTTCATGGTGTCGATGGGAGGCTCGGCGCTCGATCGCTGTTCGGTGCTGCCGTTGCTCTGGGACATGGTCGAGTTGGACTACAGCCCCGCCGACGTGTTCGTCGACGTGGGGGAGCTGCTCACCGACGGTACGACGAGCCTGCTGGATCCGATGGCGGCCGGCCTTGACGTCCGGCTAGGAACGGTCGTGACCCACGTGGCGCATGACGATCACGGGATCCGCGTGACCCTGGAGGACGGAACGACGGTGCGAACCGAGGCGGCGGTGATCGCGCTTCCGCTCAACGTGTGGGCCGACATCGTGTTCGACCCTCCGCTCGAGGACGCGAAGCGCCGCGCCGCCGACCGCCGGCATCCGGGACAGGTGTCGAAGGTGCTCGCGGTCGTCCACGGGGGGCCCGAGAGCTACGTCGGTATGGGGTGGAACACGCCGATCAATGCCGGCTTCGCGCTGCGTCCCGCAGGTGACGGCCGGCTGTTCATGGGCTTCTCGGTCCAGGAACGGGTCGACCTCGCCGACCGCGCGGCGATGGCGGCCGCGGTGAACGCCCACCTGCCCGAGGCAACCGTCGCGACGACCGACGGTTACGACTGGGTCGGCGACCGCTTCTCGCAGGGAACCTGGCTCTCGACCCCGCCCACCTGGTTCAGCGACGGCACGTTCGAAGCCCTGGTTCTCCCCGAAGGTCGACTGGCGTTCGCAGGCTCGGACATCGCGCCCGAGGGCGCCGGCTGGATCGAAGGTGCGATCGGGAGCGGCGTGGATGCGGCCGTCCACCTGCTGCACGGCGTCCTTACCACCCGCTGAGCGGTTCCCACGTTCGCCGGCTGCAGGGTCGGAACCGGTTCACGTCTCTTGGAGGACGGACAGCACGTTCCCGGCCGGGTCCTTGAACCAGGCGATGTCCGGGCCCCGGCCGCGGGCGATACCCTTCTCGTCCTGGTCGAACCCGTCGTAGCGCTCGAAGACCACCCCACGCGCGGTCAGCTCCTCGACCGCCTCGTCGATGTCGTCGACGGGGAAGTTCAAGATCGTGTAGGACGCAGGCTCATGACTAGGTCGCACGTAGACCAGCGTGTCCCGGTCACCGGCTAGGTGCAGGGACATCAGTCCGTTCTCCTGATCCAGGATCGACGTCTTCAGCCCCAAGGTCTCGCCGTAGAACTCGCGGCTCCGCTGGAGGTCGTCCACCGCGAAACCGCTGTATGCCTTGGTGTTCGCGAACATGCCGAGTTCCTTCCTCTCGTGTTCCCAACCTGTAGACGACCCGGTGCCCGGATACTCATCGGCGCTGTGCCCGGCGGCGCCCTCAAGCTTGCGCCGGCGATGGCCGCCGGGGTAGGTTCGTGTTCGGCCCGTCCCGGGCCCAACCTCGGCTCCGGCGCTCACGCCGTCGGTAATCCGCGAGGCAAAGGGGTCTCAGCCCTCGGGACGCTCGTCGGTACCCCTTCGGGTCGCGCCCAAAGGGAGCGTGAGTCCTGCGGTCGCGGCCGACGGAGGAGGAACGATGACCGAGCGGAAGACCTTCAAGCGCCGCGTCCGCGAGCGCATGTCCAAGACCGGCGAGAGCTACACGACCGCGCGTAAGCAGGTGACCGACAAGCGCGACCGGAACGAGGCGGCGCGCTCCCGGCTCGCCGCGGACGACGACCGGGTGTCGGACGAGACGATCGAGGAGAAGACCGGCAAGACCTGGGACGCGTGGTTCTCGATCCTCGATTCATGGGGGGCCCGGGAAAGCAAGCACCCCGAGATCGCGCGGTTCCTGAACACCGAGCACGGGGTTCCCGGCTGGTGGTCCCAGACGATCACCGTCGCGTACGAGCGGTCCCGCGGGATGCGGCTCAAGTATCAGCAGTCCGACGGCTTCTCGATCACGGCGACCAAGACGATCGCCGTCCCGATCCGGGTCCTGTTCGAGGCGTTCGTCGACGATGGCGTGCGCGGCACGTGGCTCAGGGACGGGAAGATGTCGCTTCGCACCTCCCGGCGGGACCGCTCGGCGCGGTTCGACTGGAACGATGGGGCAACCAGGGTGATCGTCGACTTCAACGACAAGGGACCGTCCAAGTCGACGGTGGCGCTGGCGCACGAGCGGCTGCCGGACGCCGACGAGGCCGAGACGGCGAAAACGTTGTGGCGGGAACGGCTGGCACGGCTCAAGTCGATCCTGGAGTCGTGACCGCTCGTCGGCGAGCGAGAGGAATACGCTGACGGCGAGCGACGTTCCCACGATGTAGAGGCGGCAGACGCCGAGGCAGGCGCCGAGAGGGAACGATCGATGTCGACCGAGACACCCACAACCGCGCGACCGGAGCGCCGAGACTGGACCGAGGCAGACGGGCCGATGCCCACGCTGTACCTCGGGCACGGTGCTCCTCCGCTGTTGGACGACGAACTCTGGACCTCGCAGCTGGTGGCATGGGCCGATGAGCTCCCGCGTCCGCGATCGATCCTGATCGTGTCGGCGCACTGGGAGTCGGCGCCGCTCACGGTCGGTGCGACCGATTCCGGCGTGCCGCTGACCTACGACTTCTCCGGGTTCCCCGAGCGGTTCTATCGGATGACCTATCCCTCTCCCGGCGCGCCGGAGCTCGCGGCGCGGGTCGAGGCGGCGATGCCCGATACCGAGCCCATCGCCACTCGGCCCGACTACCGACTCGATCACGGAGCCTGGGTGCCCCTCAAGGTGATGTATCCGGAGGCCGCCGTTCCCGTGCTGCAGATGTCGATGCCGACGTTGGACCCGAAGCGTCTGTTCGACCTCGGTCGGCGCCTGCGTTCACTCCGTGACGAGGGCGTGCTCGTCGTGGGGTCGGGGTTCCTGACGCACGGGCTGCCGTTCCTGCGCGACTTCCGTCCCGACGCCACTCCGCCCGGCTGGTCGGAGGAGTTCGACACGTGGAGCGCCGAGGCTCTCGCCCGCGGCGACGTGGACGAGCTGATGGCCTTCCGCGATCGCGCGCCGGGGATGCCGTACGCGCACCCCACCGTGGAGCACTTCGCGCCGCTGTTCGTGACCCTGGGTGCCGCGAGTGCTCCAGAGTCCGCACCGGACACCGAGATCGAGGGCTTCTACCTCGGTCTCGCGAAGCGGTCGTTCCAGATCGCGTGAGTGTCGGTCCCGCCCGCGCGGGCGATCAGGGACGGGCGGGCGCGCGCGTCTCGGCCAACGCCTCGCGAAGGAGCTGGAGCAGCGTCGCTTCGTCGTAGGCCCCGTAGTGCCGGCGCCCGTTGACGAAGAAGGTCGGGGTTCCCGCGACCCCGCTCACGTCGGCGCTCTCCACGTCGCGAGCCACCCGCAGGGTGTGTCGTCGTGATGCCAGCTCGGCGGAGAACCGGTCGACGTCCAGTCCCAGGTCGCGCGCGTACCCACGTAGATCGGCGAGCCGGAGGGCGTCCTGGTGTGCGAACAGCACGTCGTGCATCTCCCAGAACCTCCCCTGCGCCCCTGCGGCCTCGGCCGCTTCCGCGGCGAGCTCGGCGTTCTCGTGGACGTCCGTCAAGGGCAGATGCCGGAACACGAACCGGATCTCGGCTCCGAACCGTTCGAGCAGGTTGCGCACGATGGGTTCCGCCCGCCCGCAGTGGGGGCACTCGAAGTCTCCGTACTCGAGGAGGGTGAGTGGCGCGTCGCCCGGCCCCCGAACGTGGTCGACCTCCTCGTCGACCGGATCGGCGAGGTCCTGGATCGGTTCGGCGACGCGATCCTCGCCGACGGCACGCAGCCGCGAGGGGAGGCGGCCGATCACGCGGAACACGACCCAGGCCAGACCGGATGCGAGCACCGACGCCACCATGATCCCCAGCTTGGCGTCCTCGAGGATCTGCCCTTCGAAGGAGATGTCGGCGATCAGCAACGCGACGGTGAACCCGATTCCGGCCACGGTCGCGGCACCGATCAACTGCGTCCACGGCACGCTCAACGGCAGACCGCCGAACCGCCGGCGCGTGACCAGCCAGGTCACCCCGGCGATCCCGACCGGCTTGCCGACGACGAGCGCGACGACGATGCCGAGCGTCACCGGCGAGGACACGGCGTGTCCGAGCACCTCGCCGTTGATCACCAGGCCCGCGTTCGCCAGCGCGAAGAGGGGAACGATCACGTAGCTCGTCCACGGGTGGAACAGGTACTGGAGGCGTTCGTTCGGCGAGATCGCGAGGGCCACGCTCCGGCTCGCCGATCGCGCGTACTCGGGCGTCGGTTCCTCACGGAACAGTCGCCAACGCGCACCGGCGTCCTGGAGCCGTTCCCGGGTCGGTGGATACGCGGTCGCGAGCAGGCCCATCGCCACCCCCGCGATCGTGGGGTGAACGCCCGAGGCGAGCATCGCGATCCACACACCGAGCCCGACCAGGAAGTAGGCGGCACCGTTCCGGATCCCCGCACGACGCATCAAGAGCACCGCGCCGAACAGCGCGAGGGCGACCAGCAGGGCCGAGACCGAGAGGTCCTCGGTATAGACGAGTGCGATCACCGACAGCGCCGCGATGTCGTCGACGATCACCACCGTCAGCAGGAAGATGCGCAGGCGAGGCATCGATGCGCCACCGACCAGGGTGAGGATGCCGAGCGCGAACGCGGTGTCGGTTCCCGTCGGGATGGCCCAACCGCGGGCGGCCGGTTCCCCCGCGTTGAACGCGAGGTAGATCGCCGCCGGGACGATCATGCCGCCGATCGCCGCAAGTACGGGTGTCGCGATGCGTCGGCGTTCGCGCAGCTCGCCCATGTCGAACTCCCGGCGGATCTCGAGGCCGACGACGAAGAAGAAGAACGCCATCAGCCCGTCGTTGACCCAATGGCGCAGATCCAGCGACAGCTCGGAGCCACCGAAACCGATCGAGAGCGGGGTGGTCCACAAGTCCTCGTAGCTCTCGGACCACGGCGAGTTCGCCCACACCAGCGCCGCGATGGTGGCCGCAAGCAGGACGATCGCGCTCGAGTTCTCGGTGGCGAGGAAGTCGCGCAGCGGCGTCGCGAGACGCCGGACACCAACGCTCTGTTCGTCGAGCCGTTGGGACCCCACCCGTGGACGATACCCCGCGCGCCATGACGCCTCACCCGCGATCTGCGTGAACCACCCTCGCATGGCACTATCGGGTCGGGATCGAGGGATCGATCCGTTGGGAGAGCGGAGACCGGGTCGGGATCGAGGGATCGATCCGTTGGGAGAGCGGAGACGCCGAGGGTGGAACGGAGGCGGGAACGTGGACGATCAGGAGGTCATCGATCGGATCAACCAGTTCGCGAACGAGGAGCACGAGCTGTTCGGCAAGGAGTCCCGAGGAGAGGCATCCGAGTCGGATCAGCAGCGGCTCAAGCGCCTCGAGGTGAGCCTGGATCAGTGTTGGGATCTCCTCCATCAGCGCCGGGCTCGGAGAGCGGCGGGCTCCGACCCGGATCAGGCGAGCGTCCGCGACGAGAAGACCGTGGAGGGCTACATCGGCTGATCGGATCCGGGATCGCCGAAGGGCGGCCGCCGCGTACGACGACCGCCCTTCGTGTGTGACTCGCGCTGTGGAGCGGTTCGGACCTAGCCGACCTTGATCGTTCCGCACATGCCGGTGCAGTTCCCACCGCTCAGGTTCGAGTGCGTTCCGATCGTGCAGCGGTACTTGAACGTTCCCTTGGTCGTGAACCTCCGGACCGCCGTGTCACCCGACGGCAACGTGGTCTTGTACGACCATCCGCCGTAGGCCACGACGTTGTGCTTACGGCTGCTGACGTTGTTCCACTTGATCCTGCCGCCCTTGGCGATCTGGGCCGTTCCCGGCTTGTAGCGGTTCGTGTTCGTCAGCTTGACGACCGTCGCCGCCGAGGCCGGGAGGGCCAGGGCCAAGACGACCGCGACGACCGCCGCCACCAGCGCGAGCCGGCGGACGCGGGGGGATGCGCCTCGCATGAACCTCTCCTCTCGTTCGGACTCTCGTGTCGGTTCGAACCGGATCGACCTCGCGGCCGTCCGGCGGAGAACTGTACCGCTCACCAGGTTGCGCCGTAAAGGTCCGACGCCGGATCGAAGAACCCGTCGGCCGGACGGGCGTGCGCGTGCCAGTGATCGGGGATCCGTCGCCGCTCGTCGTCGATCCAGAAGCCGTCCGTCCCGTAGCGCGCGGAGGCGACCGCCTCTAGGCACGCGAGCAGGGTGCGTTCCAGCTCCGCGTCGGGGAGTCCGTGCGTTCGCCAGACGACCATCGGCGTGCGGCACACCAGGCAGTCGGCGACCCAGCACGCGTCGTCCTCGAAGTGCCAGGTGGTGACCCGCTCGGCGGAGCACAGCAGGCATCCGACGGTGGGCTCAGGCACAGCCGAACCCCAGATCCACCCGATCGCCGACCTCGACCCCGAGCCGCTCCAGGTTCCCTCGGGCGACCTCGACCGCGCCGATGTACTCCTGCGCCGGCGTGGAGACCGGGCATGGGTCGTCCTCGCACGGCTCCAGGTCGACGATCTCGGATATCCGTCCGTCCGTTCCCCAGAACGCGACCGTCAGGGGGATCGAGGTGCCCTTCATCCAGAAACCGGTCCGCGTCGGTTCCTCGTGCAGGAACACCATCCCCTCGCGCGCCCCCAACTCCGTGCGGCCCATCAGACCGCGCGCCCGTTCCGCATCGTCGTTCGCGATCTGGACCTCGATCCGCTCCCGGTCGCGTCCCGGGCCGAACCAGAGGGGATAGGTGGCAGCGCCGGGTTCGCACTGGCCACTCGGGTCCGAGACGCCGCCGCAGGCGGCGAGCAGGAGGAACGGAACGAACGGGAGGATCCGTCGTCGCACGGACACATCGTGCCACGGTCGGCTCGAGCTGCCCGGCCCGGTGCGGGTGCTAGCATCGATGCGCCCTCCGCCGGAGTAGCTCAGGGGTAGAGCAACGCCATGGTAAGGCGTAGGTCCGGGGTTCAAATCCCCGCTCCGGCTCCGAACTCGGTCGGCGGTCAGCGGGTCAGCGGTCAGCTCGGCGCGCGATCAGACCGGCGCGCGCATGACGTGCCACCTTGTCGCTCACCGATCCGAGCACGACGCGATCGACCGGTCCCATCCCGCGTGACCCGACGACGACGAGGTCCGCGCCCCATTCCTCGGCCCGCTCCAAGAGCCGCATCGAGGCCGCTCCCATCGGCGTCGCGCGGTGCACACGGAATCCGGCGGTCTCCAGCTCGGTCGCTGCCCTCTCGGCGATCTGCTCCGCCGCCGCGGTGAGCTCGGCCCCGACGTGCTCGTCGAACGCCTCGGTCGCGAAGCCCGTCGCGGTCGGCGTGGGAGCGGGCAGCTGCACGACGGAGAGCACCTCGACCTCGCATCGCTCGGCGTCGGCGAGGGCGACGAGCTCGCGGAGCGCGAGCGCCCCGTCGGAGGAGCCGTCGGAGCCGACGAGCACCCGCGCGGGAACGGTGTCGGTAGGGGATCGGTGCGTGAGCAGGGTCGATACCTGTGCGGCGTGCAGCACGCGGGTGCTGACGCTGCCGAGCATCAGGCGGTCGAGCCACGTCTTCTGGCCCGCGCCGATCGCGATCAGGTCGGCGCCCTCCCGCTCGGCGACTTCGACGATGTGGGCGCCGGCGTCCTTCGCGGCCTCCTCGAGACCGCGCGCCTCGAAGCCCGCCGCCTGCAGGCGCTTGACCGCGTCCTCGATCAGCGGGTTCGGCTCGCCCTCGATCGGGGGAGCGACCGCGAGCACGGTGACGCGGACGTCATCGCGCCGGCCGAGCTTCTCCAGGATCTCGCCGACCGCCTGAGCGGCCTCGGATCCGTCCGTGGCATACAGCACCTCCACAGCGAGTCCTCCCATCACGTCGAGCGGTTGCCGTTCCGGAGCCCGGAACCGTACCGCCTCCCGCGGGGTAGCAACGAAACGCGTGTCGGGACGGCGGCCCGCTCGGTAGTATCTGCTGCTCAGGCGGGGTAGCTCAGTGGCAGAGCAAGCGGCTCATAATCGCTGTGTCGGCGGTTCGATCCCGCCCCCCGCTACGGACCACGGCCCGAGACGCCGGCCGACGGCGGCACGACGCGACCAGGGAAGGAACCGGGAGCATGTCCAAGCAGAAGTTCGAGCGGAACAAGCCGCACGTCAACATCGGCACG